>CAJUKN010000005.1 GCA_910587485.1 uncultured Lachnospira sp.
CAGATGATAAAAATGTCGGAAATACAGTCGCAGGAAGTTTCTTGGCTGTGGTATCTGTTTATTCCTTATGGCAAGCTGACAATCATTCAAGGCGGTCCGGGCGATGGAAAAACAACGCTTGTGCTGAATATAGCGGCGAAACTATCAAAGGGAGAGGGGTTAGACAGTGAGATGAAATTATCTGAGCCAATGAATGTAATTTATCAGAGTGCTGAAGATGGTTTGGCAGATACAGTTAAACCAAGATTGGAGCTGGCAGGGGCAGACTGTGAGAGGATATTGGTTATTGATGAAAAAGAAAAATCTCTATCTATGGCTGATGAACGATTGGAAAAGGCGATTGTGCAGACGAAAGCAAGAATGTTAATTTTAGATCCGATACAGGCTTATCTTGGCGGCGGTATGGATATGAACAGAGCAAATGAAGCAAGGGATATGACGAAGAAATTGGGAGCGTTAGCAGAGAAATATCAGTGTGCAATCGTTCTTATTGGTCACATGAATAAAGCGGCAGGAAATAAGGCTGCGTATCAGGGCATGGGTTCGATTGATTTCTTCGCAGTAGCAAGAAGCATATTATTGATGGGCAGAGTTGAAGGAGAACCAAATATTAGAGCAGTAGTGCAAATAAAAAATAATCTTGCAGCATTCGGACACTCGAAGGCATTTGCATTGTCGGAGGATGGTTTTCAATGGCTTGGGGATTATGAGATTACGGCTGATGAAGTCTTAGGCGGCATTGCCCCAAAAGCAAATAAAATGGAACAGGCGAAGCGATTGCTTAGGGAACTGGCTTTGACTTCTAATGCAGTTCAGAGTAATGAGATTTTCGATATTGCGGACGAGCAAGGAATTTCAAAGAGGACATTGGAAAATGCCAAAAGGGAGCTTGGTATTTGGGCGAAGAAGATAAACGATTCTTGGTATTGGGAATTGGATAAGGTCAAGTCGGAATAAAAGGAAGAACACAACAATGCAGACTATAAAGATTTTGCGGAGATGAATATTGCAAGGTTGCAAAAGATATAGACTTTGCATTATTGCGGACTTGATTGAGATGTGTTTTCGCATGGATGAAATGAGTAGATGAAAAGGCGAAGCTATTTGCCAGCGCAAGCGTGGCAATGCCCCCCAGCAGGGCGCAAAGGCACTTTTGATAGAGCGTAGCCTGTCGAAAGTGCTTTTGCGTTACTTTCGCAGAAAGTAACAAAGGCTGTGCCTATCGGCACAAATATAACAGATAAAAATAAAGAAGATGGGAAGGTGTGAGATTATTGGAGAGAACAATTAGCGGCATGATGGGAAAAGGTTCTGTTAGCCATAATACGAGAACTTTCAGTGCAAAGAATGTTGATAAGGAACGGAGCAAATATAATGTGGAGTTCTGCCATTTGGATATTAAAAAGGTATACCATGAATTATTTGATGAAGTGTTGGGGCGTTATAATGCAAAGCAAAAACGGAGTGATTAGAAAATTGACAATTATTATGAGAAGATAAGACAGAGCAAGTAGGAGAAGTTATTTCATGAAGTTATTCTTCAGATTGGAAATAAAGATGATACAAATGCTAAAAGTGAAGAAGGGCAGCTTGCAAAAGAAATACTGGTAGAGTTTATGAAAGATTTTCAGAAAAGAAATCCTAATCTATATGTGTTTTCGGCGCATCTGCATATGGATGAGGAAACGCCGCACGTTCATGTTGATTTTGTTCCTTTTACCCGTAACAGCAAGCGTGGACTTGATACGAGAGTATCACTGAAAGGCGCACTGGCAGAGCAAGGGTTTAAAGGCGGCACAAGAAGCGCAACGGAGTGGAATCAATGGATAGAATCTGAAAAGCAGGAACTTTCAAAAGTTGCGGAAAGATATGGGGTGCGGTGGAAACAGTTAGGAACGCATAATAAGCATTTATCTGTGTTGGACTTTGAAAAACAGGAGAGAGCGAAAGAAGTCGCAAAATTGGAAAAGGCGGTATCCAATAATAAAGCGGAATTATCCCACATTATTTATCAGCAAGTCTTGGCTAAAAATGAAATGGAGAAGATAAAGCAAGAGAATGAAGCTGTTTGGCAAGAAACAACAGAGCTTTCCGCAATCAATGATTTATTAAGGGAGCAGACGGATGGATTGATGGAGAATAGAGAAAAGCTGATGTCTGATAATAAAGCATTGGAACAGCGACAGAAAAAGTTGCAGCAGGATATTGAGAAAATGGCTGATTCTAAAGTGACATTGGAACGTAACATACATGCCTATGATGAAGATACAAAATGGCAGTTGTCGAAGCCGGCTGCTTTAATGAGCGCAAAGGCGTATCAGGAAAAGAACGCTATGCCACTTGTGGAAAGGCTGAAAGAAATTGTAAAAAGCCTTACGGTAAAATGTGTCAATCTGATGGAGCGGATTAAACAGTTAAAGGCAAAAATCGCAAAACAGGCAGAGGATATTGATTTCTATAAAGGTAAGGTACATCAGCAGTATGTAAAATTAGAACAGTTGCAGGAAAAAGCGGACGATTTTGAGCGTGTGAAACAGTATGTTGGGGCGGATAGTATTCTATGGAAAATGTTATAGGCTGTGAGTACAACATGGATAACGGTTATGTGGAGGTTTACTATTCAGATAGTAATATTTTGCGGTTGAAGTGTGAAGAAATAGAAGCCAGTCTGCGTACTACAGAGCAATCGCTTGCGAAGCTGCATAAGTTGTTGGATGATAAGCCGATTGAGTATGTTGCAATGGCGCTGTCGGGAGAACTGCAAGCCTATTGTGATATAGAGGCGGATATGGTAAAAGGGATGTTTGGCACAATTGTTCAAGGATATTTGAAGCAGGGATACAGTAAAACTATGGCAGAAGCGTTGGCAAGAGAATTTTTTAGATATGAAAGTTGATAAATGATATAAAACTCAAAAAGGTACAGTACTACAAACATTAGCGCAGATAAAATCGTATAGAAAAGCAATGGAAAAATAAGCAAAAATATGCTACAATAAGCATTAATGAAAAGGAGAGGACACAGTTGTTTTATGGATGGCTGATTGTGGTTAAAAATTATAAATTAAAATATCATAAACATAAAGAGATGCAGATAATTTGCAAGTGAGGTAAAAGGATTGGCGGAGATAAAGTTATTTTCTTTGAATGAAGGAGTAAAAGAATGTACCTCGTCTGAGGTAGTCTTGGAAAAGGAACTTCAAACACTGATAGAACAAAATATGGAAACTTTTTTTGGAGTACGTTTTTTGAAAAGCGAATATGCCATTACGAATGGGCGGATGGATAGTATTGGAATTGACGAAAATAATAGTCCGGTCATATTTGAATATAAACGTAGTCAAAATGAGAATGTAATTAATCAGGGATTGTTTTATCTCGATTGGCTTTTAGATCATAAGGCAGATTTTAAGCTGTTGGTTATTGAAAAATTGGGTATGGAATCAGCAGATGGAATAGACTGGTCTGTTCCCTGCGTTATTTGCATTGCACATGATTTTACCAAATATGATCTTCATGCAGTTAATCAGATGCAAAGGAATATCAAATTAGTTAGTTATCGTAAATATGATAATGGCATGCTTTTATTTGAACATTTAAATGCGCCGAATGTAAAGCCAATGACAGAAAACGGCGTAATGGATAGCGAAAAAAATAATGCACAGAAATCCCATATAGAAAAACTGGCAGCAGTTTCTGACAATATGAAAAATCTCTATCATTCTATTTGTGATTTTATTGAAGCTTTTGGAGATGATATTACAGCGAATCAGTTAAAACTCTATTTGGCATATAAGAAGGTTCAGAATTTAGTATGCATTGAAATTTACAATAAGCAGATTCTTTTATTTGTGAAGCTTAATCCGGAAACTGTCAAATTGGAAAGTGGATTTACAAGGGATATGCGTAATATTGGGCATTATGGCACCGGAGACTTGCAGATAATCATCAAAAATGCGTCCGACTTTGAAAGGGCAAAGCCTTTACTTGAGCGGGCATATAGTGAGATGTGAACGAATAATTTCAACACTGGTAGCTTTTTGATAGGTGCTTAAGTAATCAAAAATTGAGAAAATTTATGACAAAGGTATATGAAAGTCGGGGAAATAAATGTTAGATTACATTATTGAACGTACAAATAGATATATTGATGATATGCCCAAAAAAGAGCGCAAAAAATATGGTCAATTTTTTACAAGTAAGGAAACAGCACGTTTTATGGCTGGTTTATATAATATTCCGGATAATAAGTCTAAAGTCAGTATTTTAGATGCGGGAGCAGGATCAGGGATATTATCGTGTGCACTTATAGAACGATTAGAGCAGATGGCTTCTGTTCAAATGATAGAATTGACTTGTTACGAGAATGATGACAATATTTTAGGTTTGTTAAAAGAAAATTTGCAAACTTGTCACGAGAGTTCCCAAAAGAGTATTAACATACAGATTATTACGGATAATTATATTACAAGTCAGTACTTGGATTTTAATCATATGATAGGTGGCAATCCTAATTCCCCTAAATATGATGTTGTAATTGGTAATCCTCCATATATGAAGATACCGAAAAATGCGCCAGAGGCAACTGCAATGCCAGAAGTTTGTTATGGCGCACCGAATTTATATTTTATTTTTGCAGCAATGGGATTGTTTAATCTTGCTGATAATGGCGAAATGGTGTACATTATTCCGCGCTCATGGACGTCTGGTGCTTATTTTAAGCGATTTAGGCAGTATTTTTTGAGAGAGGGAAAATTAGAACACATTCATTTGTTTGTAAGCAGGAATAAAGTATTTGATAAAGAAGATGTTTTACAGGAAACGATTATCATTAAAGTAAAAAAGACAATCCAAACACCGGAAAAAGTAACAATTACTTCTTCACAGTCGAACAATGATTTTGATAATCTTACTTCCTTGACTGTGCCATATGGCTTAGTGGTTTCGGGAGATGATTATTATGTGTATTTAGTGACAGATGAAAAAGAAGTTTCGGTGTTGGAACGATTACATAGATTTGATAAAACATTGCCGGAAATAGGGTTAAAAATGAAAACGGGATTGACGGTTGATTTTCGTAATCGTGAAATACTTCGTGATGTTGAAGAGGAAGGTGCAATTCCACTCTTTTATTCGCAACATATTAAACAAGGAGAAGTGCAGTTTCCTATTCAGAAAGAACACGAGTATGTGGTGACGGATCAAAAGGGATTGATGCAGGAAAACCGAAATTATTTGTTTGTCAAGCGTTTTACAGCAAAAGAAGAACGGCGCAGATTGCAGTGCGGTGTATATTTATCAAAGAAATATCCACAGTATAAGAAAATCAGCACACAAAATAAGATAAATTTTATAGACGGATTGATAACAGAAATGTCTGAGTGCCTTGTGTATGGATTATATGTGATTTTTAATTCTACTCTTTACGATGAATATTATAGAATTTTGAATGGTTCAACGCAGGTAAATTCAACAGAAATTAATGCGATGCCTGTTCCAGATTTGGATAATATACAAGAAATGGGTAGAAAATTGATGAAAAGCAAGGATATGTCAGAAAATAACTGTAATATGATATTGGAGGGGTACTGTGGATAAAATTGATGAAGCAAGAGAACTTTTGAAAATGCTTGGAATGCCTAAAGCACAGCAGGCGGATATTTGCTGTTATGTGCTGTTGGCAATGGCAGGGATAAAGCGGGATACAGCATGGGTAGATGCCGGAAATGAGTGGATTCGTATTCATGATATTATCCAGTTTGCCAATACATATTATGGATCGACTTATGCAGAGAACAGCAGAGAAACTTTTCGTAAGCAGGCATTGCATCATTTTCGTAATGCGGCGCTCGTAGAGGATAATGGGAAAGCTACAAATAGCCCTAATTATAAGTACAGGCTTACCAAAGAAACATTGCAAGTGATAAGGGCATTTCATACATCGGAGTGGCAAAAATCTGTAGGTCGATTTTTGAAATACCATGAAAAACTGGTAGATATGTATGCTTCAAAAAAGAAAATGACAATGATGCCAGTGCGTATAAATGGAGCTGATTTTCAATTTTCTACAGGTAAGCACAATGAACTGCAGAAAGCTATTATTGAGGAATTTGCACCACGTTTTGCACCCAATTCAGAATGTTTGTATGTAGGCGATACCATAGAGAAAGATTTAGTCAAAAATGTTGATAAGCTGACAAAATTAGGATTTGAAATAACTTTGCATGACAAGATGCCAGATGTGGTTTTGTACAGGGAAGATAAGGATTGGATATATTTTGTTGAATCAGTGACTTCCGTAGGTCCGATGGATTTTAAAAGAATATTGGAAATAACTGAGATGACAAAGAAGGTAACAGCAGGGAAAATCTTTGTAACAGCATTTCTTGACTTTAAAACTTATAAGAGATTTTCGGAAAATTTGGCATGGGAAACGGAAGTCTGGATTGCGGAGATGCCGGAGCATATGATACATTTGAATGGGGATAAGTTTTTAGGACCGAGATAGATATGAAGGATAGTTTAGATCAACCGATGTCTAATAAATGAGAAGGTGAGAAAAATCAGTATACTTTTATCAGCAGAAAATATTGAAAATTGGTGTGGGTGGCTGGCTAAAAATAATGTTTTTACTGTGCTTTGTGGCATTACTACACTGGTGGGATTTTTCATTACAGTATATATTTCTGTGAAAACCAAATCTCCACTTGAAAATAAAAATCCTTTAGCAGCAATTGCTCAAATATCTTCTTTTGACAGTAAAACATTTTTTGATTCTGACAATAGTTTTATTGCGTCAATAAAAGATAATTATGTGGTTATACATGCAAGAATTTCAGATAGAAATGATGTTTTAGCAGAGAGATTAACTCTTATGCTGGTGCCAAGCACATATAAAGATGTGTATAAGTATGTTGATGGAGATGATGATAGTGAACTTTTGCGATTACAAACTTTGATAAAGTCAAGTTTCCCTAATTCTTTGGATATTGCTAATGACATTTTAGGAATGTCAGCGGAAATTGATGAATAAGGACGTGGTTCTATTTTGGTTCTAAAAAATTTAGAAACTTCAAATAACATGGCTGAAATGAAATACATGAAAAAGTATTGTGATTATGTTCCCTACGAACCGTGAGGGTGGTAGAACAGTTGGTTCTGGTGCAGTTGCTACTATCATTGAGTAATTATAATTTATATATTAAATTCAAGGCTTTCGGGGTTCTCCGAAAGCCTTTTTTATGATGCCCCAGTTGAGTACGCAAAATGAGTGAAACATAAAATCTGTTATCACACATCATAAATTTAAGTGAAACTATTTATGCTACTGTATTATGGCAGATATTGCTTGAGTGATATTTGTAAAAAATAATATAGAATTGTGAGAAAATTATAAAAATAAGAAAAATAAGGAACAGATAAGATTCATGGAAATGGATTCCATCTTCCTTTATAGAATATGCAGTTGACGTGCATACCATGAAATGTTAAGCTACGCGTAAGATAAAAACATCAACATTGGTGAAGAGTGTAAGGAAAGCATATGAATATTGCAATCTGTGATGATGATAGAAAAGTATGTAGTTTTTTTGAGAAAAAGATAAAATCCATTTATCAAAATGCAAATATAAAAAGTTTTTATGATGCCAATGAAATTTGGAATATTGCAAAACAGGAATCCAATCAGCACCAGACATTTTGTTATTAGATATCCAAATGAATGGTATGGAACTTGCGCAGAAACTGAGAAGTATCGGTTGGAAAACGATTTTAATATTTATTACAGCATACGCTGATTATGTATTTGATGCCTTTGATGTTGGAGCATTTCACTATTTGGTAAAGCCTATTTCTGACAAAAAATTTGAGGAAGTTTTGCATAAAGCAGCAGAACAGTTTGATAAGCAAAAGACAAATGTTAAAAATACAGACATAGTCAGGAATGATGAGAAACGCATTATGGTAAAAAGAGGAGGCGTTCATACAACCATAAAAGTATCTGACATCATCTATGCGGAGGTATTTAATCGAAAAGTAGTTCTTCATACGACGGTGGAAAGTATTGAATATTATGGAAAGCTTAAAAGCCTTGAGGACGAGCTTGGAAGTGATTTTTACAGACCACACAGGGCGTATCTTGTTAATCTGAAGTATGTCCTAAAATATAACAATAATGCTATATTTATGCAAAACGGTCAGGTAATGATGGCAAAGCAAAATTATGCAGGATTTATAAAGGCATATATGGCATATATGAAGCGTGAGTATGGAGAAATATTTGAACATGGCAGGTCTGACGGATAAAAGATTGGAGGAATCGCAAATGACTGATTGGGAAAGTTTTTATGAACTTGTAAGCATGATAAACAGTATTGTGATTTGTGTTATTTTTGGAGTGGCATTCTCCTATTTCTGCATGCCTTTTGTAGAACAAAAAAAACATGCACTGGCTGTTGGGGCGTCTTTTTCTGCAATGCTGCAATTTTTGTGGATTATTCCCATAAAGATTGGCAATTTTACCGTATATAGTTTGAGTGTAATTGCAGGATTTTTGGTGTTGTATGCACTTGAGAAAAATCGTATAATGCAGAAAATTTTTCTTGCTGTGACGTTCTTTAGCGTTCGATGGATTACGATGGCAATCGGCAACTGTCTATATATATGGATTGCTAAAATATGTGTGGAACTACCACATTTTAGTGAAAATTTGGGATTGCAGTTTCAACTGTTTCTGTTTAATGTCGTGTTGAATGATATTGTTGATTTGGCATTACTGCTTGTAATCTCATGGCTGATAGGAAAAGTGTATAAATACAGTAATGAGGATATGAATCGGAATGAATTTCTGCTGCTGGTGATGCCTTCCATGTCAGGACTGATAGGCTATGCTATGATGAAATATTATGACTATAATTATAGAGTGGATACAAATTATAAATTGTCAGAAATTTCAATACAATTTAATCTGATGTGTCTTTGTTATTATGTGATATCGCTAATTACAATTATTGTGCTGATTGTGCTGTATCAAAGTATTAAGGAGAAACAAGAGGAAGCAAAGCAGAATGAGTTGTTAAATGGTCAGATTGAGAGTATAAAGCATCATATCAGCAGGGTAGAGCATCTATATATGGACATCAGAGGACTTCGGCATGATATGGGGAATCATATTACTACCATGGAGGCACTGTACAATACAGGTAAGGGTGCGGCTGCAAAGGAATATATGGAGGAACTCAAACAAAAGTTGTGGTTATCCCAAAAGTGAAAACATTAGTGCATTTGACATCAGTGTCATATTAAATAATGCACTTGATAATGCTATAAGGGCGGCAAAAAGTGTTGTGAAAACAGGAGACCACGCACGAATTATGGTGCGTTCTTATGTAAAAAATGATGTTTATATGTTGGAAATCGAAAACAATTTTATACAAGCTGAGACGGTAGACAGGAGAAAATGTCAGGAACATGGATATGGTCTGCTAAATATTCAGAAAGTATCGCAGAAGTATTGTGGCGATATGCTGATTGAGCGTGTGGATGGTGTGTACAAGCTTAGTGTGATGCTTGTGCAATAAGCTGACAACAAAAAAATCCTGTTCACAACAAATCGGTTTAGTTAAAAAAATAGTCCTCCGAAATCTGTTTCAGATGCGGATTTGTTTGAAAAAATAGATTGTATTAAAAAATAAAAGGAGAAAACAGCTATGAAAATAGGTGGTATTGGTGGAAAGACAAACACAGATTCAAGTGCAGAGCATGGGCAGTCCAAAAGCAGATTAGTGACTTAAATATAGAGCTTAGGCAGTATCAGATGGAGGAACACAGAAAAGCGCAACAGGAAAAGCAGCAGAAAAATTAGTCCAATAAGTCACAAGATAATGCTCATGTATGGTAAAGAAATACAAACTGAAAATAAGAGACCATCAGCACCTCACTAGATTTAGAGATAGCACAATGATATAATTTGAATGTATATATTTCCTTATATTTTGTCAAGTTCCGTTCATAACTATACTATCAGTAGAGGCAAAAAGCCGTATTTTGTCCAACTCTACCGTTGGTAGGTGTTTATTTTTATGCCAGATTTATATAATTTACGACAAGCAGGAGGGCTGAATAATGAATCAAATTAAGATTGGAGCTTTTATTTCCGAACGCCGGAAAGCAAAAGGCTGGACGCAAAGCCAGTTAGCAGAAAAACTGGAAATAACCGATAAGGCTATTTCAAAATGGGAAACAGGACGGTCTATGCCGGATTTGTCTTTATTTATGCCTTTATGCACTCTTTTAGACGTTACTTTGAATGAACTATTTGCGGGCGAGTGCATTGCAGAAGAAAAATTGAAAGAAAAAGCAGATGAGGTACTTATGGACGTGATTACAAATTGGTTAGGACATGATAAATGGGAATCAAAAGAAAGTGATACAACCCCCGAAAATGTTTTGGAAATTGAAAATGTTTCCAAACTCTATGAAAATGTTTCAATAACACACGAAAATATTTTGGAAAAGCACAAAATAGAAAATAATTCTGTATTAGCTGTAAATAACGTAAGTTTTCAGATACCGCACGGAAGTTTTGTTGGAATTATGGGGGCTTCCGGTTCCGGAAAAACAACATTGCTTAATTTAATAGCCACAATAGACAAGCCAACAAATGGGACGATACGGATAAGCGGACAGAATATAGTGGATATACCAGACGAAGCTGCCGCAGAATTTCGCCGCAGACATTTAGGCTTTGTTTTCCAGGAATACAATCTGCTTGAAACTTTGACTATCTATGAAAATATTGCACTTGCTTTGACAGTAAAAGAGGTTTCCAAAGAAAGTATTCGCCCAACAATTCAAAGTTTGTCTGAAAAGCTGGATATATCAGCAATATTAGATAAATTTCCATATGAGGTATCGGGAGGGCAACGGCAACGCTGCGCCTGCGCCCGTGCTATTGTGGTAAATCCGGATATTATACTTGCGGACGAGCCTACCGGGGCATTAGATTCCCACGCTGCCAGACAGCTTTTAGACACCCTTGCTATGCTTTGTAGAGAGTACAGCGCAACAATATTGATGGTCACGCATGATGTCATGGCAGCCAGCTATTGTGACAGAATTTTGTTTATGAAAGACGGCGAAATAAAAGCTGCCTTAAACCGGGAACAGGAAAACAAACAGACCTTTTTTGCGGATATTTTGAAGAAAATAGAATGGATAGAGGGAGAAAGCCATGATGTACTTGAAGTTGTCAATCCGTAATGCCAAGCGGTCTTTTAAAAATTATCTTTTATATGTTGCTGCCATGACCATCCTTTTGGCTATTATAGAGGTATCTAATTGTATAGCCATTATAGGAGAATTAGCCGGTTTTCAAGTAATTTCTCTGCCTCTATTAATAACAGTAATCCAAATAGTTTTAGTTGGATATATAGACACTTTCATGTTAAAGCAGCGTGCAAAGGAATTTGCAAACTATTTATTACTGGGCATGGGAAAAAAGAGGTTAATTCGATTATTCCTATGTGAAGTCCAGTTGATTGGTTTTTGCTGCTATTTAGCAGGAACAACAATAGGTTTTGCTATCTATGGATTTTGGTATTTTTGTGAGCCTTTACATGGAATGAAACATTGCGGATTCCTCTATGGTAAAAGTATGTTTTATACGTTTATGTTTTTTTGCCTTATTGAAACAGTGTGTTCTTTTCAGTTGAGGAGGCGCTTAAATAAATTGCAAATAAGGGAACTGATGTATGAAAGAAATCACAATCAAGGCGTGAAAAATATAGGGAACTATAAAAAATGGGGAATTATCTTCCTTTTGTATTTTGTGTGCTTAATTGGCTGCGTTTGTGGCATTGTTTTTTTGCCAGAAACTTATATTGTTTATCCTGTATCTGTTGCAGCATTACCTTTGTTCATATCTGTCTTTGCCTTTTACAAATGGGCGTTTGGCTGGCTATATGCTCAAAGGAGAATGAAATCCGTAAAAATATACCAAAAAAACATACTATATATCACGGCAAATATTACATCAAACTTCAAAACGTCTGCTATTGTAAATACCATTTTTTGTGTATGCTTTTTATTTTCAGCGTGTTCTTTCATAACTGGAATATTGATGTTGCAGCCAGAATTTAAACTTTTTGATACGACTATGCGTCAGTGGATGGGAATTTCACAAATAAGTATCTGTATTGTGTTTTTGGTTATTTATTTTTCAATATTATCTTTGCAGCAGATTATAGAGGTCAGGCAAAATTCAAAAAGCAATCAGATAATGCACTGTATGGGAAAAAGCAATAAACAGATAGAAAGACTTGTAAATCAGCAAATAGCAATTAAACTGATTTTTCCAATGATAATGGCTTTATTGATTATTTTATTCTGCGTACCATTACTGAATGGAAAAATGAATTTAATATTGCCAGTTTCATTGAATAACATTCTGTTCAAATTAACTGCTGAATTTGGGGCATGTATTATAATTTTCTACATTTGTTATTTTAGAATTATCAGTGCCATGAGCAAACGGTATATAACCCCCTCTGCTCGAAAGTTGTCAAAACAATCAGAATAGCCAACAGCAATGATAATCAAGGAACGACAGTTTAAGATATTGCTCCCTCTGAATTATAAAAGTGTAACTGTAAACCATGCACCGCCCCCCCCATGTGGGAAAAAGGGGAAACTTGCTGCCGCCTGTTATCGTTTCCAGAGAAAAAGAAAGAAATCATTTACCTTTATTTTTTAGGAATTACACACAGCAGGAAATCGTGGAACTATACGGACACTACCAAAGTACGGCGTGGCATCATATTCACAGTGCCTTGCAGATGTTGCAGAAGGAAATGGAGGTAAATAGTAGTTGAAACTTGTGGAGGTGAATGTGAGTAAATCTTTATCTGAAATGACTTTAGAGGAATTATGGGCATTATTTCCAATTATTCTCTGTGAACATAAAAATTGTTGGTATGATTGGTATGAGGAAGAGAAAAGAGAAATAACTACCATTTTGTATGACATAGATTTAAAAATTAATCACATTGGAAGTACAGCAATAAAATCTATTATGGCGAAACCAATTATTGATATTTTAGTCGAAATTCCAAAATATGTTTTTATGACAGATATAAAAGAAAAGCTTGAAAATAATGGATATACATGTATGTCTGAAACAGAAAATAGAAAGTCTTTTAATAAGGGATATACAGATAAAGGATTTGCAGAAAAAGTATTTCATTTGCATTTGCGATATTTTGGAGATAATGATGAATTATATTTTCGCGATTATATGAACAGTTATCCTATTTTTGCACACGAGTATGAAATATTAAAATGTTCTCTTTGGAAAAAATATGAACACAATCGAGATGCATATACGGAGGCAAAAAGTTCATTTGTTTTAAAATATACAAAATGTGCAAAAATGGAATATGGAAAGCGATATTGAACAATAAGATTACTATTATAATAAAAAATGTAATATAGAATTAAAAAGAAATATGTTTTATTGAACAGTCTGTATAATATTTTATAAAATAGATGATAATAGTAAAAAGGAAAATAAATAAAAATAGACATTTTATCGGAATTGATGTACTATATTTAATATAAATATAAAAAATAAGAACAAAAAAAGGATAAATAGTATTAATTATATAAAAAGGGCATTTGATTATGAAAGAAAAATATTTAGTTAGAATAATAGAATCAGAATTAAAGAATTTTAAAAATGTTAAGTATGGAGATATAAAATATGTAAATTGTTCAAATGCCGAATATCGAGCTGAGTTAATAGAATCGGATATTAATGGAATATATGGACAAAATGGTTCAGGAAAAACGGCTATTATTGAAGCATTGGATATTTTACAACATATTATGAGTGGCAACACCATTTCATATAATGAGTATGAAGGAATGTTGGATGATAATGAAATAATGGAATTATCAACCGTTTTTTATATTGAATGTGGTCAAAAAAAATATAAAGCTCGATATGAATTATTATTAAAAAAGCAGGCAAAAGAGAAAAAAATACAAATTTATTCAGAAAGTATTATTTATTGGCAAAGAGGTGCTTCTTGGAAAACAGAACGAAATGTAGCTTTTTTAAATCCATATTATGATACTCAATCTATTTTAGAAAATATGCCAGCATATGTGATGTCTAATAATAAAAGTAAGATTAGTAAAGTAAGATTTTTTCATTCAATACAAAATCTTGCTGTATTTTGCGCTCAGAAAAATGTATCTTTATTTTTTAATGAAATGATTAATAAATCTTTAAAAAGCGAAAATCAAAATGAGGAAGAGATTGCTTTTTCAGATGTAGTAAGAGCGTTATTTGAGTTTGCTAGAATGAAATTTCAAGTAGTAAAAGTAAATCAATTAGGAGTAAATTATTCAAGTGATTTTATTCCTGTAAATGTTCATACAGAGTCTGAAAATGAGATTATGCAAGGCTGTATTCCTCTATTTATTAATGGAAGAGGGGAATTTCCAGAAGATATTTTTAGTAAACTTAAAAATATTATTGCTGCAATTAATATAGCATTAAAATCAATCATATTTAATTTATCAATAGAACTTATTAAAACAAATGAAGAAAAAAATAAAGATGGTATCAATATAGTTCAAGTGGAAGTCTATTCTAATAGAGATGGCAAAAGATTTCTTACGAAATATGAATCAGAAGGTATTAAAAGAATTATATCTTTGTTAAATTATTTGATTTCATTATATAATAATCCAAGTGTATGTTTAGTGGTAGATGAATTAGATGCAGGAATTTTTGAGTATTTGTTAGGCGAATTAATTGGTGTTTTAGCTGAAGAAGCAAAAGGACAATTAATATTTACATCTCATAATTTAAGGATTATGGAAAAGCTTGATAAGAAAAATATTATTTGTTCAACCGTAAATTCTGAAAATAGATATATTTCTCTTAAAGGAATAGAAAAGACACATAATCGTAGAGATTTTTATATAAGAACGATTGTTTTAGGAGGACAAAAAGAAAAACTTTATGATGATACCGAACTCCAAGATATGGGATATGCTTTTAGAAAGGCAGGAAATTTGGAAGAAGACGATGTGAAAATGGATTTTTCTCCTGAATTTATGGAATTTTTGAAGAAAAATGAATTTTGATAATAGTATATAAAAAGAGGATAAATTTTTTATGAATAAAGTAGTAGTATTTATCGTTGAAGGTGGCACAGATAAAAGAGTATTAGAAAATATTTTTAAAAAAATATATAGACATAAGGAAATTCATTTTGAATTTACACATGGGGATATTACATCTGATGAAAATATAAATAAAAGCAATATACAAATAGAAATTTACAATCATGTAGAAAGCTATCTAAAAGATAAAAAATTGAAGCGTACGGATATATGGCAAATAGTGCAAATATTTGATACAGATGGAACATATATAGACGATTCTTATATTATGCAGGGAACCAGTGATGAATTTATTTATTCAACAGAAAGTATTTCTTGTAAAAATGTACAGAGAGTAATAAATAGAAATAAACATAAAAGAGAAATGATAGACTATCTTCTTACATGTGATAAGATTAGGGGAATACAGTATCGCTGTTATTATTTGTCAAGTAATTTAGACCATGCGTTGTATAATAAACTTAATTTAGATGATGAAAAAAAGATAAAATATGCTGATAAATTTTATGAGCAGTTTATGGGAAAAGAAAAAGCATTTATTAATTACTTAAATATGGAGGTTGTTAATGATGTTCCTGAGAGTTTTCCATTATCTTGGAGATACATAAAAGAAGGATTACATTCATTAGAACGGCATACTAATTTAAATATTTATTTTAAAGAAAATCCAATATTATGATATAAAATTTTATATTTTAAAATAATTTTAAATTTAAAATATACATTCAAACCAAATAATTTTATTTACTTTTATTTGAAAGTTTTATCTATATATCCCCAATTTCCTTATAGATTTTTTTAAATGCAGTAGGAAGTGCAATTTCTTTTTCAAGCTGTTGTTTTGTAACCCATTTTAAGTTGGTCTTGTTTCCCATAGAATCGCATAAAATAACAAAACAATTCATATGCCATTCTATATGAGAAAAGATATGTTTTTTCTTAAAGGTGGATTGTATTGTTACATTGTTTATTTCTTGTTGTAACAACCATTTTTCAACTTCTTTTTTTGAAAGTATCTTGTCAAGATTTGGAAACTCCCACATACCACCTAGCAAGCCCTGTTGTTCTCGTTTACTTATAGCAATATTATCATTATAACACAAAAGAAAAACAGTTTTATTTTCAATTTTTCGTTCTCCCTTTTTTTTCTTTACAGGAAATTCCATCTGTCGTTTTTCTTTATAAGCAAGACAGTGTTCTTTTAATGGACATTCACTGCATTTTGGTACGCCATTAGGGGTGCAGATTACAGCGCCCAATTCCATCAAACTTTGCGTGAAATCACCACATCTATCTTTTGGATAAATAGCCTCCAAATTTTTTTTAACTTCCTCTCGAAATTTATTATTTGTAATATCGGTTGAATTTTTTGTCAGTCTAGTAATGACACGAAGTACATTACCATCTACAGCAGCCGTCTTTTTACCAAATGAAATAGAACAGATAGCACCAGCCGTATATGTTCCTATGCCCGGAAGTTTGATAACAATATCAAATTCTGTGGGGAATTGTCCATGATAATCTTCACAAATTATTTGTGCTGCTTTTTTTAAATTTTTGGCGCGAGAATAATATCCAAGACCTTCCCACAATTTCATAAGTTGTTCGTCCTCGCATGTAGCCAAATCATGCATAGTTGGAAATGTTTGTAAAAATTTTTTATAATATGTTATTACAGTATCCACACGAGTTTGCTGCAGCATAATTTCGGAAATCCAAACACGATAAGGCTCTGTATTTTCACGCCATGGCAAAGTTCGTGCATTTTTCGCATACCATGTTAATAATGGTTCTACAATGTTTTCTAAATGATAATCAGACATGATTTATTTCCTTTATTTTTAATATTCTAATTTTTTACATAGTGAGCAGTCAGAAGTTTGCAAAGCAAATTTTTATACCACAGCTATACTGTGGTTATTTTAACATAAAAATCCTATATTCTCTACAAATAGCTATTTAAAAATCAAATTTTCATAAAAACAAATTGACTTGTGCTTGATGAATTTATATGATTATTTTATCCAGTAATGTGGTATTTAAATAAATATTATTGTTGTATTTGTTGAAAAGATACGATAAAATTCCCTTTTTAGAATTGTATATCCGTTAAAAATGAGTGTATAAATATAGTGTTAATAGCAAAAGAATATTTTATAATCAAATAAATAAATTAAAAGTTATGAGGGATAACCTATATGTCAAAAATAAGTTCTGATGAATGTTTTACTATGGATATGGAATGGTATGGTGTTGACAGACAAGGTAATATAGCTGTATTTTGCAGTGCGGGAGAGGGATATTTGCCTGAATTTGTTTGTGAAGATAAAGAGAGGGCAGATGAACTTATAGAGTATTTTAATGCTATTGAAAGGATTACAGATAGTGTATTGCTTTTTATCCAGACAGAACATGCGCAACAGGTTGCAAAGGATTTTTCGGACAGAGGCTTGTATTATTTTGATGCAGATGATGGTATTAGGATAGGAATTTGTACACTTCATGATTATTATACAAAACAATCCTATCCGCTAAAGCCATTGAAATATGAAATGTTGCCAAACCATATCAGAGAAATTTTAAAACATAATTTTATGGAAATAGAAGATTTCTTATATGAAGATACAATACATATAAAACATGCTTATGAGTAACAGTGCTTGTCTTATTGTTCAGGAAACTTTTTTAAAATGAGGGTTTAAATGGTTTCAAGAATTAAAAAAATGTGAATATTCATCAAATTTTTGAGAGGAGGGAGTTGGAATACTTTTCCAACAAGGGAGTAATAAAAAAGAAAAGGTATGATAATGTTTAATGAAAGTAAAGGATATGGTTGAAAATATTAATTTCCATGATAGTAATGTTATTAAGTTATTATATGAAAATAATATAGTAAAATTAAAGCTTGATTTGTGTATGTGGCAGCAAAAAAATTACAAAGAGGGAGATAGTGAACAAAAAGAAATTTTATTAGTATTTAATGCTGTTGAGGATTACATATGGGATTCTTTAAAAACAGAGAAGGATATTGATTATGATACAATTTTAGATATGTCTTATAATGGTGGGATTGTAAAAATTATATTGCTAGATGGAGAAGTATCCATTATCACCTTTAAATGTGATGAGGTTAAAATATATTTAACATAAATCATTACTAAAAAACAAAAATGGTTGGCATAAAAAGAAACGCAGAAATGAGGATTATAATCAAGTACATGGTGAGTACAAATTTGTTTGGGGTTGGTGGTTTCCAAGACAACTTTCATTGCAAGAATTTCGTGTAGGCTGTTTGGAATATGAATTTGTTGAATTGGAAGAAAAAATGGATTTCATATCATAAACGATAAAAATATCAAAGAGGGAAAATGAATTATTGACTGTGAAAATGCTGATTTATAATTTGCTATGTTTTTTCAGGAGTTAATTTCTTTCAGAGAATGTATGCAATATTGGTAATAAAAATAGCAGAAACATCTTCATCTATTTTATTAATTTTACAGTATTTCCATACTTTTGAGGAAGATTCAAGAAAATTTTTTTGTTATCCTCTCTGCTTTTGTTTTCTTTTTATAACAAATTATTTTGAAGGGAAAAAATATCATGTTTGACAAATATAAAAAATATAAAATCATAGCAGTAGTAGTGTTTATCATAGGACTTGCTGTATTTTTATTAGGTAATTTAAAAATTCAATCCGTAAAATCATATCAAGAAGAGCATAAAAATAATGGATATGTTGCTTTAGAAAACGAAACCGATGCTTTATCAACTGCAAAACAAGAATCCAACAAAAAAGAAACAAATGCTAATGAAACCATATCACCCAAAGAAATACAAGATAAAGAGATAGATGGTCAAACAGCAAATAATAATACAACACTAGATAATTTAGAACAATCTCTATCAGAAAATGAAACAAATACAGTTTCACCAGAAAATTTAGAAAATAGCACAAATTCAATAGATAAAACGGATTCTAATCAAGTTGTAAATCCTGATAATATAAATCTTGATGATTTAGATAAAACACAATCTGAAAATACAACAAGTGAATCTACATCTGAACCACAATATATAACATGCTCTATTGAGATACGCTGTGATGTGGCAGTAGAATTTAAAGATTCAATTAAAAATGAAGGCATCAAAAATTCGATACCATCTGATGGAACAATTCTTAAAAAGATAAGTTATAAAATTCCTGTTGGACAAAAAGTATATGATTTTTTAATGCAGGCATGTGTTGATAATCATATTTTAGTTGCTGCCAATAATGGATATGTTACAAGCATTAACAATTTAAGTGAAAAAGCCATTTCATATGGAAGCGGCTGGATGTATAAGGTAAATGGGATATCACCAAATGTTGGTGCAGTATCCTACACATTAAAAGAAGGCGATACAGTTTTATGGTATTATGTAAACAATGGTAAAGATGGATAGTCTTCAGAATAAACGTTCTTTGTGTAAAAAATGGTATAAAAATAAAAAAATAATAGACAAGAATGGAAAGGTATAATGTATTATTTAGACGGAAAAAGTGCATTTTCTATGTATCACCCAGTAGTTAATTTAATTTATATAGTTTTTACATTGATGATAACAATGATAACTTTTAATCCTTATATTATTGGTACATCATGGCTTGTTTCAGCACTTGTTTGGTTGGTTACAAATAAGGAAAATAAATTTATTTTTAATATAATAACAGGACTTCCTATTATCATTTTTACAGTGGTTATACAGCCTATTTTTTCTAATACAGGGACAACGGTTTTATTTTATATAAATGATAAAGCTGTTACCTTAGAAGCATATATGTATGGCATTGTTATGGGTGTTCTTTTTGTTACAGTGATACAGTGGATTGGTTGTTGCAGAGCATTTATTGATTCTGAAAAATTATATTATCTTTTTGGAAGAATTGCGCCGTTGCTTGGGCTTACATTTTCCATGATATTGCGATTTATACCATTATTGCGGTCAAGGTATAGGGAAATTCACGATGCACAAATGGCGATGGGAAGACATAGTACATCTGCTAAAAAATTAGACCAATTAAGACAATATTTAAAAGAAATTTCAATTCTGATTTCGTGGTCGTTAGAAAATTCTATAGAGACGTCAAAATCAATGGAATCAAGAGGATTTGGTGCAAAGGGCAGAACAACATATCATTTATATCGTTTGAAAAAATCTGAAATTGGGTTGATTGCTATTTTGTTGATAATATTGTGCATAGCACTTTGTATTATTGTGACAGGAAAAGTAACAGTATATTATATGCCTGTTATATTATTTCCACAAAACAGCATATGGACATATGTAGTATGTTTGTTGTTATTTATTATTGGGTTGCTGCCAGTTTGGTGTGAATTGTTGGCAAAATATAAATTAAATAAAAATTTTTTGCGGGAATGAGGATAGTATGGCATTGATAGAGTATAAAAATTTCTGTTTTCGATATGCGTTAGCACAACAGGAGACTCTTCATAATATTAATATGAAGATAGATAAGGGAGAGATGGTTCTTGTAACAGGAGCTTCTGGCTGTGGAAAGACGACATTGTTGTCTATGATTAAAAAAAGTATAATGCCAAACGGTGAATTTAGTGGTATGGTTACTTACAAAGGCGAGGATATAAAAAATATTGCAGCTTTTCAGATAGGATATGTAGGACAGAATCCCCAAGACCAAATAGTAACAGATAAAGTTTGGCATGAGATAGCGTTTGGACTGGAAAATTTGGGATATGAAAATGTGGATATCCGAAAAAAGACTGCTGAGACCGCCGAATATTTTGGCATGTCAAAATGGTATCGAATGGATACATCTAAGCTTTCTGGCGGACAGAAACAGTTGTTAAATTTAGCTTCTATTATGGCAATGAATCCAGAAGTACTGGTATTAGATGAGCCTACTGCACAGCTTGACCCAATAGCAGCACAGAAATTTATAGATATGCTCGTTCGCTTAAATAGAGAGCTTGGCATTACAATTCTTATATCAGAACATAGAACAGAACAGTTATTTAGCATATGTGATAAAATTGTAACAATGAAAGAAGGTTCCGTTTTATATCAGGGAACGCCTTTGCAGGTAGCATTATCTATTATTAGAGATTCGCAAGACAGTAAGACATTGCCAACTGCTGCAAAAATTTATTATTATGTAAATGCTTCGCTTACAGATAAAGAACAGATACCTTTTAAGCAATTAGAATGGAATAATAAAGAGCAATGTCCATTGACAGTAAGAGAAGGAAGAAATTGGATAGATTCTATACATAATGAACAATGGATTCAAAACGAAAAAAATTATTCTAAACATAAAGAATATTTTAAAAGAAAAGAATATATTATTAACATTCAAGATGTGAGTTATTGCTATGGCAAAAAAGAAGATTTGGTTGTGGAAAATCTTAATCTTACTATTACAAAAGGAGATTTTTTAGCGATAACAGGGGGCAATGGAGCTGGAAAAACAACGATATTAAAATTAATTTCAGGCGTTTTAAAACCGATTTTGGGCAAGATAAAAGTTTATGGTAAGTGTATCTTTGTATCACAAAATCCAAAAGCAATGTTTACAGAAATTAGTGTAGAGGAAGAATTGGCAGAAGTTTTGTGCGATTCGCAAAATCAATGGACAAGAGGTCTGTCAAGGGAAGATAAGATTAAAGAAGTTGAAAAAGTGCTTATAAAAACAGGGCTTGATAAAGTGAGAAAACAGCATCCATATGATATTAGCGGAGGGCAGCAGCAAAAACTTGCCATTGCAAAAGGATTGCTCTTTAAACCAGATATTTTATTGCTTGATGAGCCAACAAAAGGATTAGACCCATCTTTTAAAGAGGAATTGGGAAATTATATTCAATATTTAATAGAGACGCAAAAGCTAACCGTTGTAATGGTTTCACATGATTTGGATTTTTGTGCAGAATATGCCAGTGAATGTGCATTGATGTTTGACCGTTCTATTGTGTCTAAAGCTGATGTTATTACGTTCTTTGAACAAAATAACTATTATACAACTTCTGCGGCAAAAATTGCCTCAGGCTATGTCAAAAGTGCTGTGACCTATAGGCAAGTGGGGCAAAAACTGAAAGACTTTGTTTTAAAATAGAAGACAGTTGTGTTGTTTGATACAAAGTTGCTAAAAAACGAAAGATTTTGCGTAAAAAGCAACGCAGAAATGAGGATTAATATGGAGGAAAAATATGTTTATTAGCACTATATTTTTGATTGTATCATTTGTTCCTCTGATTTTATTATATGAGAATAGAAGGCCACAGGCAAGGGAAATTGTAATGATTTCTGTTATGTCTGCATTTACAGTAGTTGCAAATTTAATATGTGCATACACCATTCCATTTCATGCAGGAACAGCAATGGTTATTTTAACAGGTATAGCATTGGGTGCGCGGGCAGGTTTTGCAACAGGCGCGCTTTCAAGATTTATCTGTAATTTTTTTATGACACAAGGGGCATGGACTGTTTGGGAAATGTTGGCATGGGGACTGCTTGGCGCATTAGCAGGCATATTATTTTCAAAGGTTGAAATGATTGGTATTTTAGATAATAGAAGCGAATATAAAAAAGAAGCAAAAAAAACAGGCATACAAATTTGTATGATACTACTAGTTTGCATCCTTGTTTCTGAAATTATTGGATATGTACTATATTTATTAGGTTCAAATGTAAATGAATCTTTTTGGGGTTGGCGAATATATGTATTTGGCTTGATTGGCATGTTGTCATCGCTTCTTTTTAGAAAAAATAAGCTGCCAGTAAATTTTATTACAATGACCGTTTTTACTTTTTTAAGTGTATTTGTTTTGTATGGTGGTATTATGAATTTTGCGGCATTTACAATGACACAATCTGCATATAATGGTGGTGTCAACGCATTAAAAATGTTATATATTACAGGTCTGCCTTATGATATAGGACATGCGCTAGGAGCAGCTATTTGTGTATTTTTTGCAGGAGAAAGTATTGTGAGAAAAATGGAGAGAGTAAGGATAAAATATGGGATTATAAAAAGAAAATATTAGCTTAATTTTTGTTACAAAAACAGACCTCCCGACAATTAACGGGTAAAAATAATTCAATTTTTGGAGGTAAATGAGAATGAAATTATATGATAAAAAGCAGATAGACTGGAAAAATATTTTATTTGATAATAAGACACTATTTGGGTTGCTTCTGCCAATCATCGTAGAGCAGTTTTTAAATTCATTCATGGGAATGGTAGACACAATGATGGTTTCCACTGTTGGGAGTTATGCTATATCAGCAGTATCTCTTGTGGATTCAATAAACAATTTAGTCATACAGATATTTGCAGCAATGGCGGCTGGTGCGGTGATTATCTGTTCACAGTATATTGGCAGTGGGAATAAAGAAGAAAGCAGCAGAACAGCAGGACAAGTTGTGCTTACAGTATTTGTGATTTCATTTTCTGTTACACTATTTTGTATTTTGGGAGGAGAGCGACTTTTACGACTGATATTTGGAACAGTTGAAGATTCTGTAATGAAAAACGCATATATTTATTTTATGATAACAGCTATTTCGTATCCGTTTTTGGCGTTATTTAGTGCAGGAGCAGCATTTTATAGGGCATTTGGCAACTCAAAGTTTCCAATGAAGATATCTGTTATTTCAAATGTCATAAATGTTACAGGAAATGCGTTGTTTATCTATGCCTTTAAGTGGGGTGTAGCTGGTGCAGCTTTTGCGACACTTTTATCAAGAGTTTTTGGTACAGTGGTAATATATTATTGTTTAAGAAAACCAGAACAAACAATTGTGGTAAGAGATTATTTAAAAATTCGACCTGATATGACTCTAATATTGAAAATAATGGCAATAGGCATTCCGGCAGGAATTGAGAATGGTATGTTTCAGTTTGGGAAAATTGCCATTTCCTCAACCGTTTCAACAATGGGAACGATGGCAATATCGGCGCAGGCAATGACAGATATTCTTGAAAATGTAAATGGTATTTTTAGCAATGGTGTAGGTATTGGGCTTATGACAGTAGTGGGACAGAGTATCGGCGCACATAGAAAAGAAGAAGCAAAGTATTATATTGTCAAACTTATGGGGATTGCATGGATAGGAGTAATCGTGTCATGTCTTTTGGTTTTTGCAATTACAAAGCCTGTGACATGGCTTGGCAGAATGGAGCCTGAAGCAGCAGAAATGTGTTTTAAGCTGGTAGCCGCAATGACGGTTGTGAAACCGCTGTTATGGGTAGGTGCTTTTGGCTTGCCATATGGATTTCGAGCGGCAGGTGACGTTAAGTTTTCAATGATTGTTTCTGTCAGTAGTATGTGGCTTTGTCGTGTGGCATTCAGTATTTTTCTTGTAAGAACATTTGATTTTGGACTTAGAGCAATATGGATTGGCATTTTTACCGACTGGATTGTCAGAGCGTGTATTTTTTCGGTACGTTTTATTAGTGGCAAATGGCTTCACGAAAATATGGTTGTGCAAAAGGCATATACCAATGTTGACAACCAAAAAATTAAGAAAAATTGAAGCTACAACAGGAATTGTTGTAAAAAGAATTTTAATCTCATCAAGAAAGTTCCCCACTTCAATGCCGCAGAGACATAAGTGGGGGACTTGCGTTGCGATAGCAGATAGATGGTTTGAGTAAGTAGCGTAGCGGATTGCGAATATCCGCTTTGACTATCATATATAAATATAATTTGTATTAAATATATAGGATATAATCCTTCTGTTTTGCAACAATCCTTTTATATTATTGACTTACTTTTGTATTTGACATATATTTGTTGCCTTTACAAATATAGTTAAAGAAAACAAACCTAGAATTACAAATAATACAAGTAATGAGTTATCTCCTGTAGCAGGCGATGTTGAATTATCTGCATCCAAATTTGAAGTCGTTTGGTTTTGCTCTGGTGTCTCTGATGGATTTAAAGCCGTTGTAGAATCTTCAGTTGGCTTTTCAGGTTCCTCTATTACTGGCGGTTTTACTGCTTTAGTAATATCGCTGACATCAAAAGGATTTGATTTTCCTGAAAGTGACATTTGATATGTAACAAGTCCATACAGAGCATCATATGTTGTAAAAATGCTGTCTTCTCCATAAAATGTGTAGACACCCGGTGTTGTAGAAGATTGATATAGAGAAGTCAATGTATTAAAGGCAACTGCTGAAAGTTCAGTATGATTATAGGTTGAGTAAAGTGCTGCTGCAAGCGCAGTAGAATTTTCATTTGGGTTAAACTTGGTAGAATCATTATAATCAGGATAGTTAAACGTACCATTTACAGAATCATAATAAGTGTTTGTTGTGTAAGTTAGTATAGTATCTATCAAATTTTTGATTTCTGAATCTGATGTATACATATTATAAAAATAACTGTAAACATGCGTGTTATTGTCAAGACTATACCCCCAATAATTAATACCTTTTTCTGTAGAGATAGCTTTTAACGCTTTTTTAATTTTTTCAGAAATGGCAGTATAATCTTTCATTTCATTGGAATAACTTTCTACTGCAAGATTTACAATACCTAAATGATATGGATTAAGGGCATTCGGGTTTGTGTCATTATAAATAAAGTCATTTTCTGGTGCCGCATTTAGAATATCATTAAAAAGTGCAACTATATTGTTGTTATTAAAATTGGTTGCATCCTCACCTATAAGACCAAGTACTAATAAAAGATACGCATAAGATGAATAGTAATCCTTTGAATCAGGTGCATATTCGTTTTTTGCCATATTGAGCGTTCCGTCTGCATTCATAATATTTGTGACAGCTTCAAGGTAAGCCTTGATATTATCAGAACAATCATATCCAGAACGAATACTTAAGATAAGGCTTTTTGATTGTTCTTTAAAAGTTGAAACATTGGATATTCCAGAATAATCTGCCTGCTGCATAAGATAGGCAGCACTTTTTTGACTTTCCATTTGTATGACATCCAATGTAGGCGTGGTTGTGTTTGGTGCAGCCAATGCCAAAAATGTTGATGAAAGCATGATACATACTGTAAGTATGATACAGCTTACATGGTGGTAAAAAGAGTGTTTCTTTGTACCATTTGATAAAAAATCTCTCATATGTCCTCCTTGCCAGTCTCTCACCAGATGGCGTTTTTTAATAGTTGTATTTTGTACAGATATCCTGACTTGTGGCGTAAAGTTTGCCGTCAAACCGCCTTCCCGCTAATCCGAATGAGAGACGAATATCACAGTGGCATATGGAGAGACGTGTCCACATACAGTAGAGTGAGCTGTTACGGATTCTAACCGTATTCCCTGTACAAAACCGTAAGCATAATACAATATAAAAATAGGTAAGTCAATAGTTGCTATTGCGTAATTTTATAATGCAATGTACAATAGTTAAAGATTTTGTAATTGCAGATAGTGGAAAGGCATTGGTTATTGACATGTATTATATTGTTTTTGATTTGGAATGGAATCAAAGCCCAGAAGGAAAAGATTTTTCTAAAGCGGACTTGCCATTTGAAATAATACAGATTGGTGCGGTAAAATTAAATGAAAAATTTGAAACGATGTCACAGTTTAATCGTTTTGTAAAACCGACCGTTTATCATACATTGCATAAAAAAGTAGGAGAACTGTTAAATGTTACAATGGAAGATATTGTAGATAAAGGTGGTTCTTTTGTGGATATCTTTAAAGAATTTATACAATGGTGTGGAGAATCTTATATTTTTTGCACATGGGGCAGTATGGATTTAACAGAGCTGCAAAGAAATATGAAATTTTACAATATTGATTATCAATTTGATAAACCACTTTTATTTTATGATGTACAAAAGTTATATAGCTTGTGTTTTCAAGATGGAAAACAGAGAATAACACTTCAACATGCAATTGAACAATTAGAACTGCCACAGATAGAAGGTTATCATGCTGCAGATAATGATGCTAGATATACAGCACAAGTTTTGTCGCTTATTGATATGAAAAAAGTAGAAATATTTTATAGTGTTGATACATTTTATCCACCTATGACAAGGAAAGATGAGATTCATCTTGATTTTGGCTTATATGAAAAATATATATCAAAAGGATTTGCAACCAGAGAAATTGCTGCCAGTGATAGGGAAGTGCGTTCCTGCAAATGTTTTCGCTGTAAAAAGGCAGCAAAAAGAGTTATTAAATGGTTTTCAACGAACAATAAAGCGTATTATGGATTGTTTCAATGTGAAGAGCATGGCTTGATAAAAGGACGCATCCGAATAAAATGTTCCGATGATGGGCAGTATTATGCGATTAAGATTATGAAATTGACCGATGAGACTGGTGCGCAGTATATAAAAAATAAGCAAAATAAAGAGCGGGAACACAGAAAAATGGTGAAGTTAAAGGCTTCTAAAGAACAAAAATAATAATATTTTATAATCAAGCATATAAATTGGGATTTGAAATCGAGGTGATTGTCAATGGAAAGCGATATTGAATATATACAGCTATTTATGCAATATGAATCGGATGATATACCTGTGGTATTCTTTTATGAAGTGGACTTGAAGGATAACCGCTTTTCTCTTAGAGAGATAGAGGTCTTTGTGAACGGGGAAGTAAAGCTTGATGATAATCCATATGATGATGTCATAGAAGTATGTCCAATCCCAACAGTTGATGAACTTAACACAAAGGTATGGGGAGAGGGCTTCTATGCAGCTATTATTTCCAGAGAAGAATTTAACGAAATATGGAACACTGGTATTTATAGAGGAAACTTGACTGTCATCTGAATTTTAGTTTGAAGAATTGTCAGATAAGTGCGAATTTAGTAATCAAATGTAAGAATAAGCATTTGACTTCAAATTTTAAGCGGTAAAAACACAATTCCGAAAAGGGACATAGAATATTAAAAAATAAAGGCTTTTGGTATACGTAATGTGACCATAAGCCTTTGTTTTATTTACAAAAAATGTATGTTTGCAAAGCAGATTGCCAATATCTGTTTGATAATAGAATAGTGCTATCATTCTAACGAGTATCATAACACCATTTTGTTTGGCAGCAGTTTATTCGACTTTTATAGTTTGTATGGACTTTTTAAAAATGTTTTTAAGTTTAATAAATAATAGCTATATTTGGCGTTAAATTATTTTACATCAGTGCATAAATAATCCCAAGTCCAATGACAATTTGAATAATTGCAAATCGAAAAACGACTTGCGGGTCAGACCATCCTTTATTTTTGCGCATATGGTCATGGATAGGCGTGCGGATATTTTTTAATGGCTTTATATGAAGAAAACGCATACAAGAAACCTTAAAAAGTCCTAAGCCGCCATCAATAATTAACATCAGTGCTATTGGAACATACAAAAGCGGGTGATAAAGTTTAAGAAATGCAAAAGCGATAAATAATCCTATTGCTCTTGAACCCGCATCGCCCATAAGCAGTTTGCTAGGAGAGGCATTAAACCACAAATAGCCAAGAATGCTGACAATCATAATAAGCACAATATGCCTGAAGTATGGCTCCACATCATATATCTTATATAAAATATAACATGTGGATAAAGTGATTGCTGATAGTGTGCCACAAAGACCATCAACGCCATCTGAACAGTTGGTAACATTGATACTTGCCCATATCAGTATAACAATAAGTATACCATATAAAATTGGGTGAATAGTAACGGTCATACGAAAGAATGACAGTTCTATTGTGTTGGGATTGTAGTGAAGAAAAGTAATTGCAGATGTAATTGCAATAGCAAGGTCAATCAATCCTTTTTTTAATTCACCCCATGGTGTTTTAGCACTGTCATCAAAGTAACCGCTCAACATTGCTGCAAGTACAAGTATCAGATAAATAATTGTTTCAGCGTTTACAGGTATAAATAATACCGATGACAATATAAATGTAAGTATAAATATAATTCCGGCACCTCTTGGTTTTCCTACGGATTTTGTGCCGTTTATTGCAAAAGCACGCCCTGCATCTCTAGGCAATGTTTTTTCACCAAAATGAATTGCAAGTATTGTGAGTGCAAATGCAAACAAAACACTGATAAATGTCAGTTCTTTTAAATATAAAGAACCTACAAGATAGTAAATCATATGGTTATCCCCATTTCTGTGCCATTTGTAAGTGAAAAATGTGTATGGCACTACCACATAAGCTACAGTTTAACAAACCAAATGAAAAATGTCTAATATAAAATGACTAAATGTCAAAAATATGTTAGTATTTTGACAAAGTGTATGCTATAATATTAAATATTCTATGCGGTACGTGCAAGCCATATTCAATATATGGACATTAGAATCAAATACATTTGTGCTTGTTGGCGCATTAAAATAAAACTATGTTGCTTCACAAAATAGTTTTATCAAAAAGATTAAAGGGAAAGGTTGGGAAATTTATGAAAAAAGACACCACGAACATATTTATTACTGAGTTTGACACATATTTATTTGGTCAGGGAACTCACTATGAGATATACAATAAGATGGGTGCTCACTTGGCTGTAAAAGATGGAAAAGACGGAGTTTACTTTGCTGTGTGGGCTCCAGCAGCGCGTGAAGTATATGTCGTAGGTGATTTTAATGAATGGAAAGCATATGGCTATGATATGGTAAAGATATCCGATGGAGGAGTTTATGAGCTGTTTGTTCCTGGTGCGAAAGAAGGACAATGCTATAAATTTTTGATAATTACACAGGAAGGTAAGGCGTTATATAAGGCAGACCCTTATGCAAACGCAGCACAGTTAAGACCAGAAACGGCTTCTGTTATTACCAATTTAAAAGGATTTAAGTGGTCTGATTCAGAATGGGTGAGTAAGAAGAAAAAAGAAGACCATTTAAAAGAACCAATGTCTATCTATGAATGTCATATTGGTTCATGGAAGAAACAAGAAGATAGGACAGAGGACGGATATATTAATTATAGGGATATTGTGGAAGACTTAGCAGAGTATGTTTTAGATATGGGGTATACGCATATTGAGCTTATGGGAATTGCCGAGTATCCTTTTGATGGTTCATGGGGATATCAAGTGACGGGCTATTATGCACCTACATCAAGATATGGCTCACCAAAGGACTTTATGTTTTTTGTCAATTATATGCACAATAAGGGAATTGGTGTTATTCTTGACTGGGTACCTGCACATTTTCCAAGAGATGCACATGGCTTGGCTAATTTTGACGGAAGCTGTGTCTATGAGTATGCAGACCCAAGAAAGGGCGAACATCCAGATTGGGGAACAAAAGTTTTTGATTACGGTAAAAATGAAGTTTCTAACTTTTTGATTGCAAATGGATTGTATTGGGTTGATAAGTTCCATATTGATGGTTTGAGAGTGGATGCAGTTGCTTCTATGCTGTATCTTGATTATGGAAGAACAGAAGGAAACTGGGTTCCTAATAAATATGGTGATAACGGTAATCTTGAAGCAATGGATTTTCTAAAACATTTTAACAGTGTGCTGTCTAAGAAATTTCCGCAGGCGATATCCATTGCAGAGGAATCAACGGCATGGCCTAATGTAAGCGGTGACCCAGACAATGGAGAAAGTTTAGGCTTTACATTTAAGTGGAATATGGGTTGGATGCATGATTTTATGGAGTATATGAAACTTGACCCATACTTTAGAAAATTTAATCATGGTAAACTTACATTTAGTATGATGTATGCTTACAGCGAACGATTCATATTGGTGTTGTCACATGATGAGGTAGTTCATCTCAAGTGTTCAATGCTTGGCAAGATGCCGGGAGACAGAGAAGACAAATTTGCAAATCTAAAACTGGCATATGCGTACATGTGTGGTCATCCGGGAAAGAAGCTGTTATTTATGGGACAGGAGTTTGGACAGTGGAATGAGTGGAGCGAAAAGAGAGCGCTTGACTGGTATCTTCTTGAAGATGAAAGCCATAAAGAATTGCAGGAATTTACAAAAAAATGTATGACTTTTTATAAAACATATCCATGTTTGTATGCAACAGACTATGACCCAGAAGGGTTTATGTGGATTAATGCCAATGACAAGGACAATAGCATGTATTCATGGGTAAGGGTTAGTCCTGATGGAAAGAAGCATTTATTATTTGTCTTGAATTTTACACCTGTCGAAAGACCAAGTTTTAAAATTGGTGTGCCAACGGCTGGCAAATATAAGTTGGTGATGGGAAGTGATGAGAAACATCAAAAAAAGACCATTTCTGCTATTAAGGAGGACTGTGACGGCTTTAAACATTCATTGCTTATTGATATGCCAAGATATGGCATTGCTGTATTTGAATTTAACGCTACAAAGCTTGAAAGTAGGAAGACTTTATAAAATATAGTGTGTAGGAGGTAGTTGTACTAAGTAATAAATATACTTAATACAACTGCCTCTTATTTTTTTATTCATTTGTGCCGATAAATAAAATAGAAGTATGGTTATTTGCAGAAATCAGTAATAGAAAGGAGAGAGCTGCCCAACAAAATATTTAGATTTTAATATAAGTATATTTGTTTATGGTTTGAGCAGCAGGATTCACGGTAAATATGGATTATACAGTTAATGGTGCCAGTTTAGGCAATAATGAATCAATTAAAAAAAATAATTCTACGAATTTTAATAACTATGAAAATTATGAAAAGGCTGGAAGCAGCAAAACAAATGGGGTGTCATTTACAAGTGTTATACGTTCAGGAATTTTAGGCAATATCAACAAGATGAACAATAATACATATGAGTCGCTTCTTAAAGAGACGGACGATGTTAAGAGCCAGATTATGGAAAGTGCTTCCAATGCAAAGGCGAATTTAAAAGCACTGTTTAATAAATTATCAGGTGCAGAAGCTGTAAGTTTAGAGGAAGAAGGATTCAATCTGAATGAAGCAACACCAGAAGATATGATAAATATTGTTGATAGAATTAAAATTGAATTGGCAGCATACAGCGATAAATATATACCAATGGGTAATATTGATGTCAGTAAAATTGCAAAAGTAGTTGGAAGTGATGCGTTGGCGAATGAAATTGCAGAAAAGATGACAAAAGCAGGGCTGACATTAAATGATAACAATATAGAAGAGATGGCAGAGGCACTAAAAAGCATTCCAAGTGAGATTTCAGAAGAAGTCAAAGATTATATGGTTGCAAAAAAGATAAGACCTTCCATAGAAAATATTAATATAGCAGAACATGCAATCAAGGACTCAAAGTGTGTGGCAAATAAGATTGATTATGATGAGTGGAGACAGTTGCAGCCACAGATACTGCGTGTGATGAGAAGAGCAGGACTTGAGGATAATGGCGAAAATATGAACAATGCCAGAACATTTGTGTCAAAATGTATTCCTGTAACAGAACGCACATTGACTTATAAAAGCGAGTTAGACCATATTGATATGGATATGGTGAATATTGCTGATAAGATAGCAAAACATATGGCAGCAGGAGAGCCAGCGAAAACAACATTTCTTACAGAAGACAGCACAGCAGTAACACAAGTAAGAAGAGCAATGGAGGTTATCAATAATTCGACAGATATGGATATTGAAACAGCCACATATCGCTCTAAAACTGGAGAAATCAGTCTTCGTTCTATTGAGGAAGTGTTGGATAATTATAGAGGCAATTATAAGGTTAAAGTTGGTTTATCTGATGAACGATATATTGTTGGTGATGAAAAGTATTCTGAGAAGGCACAGCAGAATATTAGAACGATGATGGAAGTAAGAATTATGATGTCTGCCGATGCAGGAATTAAGCTTGCAAGACAGGGATTGAATATCAATACAATTCCTATTTCGTCACTGCATAAACATTTGTTGGCATTTGACAGAGAGATTACAATGGAACATATATCAAGACAGCTTTCTGAAAACTTAAATTCAAGAGCAGCATATATGTCTGAAAGTTTAGGCTTAAGAGATGCAGAAAATGCAGCAGCAAAAGAATTGCTGATGAAGGAATTTGATGCGATATACGACCAGTCAATGGAAGTTCGTAAGGCTGTATATGACTTGGCACAGGCTCCAATTGAGACAGCGGGTGCTATCTATGAGGAGACACTCAAAGATGAAGATATGATTATCAATCTTGAAAACAGTGCTAGAATTGGTATGAGTTTAAAGCAGCGTTTCAAGAAGGCAGGTCAGGCATATGAGACTTATGGAACAATGAGACGTTCTGAGTTGGGTGATTCGCTTGATAAAGCAGTTAAGGCAAGTGCTACATCGCTTTTGGCAGAGATTGGTTGTGAGGCTACCGATGAAAATATCCGAGCTGTTAGGATTTTGTCATATAACAATATGGATGTTACACCAAACAATTTGATGCAGGTTAAAGAGATTAACTCTACATTGCAGGAATTGGTTAAAAATATGAATCCAGAAGCTATCCTTGATATGATTCGAGATAATGTCAATCCAATGAAGGATGATATTCACGATGTCAATGAATATTTGAAAGAAAAAAATGAGCATAGTAACAATATTGATAAGTATAGTACATTCTTATACAAATTGGATATGACAGACGGAATATCTGCGGAGGAAAGAGCGCAATTTATAGGTTTATATAAAATGACGAATATGTTTCGAGCTGATGCAGGTATGGCGATTGGAACACTGTTGAGACAAGGAAATTCCATGACAATGGAAAATTTATGCAGAGCATATGATATCAATAGGTCATTTGGTATTGATAAGTCTGTCAATAATGATACAGAAGTTGATAAGACAACAGGTACAAGATATTATTTGAATCTTTTTAGTGAGGTTTCACATAGAATTACACCGCTTACACTTAAAAATGTCAATGCAGAGAGAAAAATTGATGAGCGAAGTGTAGAAAATTTCTGTGATGCAACAGATAGATTATACGATGCAGCATCAGAAGCAGAATATATGGATAAATATATGGAGCTTGTTCGAGCCGTTTCGGATACCGATTATGCTGTTTTAAGAGAGCTTGAAAATGCAGACCAGAAAATCAATTTAAATAATATTCAGGCTATGGAGCAGTTGATGCAGGAGAATTTTTATGAGGTTGCATTAGCAGGAGACAAAGCGCATGCACAACAGATTATTGATAGTATTGATGACAAAGAAAAATTAGAAAAAGAATTAAAAAGTTTGAGTGATAAGGCAGAAGAAGATGCAGATAATGCGTTGCAATCTAAGGGAACCGATGATACTTTTGAAAAAATCGGACATGTGAGATTGATGCGTAATACAATGACCTTGTTAAACAATATGGCTATGCGCAGAGACTACAGTATACCATATTTAAAACGAGACGGCATTGGTGTTATGAAGTTGACTGTAGCTGTTGACAAGAGCGAAAAAGGAAAGATAGCAATCAGCTATGATGATAAAGAATTAGGTCCAGTAATTCTTGAGGCAAAGATAAAGAATGATACAGCAGAATTATATGGAACCGTAAGAGCCACAGGCACACATGGCGAGGTGACAAGAAACGATACAGAAAGAGAAAATAAATTATCAAAGAAATTGTCAAATGTTTCAAAAACACTTGGCGAACATGGTATTAATCGTGTCCAGATATATCACAGTGCAAGTCGCAACAATGTCAGACCGAACTATGATTACAATCAAGATATGGTTCCTACAGAAAAATTATATAAAATTGCAAAAACAATTGTTTTGGCATTGGTATAATGTATTTTATGATTTTATCCGATATAATTTGTGATAATGAGTTTGTGTATGATTCAAATTCTTGCAAAACTTGAGATATTGTTTAAATGAAGGGAGTTTTATTTCAATGAGAATAAATGTAAATATATCAGCAATTGTATCAAATAATGCACTGCAAAGGTCAGAGAACAGGCTTTCTGAGTCTATCAAGAGATTATCATCAGGGTATAAATTGAACAGTTCAGCAGATGACCCTGCTGGCTGTGCAATTTCAGAAAAGATGAGATTACAGATAAAAGGTCTTGACCAATCTGATAACAATGCGGCAGATGGTATATCCATATTAAATATAGCCGACGGAGCAATGACAGAAGTTCAAAATATGCTTGTGCGTATGAAGGAATTAGCTGTTCAGGCAGCAAATGATGTAAACTCAGACGGCGAGCGTGAGGCGATTCAAAAAGAATTAAACAGCATTAATAAAGAAATTGACAGAATTGCCAATGACACAGAGTTTAATACACAACCTCTCCTTAACGGCAATTTAATGAGACGTGTATATTCTAATGTTCAAGGAGCAACCCAGATAACTTGTACAGATAATCTTGTGGCAGGTATATATGGTATAACAGTAACTGAAGATGCAAGACAGGCAGTTATGATACCAAATGGAACAATAACAATGTCAGATGCAGCTACAATAACAAAGGAACAAGCTGGAAAGATTACATTAAATGGTTATGGTATTGATATATCAGAAGGCGATACATTAAATGATGTCATGGATAAGATTGTAGCGGCTGCTAATAAGTCTGGGGCAAAAGCATTTGTTGTTGGAAGTTTTGCGAATGATACAGTTGCTAATGGCACAGAATATGCTGGTTATTTGCCAGCAACTACAGTATCTGGAAGTAGTCTGGTATTGATGACAAATGAGTATGGAAGCGACCAATCTCTTACAGTTACTTGTGACAATAAGCTTTTGGCTAATTTATTAGGTATTAGTGATGCTGCTACAGATGGTATGGTTTCACAGGGTAAAGATGCAGTAGTAGATATTACAAAAGATGCTAATGGCAAGCGTGTTGGTTTTGAAGATAGTGCCGTAATATCATCAAAAGGAACAGTTATTACAATAAAAGATGTAAATAATAAAGAGTTTGTAGTAGATGTACCTGGTAATACAGCAGGAACACAATTTGATGATTCTGCCAAAATTGCAAAAAAAACAGGTGGTGATATAAAAGAGGTAGAACAAGAAGTTACAGATGTTGGCACAATGAGTATACATATTGGAGCCAATCAAGACCAAGTAATTAAGATTGATATACCACCTATAACAACATATGCACTTGGTACAGATAATATCAATGTTATGACAGGTTATACAGCACAGAGAGCTATTGAGACAGTAGATATTGCTATAACAAGAGCAAATGATATTCGCTCTAAGATAGGTGCTTATGAAAATCGATTTGAGCATACAAGAAATAATCTTTCTACATCGACAGAAAATCTTACAAAGTCACTTTCTACAGTGACTGATACAGATATGGCAGAAGAAATGGTAGAATATACTTCTGTTACTGTAATGACACAGGCAGCGACATCTATCTTGTCTCAGGCAAATGAAAGACCATCAACCGTGCTTCAGTTATTGCAGTAAAATATAGATTTGTGAAGGAGGGATGCCTTAAATGAATAAAGATGCAATTAAGACATTTTCATATAGGATTTCTCAGGCAAATAAAACAGAACTTATCGTTGTTATGTATGATATGGCATTGGAGTATCTTGAAGATGCAAAAAGTGCAAGGACAGCATCGGAAAAAGTGCAATATACAGAAAATATAAAACTTGCTAAAAGAGTTATAGATCGATTATTATATGACCTTGATATGCAGTATGAAATTTCGACAGAATTATTTACTATCTATATGACTATGCAAAAATTTTTAGTTAAAGCAAGTTGTGTCATATCTACGGATAATGATAAATATATTGATTCTGTCATAAAGATGCTTCAAACACTTCGCAAATCATGGTATGAGGTAAGTCTTACAGACCATTCAGAAACATTGATGAAAAATACACAACAAGTTTATGCAGGACTTACATACTCAAGTGCTGGAAGTTCAAATGAGGTATCACAAGATTATAATATAAATAGAGGATTTCGGGCATAAAGAATAATGTAAAACAATATATAGCTAAATTAATGAAATGAGGTGAAATTATGGTTGTTGCATTTATTATATGGAGTATTGTAGCATCAATTTTTGTAATGATTGGTGTTGTTAATTGGCGTTCAAAAACAGAAGTTGGATTTTTTACTGGGGTGGAACCGGGAAAAAAGAAAGATATTGTAGGATATAATCATGCCGTTGCAAAGATATGGTTTTTTTATGCAGCAATATTTGAAATTATAGGGATTCCTTTCCTTTTTATTCAACAAAATTCTATGATGGCGGTTGTAGTGATGTTGTTAATTTTTGCATTAACGATTGGGATAATTGTTGTTTATATAAAAATTGATGCAAAATATAAAGCAGTGTGAAAAATTTTAATATAAGAATATGATTATATTAAAGTAATTTGATTATACACATAAAAAAGACATATTATCAAAATAAGATGGTATGTCTTTTTTGTTGCATTTCTTGCTTGGAGGTTATCTTAATTTGTAGTGATTGATTTATAAGTGGTTAAAAATGATAATTTATTTATAAGCAATTGGATATAAAGATTATTCAAATGTAATTTTGCCATGCTTTTTTCAAATTCATTCACATATTTTTTCATAAGAACTTCTATTTCTCGGTTAGCAGACCGAGCATTATAATCAGCTGCAAAACGAAATTTTTTTAATAATTTTTTATTCGTTCTCAATGTGAATTGTGATAAATCAGACTGCATATATCTATACATCCATAAATCCAACTGATCTTATTATACTGTCAAAATGACGTCATATTATAATAGTAAATGCTATTTTGATATCCCACTAATATATAATTAAAAAGCGCCCCCTTATTTATATGCAGAAAAATGTCAAGCAAAAGAAGATGAAAAATCAGATAAGCTAAATTTAAATAAAGAGCAAAGAAAACAAGTTAATAGATTGATTTCTGCTATTAATCAAAGCAGAATGGTATATGGTTCTGTTGCTTATCAATTAAGACTTCAAGATGGAATTAAACTTTCCAATGAATTAAGACAGATTATTTAAGCGGTATCAATATATATTTTTAATGTCAAATTGTAAAAAAATATTTTCTATATAAAACATTAATATTAGTCAAATAATATCAATGTCTTATATAGAATTTTTTATTTTTTAACAGATTTTATAATATTTGTGTTGTTACTATTTTTATTTTGCTATAGCAAAAATTTTTACAATCGCAATTTACGTCGTTTTTGTTTTTTTTCTTTTTTAATTCGTTTGATGATAACAATAATATATAAAATCACAATAATGGATATTGAAATGGCAGTTAAAAACCATATATTAATGACAATACATTGCTTGGGGCTAGGAGCAGGTGCTGATTGACTTGGATTAATCAATGGCAAATTGCTGGAGGCTGCAATATTATCATCAGAAGAAAGTGTTATCTTTGTTGTTCCAACAATATTGTCACTACACATAAAGTTTAGCTGTGAAGTATATATACCATTTTCATTTGAGCTATTATAATTGTCATCAATGTCAATATAAATCTCCCCAATATTTTTGTTATTAGGAATGGTGAGTGTTGAGGCTTTTAAGTTAAAGTTTAAACCATAATTATTATAGATTCTTGATTGATAATAACTGTCACTTGTAAACAATGAATTAATAGTGCTGCTGGTTGTTGTAACTTTCTTAAAATTATTAAATCCCCAATCAAATAAAGCTCTAGTATCTTGAAAACGCTCATTTGCACCAGATTTAAAACATACACATATAAGGCGAATGTCATTTTTTTCAGCAAATGTTACAAGTGTGTATCCCGCTTGGTCTGTAAATCCAGTCTTACCACCTTTACAATATTCATAGTAATATTCTCTGCCTTTTAGCATTAAATGACGATGTCGAATATTTCGTGGTGTTGCAGTCTTATTGGTTGCAGGAATCGTATATGTGGTTGTTGTTGAATCAATATTAACAAAAGTTGAATTATTATAACAGCCTCTTGCAATCATTGCCATATCGTAAGCTGTTGTATAGTGGTTTTCATCGTGTAAGCCACTGGCATTTGCAAAATGTGAGTTGATAGCACCAAGTTCTTTGGCACGTTCATTCATTAGGTCTGTAAAGCTGGATAAAGAACCACTTACATGTTCTGCAAGACCATAGCCAATTTCGTTAGCAGAGTAGAGCAATAATCCATATAAAGCTTGTTCAACCGTATATTCTTCACCTGCTTTTGTTCCAAGACTGGCATCTTCATATGTCACTGAATTGGCGGCTGTTGATGAAAATGTTACAATTTCATCCATACTACAATTTTCTATTGCTAAAAGACCTGTAAGAATTTTGGTGGTACTGGCTGGATACAAACGTGTATGTGCTTCCTTTTGATATAGAATAGCTCCAGTATCTGCATCGATTAATATAGCACTTTGGGTTACAATTTCAGGAGCAACAGGCCAGTCATTATCGCTGTTGTTGTTTTCTTCTGCCATAGCGGTATCAGAAAAACAAAAAAATGTATTTATGATAATAAAGACCATTAAAAGAACAGATAAGTATCTATAAAATTGTTTCATACATAAAATCCTTTCTATAAATTAATCAGAAATGAGAGATTTGCAAAACGAATGATTTTACTCAATATATAATAAAAAACTTGCGTTTTGCAATTATCCGCTTGACTAAATTTTTGTGGTATAAATCATATTGTAACTTATGTGTCCTATAATTGTAAAGAATATATTGCTTACAAATTGGCATCATGCTAAAATAACGTAGCAGTTTGGACATGTATTATATTGGTATGGCTAAACAGTTATAAGCAGGTGGTCAAGCGGATTATAAATATTCGTTTTGTTCATTATTGGTTAGAATAAAGTATAGAAATGGAGAGTATTATGCGATTGAGAAATGTTCCAAAAGCTAGAGAAGTGATGGTGACAAATGAATATGTTTTTACAGAACCAAATGGTATGTGTAATACATGGTTTGAAGTGTTTGGTAATCAAAATCCAATACATATAGAGATAGGAATGGGGAAAGGAAAATTTATATCAACACTTGCTAATACAAATCCTAATATTAATTATATAGGTATAGAAAAATATTCCAGTGTTTTGCTAAGAGCGGTAGAAAAGCAAAATGAGTTACAACTTTCAAATCTTCGCTTTATAAGAATGGATGCAGAAAATATATGTGAAGTCTTTGGTAAGTATGAAGTTGATAAGATATATTTGAATTTTTCAGACCCATGGCCAAAAGATAGACATGCCAAAAGAAGATTAACATCAAAGCAATATTTTAATCGATATAATATCATATTAAAACCAGATGGAAAAGTTGAATTTAAGACTGATAATACTGCGCTGTTTGATTTTTCTATTGAGCAGGTGAAAGAAGCAGGGTGGAAATTGCAAGCAAAAACAAGAGATTTGCATAATGATATAATTCTTTTAGAAGGAAATGTAATGACAGAGTATGAGGAGCGATTTTCACTGCAAGGCAATCCAATATGTAAATTGATAGCTGTTCGTTAGGTTAAAAAAAGCAATTATTGAAAACAATTGTTAAATTTTCCATAAAAATAAATTATTGACAGTAATTTGCAGTGTTTGTGGCAAAAGAAAGATAAAAGCATATGATATAGTAATCACAATTTATGTCTGTATTTAGCGTGTTTTCTAAGGTTGAAAGACATAGAGGAGATTAGCATGGGGAGACGTAAATCATGGAATTCAATATCATATGCTTGTTATAAAAATAAAAAAATAAATAAAAAATTAATTGCTATAAAACGCAGTTGGGATGCGGTGGAAAAATTTATATGTGGTGATTGGAATCGTAAGGGGGGATGTTAATATTTTTCTTTTTCAGTAAATGTTCCACAATAATATTGAGAATATAATTTAAAACAGCAACACATGGAACCCCAAGAAACATACCCAATACACCAAATAAGCTGCCTCCAACGGTGATGGAAAAAATAACCCATAAAGGTTTTAAACCTGTTTTATCACCCAAAATTTTAGGTCCAAGAAAAAGACCATCAAATTGCTGTATTACTAGAATTAAAATAATAAAAAACAAAGCTTTAATAGGGTTTGTAATTAATATAAACATAAAGCCAACAGCACCACCCAGATAAGGTCCAAAATATGGAATCATATTGGTGATACCAACAATAACGCTGATAAGTACAGCATATGGGAAATTAAATATAATCATTGACACAAAACAAATAATACCAATTATCAGTGAATCAAGAGCTTTTCCAAATATAAAGCTTGTAAAAATACTGCCGCTTTCATGCACAATTTTTAGAGAAGAATCAACAACTTTTTTAGGAATGAACGCATACATTAATCGTTTAATCTGATAAAATAAATTTTTATGGTCAGCTATCATATAGACAGAAATGATAATTGAAATTAAAAAACTGATAATGCCTTTTACAATTGCCATCGAAGTCATCACAATGGCTGGAATAATGTTGCTAAGTGCAGTAGTAGTATAGTTTAATATACTTGGCAAAGCCGATTGAATATAGTTGTTAATTTGGTCATAATCAAGGAATTTTGCCCAATCAGGGTGATTTTGTTCCAGTTCAATAATAAATTGTTGTGCGCTTTCAAACCATATAGGAAATTGAACAGAAATATCTGTAATACTTGTATAAATTTGGGGTGCAACAAATATAATAAGAATTGCAAAAGCACCAATAGCAATAATATAGGCAACTAAAATAGACAGCCATTTGGCAATTTTTTTTGATTTAATATGGCAAATCCCCATAAAACATTTGGCGTATAAAAATTTTACAAGTGGATACAATATAAATGCAATAAAAGCACCTACAAGAAATGGAGAGAGAATATGTATTACTTTTCCCAAAAATGAAATTGTAGTGTCAAGATTGCCAATAAATTTGTATATAACAATCGTTCCAATAACAAATAGCAGTGCATATACAACAATTGTAAAATATTTGCTGTTCGGAGTGAAATGGTTTTTGTGTTCTGAATGATCTGACATGATTCGACCTCCAATATAAATTGATAAGGAGATTATAAATGCTTTTTTAATGAATAGCAATAAATTAATCCATATTGGATTAAATAAATGTATTTTATTATTTATTAAACTTGCAGATTGAACAAAAGTGGAAGATTTTTAAAGAAAAAATATGTTCTTAAATAAATACAAAAAAATAACTTGCATTTTGTAAAATCATGGTATATAATGTCACTTGTGTTTAGCACTAGAAATTATTTTTATTAATAAGCGTCGCTAGCTCAGTTGGTAGAGCACCTGACTCTTAATCAGGGTGTCCAGGGTTCGAACCCCTGGCGACGCACTTGCAAAAGTCTTATGATTCAGACGTGGAGCTGGGTTGTAGGGCTTTTATTTTTATCCTTTTTGGAATTGTATTGCTGCCCCCCCCAAAAAAAAAAAATTATTTATAAGTATTCAGATAATATAGAGAGTTCTGAAAGGATACATAAATATAAATAATATTTTAGATAATCTCCAGTTTATTAAGCAATTGGTTAAATTCCATTGTAATTTCTAATAGCCCTTTTTTCTTATTTGCATAGATTTTACCACCTAAACTTTCTGTAAATTCTTTTGCAATAGCAAGTCCCAATCCTGTATTTCCTTTTGTCCTTGATATATCAATGGTATAAAATTCATCAAACATTTTATGAATATCTAAATCATTGTAATCTAATGAATTAATAAATGTTATTTTTATAGTGTCATTTGCAGTAATATTGATTTCTAAATCGCCAGTGCTGTGTTTGTAGGCATTTGCTATTAAATTATCAAATATTCGTACAAGTATTTCTTTATTTGAGTAGAGCATAATTTTGTTTTGATTATAATTAAATAATATCTGCCTTTTGTGATTTTTGTAATCCTCATAATAGTTTATAATACAATTTTCTAAAATCGTATTAAGATTCATTTTTTCTAGTTCAGGGTCTTTATTATTTGATATAATTTTAGAAAACTCAAAAAACGAATTTATCAATTCTTCCAATCGTTTTAGGCGTTCCTCTATAATTTTTAATTCTTTTATCTGTTCTTCTTTACTGATATTAGAATATAAAATCATATCAATATATCCAAGTGCTGATGTGAGAGGAGTCCTTAAATCGTGAGAGATATTAGTCATCATTTTCATTAATGATTTATTTTTGTTATTGTAATTGAGTTCAATATTTTTTGATTTTTTGATTAAATGATTTATTTTTATAATAATAGGAGCTACATTTTTTAAATTATATTCTGAATAAATTAGGTGATTACTGTTCATATTTATTAAATTATCCACTTGTTTTGACAATGATTTTAATTCCTTATTTAATAAGACAAGATAAGCAAGCAACCCTATTATAATAAAACTTAAAATAAAAATTAGTACAATCATATTTATGGTTTTCTCCTTGTGATTTTTTAACCTTCTCAAGAAGTCTCCCGCTTTTTAAGCGGGAGTTCAACTTGCTTGTTTTGACAGAGTTCAAGTTTCTATGAAAAATTAGAAAATTGCATTATTAGATACAGTCAAATTTTATTTAATTTCACACTTTTTAAATATGTTATAACCAATTATATTAAATACAACAATATATGCAATTCCAAGCACTGCACAGATAATAATATATTTATTGGTAGGAAAATCAGCCAGTTTTGATAAGGCAGATTGAAATTCATAGTCATAGAACCCATTTAGGTTTATTTTAAATAAATTGGTAATGCCTATTATCAATGTTTGTAATAGTATGATAAAGGATATAGAGACCGTATTAAACAGTGCTGTTTTTTGCAGTACGAACGCAAAACATACAAGTAAGCTGATTATGCCATATAATAGAGGAAGCTGCAATAAAGTTATTTTTACTGTTTCCATAAATGGCATAGAAAAGTTATCTCCATTTATAATTAAATTTAAAAAATAGGAAAAGTAATTATTAAATAATACAAACAGAGTTCCTAAAAATGCTATTAATACCAATTTAGAAAAGTAATATTGTTTTCTTGTTATTGCTGAGGACAGCGTATTTTTAATGGATTTATTAGAAAAATCTGTTGACAGTGAAATAACAACAATAACAATAAACAAATAGTATAGATTGCCATTTTGACCGATTATTTGTCGGTCGAGTTCAAAAGAACCATGACTTTTTATAATATTTCGATATTCTATTAAGTTGTTTGCTTCATTTAAAGCAATTGTGCTTTCTTTATCAAAAGAGGTTAATTTAGAACCCGTTGACACACCAATATAACCAGATGACATACCTACACAACTAACAATACCAATAATAATAACAATAGCTAATGTAATATAAATTGCTTTTCCTTTAAATATTCGATATAAATCGGACTTTATTAGATTTATCATAAAAATAACCTTGCCTTTCCATAACCTGCAAATTTAATGAACAGTAAACGGTTCTGTGCAGGCATAAATATAAAATAATTTATTTTTGAAACAAATTTTGTTAATTAGTTTTGTGAGCTAATTAATGATTTAAAGTAATCTTCCAGTGATATTCCAGTCTCTTGAATTTGTTTTATGTTGACATCATTTTTTACAAGAACTTTATTTATTTTTTGGCTTTGTTCTAAATAGTCATAAAGCCTGATTTCTTCATTATTTACAACTTGGTAGTTTGTTGTATTTAATTCTTTTTCCAAGATAACCGTTGCCTTTTTAGTATCATCGGTCTTAATAACAATACATTTAGAACATTCTGTGTCCAATTCTTCTTTTGTGAGTTCTTTTATGACATGACCTTGTTCTAGTATGCAAAATCTAGTGGCAAGCAAATATAATTCAGATAAAATATGGCTAGATATTAAGATAGTAATGTTTTTTTCTTCATTTAATCGTTTAAACGTATCCCTTAAATCGCTGATTCCAATAGGGTCAAGACCATTAATAGGTTCATCTAATATGATAAAATCAGGATTGTCTAGTATAGCAAAAGCAATGCCTAGCCGTTGCTTCATACCAAGTGAGAAGTTTTTAAATTTCTTGTTTTTAGTGTCTTCAAGACCGACTAATTTTAAGGATTGTATAATTTGGTTATTATCTGTAATACCTTTTTGAATAGCATAATATTTTAAATTATCATAGGCACTCAGATTAGAAAAAAAGGCAGGGTTTTCAATTAAACATCCAATTCTTCGTTTCGTTTGTGTTAAATCATTATCCTTATGGTTAAACAATTCAAATTCGCCATTGGTTTTATTGGTAAGTGTGGTAATAATTTTCATTAAAGTCGTTTTTCCTGCGCCATTTCTGCCAATTAATCCATAAATATCACCTTTATTTATCTGTATATTTACTTGGTTAATGGCAGTAAAGTTTTTGTAACTTTTGCTTAGGTTATTGGTTTTTAAAATAATTTCATTCACATTTATTCCTCCATTGTGTCTTTGTTTGTCTTAGTATACAAAAAAAGTGTTAAGAAACTCTTAACACAATTCTTAAAGAAGTCTTAAATTTTATCTTGAATCTTCAAGAAAGCTGGTATCTCTTTATAATTAGAATTTTTTAAAAATTTTATGAATATGTATTGACAAATATATCTTAATTATAGTAATATAAAACAAAAGTTAGATAATACTAACTTACATCGGAATAAACCTTGTTAAATGCAATCGCCTTGAAAAAGGCATTTATTTTCACCTGATAGTTAGTTTTAGCTAACTAATAAGAAAGGATTTTATATGAGTGTAGTAATAGTAGGCGGAAATGAATGTATGGTTCGCCAATATAAAGACTTGTGTGGAGAGTACAAATGTAAAGCTAAGGTGTACATGAAAATGAACAGCGAGATGAAAAATATGGGAACACCAGATTTGATAGTACTCTTTACAAACACAGTATCACATAAAATGATTCGCTGTGCATTAAATGAGGCAAAAGGACAAAATGTTAAAATCGCCCGTTCACACAGCAGTTCTATAGCGGCATTGAAAATGATTTTAGAAGAACATATTTTATAAGGAGGAGTTATGTCAGAGGAAATGTTGGTGCGGCATTGTTCGCCTACGCTTGCTGGAATAAAAACAGGCAATATGTTTACCTGCTCCTTTGTGGACAATATTGAGATGAGAAACTGTATCCGCTGTTGGAATCGTATGTTTGTAAAGAAGGGATTGGGTGTTCTGCCGCCTCGTTTTCAAAAACAACGAGCGCTTGTGTAAAGAAAGTGACTAAACGTAAAGGGGCAGTTGTTACTGTACCCTTTTGTGTTTTGCAAAGTTATGCTCAGCATATTGGTGTTGCTAAACAAGAATCAACTGTTCGCAACAAGAGGAAACCCTTGCCTCTATAAACAGGAGAAGATTACTTTTTTAATTTATATCCGATGCTCCATACCGTTTCAATATATTTTTCATTAGGATTTTTTTCTTTTAATTTGTTTCGGATTTTACTGATATGAACATTTAAGGTATTATCATCTGCGGAGTCTTCATTATCCCAAACTTGTTCTATCAGATTATTTTTTGTAAAAACTCTATTTGGATTTTCAACCATTACTTTTAGTATTTCAAACTCTTTTTTGGATAAATTTATATATTCATTATTGCATTTTACAGTATAATCAATGGCATTTAATTCAATATCTTTAAATTTTAAAATGGATTCTTGTTCATTATTCTCAAAAGAATGTCTTAATTGTACTTCAATTCTTGCAAGAAGTTCACCATTGTTAAAAGGTTTGGTAATATAATCATTGGCACCTAATTTTAATAAATCAATTTTTTTATTTGTATCATCTATTGCACTGATAACGATAATAGGAACTTTTTTCTTATGTTGTAATTCTTTTATGATTTTTTCTCCATTTTTTCCGGGCAGCATTAAATCTAATAAAATCAAATCAATATGATTATTATGCAATAAAACGCCCTCTGTTCCAGAGTAAGCACTAAATGTATGGTAATGGTTTAATTGTAATAATTTGCTTAACATATCATTAATATGATTGTCATCTTCTATAATTAATATATTTTTCATAAAAATCCTCATTTCTGTGCTGTTTTTTGAGCATAAGCACAAAATATTTACTAAATTTTGTTAAGTTTGTTTTTTTATCTTAATATCATAAATTAATAAATAATATTTATACATTGATTTTATTAAAACTATATCATTAATATCTTAAGAAATGTTAAATATATAGAAATTTTATCATAAAGAATTATAAAGTCAAGTAAAGACATATTGTAAATTTATAATAAGAGTAGATACTATTTGATTTTGACAAGATTGAAAGGGGAAATATAAATATATATTTAAAAAATATATAAAATTTAATAAATATATAAAAAATTGACAGCATTTATGGTATATGATAAAATACTTATAGAAAAACTGTGGCATTTGCAGTGTTATACAAAGGTTCACAGATTGCGTGAGTAGATAAAATTACCAGACAAAGGTATGTAGTAATTCGTATAAGTTTAGAGAGCTATATGGCTCTTTTTTTGTGTGAGAAGTCAAATTGATAATTTATTTGCAGAAATAAAATTACGTAGGAGGTTAATTTTGCAGTGGAAAAATATGGAATTTCTATGAAGGTTGAGGAACATTTAATGAATGGTGAGGCTATATCAATAGGAGATATTGAACAAGAGATGTTATTGCCGCGAGCCAGAGATTATTTAGATATAGAAAGACAATATCATCAGATTATGTTTTTATATGAGGCTGGTATTAATCAGCTTGAGTCAAGAATTAATATTTTAAAAAGAGAGTTTCAATTTAGTAATGATAGGAATCCAATTGAAAATATTGAAAGCAGAATAAAATCAAAAGAAAGTATTTTGTTAAAGTTAAAAAGAAAAGGGCTACCTATGACGGTTAGCGCACTTACAAATAATATTCGCGATATTGCAGGGATTCGTGTTATATGTCCTTTTATTGAAGATGTATATAATGTTGCAAGAATGCTTATTAAACAAAAAGATGTTGAATTAATAGAGGCAAAAGATTACATACTAAATCCAAAGGATAATGGCTATAGAAGTCTGCATTTAATTGTAACAACAGAGGTGCAATTTTCAAATCAGACAAGAAAGATTCCAGTTGAAATACAAATAAGAACAATTGCTATGAATTTTTGGGCAAGTACAGAGCATCAATTAAGATACAAAAAAGATAGAGAATTTACAGATGAAGTGCAAAAAGAACTAAAAGAATGTGCAGATATTATGGCAGAGGCTGATAGAATTATGCAAAATATTGCTGGAGAATTTAATATTAATATGGAATTATGGTAGGTAGTATGATATGGAAAGATATGAGATTGCAATTATTGGAACAGGACCCGCAGGATTGTCAGCAGCAATAACAGCAACGATTCGCAATAAAAAGATATTGTTGATTGGCAATCAATTTCTTAGTGAGAAGGTGGAAAAGGCACATACTATTAACAATTATTTAGGTTTACCAAATGTGACAGGTAAAGAGTTGCAGGAGGCATTTTTACAACATTTAAAAGAGTTGGATATCACTATTACAGAGACCAAAGTAAATACAATATATGCTTTGGGAGAGTATTTTGTTATTGATTGCGGTGATAACACTTATGAGGCAACGTCTGTGATTCTTGCAACAGGACTTTCTGTTGCAAAGCCTTTTAAGGGAGAGCTTGAAAATATTGGCAAAGGTGTAAGTTATTGTGCAACATGTGATGCACAGTTTTATAAAAATAAAGTTGCTGCCGTTGTGGGATTTTCACAAGAAGAGGAAAGTGAAGCTGTTTTTTTGTCTGAAATAGCAGATAAAGTGTTGTATTTTCCAATGTATAAAAAAGATGGCTCACTTGGTGATAATATTGTAATCTGTGAGGAAAAGCCACAGTCAATAGAAAAAGAAGAACAAAAGATATGTCTGATAACAGAACAGTCTAAATATTTTGTTGATGGTATTTTTTTGTTAAGAGACAGCGTTGCTGTGCAACAGCTTGTTCCGGGACTAAAACTAGTTGGTAATCTTGTGGAAGTTGATAGACAGATGCAGACCAATTTAAAGGGGTTATTTGCTTGTGGCGATATAACAGGAGCGCCGTATCAGTATATAAAATCAGCAGGAGAAGGCAATGTTGCAGCACTGTCTGCAGTCTCTTATTTAAACAAGAAAAAATGATGTTTTATAAATGAATATAAAGCTGTCATATAACAAATAAATATATCAATTGTTGTATGACAGCTTTTTAAATAAATCATATTTATTACAGAAGAAAAATTTTTTAGTCCCAAATTTACAAATACAATATAATTTTAAAATTTAAAGAAAATTCTCCATTTTTTTGCTAAATTCTTCTTCACTTCTTATCAGTTCTTTTGCAAGTTTTATAGCATTATCACAAGCGTTATGATATTTATTTAAATATTCACCAATAGATTGTATTCCCATATTACAGCCATCCATCATAAGTTTTGCAATATGTGTATTATCATTTTTTATAAGAAGTTTCATTTCGGCAGTAATCCATGAAAAGGCAGAAGCCATTACAGGAGGCATTTTGCCATCTTCGCCCGCTTTGTTTAAAAATTCACAAGACTGCTCTTTTAAGTGTTCATGCTCATTTTTGTATTCTTCAAGGAGTGACAACAAAGCATCATCTTTAACAAATTCTTGGACTTGGTCAATACTGTTAATAGCCATTGTACAACCAGAATAACATTCTTTTAGTAATTTTATACTATCTTCATTCATAATAAACCTCATTTCTGTGCAAAAGCTGCACGAATAAACTATTTACATTATATTGTGTGAGAGAAAAATGAAATTATACAAAATGGTATATTTTGTATAGCTGTATTGAAATAACGATAGAAACACATAATAACCATAGCTTCAAGAAAGGAGGAGAAATGAATGAAGTTAAAAGGTCGATATGATGATGATAGTTATTTAAATGATGAAGATTATTTAATTAGTCGAAAACAGCTTCAAAGCACGCCATATGATGATATTGGTTCAGCACATGATAAAGAGACACAAACCAATACGTTTGAAGAAGATTATCTTGATATGGCGGATGCCGTGTCTAGCAGCGATTGTACAGGACTTATGGTAAGTGGACCGGGGTTTGAAGACGAATTAGGACATTATAGTCAAGTATATAAATTTGGGGTCGATGCAGACGACGAGTTTTTTTAAGTATTATCTTATGAAACATTTTGGTGTTATTTTAACAAATAATAAGTCAAGTGTTATGCCTGCATAAGGATTTGACTTTTCCTAAGTGATAAATGGGATTAAAGCTGTTGCAAAATAAATTTTTGGTACAAGATATTGGAATAAATAATAAAATATGTTGTATTATGATAAATTTATATTTTGCAACAGCTTTTTTGTTTAAATCCTAAAAATGAAATTTAGTATTTTACCTGTTTTTGGTTAATCTTACAGTTTGTATGCACTTTGTAGCAATTGTCTCTCTAAAGGTACTATCATGTTCAACAAAAATCATTGTAGGCGAAAATTCATTAATAAGCTGTTCAATCTGCATACGGGAATAGATATCAATAAAATTAAGAGGTTCGTCCCATATATATAAGTGTGCCTGTTCACATAAACTTTTTGCGATTAGAACCTTTTTCTTTTGTCCTTCTGAAAAATATTTTATATCCTTTTCAAACTGGGTTCGTTCAAAATCCATTTTACGTAAAACTGCTTTAAATAGACTTTCGTTGATATGATGTTGTCTTGCAAAGTTGCCAAGCCTCCCTTGTAAATGTGAAGTTTCTTGCGGTACATAGGAAATAATCAAACCTGATTCAATTGTCATAGTACCTGTATAATCTATTTTTTCACCAGTCAAAAGTTTTAACAGACTACTTTTTCCACTTCCATTTTTGCCATCAAGTGCCACTCGTTCACCTTGTTGTATAGTAAAAGAAACAGGATTACAGATAGCTTTGTTATCATAACAAATTATAATATCTGAAAAAGTAACCAATCTATCTGTATGATATTGTAATGGAGAAAGCTTTAAATTTTCGGTTGTCTCAATATTTTTTAACAATTCTGACTTTTCCTTAATTGCCTGTTGCTGTCTTGCCTCAATCACTTTTGAACGCTTCATCATTTTTGCAGCTTTATGACCAACATAACCTTTATCCGCAGCGCCAGTTTTTGAGGCTTCTACACGATTAGACCAGACAGCAGAGCGTTTGGCTGATTGCTTTAGACGACTAATATCTTTTTGTAATCGTTCATTTTGTGCAATTTCGGATTCTTGCTGTCGTGTAAAATTAGCCATCCAAGATGAGAAATTACCATTTTGTACTTCTATTGTTGTTCGATTTAAGGATAAGATGTGGTCTATACAGCCATCTAAAAAACAGCGGTCATGTGATACTAATATAAAGCCTTTTTTCTTTTTTAGATAGGCGGATACCATTTTTCTTGCATGAGTATCCAAGTGATTTGTCGGTTCATCAATCAGTAAAAAATGCCCTTCATTTAAAAAGAGAGCGGCAAGCAAAACTTTTGTCTGTTCACCGTTTGAAAGCGTTTCAAATGGTCGCCAAAGTACATCAATATCAACTTCAAGGTAAGATAGTTCTCTTGTAATTTCCCATGGTTCGACAAATGGACAAATTTTTTGTAAGATTTCTTCTGTTAAGCGACTTTTATCAGCTACAGTATATGGAAAATAATCAAATTGTACAGAATGAGTTATTTTTCCACGATATTCATATTTGTTAAGCAAAAGATGAAAAAGCGTTGTTTTTCCTCTGCCATTTCTTCCTACAAACCCCAGTTTCCAATCAGTATCCATTTGAAAAGTAACATTTTCAAATAGATTATCACCGCTTGTTGGGTAAGAAAAAGTAAGATTTTCTATTTTAATCATTGACATACATATTTCTCCTTATATGTTTTTTTTATTTTGTGGAATATATGCTGCAAAGTGTTTATATTCTTATACACTTTTGCACAAAAAGAAGAGCAGCAAGAAAGTTTATTCTTGCTGCTCTCCCTAAATACAATTATCACAATGAGACCACTTAGAAACATAGCAAAGTGGCAGTAAAATAGTATAGAGATGAGTAGATGTATAACTTTCTTGCAATGGGAATAGTATTATCAATATGAAATAGCGTTGTAAGTATTATCATATTGAATACTATTGTATATTCCAATTTTACTTGCAAGAAAAATTAAACATCTTTTCACCTCTTTCCCTTATTATGCTGCGGTTATTATATTATAAAATCAATGTAGATTTTCACAAAAAGTTTGCACAGCAAACTTTCATACCACAGCTATGCTGTGGTTATTGTACCAATAAAGATAAAAAGAATCAATAGATATAAAAAAGAAATATATATTTTTGTCGAAAATAGCAAGATAAAAATTATTTGATATTTATATAAATAATGGAAATAGAATAATGGATAGGCGAAAAAAAACCGTTATATATATATTCTAATTACAAAAAAAGCAAGGGAGGTAGCTACTTTGTAAAAGTAGAACAATATATATATAACGGTATATAAAAAAGAAGGAGTTTATGAAGAGCCTTAGGCTTTTCCTACGACAAAATAATAGTAAAGGATAAATATGTAAAAAATAAGTACAAAATATGAATAAATTATGAATGAGACATAAAACGACAAACGACATGGCGAAGTTTGTCGAATGATTTTTCTTTACAAATCGACAAATAAAATCATAATATTTTAGAAAATGTTTTTTGAAAAACCGCACAAATAGGGCGTTTTATAAGATAATGTACAAATTGCTAAAGTGGTTTTTCGACAAAAATACATGTCGAAAACCGGTTGCGAAAAATGTCGAAAAATGTCGAAAAAAGAAGAAATCATGTTTGAAATTGGGTTTGACAGTGTGATATTATGAATACCATAAATAATATATGAAAAAATATAGTGATTATGACATGGATTTGCAATTGGATAACAGAAAGGTAAGGTTATTACGTGTGATATATATATTTACAGCAATTTATCCTGAAGCGAAAGCACTTATATCGCTGCTTGATTTAAAGAAAGAATGTGTTAATGGAAAATATCAACAATATATAGATGATAAGAAGCACATAAGGCTTATTATTATGGGGGTGGGCAGTATGGCTGCTGCCATATCGGTAAGTCATATCTGTACAAAATATAATATTAATAATCAAGATATGATAATTCATATTGGGACATGTGGTATTTTTTCGACAAATAATTATCAAAACAATTTTTATATTTGTAATAAAATTGTACAAGCAGAAACAGGTAAGACATTTTATCCAGATATATTATATAGGCATGATTTTTTAGAAAGTGCCATTTTGACATTGCCCATGTTATATACAAAAGATAAAGAAAAATTCGACAAATATCCCAACATAGCAGATTGCATGATAAATGCAAAAAATATATTGATTGATATGGAGGCGTCAGGTGTTTATCAAGCTGCAATTCAGTATGTGGGAACAGAACGAATTATTATTTTAAAAGTAGTGTCTGACAATGGCGAGCCACAAAAAGTAACGCCAGAATTTATCCATACGATTTTTATGGAAAATGGAAAAGCACTTGTACAATTTTTGGAGTTGCTTTGCAGACAACAAAAGATAGAGTCCGAGGAATTAAGCAAATTCCCATCTTTTACTCAAATGGATTGGATTGATAAGGTGTGTGACGATATGCACTGTTCAGAGACTATGCGAAACAAATTGAAACATTTGTTTCATTATATGGATATAACAGGTATAGACTATCACAAAAAGATAGAAGATATGTATTTGGACAAAAGGCTTCCATGTAAAGATAAAAGAGAAGGGAAAAAGTGTTATGAGCAGCTTGAAATGGAATTATTATAGTAAGCGATTTTCCCATATATATGTTGAACAACAAATAATAGACCATCCTAGTACAATCCAGTTGTTGCATCATTTTCCAGAGGCGCAAGTGATTATAATTAAGCATTTCAAAGATGTATTTTGTCGAAAGGGTCAAAATTATTTGTCGCAACATAAGGCACAATCCCTTATTATTGCATCAAAGCAGGGAAAATTGGTCTATCCGGGTGCTAGGGTTTGTCAAAATTTTGGCAATGAGCATTTTTATTATACATCTTGTGTTATGAATTGCCTATATAATTGTGAATATTGTTATCTTAAAGGAATGTATCCATCAGGTAATATGGTTATTTTTATTAATATTGAAGATATTTTAAAAGAAGTAGAACAGATATTACAAGAACATAGTGCCTATATCTGCGTGTCTTATGATACAGACCTAATAGCAGTTGAGGGGTTAACAGGATTTGTAAAAGTATGGACAGAGTTTGTAAAAACACATAATAATCTAAAGATAGAGATACGCACAAAATGTTGCAGTAAAAAGATAATAGAAGATATAGAAGTGGTTGATGGGGTAATATATGCTATTACCGTTTCACCTCAATATATTATTGAACGATATGAGCATAACACAGCTTCTATGATGGATAGAATCCATTGGGCAAAAAGTATGATGGATAAAGGACATCTGGTTCGATTATGTTTTGACCCAATGATATATTGTAAGGATTGGAAATATCATTATCAGAATATGCTTGATGCCATTTCACAAAATCTTGATATGCAAGAATTAATGGATGTCAGTGTTGGTTCTTTTCGCATATCGGTTGATTATTTAAAAAATATGAGAAATAATGACCCTTATTCTGATATAACGCAGTATCCATATGAGAATGACAAAGGGGTGTATCATTATAAAAAAGAAGTGATGTGTGAGATGGAACAATTTTTATCCACAAAACTTATGGATTTGGTTGGAAAAAATAAAGTGTTTATGTGGAAAAAATAAAATAAATTGATTTGATTTGTGGATATGATGTTTATTATAAATATAAGTAAAAAGGAATGTTGCAAAAAATTTTCCATATTAGATATAATTACAAACGATTTAGATAACGGTTATATGGATTATTATTTTTATTTTGCAACAGCATGGACTAAGATATAGGAGAAATAATGGAAAAAACAGCAATTGTAACAGGCGCTTCTTCAGGGATAGGGCTTGCTATCAGCAAAATGTTAGTGAAGCATGGTTTTGTTGTATATGGTTTTGGAAGAACATTTTATGAGAGTGAAGATTTTAATAATAATTTTAAATCGTTTTTTCATCAAGTAATATGTGATATTACGGATACAAAACAATTAATCGCTGCATTAAATACCATAAAAAAACAACATAGAGTTGGATTGCTTGTAAATAATGCAGGAGTGGGATTTTATGGACCACATGAGACATTAAACAGCACAAAAATTCAACAGATGGTGCGAACAAATTTAGAAGCCCCTATGATTATCACCAATATATTGCTTCGCGATTTGCAAAAAACAAAGGGGATTATTGTCAATGTATCTTCTGTTACAGCGACGAAGTCTAATACACATGGATGCGTGTATGGTGCTACAAAGGCAGGATTGACAAGTTTTAGTCATAGTTTGTTTGACGAGGTTAGAAAGACAGGCATCAAAGTTATTAATATACAGCCTGATATGACAAAGACAAATCTTTATAGAAATGCTGATTTTAGTGAAGATGAGGATATATTAGCACATCTTGAACCTAAAGAAGTGGCAGATATGATTGAATATATTATTGATTGTCGTGATGGGCTTGTTATTTCAGATGTGACATTAAAACCACAATTACATAGGATAAAGAAGGTAAAAAATACAAGTAAATAAAATGATGATGATTATATTAGAATTAAAAAGATTTGTTTATGTAAAGATATATAAATTTTATCACATGTAAATGCAAAATTTTTAGTATATTGTTGCAGTATAATTGGAAAAGTTATATAATTATAATATATAAACAGGTAATTATACAACTAAATTATTATATTAAATATTGAAAAAGTAAATAATTACCTAAAAAATATTTAAAGAAAGGAGAGTCTACTAATGAATAAACCTATATTTTATTTTTACAAGCAATAAGTCAAGTTTGATAAGATAAATGTATAGATTTATATTTTTAGTGGCAGGTGTTCATGGGGAAACATTCAATAAGGCGTTATTGTAGTATCTTTTGTGCTATGCTGATGGTAGTATCCTGTTTGGGAAACAGTCTGATAGCACTTGGTGCAGATAACGTAAGAGCAACAAAGAAGATTGATGTCTGGGATTTTGGAGCTGTTGAGGAAACCAATACCAATATGTATGCAAACCATATAACAGCAGCTGATTGGGAAGCAAGCCCAAATGTTGGCTCAGATGCCAAGTTTGTAGGAGGAACAACCGTATTTGGCGATTTAACATTGTCACATGCTAGTGGAGACCGACTATATTCTATATCAAAGAAAAACTATGGAACAAGTGCAGCAGCTACCACCAAGTATGATGATGGTTATGAGGCAAATGGTATGTACTATTGTAACGGTACAGGTGGAGAGAACAGAAGAAATATTACTGTTGCAAATGTTAATGCAGGAGATAAGTTTTGGGTGTATGCAGGCTTAAGTTCTGCGGCTGAAGGTGCAGAGTTAAATTTCCAGTGTATTGATGGAGGCACGCAGCTTGACACAACGACTATTACTAAAGATATGAAAAAATGTGAGTTTGTTGCACAAAACAGCGGTACATATAAAATATGGACTGGTTCTGTAGGAAAACCTGTATATAACAGAATTGTTAAAATTCCGGGTGCAACAGTATCAGGAACGATTGACAGCAGTGTAAGTGTGCCTGATACAGCAAAGATAGTATTTACCAGCAGCAAAACAGGCGAAAAGACAGAGACAGCAATAAGTGGAGGTAAGTTCAGCGCAGTGCTTGCTGCTGATGATACCTATACAGCTTCACTTTCTGGATTTGCAGGTTATGGTATTACAAATGATTCAAAGAGTGTTGAGGTAACAATAGCGGATGCTCTTTCTGGTAAGACAGGTGTAAATTTGGTTATTGAAGAAAAGAAGATGTATACATACTCTGGTAAGATTACAGGTTTTGCAAGTGATTATGATGTGACAAAGCTTGCTGTAAAGCTTGTTGCAGACAAAGAAAGTCTTGCAGATGACGTAACACTTACAATGGACAGCAATTTAGTATTTACAGCACAGCTTCAGCCAGATGTAAAATATACAGTTGAATTGTCTGGAGTCAATGATTATAAGGTGACAGAAGGCAGTCTTGTTTCTGGAAATGCGAATATGACAGCAGACATTAAAGTAGCCCTCAAAGAAGTTTATAAAGTATCAGGTGCTTTTAAGGAACTTGGAGCAGATGGCAAAGTGACTGAATTGACATTTAAGAATGTTGAAGATGGATATACATATGTGGCTAATGTTACGGATTCAGGTTATGAAGTTCAATTAAGAGATGGCTCTTATGAGGCTGTCACTACTGTTGCAAATTATAAGACAACAACACATGTGGTTGTAAATGGTGGTGAGGTAAAGAAAGATTTACTTTTTGTGTCAACAAAAGCACCAGAGACAAAGCCATTAGTAAAAGATATCTATGTAGGCTATGCTGATAAGGGTGAACTTAATTATAATACAATAAATGAAGCAGTTGCAGTATGTGCAGCAATGAACCCAACAAAGGAAGAGGACAGAATAACAGTTCATATTGCACCGGGTACTTACAGAGAACAAGTTATTCTTACAACACCATATGTATCTTTTGTCAATGATACCAATAAAGAGGTTCTTCTTACATGGTATTATGGAATTGGTTATAAGTATTATAGTGTAGACAGCAGTGGTTTTTATAATGAAGAAAATGCTTATGATAAGTATCAAAAGCTTACAGCAGCAAGATGGGGTTGTTCTGTATATGTAAAAAATACAGCTACTGCGTTTAAGGCTTCTGGTATAACTTTTGAGGCTTCATTTAACCGATATATTACAGACGAAGAATTAGCAGATGGCGTAGAAGTTAGTGGTGGAGAAGCAATTACGTTAGAAAGAAAGTATGGTACAGATGTAACATCAAAGGCAGCAACAGAACGAGCAGCAGCATTGGCTATTGAGGCAGATAAGTCTGAGCTTGTAGATTGTAAGTTTTACTCAAGTCAAGATACACTCTATACAGGCAATGCAAGTATTTATTTTAAGAATTGCTTTATAGAAGGAAATACGGATTATATATTTGGTGCAGGAAATTGTGTATTTGACGGCTGTCAATTAAACTGGAAAGGCTATAGTGATAAAGCACTTTCAGGTTATATTACAGCACAAAGACCTGATGATAAAACGACCGATAAACAGTTGGGCTATCTTTTTAGAAATTGTGTAGTAACGGCTGATACAAAGCTTCAAGTTGCTGGTGGATACTTTGGTAGACCATGGGGAGCGAATGCAACCGTTGCATTTTTAAACACAAAGCTTGATTCGCCAGAACTTGTTACAGAAGTAGGTTGGACAGAAATGAGTGGTAGTAAGCCTGAAAATGCAAATTTTAAAGAGTACAACACAACTTCTTTAGATGGCGAAAATGTAGACACATCAAAGAGAGTTGTTGCTCCAATATCTGCTGATACAGCTTCTAAGATAGATGTAAAGGCTTATTTTGGCGATTGGACACCAACAAATTATGTTGGGGATGAAACAAGTGTAGCATTTTCGACACAACCATATGTTACAGATAATGGCGATATTAATGCTCCATATCCGGGACATAAATTGACAGTAGGTTATTCATTTGGTGCAAAACAGGATGCACAAGATGCTTCTGTTATCAAGTGGTATATTGTAGATACAGATAAGAAAGAGACGTTAATTAAGGCAACAACAGCAAATATAAGCAATACATGTATCATTCCAAAAGAAGCCATTGGAAAGAAAATCAAAGTGGTTATTGAGCCAGAATTATTAAATGGAACAAAAGGAACAGCTGCCACATATACAGTTGAGGAAGATGTAAGAGATGGATTTGAAGACCCTTCAGGCGGAAGTTCAGATATTATACTTGGCAATGGTGTCAATGTATTCCTTGCAGGTGATTCTACCGTTAAAGATTATTCTGCAAATGGTATGTATATGGGCGGTAAAGCTCAACAAGAAGGTTCATGGGGTGAGTTTATCCAAACATTCTTTGATGAATCAAAGGTAGCGATACAAAATTATGCCAATGGTGGAAGAAGTACAAGAAACTTTATTAACGAAGGTTCTCTTGACAAGATTAAGCAAAATATCAAAGAGGGCGATTATTTGTTTATTCAGTTTGGACATAATGATTGTGCTAATGGTGCTGGTTATACAGAAGAGCGATATGCTCCATTAGGAACACCAGATGCCAATGGTATTTATCCATCAACACCAGGTACAAAGGTAAATACACCTTCTAACCTTGTTGATAAATATGGAGAACAATTTTATTCATATGACTGTGGAGGTACTTATAAGTGGTACTTGCAGCAGTATATTGATGCTGCCAGAGAAAAAGGAGCTATTCCAGTCTTAGTTACTCCAGTATCAAGATTGTATTATGATGATAAAGGAAATATAAGACCGCACCATGATTCCACAGATAAAACAACAAATACACAGGTAACGTCAAACAATGCCTATGTTCAAGCTGTAAAACAGCTTGCCAGTGAACAAGATGTTCTTTTGATAGACGCATTTGAGTTGACAAAAGATATGTATGAGGCTGCATATAAAGCAGACCCTGCTGCTGGAAATAAAAAATCACCACTTAGTTCAGAGACGATGGCAGACGGAGACAGCACACATAGCAATAAGACAGGCGGCTTTTTGTCAGCAGCTTTGATTGTAAAGGCAATACAAGGATTAGATTTAAATATTGCGGCAGCAGTACAGATGCCATCAAAGACAGGCGGTATCAATCCAAACGGACAGCAGCCATTTATAGTAAATGGAAGCGGTGAATTTACAGCATATGCTAGAGATGAAGAGAAAAATTACACGATGGAGTCAGAGTATTGGACGAAGATTGGAAATGATATGCTTGCAGAGATTAAAAATGCTATTCCAGAAGTACCTGATATACCAGATGTGCCAGTTGACCCAGTTGGTAAATTAGGGGATGTAGATGGTGATGGTAAAATTGATATTCGCGATGGTGTTATGATTAGAAAGTATCTTGCAAAAATGAGTGTTGAAATTAATACAGCAAATAGTGATGTTAATAAAGACGGAACAATAAATACAGTAGATGCTGTTTTGATTTTGAAGAAAATTGCTAAGATGGATGTTGGATTTTAATTTTCTTTTCAGCATTAATGACGCTAATATTATAATATATTGGTAAATGATACAAGTGTCAAATACTCCATTAGTTTGTGGTGGGGTATTTGACTATAAACTCTTAGTATAAGTTTTTAGACGAGGCAATAGGAGTTGTTTTATTAAGATATTATAAATTTTAAAAGGAGGATATTATTTATGAAAAGGCGTATTTTTAGTCTTTTGTTTGTTGCTATATTTATAGTGACTTCATTAAGCGGACTGCTTGGTGGTATGGTTACTAAGGCAGCAGATGCAAAGCCTACTATATGGGTAGTAGGTGATTCAACAGTAAGTTCATTTACAGATAATTATTATTATCCAAGATATGGATATGGCACACAGATTGCCAATTATATGGATGGCACATTTGAGGTTAAAAACCTTGCGCTTTCAGGAAGAAGCTCTAAGAGTTTTCTTAAGGAAGCAAATTATAAAACATTGACAGATGGTATGAAACAAGGTGATGTGTTGATTATCGGCTTTGGACATAATGATGAAAAAATAGAAGAAGCAGACCGTTATACATCACCAATAGGCGATTATAAAACAAGCGGAAGTTTTGCTAATTCACTTTATGAAAATTATGTAAAGAAAGCACAAGCAGCAGGAGCAACACCAATTGTATGCACACCTATTGTCAGAAGAACAGAAACAACATGGGATGATGGCAAACTTCATATTGCTAATGGAGGTAGTTATCCACAGGCTATTATTGATATGGGTCAAACACTTAGCATTCCAGTTGTTGATATGACTTCTTTGACAAAGGAGCTATATGATAAACTTACACCAGCAGAAACTTTATATCTTCATGCTTGGACTGGCAGTAAAAGCAGCAGTGTAGATAATACACATACCAATATTTATGGTGCGAAGTATAATGCCTATATGCTTACACAGGCAATTAAAGATTTAAACATTGCGGGTGTTTCAGAACATGTAAAGGCAGATGCAGTTGCACCTACAAAGGAAAATGACCTTGTGTCAAATCCTAATTATGTAGAGCCAGAATATGACCCAAACTTAAAGCCAAGTATTTTAGGAGATAAAGCTGGAATATGGAATCCAACAGCTTTTGGCGATTTGGGTGGTGCTCCTAATAAGACAAATCTTGTTTTGTCTTCTGATGGAAAAGGCAGTTATACAATCGATGCAAAGAATAAAGGCGGCAAGATTGGTTCAGGTGCAGACGGTGTTGTTATGTACTATTGTCGTGTTCCTTCAAATGTTCAGTTTACATTAACAGCAAAAGCAACGCTGGAATCAATAGAGATTCATGGACAAAGTTCTTTTGGCTTGATGGCAAGAGATGATATGTATATTGATAAAAATGATAAAGCGATTAAGTCGGATTATGTTGCAGCAGGTGTTTTGTCATTAGATAAATCAGCTGAAGGCGGCGCATTAAATTGTATTAAGAGAAAAGATGGCGTTCTTGGCAATGGCGGCACAATGCAAAATGGTGTAGAAATCGGAAATACATATGATTTAAAGATTGAGAGCAATCCAGACGGTTATGCGTGTACATTTGGCACAGAACAAACTGTGACAGGTGGATTCGATTTTAAATTGACATCTGTTGATTCTAAGTATGTATATGTAGGTATGTATACAGCAAGAAAAGCAAAAGTAATATTTAGTGATGTAAAATTATTGATTGATGGTGTTGAGGTTACTCCAGAAAATGTTGAAGAATTAACAACTTATAAAGAGAGTCCAACACCAGGTCCGGGTCCAGACGACCCTACTCCTACTCCAACAGTTTTATTAGGTGATGTTGACGGCAATAAATTGATTGATGTACGTGATGGCGTTCTTATTAAACAATACCTTGCACAAATGGGAGTTGAGATTAATGAGACAAACAGTGATGTAGATGAAAATGGAAAAGTAGATTCAAGTGATGCTGTTCTTGTTATGCAAAAAATAGCTGCTAACGAAAAGCAATAGATTTGCAAAAAAAATAATAGATTTGCAAAAAAGTATTTGTTTTAGGTAAGAATGTAATTTAGAGGGGTTGCTGCAAAATAAATTTTAATTTTGCAACAGCTCCTTTTTAACTATAAGTTTTTGATATAAAATATAGTAAACAAAATCGAAGATAAGGGAATTGATGTATGTATGGTTATGTGTTGGTAAATAAGCCTGAACTAAAATTTAAAGAATTTGATATATATCAATCATATTATTGTGGATTGTGTGAGGCACTTGGCGAGCGATATGGTATGAAAGGCAGATTGACAATCAGTTATGATATGACATTTTTAGTATTATTGCTTAATGCCTTGTATGAGCCTAAAGAGTCTTGTGTAAAAGAACGGTGTATTGTTCACCCAATAGGGAAACATCAAAAAAGACGTAGCTTTGTAAGTGATTATGTTGCAGATATGAATATTTTAATGACATATTATAAATGTATAGATGATTGGAATGATGAACGCAAAATTTCTCAAAAAATGATGGCAGAGATAATACGCAAAAATATGCGTATGCTTTTAGCAAAATATCCGCAAAAATGTAAACGATTACAAAAGCAATTTAAACAGCTGCATACATATGAAAAAAACAATTGCAACGATATTGATAAAGTATCATCATGTTTTGGAACAATACTGGGAACCCTATTTGCAATAAAAAATGATGAGTGGAAAGAAGCATTAGAAAAAATCGGTTTCTTTTTAGGGAAGTATATTTATATTCTTGATGCATATGATGATATGATAGAGGATATAAAAGAAAATCGATACAATGTTTTAAAATTTTATAAAAATAAAGAGAATTTTAATGAATTTATAGAAACCGTGTTAAATACGCTTATGGCGCAGTGTGCAAGATATTTTGAACGGTTGCCGATAATAAAAGATGTTGAAATTTTAAGGAATATCATTTATTCTGGTGTGTGGGTACGATATTCTAGCATAAAGAAACGGAGAAGTAAAGGTGACAAATCCATATAAAGTGCTTGGTGTATCAGAAGATGCATCAGAAGAAGATATAAAAAAAGCATATAGAACATTAAGCCGCAAGTATCATCCCGATGCCAATATTAATAATCCAAATAAGGATAAGGCAGAGGAGATGTTTAAGATTGTGCAGCAGGCATATAACCAGATTATGAAAGAACGTGAATCAGGTTATTCTGGCAGTTATGGTGCCTATGGAAACAGCACAGGCAGCCAAAGTTCAGGGCGTTATCGATATGATGGTGATTATCAAAATGACAGAAATAATAGCAATCCATATGGAGATTTTGGTACATTTTGGGGTTTTGGTCCGTTTGGTTTTGGCGGAGGCTATGCAGAATCGTTTGGTGATGATGAAAATGGCAGATATTTTCAAGCGACGGTTAATTATATAAGAAATGGCTCATACCGTGAGGCGTTAAATGTTCTTGGGAATATCAGTGAACGTGATGGAAGATGGTATTATTACAGTGCGCAAGCCAATGCAGGATTAGGAAATACTGCAACCGCTTTGGAACATGCCAGACATGCGGTGGAACTTAGTCCAGATAATATCCGTTACCAGCAGTTATACAGACAGCTTCAAAGCGGTGGGCAGTGGTATTCAGACAGAGGACAGGCATATGGAAGGACACAGACAGCTAATGGTGATGTATGCTGTAAATTGTGTCTTGCCAATGCTTGCTGTAATCTATTTTGTGGAAGCGGTTGTCTTTATTGTTAGTGTATTTAGGTTGTCAAACAGCATTTTAAAAGGAACAGGTCCCATATCTAATATATATTGATGAAACTCCTTAAGATTAAATGTATCGTTAAGGAGTTTTTTTGCCTCCTCTTTTAATTCTAAAAAGCCAATATATCCAAGCACATATTTTGCATAGTTGCCCGGTTCTGCAACAATAGAGTTATACATATCTTGTGCAATAGAGCGGCTGGAAACGCCAAATGTTTCAATAAAGTTAAAAACATCGTTTGCAGTCCAACCGTAATGGTTGATACCAATATCAATTTTTCCATACATTAACATAGTCAATGAAAAGTTTGCCTGTGCAAGTATTTTTAAATTGGTATTATCTGTTTCTGCATACATATAAGACCATGCCTCACAGTAAGTTCCCCAACCCTCTGTATAACCTCCAAGTGATATTAAATGGCGAATTAAATCTGGTTTAGTGTTGACAAAGTAGGTTGTTTGATACAAATGTCCGGGATAACCTTCATGTGCCATCGTTGTATATAAATCGGATGCATCGTTCGTTCCGGGATTAATATAGATGGAATTGTCGTTTAAATCATCAATTTGTGGGAAAAAGTACATAGCAGGACTTGCATAAGATTGGAGGGATTCTGCTATATATTTTATGCTATAACCTACATTTACAGGTTCTGGAAAATCGTTTGTTATCTTATTTTTTAAATCAGAAAGCATGTTTTCAGGTGTTTTGTTGCCAAAAGAAAGATTTTCAAGCTGATAGGCAAGTGTTATATCATCAGACACCAATTTTGATATCATATTGGAAAAATAAGAGATATATTTATTAATGAAATCGTCGTATTCATCTACCGATTTTCCCCAGCCCATATCTGATTCAAGCAAATATTGATAATATTTATCACCATTTGGATAATTGCATAGTCCACCGACACATTTTCCTGTGTCTTTAATCTCATTAAATCCGTCAATTACAATTTGATAGGCTTTTTTAACATGTTCATTGACTGCTTTTTTATTTTTTTCAATATATTCTTGGATTTTGTTTTCATCATTTATATGTAAAGTATCCAATCTTTCTTTAAAAGAAGTAATTAAAAATCCATCGCTGCAATCTCGGACAAATTCTTCACATTGTTTGATTATTTTTTCAGCATTGGAGCTTTCCATAAAATAGCCTTTTTCACTTTTTAATTTTTCATACGCTATTAATTGAGAAAAATATCGGTCGGTATCTTCTAATAATTTAAGGTATTCATCAACATCTTTTTCTTCTTTAAAAGCATATTGTGCCAGTGTAATTGGTAATTGTACATTAACACCAATGACAGGGGAAAAGATATGTTCTAATAACGCTAAGTCACTGTATTCCAATTCGGTCTCAAGATACCATTTTAATTCATCATAAGTGATTTTTTGAGAAGCAGTAAGGGAGTCTCTATCATAACAGAGTAATTGCGATAAGCTGTCAGAAAGAGTACTCATATCGTCAAGATTTTCTAAATCAATATTTCCATAGGTGATATCATATTCCGTAATTCCATAGTTTTCGGGATGTTCTAAAAAGGTGTGCAGATATATGGTACTTGAGGTTACAGTATTACAAAACAGTTCTTTGACAAAAGAATCAAAATCTTGATTGATTTGTTGATTGTCTAAATGTTCGGCAACTGTTGTTTCCTCTTGCTTAGAGCTAAAGGGGCTTTGACAACTGCTGCATAATGTCATACTGATACATAAAAGAAGTATCAATAATTTTTTGGGTAACATTCGTTTATTGAAAAACATAAAATTCCTCCATTCTGTGTTGCTTTTTTTGCAAAGAACCAAAGGTACTTTTTATTAACTTTGTGTCAAGCAACACACAGACACAAATATTAATGAAATGTTATCAAACTGGTAAAATAATTTGTATGGACTGAATTGTTACAACATTATTATAACATATGCAAAGACTCTTGATATAAGAATTTTCTTGTGGTATATTGAATAAATCATTACTATTTAGAATAAGTGCATAAAAAGTTTACTTTTTTAGGCATAACAATAAATAGCATTTATTAGTTTTGGTGTAACAAGAATATATGTGTGTAATAGTAATAAATTTTTAGAGAAGATGGGAGGAAGCAAAATGCCACAAAATAAAGGACCATTTTATATGACGACAGCAATTACGTACACATCAGGTAAACCACATATTGGTAATACCTATGAAATTGTGTTAGCTGACAGTATTGCAAGGTATAAAAGACAAGAAGGCTATGATGTGTATTTTCAGACAGGAACGGACGAACATGGACAAAAAGTAGAATTAAAAGCCAAAGAAGTTGGTGTAACACCACAAGAATTTGTAGACGAGGTGTCTAAAGAAGTTAAAAGAATTTGGGATTTGATGAATACTTCGTATGACCATTTTATAAGAACAACCGATACAAGCCATAAAAAGCAAGTTCAAAAGATGTTTAAAAAATTGTATGATAAAGGAGATATTTATAAAGGTGAATATCAAGGTATGTACTGCACGCCTTGCGAGGCATTTTTTACACCATCACAGCTCGTTGATGGGAAGTGTCCGGATTGTGGCAGAGAGTGCCAGCCAGCGAAGGAAGAAGCATACTTTTTTAAGATGAGCAAATATGCAGATAAGTTAATGAAGCATATTGAAACACATCCAGAATTTATACAGCCTGAATCCAGAAAAAATGAGATGATGAATAATTTTTTAAAGGTAGGGCTTCAAGATTTATGCGTGTCAAGAACATCATTTAAGTGGGGGATTCCTGTTGATTTTGATGAGAAGCATGTGGTGTATGTATGGATTGATGCATTGACAAACTATATTACAGGGCTTGGTTATGATGCCGATGGCAATAGTGATGAAAAATTCAACAAATATTGGCCGGCAGATTTGCATTTGATTGGCAAAGATATTTTGAGATTTCATACGATTTATTGGCCAATTCTTTTGATGGCGCTTGATATTGAACTTCCAAAACAGATATTTGGACATCCTTGGCTTTTGCAGGGTGATGGCAAGATGAGCAAGTCCAAAGGAAATGTTATTTATGCAGATGATTTAGTACAATTGTTTGGTGTGGATGCTGTTCGTTATTTTGTGCTGCATGAGATGCCTTTTGAATATGATGGCGTTATATCATGGGAATTGCTTGTTGAGCGTATTAATTCGGAGCTTGCAAACACGCTTGGCAATCTTGTCAATAGAACGATTGCTATGTCTAATAAATATTTTGATGGTGTTGTAAATAAAACAGGCGTGGATACGACGGGCAGTGAGGCTGACCTCGATTTTGATGCGCAGTTAAAGACACTTGCTACAAGTGTACAACAGAAAGTACAAGACAATATGAAAACACTTCATGTATCCTATGCAATCAATAATATATTTTTACTATTTAAAAGGTGTAATAAGTATATAGATGAAACAATGCCATGGACGTTAGCAAAAGACGAATCACAACAAGAGCGATTGCAGGAAGTTTTGTATAATCTTGTGGAAAGTATTACAATAGGTGCCAATCTTTTGAAACCATTTATGCCAGAAACGACAGACAGAATATTAGCACAGTTGTATCCAGACAATCCAGCAAGTGGTGTCCGAGATTTTGAAGATTTGGACAAATTTGGACTTAGGGAATCTGGAATAAAGGTAACAAAGTCGCCTGAAATTTTATTTGCAAGACTGGAATTAGAAGATGTATTGAAACAAGTAGAAGAACTCCAAAAGGCTCAAGGTGAGACAGAAGATAATGCAGTTTATCCAGAAGTTGAAAAGAAGTCCGAAATTACAATTGATGATTTTGATAAAGTACAGATTCAAGTCGGCGAAGTATTAAAATGTGAACCAGTTAAAAAGTCAAAAAAACTTTTGGTGTCACAAATTCGTGTGGGTAAAGAGATAAGACAGATTGTTTCAGGAATTGCTGATTATTATAAGCCAGAAGAAATGGTCGGAAAAAAGGTTGCTGTTATCACAAACTTGAAACCATGTAAATTATGCGGTGTAGAATCGCAGGGAATGATACTTGCAGCAGGCGATAATATGGGGAATCTTTCTGTAATGACAGTGGATAAAGATATTGTCAGCGGAAGTGAAATTTGTTAAAAAATTTTTACAAAATAAAGTATATTTATAAATAAAAAGATTATTTAACCTCATCAAGAAAGTCCCCCACTTCAATGCCGCACAGACATAAGTGGTGGGTGAGGACTTGTGTTGCAATAGCAGATAGATGATTTGAGCAAGTAGCGTAGCGGATTGCGAATATCTACTTTTACTATAAAAAGTATTCAATTTATAGAAAGGCTTGGTTGTTTTCGTGAAAATATTTGAGACACATGCTCATTATGATGATGAATCATTTAATGAGGACAGAGACCATTTGATTACTGAAATGTTAGGTGCTTCTGGCATAATTGATTCTATTGTTAATATAGGAGCATCGCTAAAAGGGTGTAAGGATTCCTTAGCACTTGCAGCAAAATATGATAAGGTGTATGCAGTAATTGGTATTCATCCATCAGATGTAGAAGCTCTTACATTAAACGATATTGAATGGCTGGGCGAAAATGCTATTAAAAATCCAAAAGTACTGGCTATCGGTGAAATTGGACTTGACTATCACTATGAAAAACCGTCTAAAAGTATTCAAAAGAAATGGTTTATAGAACAGATTGCTCTTGCAAAAAAAGTGAACAAACCAATAGTTGTCCATTCAAGAGAGGCTTGTCAAGATACAATTACTATTATGAAGCAGGAAGATGCAAAAAGTGTTGGCGGAATTGTACACTGTTATTCCTATACAAAAGAAACGGCAAAAGATTTTTTGGAAATGGGTTTTTATTTTGGAATTGGTGGTGTAATTACATTTAAAAATGCAAAAAAATTGGTGGAGGCAGTAGAGTATATTCCAATGGATAAACTTTTGTTAGAGACGGACAGTCCTTATCTGGCTCCAGAACCAAATAGAGGAAAGCGCAATGACAGTACCAATATACCATTTATAGCAGAAAAAATTGCACAGATAAAAGGAATAAGCACAGCGCAAGTGATTGATAAGACCAATGAAAATGCAAGAAAGGTATTTCATCTTATTCAATAATCTTGTGTTTTTAAGTAAAGATTTGATTTATATGTTTTGAGGTTATTGCATTAAGTGAAATATATAATATATATTAATAAATTATATGTTATATTGACTTTTCTTTATGTGATAGCCTCAAAATATTATAAAGCTGCAATAGCAGCTATGAGGTGATGAGCAAGTATCACAGCAGATTACAAATATCTGCTTGGACTAATAATGTTTTGCAAAGTAATTGAAAGGGATAAATTATGACAGATTATAACAATGTAATGTATCTTGGAAATCCGACCAATACTATTAAAATATTAGAAAAGTATGGATTTTCCTTTCAAAAAAAATATGGACAAAACTTTTTGATAGACAGCAATATTGTAAAAAAAATTGTGCAGGAAGCAGGAGTTAAAAAAGATGATTTTGTCTTAGAGATTGGTCCCGGTATTGGCACAATGACACAGATTCTTTGTGAAAATGCAAGAGAAGTTGCAGCAGTGGAAATTGATAAAAAGCTGATACCAATTCTAAAGCAAGATACACTGTCGTTTTATAATAATGTAACAGTTATTAATGAGGATATATTAAAGCTTGATATAAATAAGCTTATTTTAGAACGCAATGAAGGAAAACCAATCAAGGTTGTTGCCAATTTGCCTTACTATATAACAACACCAATTATTATGGGATTATTGGAAAGTCATGTGCCTTTAGACAGCATAACAATTATGGTGCAAAAAGAAGTCGCAGATAGAATGCAGGTAGGACCGGGAACAAAGGATTATGGAGCATTGTCATTAGCTGTTCAATATTATGCTAAACCTCAAATTGTTCTTATGGTACCTGCAAGTTGTTTTATGCCTCGTCCAAATGTAGACTCAGCCGTAATAAAATTGACTTGTCATAATAAACCGCCTGTATCAGTTAATAATGAAAAATTTATGTTTGATATTATAAGAGCTTCTTTTAATCAGCGAAGAAAGACCATGACAAACAGTGTTGTTAATGCAAACTTAGGCATTACAAAAGAACAATTACTTATAGCGTTAGAACAAAGTGGTCTTAAGTCAACAATTCGAGGAGAAGCCTTAACCTTACAACAGTTTGCACAGCTTAGCAATGAATTAAGCCATATGCTTTCTAATTTGTAAGGATTTATGTAATAAATGCTTTTCATCAATCATACATTGCAATAGGCATTGTATAATTGAAAGGAAGGCTTAAATTGATAGAATATAAAAGATTAGTATCATATATGCACTCTTATATTGGAGGGGTAAGAGACAAAAATATTGGCTTTGCTAAAATTGAAGTGCGCGGAGAGAGGCTTATTTTTAATATATCAATAAGAGGCATGTATGCTGGAGCTTCTGGGACTTATGGAATATATCTGCTTGTGGACAGAAAGACGAATGCAGAGGATAAAAAATCATCCTTTAGTCTATTAAAAATATCCGAAATGAATATTTATAATGGTGCAGGTCAATGTAATGTTATGGTAAATCCAGAAGATATAGTAGGTTCTGCATATCATTATGATGATATTGAAGGAATGGCAATTAAAGCAGACAATCAGTCGTATTATGCAATTTTTAGTCTGTGGAATGATGGTGAAATTGATGTAAATAAATGCAGTGTGCTTCCAAAAGAACATAAAAAAAATATGAAGGTAGTTAAAGTTGTTAATCCAATGTCAGAAATTGGTGTAGCAAGTGTTTCTTTAAAATCAGACGATACAGAAAAACAAACATCAAAAATAACATTTAATGATGAAGAACAAGCAGCAAAATCAGCATTTGCGACCACAGAAAAAATGTCCAATATAGGAGTGGAAGAGAAAAAACAAGCTGGTAAAACAGTAGTGCAGGAAACGAAATTAAAAGAGAAAGCTGAGGTAATATCTTTTCCATTAAAATCAGAATTGTCTGATGAGGAAGAACTTATTGCTTGTGAAAATGATACAATTCAAGTAGAGGAAAAAATAGTACAACAAGAGCAGAAAAAAGAAGAACAGAGTATTTCACAAAAAAATAAATATGAGCATAAATCCTCTCTAAAAAATGAACAACAGACAAGTAGGCAGAATGAAATTGAAACCAATGAAATTAAAGAATTTGAAGAGTTATTTATCAATGCCAATATTATCAATGTATTTTGTGATGATGATTTATATGACTGTATTGAAGTAACGCCGCAGCAGATAGAAAAGGCAATAGGTGCTGATGAGATTATATTAGGCAACAGTTTTCTTATACATGGCTATTATAATTTTAAGCATATTTTATTTGGCAGAGTTGCAGATAATGACAGACATACAAAATATTTTATCGGAGTGCCGGGAATATATTGTAATCGTGAGCGTTATATGGCTTCTATGTTTGGTTTTGTTAATTTTAAAAAGAGCCATAGAAGTGATTATGCCAATCCTCATTTTGGATATTGGTATCAAGAAATATAATCAATTAAAAATAATCAATCCAATAACATTTTAAATTGTATAAATAGTAATGTTAAGAAATATAAACAAATCGAAGATGGTCTACCCATTGTCTATTTATTTTGGCATAGGCATAAGCTGTGCCTTCATCAATAAAGCCAAGTGCTTTTACAAGGTGCAGCGATGCCAGATTACAAGGATGAATATAAGCTTCAATTCGATGCATATTGCATTCTGTAATCATAATTTTTAAAGCCATAGTCAACATACGTCTCCCATAACCTGAATTTTGATAGTTTTTGTCAATTTTATATCCAATTGTGCAGGAGAGCATACTTTTTTTAATATCTGAAAAAGATATGCAGCCGATAATTTGTTCTGGATTATTGTTGGCAAATAAAAAATAGCGGATAAATGTTCCTTGAACAAAGGCATTGTATTCCGCTTTTGTCATTTGTTTTATAAAATCTGGCGTATAAAAAGAAGCAGGTTTGTCTATCTCATAAATATCAAAATATAATCGATTATTTGTATAAAAATCAAGAATTTGCTGAGTGTATCGCTCATCTAATATACGCAGTGTAATGTGGCTGTTGGAATATGTAGTGTTCATAGAAAACCTCCATTCCTGTACTGTTTTACCCCTTCCTCAAAAAATTATGTTTTTTTTGTTTTAGAAAGGCGCAGTTCTTTAAAAAATTGTGTTAGTAGATTGCTGCATTCTTCATTCATAACACCTCTTGTAACATTACACATATGATTAAATTGAGGCATTTCTAAGATATTTAATATAGAACCAGCGCATCCAGCTTTTGGGTTCATAGCACCTATAACAACTCTTGGGATTCGAGCTTGTACAATGGCACCAGCACACATTTGACAAGGTTCTAAAGTGATATATATGACACAATCCTCCAAACGCCAGTCGCCTATTTTTTTGCTTGCTTTTTTGATAGCAGTAAGCTCTGCATGACCTAATGTTGTCTTATCTGTATTGCGGCGGTTGTATCCGCGTCCGATAATTTTGTTATGATGTACAATGACACAGCCAATAGGCACTTCCATAAGTGCATAGGCTTTTTTTGCCTGATTGATTGCAGCTTTCATATATTGGATATCTTCTTTACAAAAATTTGTATCAGGCGAATTAGTGTTATTGGAGAAATCATTTGTAATAGTAATGTTTGGATTATTATCGTTCACAAGTTTATTTCCTTTTTGGTGTTTTTCTAGCAGTCTTTATCATATTTGTTATCATATCATCAATACTGTAAAATTTCAATTCATTCCAATGTGTTTTGTGTTAAAAGAACAGCAGAAAACTTCATAGATTTGTGCGTTTTGTGTATGTCTTTTTGATATTTTTTGCATATAGTATAGAGAACGTTAAATTATAAAGGTATGCTAATATATGAAAGAATATGTAGCTTTATCACTAGAAACACATCTTTTTTTCGGAAGGATTATGAAGGAACATTCTTTATTTTTGCTCGTTGGTTTTCCAACAAAGGAACAAGAATTTATACAACGTGCAGATTGTTTCCGAAAAGAATTTGAAGATGGACTTAGAAAGACAGTACAACTTGCAAATGGTATTGTAAGCAAAGAAGTTTTAAACTCTGGGGAGATTGTAACAGAATTTACACAAAAAGCGGAATGTCGGACAAGAGATTTGACAGGAGTTCCAATTGATGTGGAGATTACTGAGCAAGAAGAACAACTTTGTGCTAGAAATGGTGTTATTATGATAAATAAAGAAATTATTTCTCAGATAAGAATGTTGAATCGTCGGATGCTTAATAGTTTGAATGGATTGATTTCGTTCAAGGAAGAGGTTTTAAGAGATGTAACAAAGTGTAGACTTTATACTACAAATTATCCGTTGTTAATTGAACATATCCTACGAGAAGCAAAAATGTATCGTCAACTTATTTTAGAGCTTGAAAAAAGTGGTAGAATCTCAATGTGTGATTTAAGAAATTTGGAAATATTCTGGAATCAGATTATGATGGAACATGCTCAATTTATTCAAGGGTTATTAGACCCAACCGAGTGTGAATTGATTGAAAAAGCCGATGAGTTTGCAAAAGACTACTGCCACCTTTTAGAAGAGGCGAGAGAACAGGAAAGAAAAGTAATGAATACGTTGATGGCAACAATATTGCAGACAACAAAGCAATATCAGCAGTTTAAGACGGCAGGAGCACAAGGGATTACAGACTGTAAAATCCGCTCTGTTATTCTTCCTCTTTTGGCAGACCATGTACTTCGTGAAGCAAATCACTATTTACGTATTTTAAATTATGCGCAGAAAGGTAGAAATTAGTATCAAATTAAATAGTTTTTGTATATGCTTCCTTTTAGGTATTTATATAAAAAGAGAGGTGTATATAAAATGCCAGTAAATACAAATACAATGATTTCTATTACAAAAGTAAACTAAAATTTTTTTCAAGGAAAAGCTGAAAGAATAGCAGATATAGAAGATGTATGTTCTATATCACAACATCTAATGCAACAAAATATGGAAGCGTATAAGGTATTTGTTAAATAATAATTTTTTGCAATAGATAATTGAATATCAGCAATAACTTATGTTTATGTCGAGTAAAAAGGCAATAACAAAAATGGGGCTGTTATTGCCCCTCGTTTTTTGTTTGATTTATTTACAAGCAGCTTTTTCGTTGAATGAATTGAGTAGCAACTTCTATATGTAAATATTCTTTAGATTGAAGACAAATATTTTCTATAAGATATTTTACGGCTAAATTACTTAAATATTTTATTGGTACACGAATTGAAGTAAGTGGAGGTTCCATACAGCAAGCCATAGGTATGTCATCAAAACCAATAATAGATATATTGTGAGGAATGGTAAGTCCATATTCTTGTATTGCTTTCATTGCTCCAATTGCTATTAAATCATTATCTGCAAAATAACAATCGGCGATTTGTTCATTATGATTTAGAATATCTAACATATCAGCATAAGCTCCTTTAACGGAAGGTGTTAGATGATGAACAACAGAGAGTGATTTTGATAAGCCATTTTCGGTTACAGCTTTAAAAAAACCATTTTTTCTTTCAGTAAAATTTTGAATATTATAAGAAGAGTGCATATATCCGGGCTGTTTATTACAAGATTTAATCAAATGTTTTGTAGCTTCATATGCACCTTGAATATTATTAATGGTAATATAATTTGCAGAAAAATTGATTTGATAATTATCTAGCACAACAAAGGGAAGAGGACAATCTTTCCATTTTTTTAAATCATCAAGATTCATTTCTGTTGCAAGTAAAATAATTCCTTGATAAATAGCAGCATATTCTGTGAATTTTTCATTGATATTTGTATCCTCATAAATATATTGAATAGCTGTAAGATAACCATTGTTACTGCAATAATGATGGATTCCTTCTGACAGCTGTGAGAAAAAGGCTGTGTCTGTTACAATTGCACCATGTTTTTTAAAGTATACAAATAATAATGTTCCCTTTGTTGTTAGACATGCTGACTTAGCTGCAATTTTTGAAAAATCGTATCCAAGTTTTTGAGCTAATTCCAGCACTTTCTTTTTTGTTTTTGTACTGACACCTGCTTTATTATGGAGTGCTATTGAAACTGCAGCTTCCGATAGATTTAGTTGTTTTGCGATTTCCTTTGCAGTAACCATATATTTTTTCCTTCTAGTTTATTTATAATAAAATTATTCTATAATAATTTAGTAATTAAGTCAATAAAATGAAGAAAATTTACTTAATTCTTAATTGAAATTAAGTTATTAATATGACAAAATAAATAAAACAAGATGGAGGTAAATATATATGGTAAATTTTAATATTCCAGATGAAAAAAAGGTTCGAGTTATATTAGATACAGATGTAAAAAACGAAGTAGATGACCAATATGCAATTGTTCATGGAATTTTGTCAGAATCTATTGATTTAAGAGGAATTATTCCAGCGCATTTTGGAAAAGATAAATCCGAACATAGTCAGCAAGATAGCTATGAAGAGGCAATGCTGGTTTTAAAAAAGATGAAGAAAGAAGGAGTTATTAGGGTTGAAAATGGAGCGATGCAAGCGATGGAAACGGCAAATCTTCCAATGTGTTCTGATGGAGCAAAATTTATTATAGAAGAGGCAATGAAAGAAGATGAAAGACCACTTTATATTGCATGTCTTGGTCCATTGACAGATATGGCTTCTGCACTTTTAATGTGTCCTGAAATTGCACAAAGAAATATTATAGTTATATGGATTGGCGGCAGAGATTATCCAACAGGTGGTTGGGAATATAATTTGAAAAATGATGTACATGCTGCAAATGTGGTTTTTAAGTCTGCTGTTCAGTTATGGCAGGTTCCTAGAAATGTATATCGTATGATGCCAGTTACATATGCTGAATTATGGGATAAAGTATATCCATATGGTGAAATTGGAAAATATCTTGCTGAAAATGTAGTGAATTTTAATAATGCGTGGAAATCAAGACCCGCAGAATTTAGAATTTTAGGAGATTCTCCTTCTATTGGAATAATTTTGTTTAATGATTGTGGTGAATGGGAATGGATGCCTGCACCTGAATTTGATGACACGATGCATTATGTTTATACAGGTAAAAACAGACCAATTAAAGTATATAAAAATATTGATTCAAGGTTTATTCTTGAAGATTTTTATGCAAAGCTAAAGCTTTTTGCAGCTGATGGAGAATAAAATTAAAAATTGAAATTTTCAATCGCGAGATTTATGTCTATATGTTGTTTGTCACAAAACTGTAAGAACTTTAGTTCTTTGCGCAAAAAGGCAGCACAGAAATGAGGAAAAATATGGAGCAAAATATTGAAAAAAGAATATTTGGCAGAAGTTGGGCAATATGGATGGCCGATAGTGTTTTAGTTAAATTTCCTAAATTAAGAAATCGTTGGGCGTATGATTATGGGGTAGTGTGTAAAGGGTTAGAGCTTGTATATGAATATACTAAAAACATCAATTATTTTAACTACATTCAATCTAATATGGACTATTTTCTCTTACCAGATGGCAGTATTCGTTTTTATGATAAAAGTTCTTTTAGTTTGGATTTTGTGAATAATGGAAAAATATTGTTATATTTATATAAGGTTACTGGGGAAGAGTGTTATGCAGATGCAGCACATTTATTACGTGAACAATTGCGCTTTCAGCCTAGAACATCAGAAAATGGATTTTGGCATAAGCAATGTTATCCACATCAAATGTGGCTAGATGGGGTGTATATGGCAGAACCATTTTATGCACAATACATTAGTATGTTTGAGAAAGAAATTGCACAAGAAGATGTTTTTCTTCAGTTTCGATTAATAGATAAATATTTAAAAGATGAAAAATCACATTTGTTATATCATGGGTGGGACGAAAGCCGAACTTGTTTTTGGGCGAATAAAAAAACAGGGTGTTCCTCTAGTTTTTGGGGACGTTCTTTAGGCTGGTACGCATGTGCTTTGGTGGATACATTAGATTATATAAAAAATATATCACAAAGAGAAGAATTGATTTGTATGATTCAGGATTTGGCAGAGGCAGTTATAAAAGTACAATCACCAAAAACAAAGGTCTGGTATCAAGTGCTAGACCAAGAAGAGCGTTATGGGAATTATGCAGAAGCTTCATGTTCTTGTATGTTTACCTATTTTTTATTAAAGGCTATTCGGAAGAAATATATTAGTGCTGCATATTATGAAAATGCTAAAAGCGCATTTTATGGCATTATAAGAGAATTTATTGAAGTTGACGAACATGCTTTGTTAAATTTAAAAGGAACTGTTTATGTTGCAGGATTAGGAGGCGATTTTTTGCGAGATGGCTCTTATGATTATTATATAAGCGAACCTAAACAGGTAAATAATCTTCTCGGTATTGGAGCATTTTTAATGGCAAGTGTTGAATTGGATAAATCTACAATTATCTAATTCAATACTTGCCAGATGTGCAGGATTAAAAATTTTTACAATTAAAATTCCTTTTTACAATATAAATGCTCTGATATTTTATATGAAAGAAATAATATTATAATTGTAATAAGTGGTATGATTACCATCCAATAGTTATTAAGTAAGGTAAGGATATTTTGAGGAATGGTTATTGTATATCCGTTTTTCATCAAAAATGCAGCAATGCCTGTAATTGCAAATACCCCTATAAATATTCCTATTCTGCTTTTTTCTATTCCATATTTAAAGATAAATGGGTATATAATGGACTGTAATAATACAACTCCTGCACAGCAGCCAATAGTAGTTGCTATAATATATTCCATATTTAAGCTATTTTTTGCATATCCAACAGCAACACAAACGATAAAAGTTAATATAACCGATATGAAAATGATTAATAGTGTTGCTGCATATTTTGATTTTATTGCATTTTTTTTGCCATTTGGAAGTGTTGATATAAAAGCATCCGATTTATTGTATTCATCATAACTAAATGTTGACATCATTATCATAACGCTCATAAAAGCAGGGATAAAAACAAAGTTCTCATTGCCATTTATTGCAGTAAATGTAAATACAACAAATATAATTGCTATTGTTTTAAAGTTGCCTTTTGCCATAAACAAATCTTTTTTAATTAATCCTAACATGATTTTTCCCCCTTTATCATAAGCACCATTAAATCCTCTAGTGTGATTTTGTCTATGATGCAATTACTATATTTTTTACTGATTTGATTGATATTTTTAACTAAAATATGATAGTCATATTTATTTTTTTTGTAAGAAATAATATCTTCTTCATCAATATTTCTAAAAGAATCAATATCACATTTTAAAATACCATAAGTGTCCATAATATTATCTCTTGTATCTTCTAAAATAATTTGACCATTATCAATAAAAATAATATTGTCAGCAATATGTTCTAAATCGCTTGTAATATGTGTTGATAAAAGAATGGTATGTTCTTCATCAGCAATAAATTTTAAAAATATATCTAATACCTCATTTCTAACAACAGGGTCAAGTCCGCTGGTTGGTTCATCTAATATTAACAGTTTAGGATGATGAGACAGGGCAGTTGCTATTTCAAATTTTTTTCGCATTCCTTTTGATAATTTTTTTATTTGTTTATTTGGCGGTATCTCAAAAGTATTTAAATATTTAAAATATAAATCAGAATCCCAATTTTTATAAGTATCTTTCATAATAGAATCAATATCTTTTACATTTAATATTTCTGGAAAAAATATATTGTCTAAAACAACTCCAATATCTTCTTTAATTTGGTTTTCTTCTTTTTGATAGTCTTTGTCAAAAATTTTAATACTGCCTTTATCAATATGAAGAATATTTAAAATGGATTTGATAAGTGTTGTTTTTCCTGCGCCATTTTCACCAATTAAACCGATAATAGTACCACTAGGTATTTTTAAATTAATTTCGCCTAATTGAAATTTAGAATCATATTTCTTAATTAAATGATTGATTTCTATTGCATTTTTCATGTTGTTGTATCCTCCATTAAAAATTTAAATAAATCCAATATATCTTTATTACTGATGTCAAATTTATTGGCTATCATTATAATTTGCGATATATGCTTTTCAATATCTTTTTTTGCCTGTTCTTTTGCAAGTTCGGTGTTTTTTTGCGCTACAAAACTTCCTTTTCCTTGCCTTGTTATAATATATCCTTCTTGTTCGAGTTCATCATAGGCTTTTTTGATAGTCATAACACTGATTCGTATATCTTGTGCTAAGGAGCGGATAGAAGGTATATTTTCATCTTCTTTGAGTTCTCCATTCATAATTTGACTGATGATTGCATTTTTAATCTGCTCATAAATGGGAATGGAACTGCTATTGCTAATAATAATTTTTATATAAATCTCTCCCTCCAATGTAGTTTGTAAGCTGTAAGTGCAAGTTTATCAGTTAAAGTTTATTTAGTTTATGAAATAATTTATTTTTGAATTATTTTCCTAACTGTTATATGTAATATATAACACTATATAACATTTGTCAATATAAAAATTATTATTTGGAATAATCAAAATATCAAGTATCTTGTTGTTGCCCATTTTTTCAGACAGGAGTATAATTTTGTATAATAAGTATGTTTGCTTGTGCTTTAGCCAATGTTGATAAAAAATACTACTATTTAATAATACTTAATAATACGAGGTATAAAATGAGCAAAGAACAACTGAGATTTATTGACCTTTTTGCTGGAATAGGTGGGTTTAGACTTGGATTTGAAGGTGCTGGATGTAAATGTGTTTTCAGTTCAGAAATTGATGAACATGCCTGTAAAATGTATGAACTCAATTTTGGTGATAATCCAAAATGTGATATTACACAATTAGACCCCAAGGATGTACCAGATTTTGATATATTATGTGCTGGTTTTCCTTGTCAAGCATTTTCAATATGTGGTAAGCAAAAGGGATTTTATGATGGAACAAGAGGAACACTATTTTTTGATATTTGTAGAATATTAGAAAAGAAAAAACCACGAGCGTTTGTTTTGGAGAATGTTTTTAATTTGGGAAAGCACGATTCAGGTAGAACATTAACAGTAATGTTATCTGTTTTATCAGAACTGGGATACACAGTAGTGTATAAAGTTTTAAACGCAAGAGATTTTGGTGTTCCACAAAATAGAGAAAGGATAGTAATTATAGGTAACCGTGAAGGAAGAGCCTTTGATTATTCAAAGTTGAAGACTAATACTATAGAGGCAATGAAACCTTTTTTGGATAAGACAGGAGATTTTGAAATATTACCAACGGATAGTTATACAATATTAGAACAATCCTTAATAAAAAAACAGCTTAAGTCAGGATTGATATTTTGTGGATATAGAAACAAAAAAATACGAACAGTTGGTGTAAGACCAGGGACAGAACACTTATCAAGAGTACATAAGCAGCCTAATAGAATATATGATGTTAATGGTGTTCATCCAACACTTGCATCGCAAGAATCGAGTGGTAGGTATTTTATTAAAGATGGAAACATTGTCAGAAAATTGACTATGGATGAGTGTTTTAGATTTATGGGCTTTCCTGAAAACTATAAAAAAACAGGTGCAACAGCAAGTCTTTATGCACGTATAGGTAATTCAATATGCGTGAATATGGTAAAAGCTGTTGCGATAGAAATGGTAAATCAATTTTTTATTGGAGAAGAAATTATGGATAAAGAAACAAAGTTCCTTGAAGATAAGTATAATGAAGCTGAAAAGGTAAGCAAATTAGAAGATACAGGATTGAATGCTAAGCAGGTTAAAATGGTAAAAATAATAGTTGATAAAGAAGAAACATTCAAAGGAGTGTTTACAGTATTATTGACTAGTTTGGTCTATAAATGCTTACATCCTGAACAGGATGTAAGAAGACATCAAGCTAATATGGAAAACGGATACAGTGGAAGGAGTTTTGATACTAAGTATATTACACCATTTATGAAACAAAAAAGATTTCTTGGAGCAATGAAGGAATCTGGATGGCTAACAAGAAGTCTTGAACAAAATATACCTTATAGTTTGGATTTCCCTGGCAAAATACAAAATAAAGAAGTAAAAGCGGCTTTCTTGAATATTCTTCATGATGTAGAAGAAAAGCAAGCTGACCCTGAAAAATATGTTGTTGCAATTATGGCTTATAGTATCAAATGTAAAAAGGATAAAACGGTTATTTTAGTAAATCCAATTGAAAAAGAAAATTCTCTTACAATTTATGAAATAATGGAGGCTTTACATAGCCATTTCTATTTTTCATACAAAAGCCGTGGCGCTGCGATTCTTCCTGTTGTTGCACTTTATAGTGTATATCAGTGTATAATAGAGGAATTAAAGAGATTTAAAGGAAAATCTTTAGACAAACTAGCTTCTCATAATAGCTGTGACAGAAGTAGTGGAGAAACAGGAGATATTGTAGTACGTAATGATAAAGATAATTCAATTTATGAGGTTATTGAAGTTAAGTTTGATATTCCTATCAATGCAATTATGATTGAAGATGCATACAAAAAAATTAGTGGAAAACCAGTTCAAAGATATTATTTGTTGAGTACAGTAGCACCAAATGAAGATGAGATAGTTTTAATTAATGAGATGATTTGTAAAATAAGAGAGGAACATGGTTGTCAAATTATTGTAAATGGTGTGTTTCCCACATTAAAATACTATTTAAGACTTTTAGATAATACAGATATTTTTGTGGAAAGGTATGTAAGAAATCTTTCAGACAATACAGAAATTAATTTTGAACATAAAATTGCTTGGAATAAGGTATGTGGTGATAACAATTAATTGAGTTAAAGAGTTGCAAGAACACCTTTCTAAAAGAGAATTAAATAAAAAAGAAAAAGAGATTATAATTTGAAGATATATGATGAAATAATAAAAAAATTAAATAAAAATATAGAATGTTCTCATACACAGACATTACGTATCAATATGAATAGTTGGCCAGATAATGACAGCAATAGTGTTGTTTTTATGCCAGATATGGCATATGAGTTGGGTGCAGCATCAATGCCATCGATTTCGATTCAAATGATGACTACAGACAGTTCATTAGTAAAAAATAATGAGATACTTCTTATTGGAAAAGATATCAGTCAGATAAAAGAAGATACCCCTTATGCTCGAATTATTCAACTGTTGGTTGATGAGGAGGAAATTCTTTTAGATAATACAATTTATGAGTCTATTAAATGTATACAACATAGTAAATATCATGTGCATCCATATGGCTTTATGACAAGGATATCTGTAAATAGTTATAGGGAACAAGTGCGTGTCAGTAAGGAAGCTGTCCGCAAAGGGCTTAATTTTAGTAAGATAGGTGCTGCCTATATAAAACAGTATTGTGTTCATAAAGCGGTAAAAGCAGTTCGAGTAATATTTATAACTTCATTGGACTATGACTATATAGAACTGGAAAAACTTGCCAAGCAGTCCGAAACCATTACAGAAGCATTAGACCATGCGTTAAAGGATTTTCAATTAAATAGTTCCAATTGTAATTTAGAAAAATTGTTATAATAGAATTGTTATTTTATAGCAATTTACTCTATGTTTTTTGAAAAAAGTTGCCGATATAGATATAAACTATGTAAACTGATTATCTTGTAGAGAGTATTGAAATTGATTTATTTAGGAGAAATAAAGAATGAAAAGCACAAGAAAAATCGTGTGGAAATATATTGTTCCTATTGTTATTGCTTTATTTACATTTTTGTTGTGTTGGTCGCAGATTTTGTATTCATTTGATAAGATATTTTCAGATATGTGTTATCAAACGCCAACAACTGCAAATAAAGATATTGCAATTATTGCAATAGACGAGAAAACATTGCAAGAATATGGAAAAATTGAAACATGGAGTCGAAGTCGATATGCACAGCTTATTGAAATATTAAATCAAAGCGAGCAGTCGGCACCAACGGCTATTGTTATGGATATGATATATGCAGGTACAACCAATGAAACAGACGATAAACAATTTGCCGATGCCTGCAAAAAAGCAAATAATGTTATCACTGCAGTTGATGTGGTCAGAAAAGCAAAGGTGACGCAGGAAGCAGATAGTCTTTATGTGGATAATAACTATGTGGAAACAGTGGAATTTCCGTATGAAGCATTAAAGCAAGTAACGGATTATGGTTTTGCAAACACTATACAAGACACAGACGGATATATTCGTTATGCGTTGACAAAGGCAGATTATAACGGTGAAGAAATCCCATCATTAGCAATTTGTGCTTATAGGCATTACTGTGAGAGCAGAGGAATTACAATGCAGATGCCAGATACCGATGCCAATGGTATTTTTGGCTTTACATTTACGGGAAAAAGTGGTGCTTATGAAATTGTTTCTATGCTTGATGTTATGCAGGGAAAAGTTGATGTCAGGGCGTTTGCTGACAGAATTGTTTTAGTTGGCGTATATGCGCCGGGACTTCAAGATGCCTATAATGTAGCTGTTCAAAAAGGCGCACAGATGTATGGAGTAGAAATTCATGCCAATATACTTGAGGCTGTTATAGAAGGAAAAACAGCACTTCCTGTAAATAGTGTGCTTTACGCATTGGTATGTACAATCATTGTTGTAGGATTTTATTTTTTAATCCGAAAATTAAAGATTCGTTACAGTATCATTTTATTGGTGGCTTTAATTATTCTTGATGTTGTTATCGGGAAAGTTTTATACTTAAATGGTTTTATTATAAATATTGTAGAGTTGCCTATTGTTCTGCTGTTAACATACGTGGTACACTTAATATATGAATATTTGGCAGAGGTGCTTCATAAGAGAAAAGTTTTGTCTGCATTTAAAAAATATGTTGCACCACAAGTTGTCGAGGAGATATCAAAAAAAGGAGATTTTCAGATTGCTTTAGGCGGAGAAAATCGTCATATCGCCGTATTATTTGTCGATATACGCGGTTTTACACCGATGTCTGAATCGCTTCAGCCAGAGGAAGTTGTAGGCATTTTAAATGAGTATTTAAATCTTACAACGGATTCTATATTTAAAAATGGAGGAACACTTGATAAATTTATTGGCGATGCCACAATGGCAGTTTTTAATGCGCCGTTTGATTTGGACGACTATATATATAAGGCAGTGTGTACAGCAAAAGATATCGCATCAGGAAGTGCCGAGCTACAAGAAAAACTCCAAAAACGTTTTGGTAAAACGATAAGTTTTGGTATTGGTGTAAACTGCGGCAATGCAGTCGTAGGAAATATTGGCTGTGAGGCTCGTATGGATTATACGGCAATTGGAGATACCGTAAACACTGCTGCAAGATTAGAAAGCAATGCAAAGCCGGGACAAATTCTTATCAGTCAAGATGTCTATGAACAGGTAAAAGAGCGTGTTCAAGTGACGGAAGTGGGGGTTATTCCGTTGAAAGGCAAAAGCAATGGTGTGTTTGTATATTCTGTGGATGAAGTTTTATAATGACAATGACAAATGATATCTATAAAAAAATCTATAGATTCTATACAAATAACATATTTAATATAATAATCTTTAATATGGTATAGTATTTAGCCTCGTCAGGTAAGAATTAGACTTGCTTGTTTAAAAAATGCGGCAAAATGGCAATGCGGCTATAATAAAACAGCAAAACAGATTATAAATATCTGCTTAACTATAATGCAAATTAAGATAGAAAAGGAACGAAAAATAATGAGCATATATATTATCCCAGATAGAGAAAATATTGAAAAAAGTCTTTCTGTTGCAAAAAAATGGAATGCGTATTTTGAGTACAATGACTTTTTTTTGCCAGATGTACTAGATAATCAAGAGATAGTTCAGCAAAGAATTGATTTTTATAAATCACTTGACAGGGACAGAACATTTGATACAATGCACGGTGCATTTTTAGATGTGACGATTCACAGCAGTGATTCTCTTATTAGGGAAATATCAATAAAAAGAATAAGACAATCTATGGATATTGCAAGTGAGTTAGGAATTAGAGGGGTTGTGTTTCATACCAATATCATACCTAATTTTGCACAGGATTATTACTATAATCAATGGCTGGAAAAAAATGAACATTTTTGGAGAACAATATTAAAAGAATACCCAAACTTAAATATATTTGTTGAAAATATGTTTGACCAAACACCCGATGCTATTGTGGAATTAGCACAGCATATGAAAGACCATTCAAGATTTGGGCTGTGTTATGATTATGCGCATGCATGTGTGTTCGGCAGCGATGTGGATAACTGGACAGCGCGGATAGCTCCATATGTTAAGCATATGCACATTAATGACAATGATTTGAAAAAAGATTTACATCAGACAATAGGAGAGGGCAAAATTGACTGGAAGCATTTTAGTGATTTAATGATGAAGTATGATATAGAGAGTTCTGTATTAATTGAGATTCATTCTTTTGAAAAACAGGAGAGTTCTCTTGAATACATGAAAAAGAAAAGGATTTATCCATTGAACGAGAGTCTTTCATAAGGGGGAAGTATAATGCTTAGTAGTAAAGACCTGAAAGATATTATCAATATGGGTATTGAATTGACAACAGAAAAGGATAAAAACAAATTGTTAGAGATGATATTAGTGAAAGCTATGAAGATTTCTAACTGTGATGCTGGTACTTTGTATTTATATCAGGATAATTGTCTTAATTTTAAAATTATGAAGACAATATCAATGAATGTTAATCAGGGAGTAAATGGAGAAAAAATTAATCTTCCGCCAGTGCCGCTAAAAAAGGAAAATGTATGTGCTTATTCGGCTATTTATCAGGAACTTGTCAATATTCCCAATGTGTATAACAGTGAACGATTTGATTTTTCAGGACCAAGAAATTATGATTCTATGACAGGATATCATACAGAATCAATGTTAGTTATACCAATGATGAATATGGATTCTGAATTGGTGGGTGTGCTTCAGTTGATTAATGCTTTAGATAAAGAAGGAAATGTTATTACTTTTAATGAAGATTCTGAATTTATGTTGACATCTCTTGGTTCACAGGCAGGCGTGGCTGTTTCAAATATGATGTATACAGAAGAAATCCGGCAGCAAATGCACTCTTTTGTAGCGGCATTTGCAACGGCTGTTGATGAGATAACCCCTTATAATGGCTGTCATACACGAAATGTAACCATATATGCCCATATGCTTGCCAAGTATATTAATAAGAAAAATAGTGAGGGGGAATGTGAGGAGTATTTTGACGAGAATAGAATGGAACAGCTTGAGTTAGCAGCTTCATTGCATGATATTGGAAAGATGGTTGTACCACTTGATGTTATGAATAAAAAATCTCGTTTAGATAAGGATATGGACAAGTTAGAACAGCGATATAAGTTGTTGAAGGTATATTATGAACTTGATAAAATTAAAGAAAAAATTACGAAAGAAGAATTTGAAAATATAATTAAACAAATAGATGATAATCTTGAATTTATACATCAGGCAGATACATATGAATATATTACAGAAGACGTAATAAAAAGAGTTGATGAAATAGCCAAAATGGCTTATATTACAGACAGTGGTGAAAGAATCCCTTGGCTTACAGAAAGAGAACAAGAATGTTTACATGTACAAAGTGGTACATTAACGTCAGATGAACGCAGGCAGATGCGTGAGCATGTTGTAGTAACAAAAAGGATTCTTGATAGGGTTCATTTTAATTCACATTATTCCAATGTTGCAAGATTTGCTGCATCTCATCATGAATTTTTAGATGGAAGTGGTTATCCGAATCATTTATCTGGTGACCAGTTGGAATTGGAAACAAGAATACTTGCAGTGGTTGATGTATACGATGCATTGACTTGCAGTGATAGACCATATAAAGAACCATTTTCAAAAGAGACTGCATTTGGAATTTTAAAGAAAATGGCAAAAGAAGGGAAGCTTGAAGAACGTCTAGTATTGTGGTTGGAACAGGCGCTTAAAGAGCAGACGCAGCTTTAAAAAATATATGAAAGGAGATGTAAAAATGGATAAGAAAAAAGTAGCTTTGATTGCCGCTACAGTGGTAGCAAGCCTTGTTGCTATTGTTGGTGTTCTGTTTATTTTTCTAAATAAGGAAGAAGTATATAGACAGATTCAAGTGTATGAATTAAATGGAACAGCAAGTGTAAAGCGAGATAATAATCAAACACTTGAAGCGTACAATAATATGCAGCTACAAAATAATGATGAAGTGAGTGTGGCAGCAGATGCCTCTATGCAGTTGAAATTGGATAATGATAAATATGCTTTGCTTGAGGGAGATACACAAATTCAGCTTATTGCTTCAGGTAATAGTCAGGATAGCAAAACAGTTATTGAACTGAAAAAAGGTTCTATTATCAATAATTTACAAAATAAACTTGGAGAAAATTCAAGTTATGAAGTCAATACACCAAATTCTACAATGGCTGTAAGAGGTACAACATTTAGAATGGAAGTTCATTATGATAAAGATGACACACCTCACACAACATTAGAGGTTATGGAAGGAACCGTTGCCTGTCAGTTGAAAAACCCAGATGGAACCATGAATGAAGAAATTGTAATGGTAACAAAAGGCGATTCAGTACAGGTTAATGGAACAAAGGGGAATGCTGATTACGAGTTAATCAATGGAACAGTCAACTATAAAAATCTTAATTTAGATGCATTGCAATTTTTAAATAGGATATTAGCAAATGAAAAGAATAAGAGCTTTTCAATTGATAAGAGCGAGTTAGAAAAGGTTATTAAGGAAAAGAACGCTATTGCAATGGCTGAAAAGAAAAATGAGGCAGCAGATACAAACAAAGAGTCAGAGATAAAAGAAAATACAATTGTAAGACAAGAAACAAAAGTAGTTATTGATGACAGTGTAATCAATGTGCAGCCTACTTACAATAATCAAACAACAGTTTCAACGACTAATAATACTCAATCTGTTTATGAGCCAACCACAGGGGAGAGTCAATCAGCACAGCCAGAGATACCAACCCAAATAGAGGAGCCTACAAATGTTGAAAAACCAACAGAAGTAGAGAAACCAACACAGTCAGAGGTACCAACCGAACCAGAGCAGCCAACACAGCCAGAGGTACCAACCGAGCCAGAAAAACCAACACAGCCAGAGGTACCAACCAAGCCAGAGCAGCCAACGCAGCCGGAAGTACCAACCGAGCCAGAGCAGCCAACACAGCCAGAGATACCAACCGAGCCAGAAAAACCAACACAGCCAGAGGTACCAACCAAGCCAGAGCAGCCAACACAGCCGGAAGTACCAACCAAGCCAGAGCAGCCAACACAGCCAGAGATACCAACCGAGCCAGAAAAACCAACGCAGCCGGAAGTGCCAACCAAGCCAGAAACACCAACACAACCTGAAAAACATACTTATATTGTTCAATTTGTATATAATAGCAATATATTTAGCACAAGTAAGGTGTTAGAAAATGAACAGGTTAGTAAGCCAGCATTACAGCCAACGGAAAAAGGCTATTGGGAATATGATTTTGATACTCCTATAAATGCAGATTTAACGATTCATTGGGTATCTGAAGATAGTGAAAAAGATGATAATAATTCAGATTATATTGAGTTGCCAGAGAAACCTTTATATGTTATTGGTATAAAATTACCGAATGGAAATTATATAGGAATTGTGACAATTATTGCACCTGCAAATTATCAGATTAGTACAAGAGTAATACGTGATGATGGAACAATGAGTGAATGGAGTTCTTGGGCAAGTAGTATCAATATGAGTGCAGGCGAAATGAAGAATTTATCAAATACACAAATACGTTGGAAAGATACAAGGTCACTGAAAGATTCCGATATATATATTATGTCTGATGTTCTTGATGGAAATATCAATGCTCAAAAGATTTATGTAAGTGGAAGTTATCAGTTAAAGACAGGTATTCCATATAAGCTGGGAGACGGATTGTGGATGGTAGATGACGAAGACATTATATATAAAGGAAATTCAAGATTTTATGTTTCTGTAACTAAAGAGTATATATTTAAAGAACAACAAGAGTAATTTGTATGATTTAGTTATGCCAATTATTATTTTGTATAATAATTGGTGATTGGATTATAATAACATATTAAATTTAAACAGCAGGCTGTTGTGTGAAGTAGATTGTAAGGCTTCATGCAGCAGCTTTTTGCATAAGTTTACGCTATTCATTCAAAATAATCTTATTGAAAAATTCATATTTTTTTAGTATAATAATTATAATACAAACTACAAACCATTTCCATCTGTAATAATGCAAAATGAGGTGATACGAATAAAAAATGAAGAATGACAATAAAAATACAGAAGTTTCTAAAGATAAAAACACACAGCCATTTATAAAACGTACGATTCAAGATAGCGTATTTACAAATTTGTTTAAAGATAAAAAATATCTAATACAGTTGTATCAAGCATTACACCCAGAAGATACCACAACAACACAAGAAGATATTGTAACAGTAACGATACAAAATATACTTACAGACAATTCTTATAATGATTTGGGGATTCTAGTAGGTGATTTATTACTTATTTTAGTTGAAGCACAGTCAACATGGTCTAAAAATATTATAATAAGAGCACTTATGTACCTTATGCAGACTTATAATGAATATTTTAGAACACAAAAGGTAAATCTTTACAGCAGTAAGAAAGTAAAAATTCCAAAGCCCGAACTTTATGTGATTTTTACAGGGGAACGCTCTGAGAAGCCAGAGTATATATCTCTATCAGAAGAATTTTTTGATGGTCAGGATTGTGCTGTTGATGCCAAAGTTAAAATGATTTATAACAGTGAAGAGGGCGATATTATCAACCAGTATATTGTATTTACTAAGGTTTGTAAAGAACAAGTAAAGTTGTATGGGAGAAGTAAGAAAGCACTTTCAGAAGCAATCCGCATTTGTAAAGATAGAAACGTATTAAAGGAGTATTTAGAAAATAGAGAAACAGAGGTGGTTGATATTATGATAACATTGTATGATGAACAGGAAATAATGGAACGATATGTAGAAAGTGAAGTAGCTGAAGCAGTAGAACAAGCAGTAGAACAAGCAGTAGAACAAGCCGATAGCGAAGCTGCTATTCGTACTACTATTGAAATGTGTCAGGATTTTGGAATTTCCACTGAGGAAACGGTACAAAAATTGATTGATAAATTTTCTTTGAGTAAAGAGATGGCTGAGAATAAAGTGCAGGAATATTGGAAATGAATTTTATTAGTTAAGCGAATATTCGCAATCCACGACGCTGCTTGATAAGATTAAATAGCAGTTTAATAAACAGTGAGGGTGATATTTTTACTCTCACTGTTTATTAATATATAAAAAATATTTAAAACAATCTTGTTTTTGTTGAATTATTATGCTACGTATAAAAAATATGATATACTTAAAAAAATTATTAAAAGATGGTGATAAGAATGTTATTGTTCAATGTGGCAATTTGCGATGATATACAAAATGAGCTGGAAGACATTAAAACGGCTTTAAGGACTTATGGAGAAACTCATCCTGAAATATGTTTTAATATGGATGAATATCATACGGCGCTTGATATTTTAAATGTTGTAGAAAAGGAAAAAACGTATGACATTGCCCTTCTTGATATCTGTATGCCTGGCATTCTTGGAACAGATGTTGCAAAGGAAATGCTTGCAAAGGCTTCAGACACCAATATTATTTTTCTGACAACAAGCGATGAATATGCAGTAGAGGCATTTGCAATGAATGCCACCCATTATCTGTTAAAGCCCTTTACACAGGAACAATTCGATGCGGCTATTGAACGTGCTGTTGCAAAAATGCCAAAGGAAATATTGCTTTCTCTTACATGTGTGGATGGCATATATCGTGTACGCACGAGTGAAATTGTATCCATAGAATCACAGGGACACTATTTGCTTTTTCATCTTTCTAGCGGGAAGACACTTAGGCAGCGCGGGAAACTGACCCAGATGTATGAGGAACTTAAGAAATATCCCGAGTTTATTCGGATTGGAGCTTCTTATATTGCCAACTTCATTTTTGTACGGAAAGTTTCTGCAAATATCATAGAACTGTCAAATAGAAAAATCCCCATTCCTAGAAGGAGCAGCGTGGAAGTACAGAGAGCATATATAGATTTTTGCAGGAAGGAGGCGTTACAATGAGTGTGCCATATCAGATACCAGGACTGTTTCTTACAGCATTGTGTCATGTGATTGTTATTTACCATATGTTGGAATCCAGATATGCCAAAAGAAAATTTATACTTTATAGCTGTCTGTATATAGCTAGTTTTGTCTGCATGGGTGGGTACGCATATGCGGTAAGGGGTGTAAATGCGATATTTACATACATAGGAATTGCAGTCTGCCTGTTCTTTTTTTTCTGTATTGTTTCTCAGGAGTGCTTTTCTAAGAAGAGTTTTTTATTTCTTACTTATTTTGGCTTATTTTCCATTATAGATAACAGTCTAAGTCTCATAATAGATTGGCTTTTTCCGCAGTTGTCTGCTCCAGCGAGGTATTATTTGACTAATGTGTTTCGTATGGCGGCGTTACTTTTGATATTGGCACTGTATAAAAAATATGCGGCATCGGTTGTTCGTTCTATTGCAAATATTGGCAAGGGAAGATGGTGGAAACTGGTGTTGATTGCCCTGATGTTTTATCTGTTGCAAGCTGCTCTGACTATTTTGAAAGCGTTGGGTGTGATGCCAGAGTTGTCCATGTTTTTGATATTTGCTGTAGCCAGTTTTTTTATGTGTGCAGTATATGGCGTTGTTTTCAGCAATATCAGCTATATGAAAAAGGATGCGGAGGCTGCTTTAGTTCGCCAGAATGCAGAGTATCTTTCTGCACAAATATCTACTCTGCAAAATGCCGAGAAAATGCACCAGAGATTTCGTCACGATATGCGGCATCATCTTAAAATAATTGCAGAATATGCAAAAGCCGATGATGTATCCAGTATCCTTGCGTATGTCAGAGAGTACAGCATTGAGATTTCGGAAACGGCAGTAAAACAGTATTCCATAAACAGTATGATAAACATGATTCTTTCTGTTTATGCAGGTAAGGTGAAAGAAAGCGGTATTAAATTTTCTGTCAGGTGCAGTGTGCCAGAAAAAATGACAGTGAAGGATATTGATTTAATTGCCCTTTTTGGAAATTTGCTGGAAAATGCTTTGCATGGCTGTCAGAAGGCTAAAAAAGAAAACTCATATATTGAAATTTATATTCGTTTGGACAATGACAGGCTTCTTATTGTCTGTAACAATACCTGCTCAGATAATTTGGAGCTTGCAGATGGTCTGCCTGTTCCAAAAGGCATTGGCATATCTAGTATTCTTGCTGTTTGCCAAAAATATGATGGTAATTTAGATTACAGGGTGGAAAATGGAATCTGTTCAGCTTGTGCTGTCTTGAATCTATAAGACGGCTAGTCTTGTTCATATAGTCTTCTTTTATAAATATTATAAATCTTTAGCCAAATATGCCAAAAAAGTGACCAAATATGCCAAAAACACTTTTTTAAGTATTTTTTTTGATATGGTATATAGCAAAATAAGGGTAGCAATAATTGTTGTGTATATATTCGTTGAGTTGATTTTTTAGAAAGGAGAAGCATTATGAATACTTGTAATAATAAAAAAACATGTCCTTGCACTTATGATTGCCCGAATCATGGTAAGTGTTGCGTCTGTGTTGCGCATCATCGCGACCATAACGAAGGGGTTCCTGCATGTTTCTTTTCAAAAGAAGCGGAGGCTACATATGACAGAAGTATAGAGAATTTAGCAAGAGACCATGGAGTGTTAAAATAGCAGAAAGTGAAAAAGCAAATGGTTTTTATTTTATTGATAAATATGGTTTGCAGTGAAAGTTTAAGCAGATTGATACAGATATTGAAGATAGAGGAGGAACGTTATGCCATTTATAAATTCAAGAGTAAGTATTAACATGACAGAGCAGCAGAAGGAGACGATAAAAGAAAAGCTAGGCAGCGCAATTGCTATGATTCCGGGAAAGTCGGAAGAATGGCTTATGTTGGAACTGGCAGATAATTGTAATTTATATTTCAAAGGAGCGAATACACAGCCATTAGCTATGATAGAAATCAAGGTGTTTGGCAAAATTCCAGAAGATTGTCTTGATAAAATGACAAAAAGAATTTGTGAAATATATGAAACAGAACTTCAAATTAAGAAAGATTGCATCTATGTAAAATATGAAGAATGTTATAAATGGGGTTGGAACGGAAGTAATTTTTAGAAGAGAAGAAGCCAAACAGATATAAAAAAGAAATAGATAAAATAATGGATGTCATAAAAAAGAGACTTCGTTTTTTATATTAGAAAGCGGGTGACATTTATAATGCGACAATGCAAAAGAGAATTTATATTATCAGTAGAGACAATCGACCGATTGTCACGATTATTTGCCAGAGCTTTAAGAGAGGCAGGGACAGACAAAAGGGATGTTATCCGTATCCGTCGGTCTTTAGAAGAAGTTTTAGGAACATGGCTGGAAAAATTAGAAGGCATGGTTGTTTTATATAAAACGGTGCAGAAATTTGGAAGGCTTACTATTGAGGTTTGTGTGGAGGGGATGCAGATTAGCATTGATGAAGAAGCACAAGGTTTTCTGCTTGGCAGTCGAATTCTGTCACAGGCAGGACTGGCTCTTAACTATTCTTATAAAAATGGAAGAAATTGTTTAATATGCTGTCCTCCCCCAAAAGCTCATATCAGGAAGATGGTAGGGCTGGCAATTGCAATTTTGGCTGCGCTCTTTTTTGGGGGAATCATAAGGATTCTTCCAGAGGGGGTAAAAGATATTGCTATTGGAATTACAGAACCGTTTTACAATACTATTCTTGATATGTTGCAGGCAATTTCTTACCCGATGATATTTCTTGCAGTTTGCTGGGGAATTATCAGCATTGGAGATTTGATAACTGTGGGAAAAATTGGAAAGAAGTTAATTATAAGAATGGTAATTAGTACATTTGCTGTTGGTACTGTATTTATTCTGTTGGCAAGTCCTTTTTTTAAGATTGTATGGGGAAAAAACAAAGCGGCTTTTGGTGGTTTTGAGGATATTTATACAATGGTGCTGGAAATTATACCATCTGATATTATATCGCCGTTTTTGGAAGGAAATGCTTTGCAGATTATTTTTTTAGGCGGATGTATTGGCATAGTATTGCTTATCTTAGAACAGAGGGCATCGGCATTTCGGGATGTTATAGTGCAGGCAAACGAAGTAGTGCATTTTCTGATGGAAGTAATTGGAAAGTTTGTTCCTGTTTTTGTATTTTTAAGTATTTTTAATCTGTTGCTGTTTGATACCAGAGTAAATTTTGGGGGAATTATAAAGGTTTTTGCGCTTGCAATACCTGCTTGTTTGTTTCTTATACTGTTTTATGTGATTATCGTGGCGGCAAGATTTCAGATAAATCCTATTTTACTGATAAAAAAACAGTTCCCTACATATTTTATTGCTTTGTTAACAGGTTCTTCTACAGCAGCTTTCGCTACAAATCTTGAAACTTGTACCGTTCGACTTGGAATCCCAAACAAGATAGCAAATTTTGCAATTCAATTGGGACAGGTGATTTATAAACCAGGTGCGGTCATTGGTTTTCTTGCCATAGATTTATGTATGGCAGAATATTATGATATAGAAATTACAGTCATATGGCTGATAATCGCTGTTTTGACAGCAGGTTTTTTGGCTATGGCAGCACCTCCGATTCCAAGCGGGGCACTTTTTATTTTTATAGTTATGTTTGCACAATTAGATATTCCAAGTGAGGCGATTATAATTGTAGTTTTGCTTAATTCCATTTTAGATTTTGTTATGACATCTTCTGGATTGATATGTATACAGGCAGAATTAATCCTTACTGCTGGAAATTTAAAGATATTAGATAAAAAAAAGTTAGCACAAGGCTATGGGAAACAACATGAACAGACCAGAAGAAGAAATAATTTGGATTATAGTCAATAGAGCAAATATATTTTTAGACATATATATTGGGAGCAGCATTAAAATGCTGCTCCCAATGGTTGTTTAACAGCAACGACATGTACAAAAATTTGTCAAAATATTTTATAAATATATAAAAAATATATTGATTATATATAAATAATTCATAAAAATTTAAATCGTGTGATTCTTGCTACTTGACACATTTACCTTATATTATGTATAATAATTTATACCGCGCAGCCGGGGTAGTAGCGGCACCTTGTACCTGCAATCCGCTATAGCAGGGGTGATGTCTGGTGGAGGGCGACAGTTTATGGAGCAGCCCGATAAAAGTGGTGTTGACATTTGGGTCTTTCGCAACGGAAATTCATGAATCATGTCAGGTCAGGAATGAAGCAGCATTAAGTGAAACCTTTCGTGTGCCGAAAGGGTGCCTGAATCGAGCTAACTGTATCGGTAACGTCTGTGGGCTAGCGTTCGATATCAGATGCGCGGTTTTATTATGTATAAATTGCATAAACAGCAAGGTATGAAAGGAACATTATGGCATATCAGGCACTTTACAGAAAGTGGCGTCCCAATAATTTTAATGATGTCAAAGGGCAGGAACATATTGTAACAACTTTACAAAACCAGATTAAACTTAATAGAATTGGTCATGCGTATTTATTTTGCGGAACAAGAGGCACAGGAAAAACAACAGTAGCTAAGATTTTTGCAAAAGCAGTAAACTGTGCAAATCCTGTTGATGGGAATCCTTGTGGAGAATGTTTAGTTTGTAGAGCGATTGCAACAGGCACTTCTATGAATGTAATAGAAATTGATGCAGCTTCTAACAATGGTGTAGATAATATTCGGCAAATTAGGGAAGAAGTGCAATATTCTCCAACAGAAGGTAAATTTAAGGTGTATATTATTGATGAGGTGCATATGCTTTCTATAGGTGCATTTAATGCACTCCTTAAAACACTTGAGGAACCACCATCTTATGTAATATTTATTTTGGCAACAACAGAGGCACATATGATACCAATAACCATTCTTTCAAGATGTCAAAAGTATGATTTTCATCGAATTACGATTGATATTATTGCAGATAGACTTTCCGAGCTTATGAAAGAAGAACAGGTTATTGTAGAGGAGAGAGCAATAAGATATGTGGCAAAAGCAGCAGATGGTTCTATGCGTGATGCGCTTAGTTTGCTTGACCAATGTATTGCTTTTTATCTAGGGCAGGAAATTACCTATGACAATGTACTAAAAGTGCTTGGTGCAGTTGATACAGAAGTGTTTGAATCCATGTTAAAATGTATTCTTGCATCCGATGCAGCAGGGTGTATGCAGCTTATTGAAAATATAATTATGAAGGGGAAGGAAATCACACAATTTATATCAGACTTTGTATGGTACCTTAGAAATATGCTGCTTGTAAAAACAACAGATGACATATCTGCTTTGCAAGAAATTATTGATATGTCACAAGAACATTTAAAAAAGCTTGCAGATGATGCAAAATTGATTGATGATGGGCTTTTGATGCGCTATATAAGAGTGCTTTCCGATTTGTCAAATGATATAAAACATGCCACACAAAAAAGAATAAAAGCAGAGGTTGCATTTATTAAATTGTGCAGACCTTCTATGGAACATGAAAATGACATTATTGAATTGACAGCAAGAGTTTCAAATCTTGAAAATCAATTAGAAAAAGCGGATAAAAAGTTGAATGAAAAGCTGCAGATGGTTGTGTCAAAGGCAGATTTTTTTTCAGAGACATCCAATTTAAAGACAGATAAAGAAAGTACAACGCATAATGAAGAGAATATTCATGCTGAAAAAGAACGTGTTGTCAATGCTTTGCCAGATGATATCAAAGAGATTGCAAAAAAATGGATGACCATTGTCAATTCGATAGAAGAACAATTGTTCGCTCAGCATTTAAAGCAGGCTCATGTGACATTAGCACAAGATAACAAAAGCCTTGAAATTATGGTAGAGTCTACTGTGGCATATGGTGCGCTTTCAAGGGAAGAAGACAAAGCTTGGCTTGAAAATATAATAGAGGAACGAACAGGTATTCATGTTGATATTATTATAACAAAATTAAAAAGTAACGAGGATTTTCAAAATCGATTTATTGATATAACCGAGTTGGTTCATATGGATATAGAAATAGATGATAAGGAGGATTTAATCTGATGGCAAAAAGAGGCGGATTTCCCGGTGGTATGCCTGGAAATATGAATAATTTAATGAAACAGGCACAAAGAATGCAAAGGCAGATGGAAACACAGCAGGCAGAGTTTGAAGGAAAAGAATTTACAGCGGCAGCAGGCGGAAAAGCTGTGGAAGTGACAGTTACAGGAAAAAGAGAAGTGACAAAGGTAAAGATAGACCCTGAAGCTGTTGACCCAGATGATGTAGAGATGCTTGAAGACCTTATTATGGCAGCTATCAATGAAGCATTGCGCAAATGTGAAGAGGAATCGGCTGCTTCAATGTCAAAGATTACAGGTGGTCTGTCAGGACTTGGAGGTCTAGGCGGAGGATTATTTTAATGGATATTTACAGTAACCATATCAATAATTTAATTGAACAGTTGTCGAGATTACCAGGTGTTGGGGCTAAAAGCGCACAACGCCTGGCATTTCACATTATTCATATGCCAGAGGAAGAAGTGGATAGCTTGACAAGAGCAATATCAGATGCAAAGTCTAATGTGAGATATTGTAAAGAATGTTTTACGCTTACTGATGAAGAAGTGTGTCCAATATGTCGCAATGAAAAAAGAAATCATAGAATGATTATGGTGGTGGAACAGACAAGAGATTTAGCAGCCTATGAAAAAACAGGAAAATATGAAGGGATATACCATGTGCTTCATGGTGCAATCAGTCCAATGTTAGGAATTGGACCATCAGATATAAAGATAAAAGAACTTATAAAACGACTTGAGACCGATATTGATGAAGTGATTATTGCGACAAATTCAAGTCTTGAAGGTGAAACAACAGCTATGTATTTAAGTAAGTTGATTAAACCGACAGGAATTAAGGTGACAAGAATTGCAAGCGGCGTACCAGTTGGAGGCGATTTGGAATATATTGATGAAGTTACCTTGTTGCGCGCATTGGAAGGCAGAATTGAATTGTAACAAATTGGCAATTTTTTGTTACATTATAAAAAATTTATAATTCTTAACATCATTGTAAATGGACTACTTATTTACAACATTTTTTTAGTATGTTAAACTATAATCACTTATGTTTAAATAGAAAAGGTGGCGTCTGGATTGGATAAATATGAATTGAATTTAAAAATAGAAGAAATAAAAAGACTAGCTTCAATTAAATCATACAAAGAGGCGGCAGAGATGGCTAAAAGTATGAGTTGGCATAAAGTGAAAGATTGGTCTGCATTAGCAGCAGCCATTAGTGTTCACGAAGCAGTTGGCGATTATGAAGAAGCAAGAGATATGGCTATTTTAGCATATAACCGTAATCTTGGAGGTCGAAAGCTTGTATATAAATTAACAGAACTTTTAATTAAATTAGAACAGCTTGAAGATGCACAAGGATTATATGATGAGTATGAAAAAACGTCTCAACATGATGTCAATCGATATATTTTACAGTATGACTTAAAGAAGGCACAAGGGGCATCCAATAACGAGCTTGTAGAAATTTTGGAAGAGTATAAAGCCAAAGAAATTGACGAAAAGTATATGTATGAGTTGGCGAAACTCTACTCAAAAACAGGCAGAACAAATGAATGTATTGAGGCTTGTGATGAATTGGCTTTATTGTTTCAAGATGGGACATATGTTGAGAAAGCAATGCTACTTAAGAGTAAAGTTGGCGGAGAGTTGACAAAGCATCAGACAAAGCAGCTTGAATGCGCAAAAAATAAAGATTCAAAAGTGTCAAGAGATTTATTGTTTGAGCAGCAATCGGAACTCACAAGAATGCAGCATGATGATATTGATGAAGTTTTAGAAGAAGATGAAAAGAAAAGCAGAGGCTTGCTTGGTCTTTTTTCAAAGCCTGCTTCTAAACCAACTACAAAACAAGATATTGATGTTTATGAAAATGAACAAGATAGTGAAGCTGTTAAGGAAAAATCGCAAAAGAAGAATCCTTTTACTGATAATAAAATAGAAAAAGAAAATGTGAAAGCAAAAGATGATACAGCAAATAGTAATGTAACATATAATCTTAGAGAATTTGTTTTAGCAAAGGTTCGCGAGTCGGAAGAAAAGCGTATGAAGGAGCAGCAGCCAGAAGAATTAGAAACTTTTGAGCTGCCTGAAAAAGAAGAAGAATCTACAATAACCGATTTTGATTCACAAGCAGATATAAGTGAAGCGGATACATATGTTGATAGTGAAAATATAAATGATATAAATAAGAATATAAATCATTTTGATAAAGTGAATGATTCAAGTGCGGTCAATGATTCCAATAAAATGAACAGTTCTGACAATATTCATGATTTAGACAAAAATGACAAACAAGAACAAATAAAAATTCAGGAGTATCAGAAAGCAACTATAACGGCAGAGAGTGATATCTCGCAGAATCAAGAAAATGAAAACTCAACAGTTAAAAAAGATACAGGGGAAATTCCAGAATATTTAATGAGGCTGATTTCTAATGCAAGAAAGAACATTGATACAAGCTACAATGAAATGAATAAGGAATATGAGCAAGAGCGCATTAAAAAAGAGCGTGAAAAGCAAGAGCAGTTGATGAGAGAGCGAGAGGATAAAATGGTTATTGAAGAGGTTAAGATGCCAGACAATAACATTTATGATACACAAAATCTTCAAGAAACGATTGCTCAAACCTTAGCGGAATTTTTAGATGATGATATTGAGAAGTTAAGACCAGATGCAAAACCACCAGAGGACGAAAGCGATTATAATTTAGAAAGCAGTAGTGATGATGAGCAGATTGAGGGACAAATGAATCTTGCAGATTGGGTGGAATCTGTGAGGGAGCAAAAATATGGACAGCAAAGTACAAGAGAATTTTCTAAACAAGAATTAATGCGTATGCTTGAGGAGAAGGACGAAAAGAGTGCCGCCTATGAAATGTTGATGAAAAAGCAAAAACAAGAAGCACAAAATTCAGATATTGATTTAGATGAGGCTAAGAAAAAAGAGTATATTCAAATGATAGTGGATTCGGTAAAAACAGATTTAGCTTTCAGAACAGGAAAGGCAACACGCAGTCTTGAAGAGGAAATTATAAGACTGATTCAATCACCTCATATTCAAGAAAATATAAAAGAAAGTATCAAGCAGATAGAACGTAATGGAACAGTTGAAAAGCCAATAGATGCTAATACAATAGATTCTATTGATGCAAAAACCAAGAAAACAAAGAATAGTACAGATAGAATTTCGGATGAAGAAATTGCAGAAGTTTTATTGCATACGATTCAAATGCAGGTAGTTTCAGATGAAGTTTTGCGCAAATATGTTACAAAGGAATTAGAAAAACAAAGTCAAAATTACGCTGATGAATCTGTAAATAAAAGTGATGAAGCCGCAGATAGTTTAGTACAGCAACAGAGTACTTTTGATGAAAATCATTTTGATGAACAGCAAGTTGATGAAAGGATTTCTAACAATGAATTTCCAACAGAAGAATTTTTAAATAAGCCGCTTTCACAAGAATATGCTTCCAAAGAGCCGTTTTTAGAAGAAAGTGTTTCTGAAGAACAGTTTTCCAATGAAACGTATTTAGAAGAACAATTTGAAGAAAGAGATTTTTCATCAGAATCATTTTCTGGGGAAAGCAGAAAAATAAAAAGACCACAGCTTGTTGAACCAATAGATGAAGATGAGGAAGGAGAGATTGAAGAAAATCTCAAACTTGAGGGTGAGTTGGCAAAGATATTTAGAAAATATAGAGAAATGCCGGGAATAGAGAGCCAACTTGCAGCTTACTTTGCATCGATTGACGATGAAATGAATATGATTGATTCAAGCGTTGGAAATATTCTTATCACAGGAAATTCAAGTTCAGATAAGACCGATTTAGCGAGAAATATTGTAAGAGCATTAAATTATTTGTATCCAGATATGCCTAAAAAGATTGCAAAAACAACAGGAGATAGCATCAACCATAGAGGAATCGCAAAGGCCATGTCAAAGCTACGTGGAACAGTGTTAATTGTAGAGGGAGCAGGTTCGATTCAGCCAAAGCGTATTGAGGAATTGATGGATTGTTTGGAACAAAATACTGGCAGAATGATAGTGATTTTTGAAGATTCCGATGTACAGATGAATTTGTTGTTAAATTTCAATCCAGATTTAGCCAATATGTTTAATCATAGAATTGTCTTAAAACAGTACACAGTTAATGAATTGGTTGAGATGGCAAGAAAATTTGCACGCAAGCGTCAATATGAGGTAGATGATGATGCACTATTAGCACTATATCTTAAAATTAATGAACTTCATTCTATGACTGATAATATTAAGTTAGATGATATAAAAGAGATTATTAATAAAGCGATTGCACATTCAGAAAAAAGAGCAGCAAGGCGATTTTTTGGCGGCGTAAAGAAAAAACGTGGCGAACAAGGGGATATTTTCTTTTTGTCCGAGGTTGATTTTAAGGATTGAATAAAGAAGAATGATTAGGTACTAAAAAAATCGAATATAAAGATTTGTAAAAAATATTTTATGTAAGAAATTTTTTAGTGCAAATTGAGGGATAAAAACTTTTATAAAAATATTTTATAAAAGTATTGCATACTGTAAATTTATGTTATAGAATGACATAAAAAGATAATTTTAAGGATGGGGATTGATATGAGTAATATTGATGAGTTGTCAGTTAATGCAATCAGAGTATTGTCAGCGGATGCTATTCAAAAAGCAAAGTCTGGACATCCGGGTTTACCACTTGGTGCTGCACCTATGGCTTATGAGTTATGGGCAAAGCATATGAACCATAATCCAGCAAATCCTGAATGGAAGAATAGAGACCGATTTGTTCTTTCAGGCGGACATGGTTCAATGTTGTTATATTCTTTGCTACATTTGTTTGGGTATGGAAATTTAAGTATTGAAGATGTAAAGAATTTCAGACAATTAGATTCTCTTACACCGGGGCATCCTGAGTATGGACACACTGTAGGAATTGAGGCAACAACAGGTCCGCTTGGACAAGGTATGGCAATGGCAGTAGGTATGGCAATGGCAGAAGCACATCTTGCTGCAGTGTTTAACAAAGATGGCTTTGATGTTGTTGACCACTATACATACGTATTAGGTGGAGATGGCTGCATGATGGAAGGTATTTCTTCAGAGAGCTTTTCTCTTGCAGGAACATTAGGTTTAGGTAAACTGATTGTATTTTATGATTCAAACAACATTTCAATTGAAGGAAGCACCGATATTGCTTTTACAGAAAATGTTGTAGAGAAATTTAAGGCGTTTGGCTTCCAGACAATAGAAGTGAGTGACGGAACAGATTTAGAGGCAATTGGCAAAGCAATTGAGGAAGCAAAGGCTGATAAGAGCAGACCTTCATTGATTAAGGTGAATACACTTATCGGACATGGCTGTCCAGCAAAACAAGGTAAGGCAAGTGCGCATGGTGAACCACTTGGCGAAGAAAATGTTGCAGCACTTAAAGAAAATATTAAATGGCCTTGCAAGGGTGATTTTGAAGTGCCACAAGAAGTATATGACCATTATAAAGAGTTGGCAGCACAGGGTGCGAAGGCAGAAGAAGCTTGGAATAAGCTTTTTGATGAGTATTGTACAAAATATCCTGAGATGAAAGAAAAGTGGGATAATTATTATAATGGCTATGATATGTCTGGTTTATTTAATTCGGAAGAATATTGGGATAAGGGTGATAAGCCAGAAGCAACAAGAAATATATCAGGTGTTGTATTGAATATGATAAAGAAGTCTATGCCAAATCTTATTGGTGGTTCAGCCGACTTGGCGCCATCAAACAAGACCAATATGAAGGATGCAGGTGATTTTTCAAAGAATGATTATTCAGGAAGCAATCTTCATTTTGGTGTAAGAGAGCAGGCAATGGCGGCTATTTCTAATGGTATTGCACTTCATGGTGGATTAAAAATTTTTGTTGCCACATTCTTTGTATTTAGTGATTACACAAAGCCAATGGTAAGACTTACTTCTATTATGGGATTGCCTGTGACTTATGTATTTACACATGATAGTATTGGTGTAGGTGAAGATGGACCAACACATGAGCCAATAGAACAGCTTGCAGCGTTTAGAGCGCTTCCAAACTTTACTATCTTTAGACCTTGTGACCGATTGGAGACAGCAGCAGCTTGGATGTATGCAGTTCAGTCAAAAGATACACCTACAGGACTTGTACTTACAAGACAGAATTTGCCACAGATGCCGGGTTCTTCAAAGGATGCATTAAAGGGTGGATATATTATTGATGATTCATCAAAGGCAGAGCCAGATGCAATTATTATTGCAAGTGGTTCAGAGGTTAGTCTTGCCGTAGAAGCAAAGGCAAAGCTTGCACAGGACGGAATTGATGTAAGAGTTGTAAGTATGCCAAGCATGGATTTATTTGATGCACAGCCTCAAGAATATAAAGATGCAATCCTTCCAAAATCTGTTAGAAAGAGAGTTGCTATTGAAGCACTTTCTGATTTTGGATGGTATAAATATGTTGGACTTGACGGTGCGGTTATGGCAATGAAGGGCTTTGGTGCTTCTGGTCCTGCAAATCTTTTGTTTGAAAAATTTGGATTTACAGTAGATAATGTAGTAAAGACTGTAAAAAGTATTATGTAATCAAATTAAAAATGTTTGCTTGATATAAAAATGAATAGTAAAGTATATATTTGATTATAAAAAAGAATTATATTAAAAATTATTATAAAAATATTTAGGGACTGTTACGATGAAATTTTGTAACAGTCCTTTTTTATAAAAAATAATTGTTCTGATTCACAACCTTTTTATTTTAACCTCATCAAGGAAGTTCCTCACTTCAATACTGTAGAGGCATAAGTGGGGACTTCCTTGTTTTAGTGGAAGTACAAGTTTCCATTGAAAAGCTGCGATAGCAGCTAGATGGTTTGACCAAGTAGCGTAGCGAATTGCGAATATCCGATTTGGCAACTATTTTGTTAAATCAATATTTCGTACAGCATCCCTTACTTTAAGTACAAATGTTGGAGAGACAGAAAGTTCATCAATTCCCATTCGCAAAAAAGTTTCCGTAAGTGTTGTATCAGCCGCAAGTTCCCCACATATTCCAATCCATGCACCATGTTTGTGTGCATTGACAGCCGACATCTCAATTAAGCGTAAAATAGCTTCATGGTGTGTGTCAATAAATTCTTCAATATCTGGATTTTGTCGGTCACAAGCAAGCGTATATTGTGTAAGGTCATTCGTTCCCACGCTGAAAAAGTCTACCATTGGCGCAAGTCGGTCGCTTATTATAGCCGCTGCAGGTGTTTCAATCATAATTCCTAACTCAATATTGTCAGAATATTCGATTTGTTGAGATTGGAGTTCTAATTTCACAATATTACAGATTTCTAGGATTTTTTCAAGTTCTGAAACACTTGTAATCATAGGAAACATAATACCTAAATTGCCAAATACAGAAGCTCTGTACAATGCTCTTAACTGTGTTTTAAAAATCTCAGGGCGTGTAAGACAAATGCGGATTGCTCGATAGCCAAGTGCAGGATTTTCTTCTTTCTTTAGTTTGAAATAGTCCACTTGTTTATCTGCACCAATGTCAAGTGTTCGGATAATCACCTTTTTGCCTGCCATACTTTCAAGAACTTTTTTATATGCACAAAATTGTTGTTCTTCTGTAGGATAATCGGTGTTTTCAAGGTAGAGAAACTCACTTCTGAAAAGACCGATTCCACCTGCATCGTTTATAAGAACAGCTCCAATATTATCAACGCTTCCTATATTGGCAAAAATATTAATTTTTGTACCATCAAGAGTACTATTTTCTTTGCCTTTAAGCTCTTGTAATAATCTTTTTTTATCTTCATCATCTTTTTGTTTTTGCAGCATTTTTTCTTTTGTTTCAGCATCAGGATTGATAAAAATTTCCCCTGTAAATCCATCAACAATAGCTTCATCGCCATCTTTAATTTGCGTAAGAAAATCATCACCTACTCCTATAACAGCAGGAATATTCATATTTCGTGCAAGAATGGCTGTATGTGAATTGGATGAACCATGTGCAGTTACAAATGCAAGGACTTTTTCTTTGTCAAGAGCAACCGTTTCACTAGGTGCAAGGTCATCTGCACATATAATCATTTTATCGTTAGAATGAGTTTCTTGTAAAATAGTTCCTGTAAGATTGGCGATAATTCGGTTGGAAATATCTTTTACATCAGCAGCACGAGCCTGCATGTAGGCATCGTCCATTGAGGAAAACATTTCTGCAAAATTATCAGCAGTAACAGCAACAGCATATTCTGCATTAACATTTTGACTATCAATTATATTTTCAATAGATTCATTATAATCGTCATCATCAAGCATCATAATATGTATATCAAAAATTTGAGCGTGTGTTTCGCCAACTTCTTTTAATGCCTTGTCATAAATTTCTTTAAGCTGCTGCGCCGAGGCTTCTCTGGCAGCAATGACACGTTTCTTTTCTGCTTCTGTATCCTCTGCATGAACACGTTTTACAATAGTGTCTTGCTTTTTAAAGATAGAAACATTCCCCAAGGCAATAGCTCCATATACGCCTTTACCAACAAATTGAATCATATCATACCCTCCTATTAGAGATTCTCGTTAAAAAATGCCTCCATTTCAACAGCAGCTTTTTCTTCGTCAGCACCTTCCACAGTAATAGTTACGGTTTCTCCACATTTTACACCAAGTCCCATAAGCATCATCAGCTTTGTTGCATGAACTGATTTTTCACCTTTTTGAATGGTAATAGTGCTTTCAAATTCCTTTGCTTTTTTTGCAAGCAAGCCTGCTGGTCTTGCATGAATACCTACTTCGTCTTTGATAGTGTAATTAAATGTTTTCATAAAATTATCCTCCTTAATTTATTTTTATTATCTTATCACCTACTGAAATATGACCTTGTGCATCAGGAGTGATAGTTGAATAATCATCTGTATTGCATATAATTAATGGTGTTGTCAGTTTAAAGCCTTCTGATTTGATAGCTTCCATATCAAAAGATATAAGTAAATCTCCTTTTTTAATATTTTGACCATCAGATACATGTGCTTCAAAATGTTTGCCTTCTAATTTTACTGTGTCAATTCCTATATGAAGCAATATTTCAGTGTTATTGGCAGAGACAATATTAACCGCATGTTTGGTGTCAAATACAGAATCAATTGTTCCATCACATGGAGCAAATAATTTTCCCTCCTGTGGTTCAATGGCGATTCCATCACCAAGTATTTTCTGTGAAAAAACATCATCTGCTACATTTTCAAGAGGAACAACTGTTCCATTCATATGAGCAAAAAGTGTGATTGTATTTTTATCCAAACTAGATTGTTCAGGTTGAATATTGGTAACCGTTTTTGCATCTTCTTTTTGCTTGACTGGTTCATCGGGTGGAATATCCAAAATACTGTCAAGATTATCAGATAAAGGAGAATCCATAAACACCTCAAGATTTGATTTGACAACGGAAACTCTTGGTCCATATATTACTTGCACACCATTACCTTTATGAATAACGCCTGAAGCACCACTTTGTTTAAGCAGGCTATCATTTACTTTTGAAACATCAATAACGGTTATTCTAAGACGTGTCGCACAGCAGTCAACATCAGAAAGATTTGTTTTTCCGCCAAGCCCTTTCAGGATAAGTGCGCTGATGGTATCTGTGTTTTGTCCAGTGGTTTTTGCAGCTTTTGCTTCGTTTACGTCACTTCTTCTATAAAGCTTTGGCTCAACATCATCTGGTTCACGACCGGGTGTTTTTAAATTTAATTTTGTAATCATAAAATAGAAGACAAAATAATATACAACTGCATAGATTAAGCCTACAATAACAATCCAAATCCAATGTGTTTTTTCATTGCCCTGAAGAATACCAAACAATGTAAGGTCAATGGCACCGCCTGAGAATGTCATACCAACACCTACATTTAAAATGTGCATAAGCATATAAGAAAGTCCTGCAAGTACACAGTGTACACCATACATAAGAGGTGCAACAAAGATAAATGTAAATTCAAGTGGTTCCGTAATTCCGGTAAGCATTGAAGTCAGCGCTGCTGAAAGTAACAGACCGCCAACAACTTTTTTCTTTTCAGGACGAGATGTTCTATACATAGCAAAAGCAGCAGCAGGCAAACCAAAAATCATAAATGGGAATTTGCCAGACATAAATCTTGTTGCAGATACAGAGAAGACCTCTGTCGATTTTGAAGCAAGCTCTGCAAAGAAAATATTTTGTGCGCCTGTTACAACACTTCCGTCAATTATCATAGAACCGCCAAGTTCTGTCTGCCAGAATGGCATATAGAAAACATGGTGAAGTCCAAAAGGAATAAGAGCGCGTTCTAATATTCCATAAACCCATGTTCCTGCATATCCAGAGTTTAACACAAGTACGCCAAGCTGAGAAATTCCATACTGTACAACTGGCCATAAATAAAACATGATAATGCCCACAATAAGATAGACAACGGTTGCTACAATTGGAACAAATCTTGTTCCGCCAAAAAAGGAGAGTACCTGAGGCAGTTCAATTTTATAGAATTTATTATGTAGGGCGGCAACGCCTAGACCGACAATAATACCTCCAAATACACCCATTTGCAAAGTTGTAATACCTAATACAGAAGTTGTAGAGTTTTCTGCCATTGCTTCTACACCGCCTTTTGCGGAAATTAAAACGCTGATAGCAGTATTCATAACTAAAAATGCAATTGCTCCTGAAAGTGCGGCAACTTCTTTTTCCTTTTTTGCCATTCCAATGGCAACACCCATAGCAAAGAGCAGGGCAAGATTGTCAAAAACGGCGCTTCCCGTTTTGCTCATAATATCCAAAATGGTGTAGAGAATACCACCTTCATAAATAATGCCACTAAGATTATAAGTCTCAATTGTTGTTGGATTGGTGAATGAGCTGCCTATACCAAGAAGAAGTCCTGCAACAGGCAGCAGTGCGATAGGAAGCATAAAAGAACGACCAACACGCTGCAATACGCCAAAAATTTTATCTTTCATAAAGTAATCCTCCTTATTATATTAAATTTATTGTTGCGAGCCATAAGTCAAATGTTATGCTTAAAATAATGGTTGTTTTTTAAGCATATTGGCAGATGCTGCAAATTTATCATTGCATAGGCGCCACTTGCAATGATGAATGAACTTGTAAGAAACTTATTCACTAATTTTTTTTAGATGAATAGCAAGAGTAAGCATTTCATCTTCACATATTGTTTTTGCATAATTTTTCAAAATATAGTCCTGTATACACTTTGCACATTTGTAATGTTTTTTAAATTTTAATTTTATAAGTGATAATATATCCTCATCTTTACTTAGAACATTTGGCAGTTCCTGTGAACTGAACAGTCGCTTTGCAAGAAATTTTAAATGGACAAGAAAACGGTCATATGCAACAGTTGTTTTATCAATTTTACCAGAGTAAAATCGGTCTGCAATTTCAGCACATCCATTTATCATTTTTGTTATATCAGGAACCTGACCCATATTTGTTCCCATGCGAGCATTAATAATGTGCATTGCTATAAAACCTGCTTCATCGCTATGAAGTTCAATGCCAAGTTTTTCTTTGATTTCATTGAGGCAATATTTTCCAAGTGCAAGTTCATCCGGGAAACAGTCATGTATAGAATCCATTAAAGGATTTGAAAATTCTATTCCCTGTTTTTTGCGTTCAATCGCAAATGCTATATGGTCGGATAGTGTTACAATAAGCGAATTATTTAATGGAGCATGAATCTGTGAAGAAATATATCGTACCAAATCATCTGTCAGTTTTATATATTCATAAGGAATCTCAGACAAACATTCAATTAATTTTTTTCGGAGTGTTGAATCGGTAACCATGTAAATTTTTTCAATACGTTTTGTATCCACTTCATCACCATATTTTTTCCCAAAGCCAATGCCTTTGCCAGACATAATTTGTTCTTTGCCTTTTTCGTCAAGAACACATACTGTATTATTGTTTATCACTTTAACTATTTGCATATTTTAGCCCCTTTTCGCCAATATAAATAAAAAAACCAACTTTAATACAAGTGCAAAAAACATTCGTATAAAAGTTGGTCATGCCCAAATCAACAAGGAAAGGTAACACTCCAATATCATATAAAATACATTAAATATATCAATTTATTGTAATTAATTTAATATATGCAAAATTATTTGTCAATATATCACATATTATATTTGCTAAGTTCAGCTTTTTTAATAAAATTTTACCATATTTTATGGTGATTATTTACAATTTTTGTTGAATTAGAACAATATTTAACCTTATCAGGGAAGAATTAGACTTGTCTGTTAAAAACATGTCACAAAGTGATAATGAGGTTATACCACTTGAGTAGCATATTTGCGATATAAAAGTTATTAAAAACATCTATCTGGCAAAAAGTAGTTTTTTGTTTTATAATAAATATAAAAATATGGTTGTTGTTTTGCAGTATCAAATAACAACGGAATAGGAGAAAGGAATGAAAAAAGTTGTAAAATATGAAAATCAATATGATAAGATGACAAAATCTCCTGTAGCTCCATTAGTTGTAAAATTGGGAGTACCAACGACAATTAGTATGTTAGTAACTAATATTTATAATATGGTTGACACCATGTTTGTAGGCAAATTAGGAACAAGTGCCAGCGGAGCAGTCGGCATTGTTTTTGGATTTATGGCGATATTGCAAGCCTTTGGCTTTATGTATGGACAGGGTGCAGGCAGTATTATTTCGAGGCGTCTTGGACAAAAAGATAATGAAACATCTACAAGAATAGCATCTACAAGTTTTTTTATGGCTATTGTTACAGGTATTATTATTTGTATATTGGGATTTATTTTTAATGATAAGTTAATATATTTGATGGGCAGTACGGATACTATTTTACCATATGCAAAGGATTACATAAAATATATTTTGCTTGCTGCTCCATTTATGACAAGTACCTTTGTTATGAATAATATATTAAGATTTGAGGGTAAAGCTTCACTTGCAATGATTGGTTTGATGGCTGGCGCAATTCTTAATATAGCTGCTGACCCATTATTTATGTTTGTGTTTGATATGGGAATTGCAGGCGCAGGATTGTCTACGGCATTATCGCAGCTTGTCAGTTTTGGCATTTTATTGTTTATGTTTTTATCAGGAAGGTCGCAGAGTAAATTATCTATATTTAAAATAACAAGAAAATTTGGCGATGTGGCAGAGATTATAGCAACTGGTTTTCCAAGTCTTGTAAGACAGGGACTCCAAAGTATTGCTACGATGGCATTAAACAGACAGGCAAAAATATATGGTGATGCTGCTGTTTCAGCAATGAGTATTGTATCAAGAATCAGTATGTTTATCTTTGCAGTTGGTTTGGGAATTGGTCAAGGTTTTCAGCCAGTGTGCGGCTTTAATTATGGCGCAGGGAAATATTCAAGAGTAAAAAAGGCATTTCGGTTTACATTGATTATCAGTGAAGTTATGTTAGGAGCATTTGCAGTTATTGGATTAATTTGTTCGCCACAGGCAATATCTGTATTTCGTGATGATGTTGATGTTATTGCATTTGGAACGCCGGCATTGCAGTATCAATGTTACGCTTTATTTTTGCAGCCCTTGATTGTACTGTCCAATATGACACTGCAAAGTACAGGAAAAAAGGGAATGGCTACGATTCTTTCTATGCTTAGAAGTGGAATATTTTTCATTCCTTTGATATATATACTTAGCGCGACATTAGGAGCATTGGGGATTCAGCTTTCACAGCCAATATCGGATGTATTATCCTTTTTTGTGGCAGCGCCCGTTATTATACACTTTTTAAATAAGCTGCCACAAGATAAATTGGATGATAATAATTATGAATAGAAAAATAAATTATGTATTGTCACAATTTAAAATTCTTGTTATAATTTATATAAGATTGTTGGAATTTTAACAATCTAAAAAATAATGTATAGGAGGTATATTTTAATTATGACACGTTTTACTTTACCAAGAGATTTATATCATGGAAAAGGAGCATTAGAGGCATTAAAGACACTGCAAGGCAAAAGAGCTATTATCTGCATAGGTGGGGGTTCTATGAAGAGCAATGGCTTTTTACAAAAAGCAGAGGATTATCTAAAAGAGGCTGGAATGGAAGTGGACTTGATTGAGGGCATTGAGCCAGACCCTTCTGTTGAGACAGTTATGAAGGGTGCAGCAAAGATGCAGGAATTTCAGCCAGATTGGATTATAGCAATGGGCGGCGGTTCTCCAATTGATGCAGCTAAAGCAATGTGGATTAAATATGAGTATCCAGAGACAACTTTTGAGGATATGTGTAAAGTATTTGGCTTGCCAAAGCTTAGAACAAAGGCAAAATTCTGTGCAATTTCATCAACATCTGGCACAGCAACAGAGGTGACAGCATTTTCAATTATTACAGATTATCAGAAAGGTATCAAATATCCAATTGCTGATTTTGAGATTACACCAGACGTTGCTATTGTAGACCCAGAGCTTGCACATACAATGCCAGTGAAGCTTGTTGCACATACAGGAATGGATGCGATAACACATGCAGTTGAGGCGTATGTTTCAACAGCAAACAGTGATTATACAGACCCGCTTGCACTTCATGCAATTAAGATGATTGATAAAGACCTTGTTAAATCATATAACGGTGATATGGATGCAAGAGATGCAATGCACAATGCACAGTGTTTAGCTGGTATGGCATTTTCTAATGCACTGCTTGGTATCGTACATTCAATGGCACATAAGACAGGTGCCGCATTTGAAGGCGGACATATTATTCATGGCGCAGCAAATGCAATGTATCTTCCAAAAGTTATCAAATTTAATGCAAAAGATGAGACAGCAGCAAAGCGTTATGCAGAGATTGCTGATTTTATCCATCTTGGAGGAACAACAGTTGAAGAAAAGATTGATAAGCTCGTTGCAATGCTTCGTAAGATGAATGATGATTTGAATATTCCACATTGTATTAAAAACTATGGTGAGGGCGGACTTCCAGCAGAAGCTGGCTTTGTCTCAGAGGAAGAGTTCCTTAAAAAGCTTCCAGATATTGCTGCAAATGCACTGCTTGATGCATGTACAGGTTCAAATCCAAGACAGCCAAGTCAGGAAGAGATGGAAAAACTCCTTAAGTGCTGTTATTATGACACAGAAGTTGATTTTTAACATATTATAAGAAAGAAATCCCCAATTTCAAATGAAGTTAAATGGTAGGGCGTTTACAGAAGAAGTATTACATAAAAGTAAATAAGAATTATAAATCTTGGTTTTTAAACTAATCAATATAAAAATGAGGCGTGCTTTAGGCATAATATTATCTTGTACAAGATGATATTGACAATAAAGCAACGCCTTTTTTTGTTCTCGCGAGCAATGAGGAAAATAGGCATGTTTACATGGATATTTGACGAATGCCGCGAGGGTCAAATATCACGCTGCTCTGCAGTGTTGCAAGCTTGATACCTTGTTGCTTACAGCGGGGTATTTGATTAAAAAAGCAAATATTCTATTTATAATAATATTATTTAAAAAAGAATATTGTAAAAAGATTTTGAAAAATATTAGACCAAATGATAAAATGCTTCGTATATAACTAGCAAATGGTTATTTAGCAGGAGGTATAAATAAAGGATTAAACTATACTAATTTACAAATGTTAATTTTAAATGATTACAAAAAACGAGATAAATTTTCATTAATAAGGAGGTCCATATGGGGAGTAAAAAGCATGTCATTTCAAAATTGCTTGAAACGGACCAATATTTAATAGAGTTGATAGTAAATAATAGTGATAAAAATGCCGCTGAATTGTTAATTAACAGATATTATAAATACGTTTATAAAGAAATATATATAAAAACTTCAGATAGAGAGTTAGCAATGGATTTAACACAAGAAACATTTATTGCTATGCTTAAAGGGTTAAAAGGTTTTGATATAAAAAAGGCTTCTTTTAAGACGTGGTTAACTCGAATAGCAGGAAATAAAGTGATTGATTATAGAAGAAGTCGTCAAAACCATGAGTCACTTTTAACGGAAGTTCTAAAAAATTATGACAAACCAGGAGAAGAAGACATTGAAGACAATGTGATTAATAAAGCTGCAAAAGAAGAAATTATGAGAAAGTTGAACAATGAAGATGAAAATACAAGACAAATATTTGTAATGAGGGCAGAAAAAGGATATTCGTTCAACGATATTGCACAAAAAATGGATATGAATCCTTCAACGACAAAGAATAAATATTATACTGTAATAAAAAAATTAAGAAAGGGGTTGAGTGATTATGAGTAGAGTGGATTATCCAAAACAAAGACAGATTGACAGACAGATACAAGCTATTATTAAAAATTCAGGTATGTTTGAAGATGATTTAACTTATAATGGTTTTACAGAGTTAAAGCCAATACAAAAGAAGAATGATAAAATAATCCGATTGTTAAAAACAGCCTCATCACTAGCTGCAATTGTCTCTTTGATTGTGTTGGCTGACTTTATGAGAAAACCTGTCAAAGATACAGTACAGCCTCTTAAAAATTGTGAGTCTATTCTTGAAGATAGTCAGTCAAAAAATACAGGGAAATCTTATTTAATGGATGATTCCAGTGAGCTTGAATATGTAACAGTCAACAAAAATGTGGAATACAATAATGGTAAACATATGGAATTTAACATTAATAATCAATTCTATAAGGATTATGGGCTTTCAGATAAATATGATACGAATGATTGTGGACGTTTAGAATGTACTTACCCTATAGTAAAATATGATTCACAAAAGAACACAAGGAAACTTTATATTGAAGAATATTATACAAATATTGTTAAGACATTAGAAAATAGTATACGTATAGAATATTTAAATGCAATATCTAAAGGAATAAATTGTTATACTACAATTAAATATCATGTGCAGAATGTGGATTCTATCAGTGAAAGATTGGTAACATTTATAGCACAAGAAGACGTCATTAGTGAATATGATAATATAACAAGATATTATAGTAACGCATATGCACGAACATTTGATATAGAAACAGGAGAACCAATAGAGTTAAGTAAATTATTTAACGAACCAGATCAAAGTATGGATTATATTTATAATTGTCTTGATGTTTATTATACGAATTCATCTGAATCTATAGATAAAGAAATCGATGTAAATGAAACGAATGATTTGTATTATAATGCAGACGGAGAATCAAATTGGTATCTTACTTCAGAAGGTATTGTTTTTTTAATAAATAACATGTATTATAATAGTGGTGCCGAAGGAAAAATACAAAATTTAGACTCTGGAAGTGTACTGATAAGCTATTCGGATTTTTATAATCAGGGACTTAGTTTTAACAGCGCATATATTAATTACTTACAATAGTAATAAAATTGTGTGTTGTTTTGCGGCACACAATTTTATTAGATGATGGGTGAAGTAATGGAAGAACAAAATTACTATCTGAATTTAGCAAGAAATGTTCTTGTGGAGGTAAGAAAGACTGTAGTTGGAAAAGATGAAGTGTTATGTAAAGCACTTATGGCAATGCTTGCTAGAGGGCATATATTGATAGAGGATATACCGGGTGTAGGGAAAACGACGATGGCATCAGCCTTTGCGACAGTGTTGGATTTAAAATGCAATAGAATGCAGTTTACGCCAGATGTAATGCCTTCTGATATCATTGGCTTTAATATGTATAACAGAGTGACAAATTCGTTTGAGTTTAAAGAAGGCGCTGCACAGTGCAATATATTTCTTGCAGATGAGATTAATAGAACCTCTCCTAAGACGCAGTCTGCACTGCTTCAAGTGATGGAGGAAGGCAAGGTTTCTGTAGATGGCAAAACAATGAAGCTGCCAGAACCATTTATTGTTATAGCAACACAAAATCCATATGGTTCTACAGGTACTCAAAAATTACCTGAATCACAGTTAGACCGATTTATGGTAAGATTAAATATGGGTTATCCAACAATTGATGATGAGGTGGCAATTCTTCGTATAAAACAAAATAAATCAAAAGAAAATCAGATACCTGATAATATACTGTCTGCTAAAGAATTTGAAGTTATGAGACAATTGGTTGATGATGTATATGTTGATGATAGAGTGATAGAGTATGTTGCCAAAATTGCAAACGAAACACGAAATTCTCCAGATATTTTACAGGGAATCAGTCCAAGAGGAAGTTTGGCATTGATAAGAATTGCAAAGGCAGAAGCTTTTTTAAGGGGCAACAATTATGTGCTGATATCTGATATCCAATATGTAATAAAGGATGTATTTGCACATAGATTGGTTATTAATAAAGCAGTCAAAAGAGGCAGAATTTCAGAAGAAGATGTGATTTCTGAACTTATGAAAAAAGTTGAGGTTCCAAAAGCGATTGCCTCGTCGCGATAAAAGATAGATAGATAAACTGTCAATAATAAATAAAATTAAATGGTTCCCAAAATTGGTTGCTCCAGTATGGAGGATTTAAATGAAATTAAGGAAATTTGCATATATATTTGGTCTTTTGATTGTTTTGCTGGTAAATTGTCTTTTTGTAAATTATGAATTTATGATAATATTGTGTATATTAGTTATTATTCCATCTATTTCGTGGATTGTGTACAAGTTTTCTTTGATGGACATGAGATTATATGTATCAAATGATAATTTAAGATATACATATGGTAGCAATTTAGATGTGGTTATTTGGTTTGGCAATAAATTTAATATGAAAATCCCTTGGTGCCGATGCAAAGTTATAGTAAGTTATTCTAACAGTGACAAAGAATATGAAAATGAAGTTACTTTTCAAGGATTAAAACAATTTCAGAAAAATACAATAATGAATGTAAATTTAGAGCATATTGGTTTCATTAATGTGCATGTGTGTGAGTTTGAAGTAAGAGATTATCTTGGAATATTCTCAAGAAAAATACAATATAATACACAAAATATTTTTTATATATTTCCAGATAAGATTAAAACCATTGAAACAGAAATAAATTATATTCATCAAGAAGACCAATATATATTGTCTCATATTGAATTTGATAATACAGAAGTACAGGATTTACGCAATATAGTTGAAGGCGATTCCCTAAATCATATTCATTGGAAAAGAAGTATAATGTCTGAAGATTTTATTGTAAAACAATTTGGAGAAGAATTAAAAAGACATCACTGCATTGTATTGGATTTATCATGGCATAATGAGCAGAATTTTCGCCATGTTCTTGATAATATCTATCGCTTGACATATTCTTTAGCAAACACATATGTCAATGCAGGGATTGAGACAAGCTTTATATATTGGGATTCTAAAAAAGGCGACATAGAATTGTTTGATTTTGACAGCATAGAAGGACTATATGAAGCAATGGAAACTATTATGCAGATAAATAGTAATTCCTATTCATTTGACTTGTTGTTAGAGAGTGTACTTTTAGAAAAGGATAATTTTGGTGAAAATATTATTGTTATAACGTCAAAAGATTATAAAATAGAAGAACTTAATATTTTGAATGTAGTTGAAAGGTTTAGTGATTCATTATATGAATAATCGAGAAAAGAAATATAACATATCTATTATTATATGGCAGATTATTGTAGCATTATTAGGTGAAATTGGCATTGTAGGTACATTATATACAACAAAAGCACTATATGTGAATCCATATATTGTATATAGTGTACTTTGTTTTATGACAATTGTATTTATAACAGGAATCCATATTAAAAAGATAGGAAAAATAATTATTCCAGTTTTTGACGGAACGCTTATTTTAGTATTAATATTGTTTGGAAAGCGTATGGTGCAAGGTGTTGTCTATTTAGTAAACGACATATATGACAGTATTTTTAATGGAAAAACTGTTACACCATCACCCAAACAACTTGAAATCATTAAAGTGAATGAATTATTAGCAGTACTAATGTTTTGTATTGTTGTAACATTTTTGGTATGTGCTAATATTTATTATGTTCGCAGTGTTGCACTATCATTAATTATGGTGCTTCCTCTTTTGTGTGTTTACACCATGTGTTTAAAAATACCATCTTGTTTGATATGGATTTTTTGTGTCACTCATGTTTTGTGTGTTTCATCTATGGATGAAAAAATGGTGGATAATGTAAAGTTTATTATAATGATGAGTGTAGCTATATCTGCCGTTATGTTGTTGATAACAAATACAAAAGAATATAAACGTCCAGACATATTTGTTCAAATAAATTCCAATATATTATCATTTATTAATTCTAATGAGTATTTAGCAGAACTTACATATTTTGTTGATGATATGGTTGGCAATGAAGGTGCTGGAGAAGGTAGTCTTTTTGGTGATAATAGTGTTATATATGGAAATGAATTTTCATATTCTCAAAATATAAAAGGGGGAGAGCTTGGAAAAGTAGATGAAATTGTTTATAAAAATCAGGATATATTTACAATGCATACGCCCAATATAGAAAATCATCAGTATATTGCAATGTTTTATGGTAAATATTATATAGAAAATTCTAATTATTGGACAAAGAGAGAATCTTATGAAATATGTGATGAGTATACAGGGCTTTTGTTAGATAGAATTAAAGCAATACCTGGTTGGAAAAGATATCTTGAACAAACAGGACTTGAAATACAAGATAATTTTTATAAATTTGACCGTCTTTTTTCTAAAAGAAATATTAAAGATACAACGGGCATAAAATTGAACAGTGCGTATTATGAAAGGCTACAAAAGATATCAGCGGGAATTGTAAATGAAGATGGAGATGAGACACAGCAGTCAAAAAACGATAGTATTGTGCAGTCAGCTAAAAGAGCAGATTCAGCCGCATCATATAGTTATCTTCAAATATCTGTGCCACAGAAAAAGTTGATTACTGATATAGCAGGTGAAAGAAGTACTGCTACATTAGAACTGAAAATGGATTGTATAGAATATGTCAAGAATTTTTTACAGAATAATTATTTTTATACACTTTCACCGGGAAAAATACCAGAAGGTGAAGATTTTTTTAAATATTTTTTGAGTGAGAGTAAAGAAGGTTATTGTTCTTATTTTGCGACTGCGGCAACATTGATGTTTCGGGCATATGGGATTCCAGCAAGATATGTGGAAGGATATGCTGTTCCATTTGATAGAATAATAAGGTCTACATATGAGTCAAATAAAAATCGATATATTGTTGAAGTAAAAGATTCTGATGCACATGCTTGGACACAGATATATTTGAATGGAATAGGATGGATTAATGTTGATGCAACACCATCAGGAACAGGCATTGCTCCAATAAACATAACAAATTTTCCAAATACAGGACAGTTTGATGAAGACTTGGATTTGATAGATGAAGAAGATGATGAAAATCAAGATGAGGAGATTGTTGATGAAACAGATGAGGATGAGGCAGTAAATCCTGTTTTAAATGTTAATGGAGAAGAAATAGCACAAAGAAATAGCCTAATAGGAACAATTATTTTTACAATTATCATTGTTATTTTTATTTTGGCAGTAGGAATTGCTTTTTATATTTTTATGAGAAAAAGGAAGATTAAGAAAATATTTGGGTCATATAATGTTATAACAATGTACAATTATTTAGAAAAAATTATGATAAAGGCAGGATTTTTAAGACCAGAATATATGGAATATGAGAGTTTTGGCAACTATATGGAACAGATGGATTCTTTCTTTAAAAGAATGAAATTTTCTAAAATGTGTAATATGGTGACAAATGTAGATTTAAGTGGTGGAAGGTATGTTGTCAATACAAAACAGATGAAAGAGTTTACATATAATGCCCAACAGTTAAGAAAGTATATTGTTCGTAATATATCATGGTATATTCGTTGGCTATATTAATAAATGTAAGGTGTTATAAAAGTGGCAAAGTGTTTGTTTAACCTTATATTGTATCTATAAAGTTATTGAGAACATATTTATGCAATGGTGCGAAATGGAGAAATGATATGTTTAATTTAGAGGAAGAATTAAAAAAACTCCCGGATTTGCCGGGAGTTTATATTATGCACGATAATATTGATACAATTATATATGTAGGAAAAGCAGTTAACTTGAAAAATCGTGTGAGACAGTATTTTAGAGAAAGTACAAAACATACTGCCAAGATTAAACAGATGGTGTCACATATTAGTTACTTTGAGTATATTATTACTGATTCTGAGCTTGAAGCACTTGTGTTGGAATGTAATTTGATAAAAGAGCATAGTCCTAAGTATAATACCATGTTAAAAGATGATAAGACGTATCCATTTATCAAAGTGACTACGAATGAAGCTTATCCAAGAGTGTTTGTCTCAAGAGACATTAAACATGGAACAGGGCGTTTCTTTGGACCTTATACTTCTTCAAAAGCAGTAAATGACACGATTGAATTATTATGTAAGTTATATAAAATTCGTACATGCAATAGGAGATTGCCTAAAGATACAGGTAAAGAAAGACCATGTTTAAATTATCATATTGGACAATGTAGCGCTCCATGTCAAGGATATATTGATGAACAAACATATAAAAAAGCTATTGATGAAGTGATTGAATTTTTAAATGGCAACTATACTAAAATTTTAGCAAATCTTATGGATAGCATGAAAGAGTGTGCGCAGAATATGCAGTATGAGGAGGCGGCAAAATATAGGGACATTATAGGCAGTGTAAAACAGGTAGCTCAAAAACAAAAAATTACAACGGATGACAATGCAGACAGAGATGTGATTGCTTGTGCTAGTGATGGCAGCGATGCGGTTGTTCAGGTATTTTTTATAAGAGAGGGAAAACTTTTGGGACGAGACCATTTTCATATGTTGGTGGCACAAGGAGATGGATTAAGTGAAATTCTTTCTCAGTTTATTAAACAGTATTATGGAGGAACCCCATATATTCCAAATGTTATTATGATACAAAAAGAAATAGAAGATGCAGATGTTGTTGCAGCATGGCTGACCGATATTAAGAAAACAAAAGTAAAAATTATTACACCCAAAAAAGGCGATAAAGAAAAATTGGTTGAACTTGCGTATAAAAATGCTCAAAATGTCCTTTTACAAGATACTGAACGAATAAAAAATGAGCAGAAAAAAACCATTGGTGCAATGACAGAGATTGCAAAATTAATAGGATTACCTGTAATAAGAAGAGCAGAAGCTTATGATATATCGAATACAAATGGAGTGGAATCCGTTGGTTCAATGATTGTATTTCAAGATGGCAAGCCTAAAAAGAACGATTATAGAAAATTTAAAATAAAGACTGTAAAAGGACCAGACGACTATAAAAGTATGAAAGAAGTTCTCACCAGACGTTTTAAACGAGCAATTGAGGGTTCAAAAGGATTTGAGATATATCCTGATTTAATTATGATGGATGGTGGTCGAGGACAGGTAAATATTGCATTAGAAGTATTAAAAGAGCTTGGGCTTTCCATACCAGTCTGTGGTATGGTGAAAGATGATAATCATAATACCAGAGGATTGTATTATAATAATAAACTGATTGCAATTGATACGCACAGTGAAGGATTTAAGTTAATTACTAGAATACAAGACGAAGCCCATCGGTTTGCTATTGAATACCATAGAAGCCTTCGGAGTAAACAGCAAGTACATTCTATATTAGATGGTATTGAAGGTATTGGACCTGTAAGGCGCAAGTCTTTGATGAAATATTTTCTTGATATTGAAAAAATTAGACAGGCATCGGTTGATGAGTTGATGAAGGCAGATGGTATTACAAAGAATATCGCACAAAATATATACAGATATTTCCATTGATTAATAAATGTGTTAAAATAAATTGATATCCTAAAAAATGTTATGTAAAAAGTGTTAAAAGGTCAATTATAAATTGATGTAGATGCACAAATTCACAGATTAAAACAGAATAGTGTGGAAAATAAGTTTTTCACACGCAAGTTTGAGTGTGTATTCAAGCTTGCTGGCTGAGCAAGAATGGAGGATGAATTATGAATTCAACAGAGAGAGTGAGATTATCAAAAGTGATAGAAAAGATGGAACTGGTAAACTTAACTCCAAATATTGACACAAAAGGAATTTGGCTTAATATACCTGAAGTCAATAGACCCGCATTACAGCTTACAGGATTTTATGACCAGTTTGATAATGACCGAATACAGATTGTTGGCAATGTAGAATTTGCTTATCTTAAAAGCCTTTCACAAGATATACGTTTTGAGCGTTATATGCAGCTTTTATCAAGCAATATACCATGTCTTGTGTTTTGCAGAGATTTAGAGCCAGAAGAAAAGATAATCGAGTTAGCAAATAAGTACAAGATACCAATTTTGAAATCAAAAGCTGCAACATCAGCTTTTGTTGCTGAAGTGACAAGATGGCTTAATGTAGAGTTGGCTCCATGTATAGTTATTCATGGCGTTCTTGTTGATGTATATGGTACAGGTGTACTTATTATAGGGGAAAGTGGTATTGGTAAGAGTGAAGCTGCACTTGAATTGTTAAAGCGTGGACATCGCCTTGTAACAGATGATGCTGTTGAAATCCGAAAGATAAGTGATGAAACTTTAATTGGTTCAGCACCGGGTGTCACAAAATATTTTATTGAGTTAAGAGGTATTGGTATTATTGATGTAAAGACATTGTTTGGTGTTGAGAGTGTCAAAGAAGAACAACAGATTGATATGGTAATCAAACTCGAAGACTGGAATAAAGATAAAGAGTATGACCGACTTGGTTTGGAGGAAGAGTACACAGAGTATCTTGGCAACAAGGTTGTGTGTCATTCACTTCCAATAAGACCGGGACGTAATCTTGCTGTTATTGTAGAGGCTGCGGCTGTCAATCATAGACAAAAGAAAATGGGATACAATGCGGCAAAAGAGTTGTATAGAAGAGTTCAAGAAAATCTTATGCGCGGTGGTGATGATGATGAGTAAGACGATATTTGGTATTGATATAGGTGGAAGCACGATTAAGTGTGGTGTGTTTGACGGAGAGGCAGAGCTTGTTATAAAAGAGGAAATCCCCACCAGAACACAGGAAAATGGCAAATATATTTTATATGATATAGCACAGTATATTAATAAAACGATTGAAAAAAATGCAATCCAAGTTTCAGACATTTTAGGGGTTGGCATTGGTATTCCCGGTGCAATCCGAAATGATGGCGCTGTTAATAAATGTGTCAATTTGGGTTGGGGTGTAGTTCATGTTGCAGATGAACTGTCTAAAATGATAAATGTATCTAAAGATTGTATTCATATAGCAAATGATGCAAATGTTGCTGCACTTGGAGAGTTTTTTAAAGGAAGTGGAAAAGGATATCATAGTATTATGATGCTTACCATTGGCACAGGTGTTGGAGGAGGATTCGTTCTTGATGGACATATTGTCAATGGATTTCATGGTGCTGCTGCAGAGATAGGACATCTTCCGATTGTGGAAGGTCTTGATTATGCGTGTTCTTGCGGCAATACAGGGTGTCTTGAGCAAGTGGCTTCCGCTTCAGGAATTGCAAGGCTTGCAGGGACAAACAATGCAAAAGAGGCGTTTGACAAGGCGATAGCAGGCGATAAAAAGATGGATGCAGTGATAGAAAATGTGTCTAAGTATCTTGCAAAGGGAATGGCTTGTATCGCAGGTGTGGTTGACCCAGAATGCTTTATTATAGGTGGCGGTGTGTCGGCAGCAGGCGAATATTTTTTAGAAAAAATTAGAAAATATTATCAAATGTTTGCATTTCATGCCAGTAAAGATACTACTATAGTAAAGGCATTGTTAGAAAATGATGCAGGAATATATGGAGCAGCAAAATTAGTATTGGGAGATTTGCAGTCTGTTCATGGAGAGAGCAAGAATGATTGATGCGCATATAGTACAATACATACAAAAAGTTGTAGGCAAAGACAATGTAAAATTGTTAGAACCGATGAAAAACCATACTACTTTAAGAATAGGCGGACTAGCAGATTGCTTTGTCACTCCAACAAATTTACAACAAATTTCACAATTAATACAAGCGTTGAAAACATTTGATATTGATTATTATGTAATTGGTAATGGCAGCAATCTTCTTGTCAGTGATAGTGGTTTTCGAGGTGTTATTATACAATTATATAATCATTACTCAAAGTATAATAGTTATCGATTTTTTGATAAAAAAACAGTACAATTCAAGGCTCTTTCAGGTATTAGCATGATAAAGCTGGCGGCTGTGGCAGCAAAAGAAGGCTGTACAGGGTTTGAGTTTGCCAGTGGTATTCCGGGAAGCTTAGGCGGCGGCGTGTGTATGAATGCAGGGGCATATGGCAGTGAATTAAAAGATGTCATTGTGTCAGCGACGGTTTGTGATAGAGATGGAAAATTAATAGAGTTATCAAAAAAAGAGTTGGAATTGGGCTATCGAAAAAGTATTATTCAAGAAAAAAATTATATTGTACTTCAGGTGGTAATTGAACTGAAACAAGATGACCCAAAAGCAATTAAAGAAAAGATGGAATCATTAGCTGCTCTTAGAAAAGAAAAACAACCATTAGAATATCCAAGTGCAGGAAGTACATTTAAAAGACCCCAAGGCTATTATGCAGGTAAGTTGATATCCGATGCAGGTCTTAAGGGATTTGCTGTTGGAGGGGTTAAAGTTTCTGAAAAACATGCAGGCTTTGTTATCAATACAGGAATGGCAACGGCACAGGACTTTATAAAGTTGACAGACGAGATTGTACGCATTGTACAGGAACAAACAGGAGTAAAACTGGAATTAGAAGTAAGAAAATTAGGGTTTATAGATGGTTGAAAAAGTATATTAGAAAAGCATATGTTAAAAAACACATAATTAAAGGTATATATATTAAAAAATATATCTTTATAGTATTGGAGATAAACCATGAAGATTATAATAGTTACAGGAATGTCTGGAGCTGGTAAATCAACAGCACTTAATGTATTGGAAGATTGTGGATATTACTGTGTAGACAATATGCCTATTGAGCTTATACCAAGATTTGCTAAGTTGGCAGAAGGTCAAAAAGGGTATTCTAATATTGCTTTAGGTGTTGATATTAGAAATGCTGCTTCTATAAGTGAGATGGAACCCGTTTTAGACGAGATGAAGTCAGGAAATTATGAATGCAAGATTTTATTTTTAGATGCCAGTGATGATGTTTTAGTAAAACGATATAAAGAAACAAGAAGAACGCATCCATTGGCAAAAGATGACCGCGTTGACCATGCTATTGCTGCTGAGAGAAAACAAATGCAGTTTTTAAGAAATCGTGCAGATTACATTATGGACACCAGTCAAATGCTTGCTAGAGAATTAAAACAGCAGTTGGAAAAATTGTTAGTTGGCGAAGAGTTCTATAATAATTTATTTGTCACAGTATTATCATTTGGTTTTAAATATGGAATACCATCCGATGCCGATGTAGTGTTTGATGTGCGTTTTTTGCCAAATCCTTATTATATAGAGGAGTTAAAATATCAAACAGGAAATGATAAGGCAATACAAGATTATGTTATGGGATTTGAGGCAGCTCATGCTTTTTTGTCAAAGGTAACTGATTTAATTGAGTTTTTACTTCCCAATTATGTGGCAGAAGGCAAAAACAGTCTTGTTATTGCCATTGGCTGTACAGGTGGAAAACATCGCTCTGTTACGCTTGCCAATGCAATTGCAAAGACATTAAAGATGAGCAAATATGGCTGCAAGGTTGAACATAGGGATATTGATAAAGATTCCAAACGAAAGGGTTGAAATGTCTTTTTCATCGCAAGTTAAAGAAGAATTAAAAAATAAAATTGATACTGCCAAACATTGTCAGATAGCAGAACTTGCCGCTATTATGGCATTTTGTGCAAATGCCTGCAATCAATGGAAGGGGATTTGTATAACAACAGAAAATGATATCGTGGCAGATGTTTTTGTGCAGTTGATAAAATGTATATTTAATGTATTAGACAAAGATATCACATTAAAATATGAAGGCAAAAAAAATAATATTATTAATATAATAATACAAGATAAGAACATTACTGAAAAAATATTAATGGCAATAAAATGGGATGATTCTGAAAGAAAAATGTTGAATAATTCTATGCTTGTTCAAAAAGAGTGCTGTAAAAGAGCATTTATAAGAGGCGCTTTTTTGGCAGCAGGTTCTATAAGCGACCCTAGTAAATCATATCATTATGAAATTGTGTGTGCCAATCAGACCGATGCAATACAGCTAAAGGAAATGCTTGGATTTTTTGAATTGGATGCCAAAGTAATTGCCAGAAAAAATAATTTTATTACTTATATAAAAGAAGGCAATCATATTACAGATTGTCTTAATATTATGGGAGCGTTTGTCTCACAGATGGATTTGTATAATGTGATGATTTTAAAAGGTATGCGCAATGATGTCAATCGAAAGGTAAACTGTGAAACTGCTAATATTAATAAAACCGTTGAGGCGGCAGTAAAACAGATTAAAGATATAGAATATATAAGGGATACCGTAGGTCTTGGTTATTTAAAAGAGCCTTTGTATAATGTAGCAGTGATTCGTCTTGAAAATCCAGATATGAATCTTAAAGATATTGGAGCGAAACTCTCACCAGCTGTTGGAAAATCAGGCGTAAATCATCGGCTTAGAAAAATAAGTGATATCGCACAAGCACTGCGAAAAGAGTAATTCACAGTGCTTGTAAAAATAAAAATTTATCTTGGAAAGAACGAAGTAAATGCCATGTTTGTATAAATAGTTGGTTTCTTATAAAAGTAATAAATTATAGGGTGGTTGATTTATCATATTTTTTGTGTTGCTGATGCGAGGTGATTGCAAGTGCTATTTTTCGTGGTGTTTTATACATTATCCAGACAGCGGCTTTCATATAAAATGTGGGTATAATAATAAGCTTTTTTTGAAACATTTTTTTAAGTCCATATGCTGCACAGTAAGATGCAGATATTCCATTGATAGGAAATTGAACATTGGCAACTTTATTAAAATTTGTCCTGACAGGACCCGGACACAATGCGCAGATATGAACGTGGCTTCGTTGTTCTTTTAATTCTTGATAGATAGAACAAGTAAGGCTGGTAATATATGCTTTTGTAGCATAATATGTTGCCATATGCGGTCCGCCATACAACAATCCTGCACTGGAAGAAACATTCATAATATAGCCGCTGTTACGTTTTATAAATTTAGGAAGCAGCTCTTTTGTAAGAATATGTGCCGCCTTTATATTGACATGTATCATATCAAGGTCTTTTAAAAGGCTTGTCTTGTTAAATTCTCCTAAATCTCCAAACCCAGCATTGTTAATTAAAATATCAATATTATATTTTTTTAATTGATTAGCAAGACGGCGACATGAATTTTCATCAGATAAATCACAATAGACAATTTTACATGTTGTGTCTAATTTTTCTGCTAATTTCTTTAATTTATATGTATTTCTTGATATTAATATAAGGTGATACCCCATTTTGCTTAATTGAATTGCAAAGGCTCGTCCAATGCCAGAACTAGCACCCGTAATACATGCTATTGCCATAAAAATCCTCCATATTTGTTTTTACACGAAATTTATAAATTTTATTCCCACAAGCAATAAGGAAAATAGCCATTCTTGCATGGTTATTGATGAACGCTGCAAGGGTCAAAGCATGCTGTTATATAACGCTGCAAATTTGATACCCCATTGTTTGCAGCAAGGTCTTTGACTTGTGAAATAATATTTTATGCAACAAAGAGTAAAAATTTCATAATTCTTTATAAGTATAAATTTTTCAGAAAGGAACGTCAATAATGGTTATTAAAAATACAACGACATATACAGATAAAACATTAGAAAAAGCAGCAATAGCCAGTAATTACAATAATGAAACATATAAAAAGAAAAAGTTATTATTTAATTTTGCAGGATTGACATCAGGCATGGTGATGGTGAGTATTATGGCGCGTAATTTTGCGGCAAATCAATCTATTAATATGATTACTGTTGTTTTATTTGGAATAATATGTATAGCGTGTTTTTTTATTGGAATGTACTATCTGGATAAGAATAAACATATCGTTTTTCGAGAAAAATATTCGTCTAAAGTTGGACAAACTTATTCTTACGAAATTGATTCTGAAAATATTGAGGTAAAAAAAGCGACAGATGATGAAACCACCATTATTCGTTGGTTGGATATAAAGTTTTTAAGTGAAGATAAAGACAATATCTATCTTTTTTGTGGAGAATATGAATGGGAGGCGTTGTCAAAAGAGGGATTTACAAGTTGTACTTATAAAGATTTAAAGCAGTTATATAAGGCAATCTTATGGGAAAAGAGTACGAAAGCGTGAAATTTTTATTTTTGTAAGCAGTAAGTTAAGTACCTTCTTGTTTAAGAAACTATGCCTGTGAAGATGTTTGGTAATTATTGTGAGAGGCAAATACCCTATTAGTTATGCTATAGGGTATTTGCCTTTATAAGATTTTTTAACATTTTATTGATATAAATAAGTACTTTATTTTTTATTTGTAATAGAAAAAGTTATTGTAAATTTAGGAATTTTTTTGCATTTTTTCAATTGTGCTAACAGAAATACCTGTCAATTTAGCAATAGTTTCTGTTGGATACCCTTCATTAATAAGATTTTTAGCTACATGTTCAATACCACGTTCAAAGCCTTGTTCCATACCTTGTTCCATACCTTGTTTTATACCTGTTTCTGTTGCTTCAAGAACCATCTGGTTATAGTCAAGAATGGCTTTTTGACGTGCATCATATTCCATTTGTTTTTGTTTGTCTTGACTAATAACTTGTAATCGTTCATAAGCACTATCAATGTAAGTATTTTTAGAAGCTAACATTTGAAATTCCTCCTCTCGTTCAGCATTGATAAATTTAGCCCATAATAAAATATCCGTGTTGTTTTCTTTTAACTCTTTTGGAAGTTTTGGCAGTTCTATTACATGAAATTCCATTTTATCTGTATATAGGAAATGATGATTGTCTTCTCGAATATGAAAGCAAGAATAAAATTCATCATCAAGTATATTTTCTTTGCCTAAGATATCTTGTTTATTTTTTAAATCATTCGAGAATAGATTAAAATTTAAAATACTGATACTTACACATTTTTTAAATTTAGCATAATTTTGCCCTGCACTAATTTGGTCAACATACATTTTGGACATATAAAAAAGTGAGCGGTCAGCCCATACCTTTAATTCAGCAAGTTGAATTTCAATATCAATTTCTGTGTTATCATTCATCAAGATGCGAACATCTAATATTCCCTGTTTATCTTCTTTATGTATTTTGCGCAAATTTGTATTTAAAATCATTGTTTTATTAATATCTTTTGGATTTAATTTTAATACAGCCGATAAAAAGCCAATACGAGCTTTTTCATCAGCCATAATTTCCTTAAAGGCAAAATCAATTTTAGGTTTCATTAAAAATTTGGACATATGGCTTCCTCGTCTTTCTGTATTTATGTGTATTTTAATAAGAGTAATAATTTTTATAATAAAAATATTTTGCTCGTTAATTGTATATTTTTATTGTATATTATTTTTTATTTAATATCAATAGTAGACAGAGTAAATCTTAATAATAATATTTACAAATATTAAAATATATATTTTGAGTAATTATATAATAAATTTTGTTGAATCTATTAAAAACAGTTGTTTTGTTGATTGTGAAAAGTTAAAGAATGATTAGTGAAACAGTATTACTAAGACAATGATTAGAGATAAGATAGTGTAAAATTTAAAAGATAATTGAAACTATTTTGATTTTATTAAAGGCAGTTTGACAAAATCGTGTAAATATTGCATAATTACTAGAAATTGGTGTTTGGAGGTGTGAAGTGACTGATAGCGAGAAAATAAATGAAATTGCCGATATGGCAGAAAGTTATTTTAGAAAAGGCTATAATTGCAGTCAATCTGTATTTGTGCCATTTGCACATCGCTATGGCATTGATGAAAAAACGGCACTTAAAATATCGGCATCTTTTGGCGGAGGAATGGGCAGAATGAGAGAAGTCTGTGGCTGTATGTCCGCTATGGCACTGGTTGCAGGATTTGAGTCTGGTTGCACAACAGATTATAATCCAAAAGGGAAAGAAAAGAATTATGAGATGGTACAGCATTTGGCACAGGAATTTAAAAAGATTTCAGGAGGCAGTATTGTATGTCGAGAACTATTAGGTCTTGATAAGAAAACAAAAGAGACAAATGAAAAGATAAAACAGGAAAAACATGCAACACTAGACCCTTCGGGAAACATGACAAGCCCGATACCATCAGAACGAACACAGGAGTATTATAAAAAACGACCATGTATTCAACTGATACGTGCAGCTTGTGAAATTTTAGAAAGTCAAATAGGAGGCTAAGTATGAATAATCAGCAGATGATGGAACTTACAACGGTTAAGAAAAGTTCATTTGATGAACTGGTAGCGCAATGTAGGCGTTCTGGCTCAATTAATCAAGAGCTTTATGTAGAGTATGATGTAAAACGAGGACTTCGTGACAGTAATGGTAATGGAGTGCTTACTGGACTTACTGAAATTTCAGATGTTGTTGGAATTAAAAGTGAAAATGGCAGAAAAATCCCTGTAGATGGCTGTCTTTATTTTCAGGGATATAATGTAGAAGAGTTAATAGAAGGTTTTGGAAATGGACGATATGGCTTTGAGGAGACCACATATTTACTATTGTTTGGCAAGCTGCCAACAAAAGAACAAAATGAAAGTTTTATTCATATATTAGCAGACCTTCAAGAATTGTCAGGAGCATTTATAAGAGATGTTATTATGAAAGCCACAAGCGCCAATTTAATGAACTCTCTTATGAAAAGCGTGTTAAGTCTTTATTCTTATGATGAAAATCCTGATGATATATCTATCCCAAATGTATTGCGTCAGTCCTTACAGCTTATTGCAAAGATACCACTTATTGCAGTATATGCGTATCAAGCATATAGACATTCAAAATTAGATGGCACGCTTCTTATTAAAAATCCGAAAAAAGATTATTCCATAGCACAAAATATCCTTTATATGCTTAGAGAAGATGGAAATTTTACAGAGTTGGAAGTAAAAGTGCTTGATACTTGTTTAGTGTTACATGCAGAGCATGGTGGTGGTAACAATTCAACATTTACAACACATGTTGTCACTTCGTCAGGAACAGATACATATTCAGCGATTGCTGCATCGATTGCTTCCCTAAAAGGACCAAAACATGGCGGTGCTAATATAAAGGTGCAGAAAATGTTTGCCAATATTATGGAAAATTGTCAAAATTGGGACGATGAAGAAGAAGTTTGCAATTATTTAAATAAAATTCTTGACAAAGAAGCATTTGACAAAGCTGGTTTAATTTATGGAATGGGACATGCTGTTTATACATTATCTGACCCAAGAGCGGTTATACTAAAAAGGTATGCAAAAAATTTGTCTGAAGAAAAAGGTATGCAAAAAGAATTTGCTTTATATGAATTGGTTGAAAGGAAAGCTGGACAGTTGATTATGAATAAACATCAAATGTTTAAACCAGTATGTGCCAATGTGGATTTTTACAGTGGATTTGTCTATTCAATGCTTGGTATACCAGATGAATTATTTACACCTATTTTTGCAATATCGAGAATATCTGGCTGGTGTTCACATAGACTTGAAGAGCTTGTCAACGCAGGAAAAATTATACGTCCTGCATATAAATATGTCGGCAGGCATAGACCGTATGAAAATATGAATGATAGAGTAAATGAGTAGAAATATAAAGATATAAGTAATAAAGTGAATCAATAAAAATATAAAGATATGAGTAACAAAGTGAATAAGCAGAAATATGAAAATATCAATAATAAAGTAAATAAATAGAGGGAGAACTATGTCACAATATACAGTAAAGCCTGTAACTTCCCCTATTGATTGTGTAGTGGAGGTTCCGGGTTCAAAAAGTATAACAAATAGAGCCTTATTAATGGCGGCACTTGCGGATGGAGTGTGTCATCTAAATGGTGTTTTATTTAGTGATGATTCAAGGCATTTTTTGTCATGTCTTGAGCAATTAGGATATAAGCTGAAAATTAATGAACATAACTGTGAAGTGACTGTTTTTGGAACAGGTGGAAATATTCCTTATAAAAATGCTACTATTTATGTAGGAAGTGCTGGAACTGCTGCAAGGTTTCTTACGGCAATGCTTGCATTATCCGATGGAGAGTATAAAATTGATGCATCGGAACAGATGAAAAAGCGTCCAATGAAGCCACTTTTTGAGGCGTTGACAAGTATGGGGGCGAGATTTACCTTTTTGGAAAATGAGGGATTTTTACCAGTACTTGTAAAGGGTGCCTATTTTGATGGGTACAAATCTTCTGATACAGTAGAGATTGACATCAGTAAAAGTACACAGTTTTTAAGCGCGCTTATGATGGTTGCGCCAATTTTAAAAGATGGATTAAATATCAACATTACAAGTGAAAAAAAAGATGGCTCTTATATAAGAATTACAACCAAAATGATGGAAGAATTTGGTTGCAATGTATATCATCATGGCAGTCTTTATCAAATTAAGTCTAATGAAAGGTATAAAAGAGAACGTTATCAGATTGAACCTGATGTGTCAGCCGCCTGTTATTTTTATGCGGCAGCAGCAATTACAGGAGGAAAAGCGCTTGTAAGACATGTGCATGAAAACTCTATGCAGGGCGATATAAAATTTATCTATCTTTTAGAAAAATTGGGCTGTACAGTCAATGATACAAAAGAGGGAATATCTGTTATTGGCACAAAAGATGGTCAATATAATGGAATTGATGTGAATATGAATGATTTTTCAGACCAGTCTATGACAATGGCAGTCGTTGCAGCATTTGCGCAGACTCCAACCTATATTTACAATATTGGACATATCCGATTGCAGGAATCGGATAGGATTAAAGGAATTGTCACAGAACTTAGAAAGCTTGGTATTACAGTGGAAGAACAACAAGATGCAATCAGAATTATTCCATCAAAAATGCAATCAGGAATTGTAAAGACATATGATGACCATAGAATGGCTATGGCTTTTGCGCTGGCAGGATTGCGTACAAGCGGTATTGTAATTGATGATTATCAATGTTGCAGAAAAACTTTTGAAAACTATTTTGAAGTATTGGAAAGCATTGTTAGATAACTGCAGAATTTAATTTTTTAACCTTATTAGGAAAATCTTTCACTTTTAAATAGGAGTTCAATTTGTCTGTTAAAGAAATGCCATGAAGTGATAATGAGTTTTGTAGTTATCTAAATGTATTTATATCAAAAAGGAAAGGAATAGGATAAAATGACAAAAGTAGATATTATATCAGGTTTTTTAGGAGCAGGTAAAACAACACTTATCAGTAAACTTTTAAAAGAAGTGCTAAAAGATGAACAAGTTGTATTGATTGAAAATGAATTTGGTGAGATTGGTATTGATAGCGGATTTTTAAAGGATTCAGGCGTTGAGATAAGAGAGATGAATTCAGGGTGTATATGTTGTTCTCTTGTAGGTGATTTTGGTACATCATTAAAAGAAGTTGTAGATAAATATCACCCAGACCGAATTATTATTGAACCTTCTGGCGTTGGTAAACTGTCTGATGTTATTAAGGCAGTAAAAGACCTTCATATTGAAAATGAAATTAAGTTAAACAGTGCTTCAACCGTTGCCGATGCATCAAAAGTTAAGGTATATATGAAAAATTTTGGTGAATTTTTTAACAATCAAATTGAACATGCAGGCACCATTATTTTAAGCAGAACACAAAATATTAACGAAGAGAAGTTAAATAAAGCAATCGATATGATTCGTGGTTTAAATCAAAATGCTCATATTATCACAACAGCTTGGGACGATTTGGAAGGCACACAGATTTTAGCTGCTATGGAAAATGTGACAAATCTTGAATTGGAGATGTTAGCAGAGCAGGCTGAAAAAGAACATGCTGCACATGAACATCATCACCATGAGCATGATGGAGAGTGTGGCTGTGAACATCACGAGCATGAACACCATCACCACCATGAGCATGACGAGGAGTGCGGCTGTGAACATCACGAGCATGAACACCATCACCACCATGAACATGACGAGGAGTGTGGCTGTGAACATCACGAGCATGAACACCATCACCACCATGAGCATGATGAGGAGTGCGGCTGTGAACATCACGAGCATGAACACCATCACCACCATGAGCATGATGGAGAGTGCGGCTGTGAACATCACGAGCATAAACATCATCATCACCATCATGCAGATGAAGTGTTTACAAGCTGGGGTGTGGAGACACCTAACAAGTATGAAAAAACTGCATTGCAAGAAATATTAAATAAACTTGCCAATACAGATGAATATGGAAATATTCTTCGTTCTAAGGGAATGGTTCCTGCTAGTGATGGTACATGGTTGTATTTTGATTTGGTTCCGCAAGAATATGAAATCAGAGAGGGAAAGCCAGATTTTACGGGAAGAATTTGTGTAATTGGTGAAAAGTTACAAGAGAACAAATTAAAAGAATTATTTAGTTGTTAATGGAGGAAGGATATGGCACAAGAACAGTATCAAATTCCAATATTTTTAATCAATGGACAGCTTGACAGTGGAAAGACAAGATTTATAACAGAAACTATAGAGATGGGGCAGTTTGCGGAAGCTCAAAATAAATTGTTGATTGTGTGCGAAGAAGGTGAGGAGGAATACGACGCTCAAATGTTAAAAGATAATGGCGTTGACATAGAAGTACTCCAAAAAGAAGAATTTACAACGGAAAAATTGAAAGAGTTGGATAAAAAATATGACCCATGGCTTGTTATTATTGAGTATAATGGCATGTGGGAACCACAGCTTATAGCAGATGTGGCTAAACCATTTGGTTGGCAGATATATCAGTCTATAACCTTATTTGATGCAACATCATTTAATGTACAATGGGCAAATATGAAGTCTATTCTTGCAGAGAGTGTTAAAAATGTAGATTTAGTTGTATTTAATCGGTGTAAAAGCAGTATGCAGCTTGGTAATTATAGAAGAAGCATAAAGGCATTAAATTCTGCTGTTCAAATTGTTTTTGAAGATGAAAAAGGTGAGATGATGTCAATAGCAGAGCAGCTTCCATATGATATCCATGCAGATGTAATAGAAATTGATGATTGTGATTATGGCATTTGGTATATGGATGTATCGGAACGACCAGAAGTATATAAAAATAAGACAGTTCAATTTAAAGGACAAGTTCTTAAAAATAAATATTTTAAGGATAAAAATTTTGTGCCGGGACGTAAGGTTATGACTTGTTGTGCTGATGATACACAGTTTGTAGGATATATCAGTTTTTATGATAATATTGCATCACTTGAAAATAAACAGTGGGTTACTGTTACAGCAACAGTCAAATTTGAGTTTCAAATGGCTTACAAGAAAAAAGGACCAGTGTTGTATGTTAGTAAGGTAGTGGAAGCAGAAGCACCAAAAGAAGAACTGGTGTACTTCTAATTAGGAACGGAGATATCACAAATGATTCAAGATATAGAACCAAAGCATTTGGATAATCAATATAAACATAGCAAGCCAAGAATTATGGATACTATTTTTTTGTTTGAAGGCAGCAGTATACTTGGCAAACAAACAGGTAATGTTATTACTTATCCAAGTTATGTAGAGTTTGTAGGAAAAGTAGAAAGTACGCAAAAATGTAGTATTGATAAAATTTATAATTTTATCTATCTATTTTCAGTTGATGAGGATAAATATTTTCTTGCGGTTGCTAAGAATATAGTAGAAAAAGGTACATTTCAAGGAGAATTAGCAGATTCTAATATTCATAAAGAATATGATAATATCTTAGAGGGCTATTCATTTATAGGTGTAAATATATTTAGAAATTCATTGCCAAAAGCAGTTGCTTTTGCTGCTATCACTGCATTTCATCTTCATTGTTGGTATCGGGATAATCGCTTTTGTGGGCGATGTGGAAAAGAGACGGTACATGATGATAAAGAGAGAATGTTAAAATGTCCTGTCTGTGGCAATATCATCTATCCTAAAATTTGTCCAGCAGTTATTGTGGCAGTTACGAATGGTGATAAAATTCTTCTTACAAAATATGTTGGCAGAACCTATAAAAATTATGCTCTTATAGCAGGTTTTACGGAGATTGGCGAAACAGTCGAAGAAACAGTAATTCGTGAAGTAAAGGAAGAGGTTGGAATTAATGTTAAGAATATAAGGTATTATAAAAGTCAGCCTTGGGGATTATCCGGTTCATTGTTGTATGGTTTTTATTGTGAATTGGATGGCAGTGATGATATCATACTTCAAGAAGATGAATTGTCTGTTGGCAAATGGGTTTCTGCTTTTGAATTGGATTTAGAAAAAGATGAGATTAGTCTTACTAGAGAAATGATATGTAAATTTGTTGAAAAGGTGCGTGGAATGGATAATTAGTTGACTAAAAGAAAGCATTTTGTCTGCATTTTTAGCATTTATTTGACTGTGGTATATTGATAAATAAAAAATGCTAATATAGTTTATTCTTCAAAAAATAAATACAGCCAATAACACATCAATTAAAATGTGATTATTGGCTCTTTTTTAATAGCAAAGTTGTATTCTAATTATGAACTATACTTTAAACAAAGCAGAATTAAAAATAAATGTGTCAAAAGAATAGCTTTATCTTACAATCCAATCAAATGTCTGTTTCTAACCACTACATTCTGCACATTCTCCCCAAAGAGACTCTGTTAATTCTTCTAATATATTAAGATTTTTATGACATTGCATAATAAGTTCTTTTCTTTTTTCTGGTGAGATATTTTTTAAGCGTTCATCATGCACTTTAAATCGACTATTTTGCAAAAAATTAACAATATCATAATATACAGCAGCATTGGATGTCAAAGCGGATATTCGCAATCCGCTACGCTACTTGCTCAAACCATCTATCTGCCATCGCAACGCAAGTCCTCACCCACCACTTATGCCTCTGTGGCATTGAAATGGGGAACTTTCTTGATGAGGTTAAAATAATAGTGATATTTTTATCATAATTGTTTCGTTTCTTTTTTGTAAAATAAAACTATCATTATAATGGAGATTATGGCAAATACTAGTGTTAATAAGATTCTTGTTTTCAAATTCAATTGAGGTAAATAAGGCATAATGAAATCTGGAAGATTTGCAAATGCGTGGACAACAATTGCTACATACAAAGATTTTGTTTTTACAAAAACTATACCAAAACATATGCCCATCAAAGTTGCGCCTATGACAAGCCATATACCACCAGCCATCAGATGTATTGCACCAAAAAGTAATGAGCTTATAAGCACAGCTATCCATGTTGGCATATTAATTTTTAATTGATTTAATACAATTCCTCGACATAATACTTCCTCCATAATTGGTTGTGCGATTAATAATGTCAAAGCCATCATAATTATACCAAAGTTAGGAAATATGTTAGAATAAAATAAAACACTTGTTTGCATTTGTTCTGTGTTAGTAAAGGATAAATCATATGTAGCAAATGACCATGCAAAGGATAATAAAAATATAGATATTGAAGGGAGAATATATGTTTTTATTGTTGCAGGAACAAAACTTAATTCTTTCTTAATATCTTTCTTTTGAATTTTAATGATAAAAAATCCAAAAAGAATAACAGTAACAATATTTGATAAGATTGTCATAAAAAACAAATGATTCATGCTAAATTGCATTAATTCGTTTTCTGTTTGGATTCCAGATAGATTCCCCCATAGCATAAATACCATTTGAATTAAAATTTGAATAACAAAATACACTATCAAATAGGCTAATGATTTTAAAAAGTTTTTCATTGCCAGTACACCTTTCTTTAATTTTATAAAAGACTGAACAATATAAGAAATATTTTAGCATTTATAAGTTTATTTGCATACAAAAGTATACTAAAATATAATGTAAAATGTAATGGTTTAGTTATATACTGCCAAGAATAAAAATCTTTATTGCCAGATACATCTTAATTTTTAGAAAATGAAGATACAACCTGTATTTTTCCTATAATATGCTGATTAAATGTTTCCAATTCTTCTGCTAAAATCCATAATTCCTGATGATAATTTGCACCAACAATATGAACTTCAAATTGTTTAAAATAGTTGTCGTCAATTTCAAATTTTGTCACATAGCCTTTGTGGTCGCTATTATATTTTACATTCCACTGTGAAGCTATCTGTGCTGCATATTGTTCATTTAATACAGGATAAAAAATAGGCTGTTCTGGCAATCTTGGCGGATATTTTGTATAATCGCTTGCTGCTATTAATTCAAGTTCTTTTGTTCCAACAGGTCTGTATAATATCATTGTTTTACTCCATTTTATTACCAAGTTTTAAAGGAGATATCCAAATCAACTTTTCCATTGATACCATCAATGGAACCAGAATCTGAATATTGCCACATTGAAAATTCATAAGGCATATAAGGAACATCCGCATAAAAAGCATACCATTTTTCATAGTCATCCAGTCGTTCCATTTGAAGTTTTCCTGCAAAGTAGCGCATATTTGCATAAATCATAGGCGTATATCCTGCCGCTTTGATTTTCTCACAAAAGGCAATTACAATATCTGTGAGTTGTTCATTTGAAAGAGATTCTTGTCTTGCAGTGTCTTCTGTAATTTCTTCAATATCAATAACAATAGGATAAGTGATATTATAAGGAGAAATTTGATTCAAGACATATTCAGCTTCTTCTTCAGCTTCAGCAGTGGTAATTGCCTGTGAGAAAAAATATACACCGACATCAATACCATTTCGCAGAGCGTCTTTTGCATAAGTGTCAAAAGAAGTATCCTTATTAAGTGTACCACCAGTATAGCCTCGATATCCAACTCGTAACATAGCATATTCAACACCGCTATTTTTTACTTTTGAAAAATCAATATTTCCTTGATACTTTGAAGCATCAATTCCTTTATGAGAGGTGATTGTCCCATTGTCTTTATAGACAATCTCACCATTGTCTTGAGGAACAAAGTTGGAATTGACAAGCTTATTTTGTTTTAATTCATAATTGATAGGGGTAAAGTAATAACGTCCGCCTACTGTGTATACAAACTGGTCTGCAAACATATTGCGGACTAAAGTATTGATACCAATTCCAGAATCAAGCTGTTTTTTGATGTCATCAATATGAATTTTTTTTCCATTTTCTATAGCTAGAGATTCTATCTTTTCAATTTCATCTGGTGAGTAAACGCGTGAGCCACGATTGGTGATAAATTTTCCCATGTCTAATTTAAAAAATACGAATAATCCAATAGTCAATCCGAAAATGATAACAGCAGCCATTGTTATCATTGTAATAATAGCAATTTTTCTTTGTTTTTTACTGTTCATAAATAATCCTCCGTATAAGATATTGTTAAAATAAATATATTGTGGTATGCTGTCCTATAGGATTTATAACTTAACATAAATTATTAAACGCACACATATATTATCTTATCAGATTTAGCTTAAAAGATAAATAGTTTAATGGAGGAAAAAGTATGAGAAAATATATTGCAGAGTTTATTGGGACGTTTTTATTGACATTTATAGCATGTGGCGTTGCCTCGTTTACTGGAGGATATCAAGGCTTTTTGGGTGTTGTTGGCATCGCTTTGATATTTGGACTAACTGTCACTGCTATGGCATATTCGATAGGCAATATATCAGGGGGTCATATTAACCCCGCAGTGTCTTTAGGAGTATTTATCAGTGGAAAAATGTCACTTATTGATTTGTGCGGCTATGTTGTGGCACAATTACTTGGTGGTATTGTAGCCGGTTTTGCAATGCTTGGTCTGTCAAAAACATTTAATCAAGAAATTATTGAACAATATGGAAGTTATGGTTATGATTTATTAAGTTTTGGAACAAATGGATATGGTGAGGCATCGCCATTTCTTGAGGTTAATATGTGGGGTGCGCTTATTATAGAAATCATTTTGACGTTTGTTTTTGTGATAACAGTAATAGGTGTCACATCAAAAGAGGCATACAGTAAGGTTGCTGGTGTAGTGATAGGTCTTGCATTGACAACAGTTCATCTTTTTGGTATTCCATTTACAGGAACAAGTGTCAATCCTGCAAGAAGTTTCGGTCCTGCTATTGCAAAAGGAATAACGGGTGATGTAACAGCTTTAGGACAGGTGTGGGTATTTATTGCCGGACCATGTATAGGCGCTATTATTGCGGCTGTTACATATATGTTTCTAACTGCATCTAAAACAGTGACAACAGAAAATAAGGAAATTTTCCAAGAAGATAAGAACTCAAATACAGTACAAGATGAAAAAGAAGATAATTTAAAAGATATAGAAAAAGATATCATACAAAATGAAAAAAGAGAGTATATACAAGATGTAAAAAAGGATACGACTAAAAATACAATACAAGACCAAAATAGAGATATAACAATAAATGGAAAAGAAGATATTATACAAGATATAATGAAGGATTTAAAAAATGATATCCCACAAAATGAAAAAGAGGATACTATATAAATTTCAGTTAGTATAGTATATGAAAAATAAATAATAGTAAAACTTAATTTTTTGTTAGATATTATGTAAAATAAACAATTGCTAGATATACTTTAGTTTTTGTTTATTTTGTTAATTTATGTTTTTAAATGATTCGTTCTAAATTTATTTGTAAAGATAAAAAATAGAAAGGAAAAGTAATGTTTAAGATTAAAATAGCAGAATTGATTATTGAAATTGATAATCGATATAATGCTGTGGAAAAACTGTGCAAAGATTATATTGTAGAGAGTGGAGACAGTATATTTCGTGTGCGTGCCAGTGATGAAGATATATTAAAGGAAAAACAGTATGGTGGGAGTTTGGACCAATATTGTGAAAGTGTATGTATATACAGAAATATTGTAAAAAAACTGCCGCTTTATGATGTCTTTTTTCTTCATGCAGCAGTAGTTGAAGTGGATGGGCGTGCTTATGCGTTTATGGCAAAGAGTGGGACAGGTAAGACAACACATGTAAAATTGTGGTGTGACCATTTTGGGGATAGGGCGCGTATTGTCAATGGGGACAAGCCCATACTAAGATTTTCAGGAAATGAGCTTATAGCATATGGCACGCCATGGTGTGGAAAAGAAGGCTATAATATCAATACATCAACACCAATACAAGGGATGTGTTTTATTGAGCGAAGTGAGAAAAATTCAATACGAATAATGAATAGTACAGAGATAATTAGTAAAATATTTCATCAGATGATTATGCCAGAGGAAGAACATTGTGTCAGCAAGATTTTAGAATTTTTAGATAATTTAGTTCAATTAAAAAAAATATGGGTTTTAGAATGTAATATTTCACAGGAAGCTGTAAAAGTATCTTATGAGGCAATGAGTGGAAAGTCATATTCATAGATGTAAAAAATATAAGCGTACAGCACGCAGAAATGAGGGCAAAGATGAAGATTAAAAAAGGGTTTATTGTAAGGCAGATAAATAATGATTATGTGGTGGCAGCAGTAGGGGAACAAAGTAAAAATTTCAATGGAATTATCCGATTAAATCAAAGTGCTAAATTTATATGGGATATGTTGGAACAAGGAAGCAGCAAACAAGATATTGTTCGTGCTTTATTAGAAAATTATGAAATTGGTGAAGAAAAAGCATCAGAAGATGTAGAGCATTTTATACAAAAGCTGGAGGAGGCTGAAATTCTTGAATAAAGAATTTAAACTAAAAGAGTATGATAACTTGATAAAAGAAGTGATAGAATCTGGTGGAGAATTTAGAATGTATCCTAAGGGCGTTAGTATGCTGCCAATATTAAGGCAAGGTAAGGATTCAGTGGTATTAGTGAAACCCACATTTCCACTTTGCAGAGGACAGATTATTTTTTATCAGCGAAAAAATGGTCAGTATGTCTTACATCGGATTGTGGGAGTGAATAAAGACCATTATGTGTTATGCGGAGATAATCAGACTTATAAAGAAGAAGGAATTACACAAGATATGATTGTTGCTGTTGTAAATAGAATATATCGTAATGATAAAGAAGTCTCACAAAAAATTCATAAAATATATGAATTTTTATGGCGTCCGTTTATAATACGAAGATGTATACATTTTCTAGGGAGGATTTTTGGTGGAAAAACAACAAAAAGATAATCATGCACTTCATTGGATATATCATAATACAAAAGGGCAAAGAATTAGGATATGCTGTCTGATTGGCAGTAATATCCTTTTTTCTGTGCTTGGGATTCTATTTGCATTATTGTGTAAGAATGTTATTGATGGGGCTGTTTCTGGTGATTTGACAGTACTTATCAAAAATCTTATTAAACTTGGAATTGTTGTGTTGGGACAGTTAATCATTCGTCTTGAATGTAATTCAATAAGAGAATATACCAAATCCAAACTTTCAATTTATCTGCGGGAAAAATTAGTGACTGGTATTTTACAAAAGGAATATTCTAATCTGTCAGAATTTCACAGCGGAGAGCTTGTAAATCGAGTATTTAGTGATGTTCAAGTCGTTTCAACTTCCATTGTGGGAATTATTCCTAATATATCAAATGCTGTAACAAGACTGTTTATGGCTTCAGGAGTTCTATTGGCACTTGATGGATTATTTGCAGGCATTTTACTTGGAAGTGGAGTTGTGTTATTTTTGCTTGTAAAAGTGTTTAGAGGACGACTAAAGGGGTTAAGTAAAGCGGTGATGGCACAAGAAGATAAAACACACTCACTGTTTCAAGAAATCCTTGAAAATATTAAAGTCTTAAAAGTATTTGAAGCCGATACAGTGATTAGAGAAAAAATTACTCATCAACATAGCAAGTTATTTAAGGCAGAGATGAAAAAAAGGACGGTTTCTATTATAGCAAATGCAGGATTTAATTTAATATTTCAAATGGGTTATCTTTTTGCATTAGCGTGGGGAACATTTGGCATATACAATCATACACTTACTTATGGAACATTGACAGCAATGCTTCAGTTGGTAAGTCAAGTTCAGGTTCCATTGTCGAATTTGTCAGGAATAATGCCTCAATGGTACAATATGATTGCAAGTGCTGAAAGACTTATCGAATTAGAACAATTAAAGGCAGATAGTTCAACAAGGCAGTATACGGCAGCAGATATATGTAATAAAGATTCTATTATTATTATTGACAATGTAACATTTACATATGATAGAGAAGCGATATTAACGCAGGCTTGTGCTTCTATTAAACTTGGTGAAACAACAGCCATTATGGGACTTTCAGGAGGCGGAAAAAGTACGCTGATGTATTTGTTAATGGGATTGTTTGAACCACAAAAAGGAAAAATATATCTTCAAAATAAAGTTTCTCAAATAGAAATTAGAAGCATTAGAGGATTGTTTTCATATGTGCCGCAGGGGAATTGTTTATTTTCTGGAACAATACGTGAAAATTTAACTTTATTAAATGCAGATACCGATGAAAAAAGTATATGGAAGGCACTTGAAACGGCATGTGCCGATGGATTTGTCAAAACATTTGGCGATGGTTTAGATACATATATCGGTCAAGATGGTTTGGGTTTATCTGAAGGACAAGCACAACGTATTGCCATAGCAAGAGCAGTACTTAAAAAATCGCCAGTATTGCTGCTTGATGAGGCTACAAGCGCGCTTGATGAGTGGACAGAAAAGCAGTTGCTTATCAATATTGAAAAGTTAGGCAAAGCCTGCATTTTAATAACACATAGAAAGGCAGCTTTAAGTATATGTAGTCAGAAAATAGTAGTCAAGGAAGGTCAAATATATGAGACAGATTGTTAATGCAAATAGTAGTTATCTTATTCATCTTGTAGATTGCAGTCTTGCTGATACAATTCCAGAAGAATTGCCCCCAAATGTTACTTGGAAAGAAATATACAAATTAGCAAAACATCATTCAATTGATAATCTTATATTTTATAGTGTTGAAAAACTGACAAAAAAGCCTGATGAGGAACTTTATAAAAAATGGAGAGAATCAAGAGATAAGGCAATTTTTAAGGGAATAACACAGCTTTATGAAAGAGATTTAATAATAGAAAAACTTACAGAAGCAGGAATTGATATATGTCCATTAAAGGGCTGTATTATGAAAGAATTATATCCAAGTCAAGATATGAGAACAATGGCAGATTTGGATATTTTGATGGATAGTAACAAAGCAAATTTAATAATAAAAGTTTTTAAAGAAATGGGATATACATTAGACCATATTGATGAAGAAGGACATGATGTATATCAAAAGAAACCTGTTATGAATATTGAAATGCATCATTATCTTGTACCATTAAATATAATACAAAAGGAAATCTTACAATATTATGAAAAACAATGGGAACGATTAATAGCAGATAAAAATAATATACATCTTTATCATATGTCTAAAGAGGATTTTTATATATATCATATTGCACATATGGTAAAGCATTATAAATTAGGTGGTACAGGTATTCGTTCATTTATTGATATTTATATATATAAAAAGCATTATAATAATATATTAGACTGGAAATATATATATAATGAATTGGATAAAATGAAAATCAGAGAACTTGCGGTTACATTTGAAAAGGTAGTAGATGCATGGTTTCAAGATGAAGTAATAGATAATGAAGTTAAACAAATTACAACATATGTTGTTACAAGTGGAACTTATGGTACACTAGAGCGTAGTCATAAGGTTTTTATGCAAAATAAGCTAGAAAAATCATCTAATAAATTTAACTATATAATAGGAAGAATTTTTCCAAGCATGAAAGAGATGAGGAAAAGTTATAACATTTTATATAAATTCCCAGTAGCTTTGCCATTATGCTGGATTCATAGAGGAATAAAAGCACTAATTTATAAAGATAAAAGAAAGAAAATAAAACTAGAGGCTAATGTAATTAGGAATAAAAAGGATTAATCAAAGAGATATAGCATTACTAAATAGTAGTACTAGATTTCAAAACAGATAAGTAACAAGAGACTGTCACATTAAGCAAAATAGGTATAAGATATTGGAAAGTAAAATGTAATAGTAAATAATATCTTACTTATATATTTTGTTTTTTATGTGACAGTTCTTTGTTTGTATACATTAAATATTCCTTTAAAATTTTATTTTTTGCAAAAGGTCTATTGTGTAATATTTTATAAACAAATTTTTTTATATTTAGTTTGATTTTTAAAAGTATTTGCATATTTAATATGCTGAATTTTAGTGAGGCATTTTGCTAAATCTTGCAGAAGCTCCGCAAGGAAGAAGCAGACCATTAGAAGAGACAGGCAGACACACTTCCTGAGAATCGACATGTCCTCCAAATGATTTTAATGTGGTGTTAAGCATATAGCTTAGCACAGCAGGCTGTAGTCCTGTTGTATAGGAGTTGATTAGAAAAAATAGCGGCTCTTCACATAAAAGTTTTGTACATTTTTGAATCAACTCATAAATAGCTTCTTCAATTTTCCATATCTCACCTTTAGGACCTCTGCCATATGAAGGTGGGTCCATAATAATAGCCTCATAGTGATTGCCGCGACGAATTTCTCTCTCGACAAATTTTACACAATCATCAACAATCCAGCGGATAGGCTTATCTGAAAGCTTTGAGGCGGCAGCATTTTCTTTTGCCCAGTTTACCATCCCCTTTGAGGCGTCAACATGTGTAACATGAGCGCCTGCTGCCGCACATGCCAATGTAGCACCACCTGTATATGCAAAAAGATTAAGAACTTTGACTGTTTTCCCCTTTTTTATAGATTCTGATATAAGTTTACAAAACCAGTCCCAGTTTGTAGCTTGTTCAGGAAACAGTCCTGTATGCTTGAAGCTAAAAGGTTTTAAATGAAAGGTAAGGGGCTGTGTTAATGAAGGACTTTGATATTGAATATGCCATTGTTTTGGCAAATTGAAAAATTCCCATTCTCCACCGCCTTTGGAACTTCTGTGATAATGTCCATGAATATGTTTCCAGTGTTTATCTTTTTTAGGGGTATTCCATATTACTTGGGGGTCTGGACGCACTAGATAAAAATCACCCCATCGCTCTAATTTTTCTCCATTTGATGTATCTATTACTTCATAATCAATCCAATTTTGTGCAATAAACATAATTCCTCATTTCTGTGAAAAATTCACAAATATAATAATGTATTTTTAAAGATAGTATGATTGTAAATGTAAGATAAGGGGATTGTCAAAGGGATTTTTAGGGGAATAATGATATATTTAACTTTATCAAGAAGAATGCAACTTGTCTGTTTTGTTAGTAAGTTAAGTTTCTGCTAAAATACCACAAAATAGCAATGAGGTTATTAGTAAGTAGTGTAGCGGATTGTAGATATTGGCTAGACTTTGACCATTTTTAAGAAATATTGTACTAAAAAATTTATTAAAATATTTCTAAAATTGTATAACAAAGTAAAATGAATTTCGTATATATAATAAAATATATATTTATAAATTAGTGATTATGTATACAAAATAATAAAAATTTTGGTGTAAAAGCAACAATAAAATGACAAAAAAATAGTATATAATATACAAAACTAATAATTAACTTTACATATATTACTAGGAATGCTATAATCTAAATGGAATTAATTTCCAAATAAATCATTATAAGGGAGGAAGTAATATGGTGAACAAAAAGAAAATTTTTAAAACATTAGGGTTGGCTATGGCGGCTACAGTTCTGATGGTAACACCTGCAGTGGCACAAATTACATCATATCATTTTGAGTTGGATATGGAGTATGGCAATGAGGAACATACAGGTTTAGTAACAAAAGATAATAACAATAGTTATGCTTATATAACTGTTGATGATGGTAATGTAATATCTACAGATGAATTTTTTATGAGTGTGAATGGACCTTATTTTTATAATTATAATTATACAGGGAAGGTAAGAATATCTAATTCACAAGCAGAATATACACCACCATATAATCAGCCAGAAAAGCCACAAATGGGAAATAACTATCGTTTAAGAGGAGTTACGGAAAAGTTGAATGTTTGGGCAGAAGGTGAATGGGAATCATAGTTTATATAATAAAAGTTTTATAATTAAGAAATAGAAACAATAAAAGGCTGTTGCAAGATATGAATTTTATATCTGATATGATTTATAACAGGTATTGGAAATTGCAACAGTCTTTTATATGTTATTTATCTTAAATAATATAGTAAAAAATAAAAATAGATTATCAAATAAATTATATATAAATATTATGATAATGGAGAGAATTATATGAAATTATATAAATATATAAAGAAACTTAGCATCATTGTTTTGGGGATTAGTATGATAATATTATCATCATGCAGCTTTTATCCAGAAGGAAGAATTGATAATGTAGAAGGAAAAGCAGAGGTACAAGTTGATTCTGAAACAAAAAATGCTACAGGGACGTTGAATGATTCAATGGAAGTTGATGCAAAAGTATCTGTGCCAAGTGACGTTATATGGAATGCTTATACAGTAAAAGGAAGAGACTTTACAGAAGAAGAGGCAAAGAAAATAGCTGATTATTTATCAAATGGCAGCAATATAACGAATTATGAAGTAAGGCAGGACCATAATGGGGCAATGGTATATGTCATTGAATTTGATAATGATTCACATGTAGGTGTCAGAAGTGATGGAAGTGTATCATTTATTACACAAGAACAACAAGATAGACAATTTGAAAGATATGTTTCAGGAGGAACTGCTAGTCTTGTAAGACCAGATTATAAAGAACTTTATCCATTAGATGAACTTGAAAGTTATAGTAAGGAAGAAGCACTGAAAGAGGTGGATGTATTATGTCAATTAATGAATATAAAGATAAGCGAGACTGGTCAGATAATTGTTGCATTAGATAAAATTAATGCTGAAAGATTTCGGCAAGAAAGTACAAAGATAAGAATAAAGGGAAAAGTGGAATATGATGAAAATAAGCTAGAAGAATATTTAGTAGAAGAAATACCATGGACAGAAGAAAATGAAGTATATTATATGCAGTTTTTAATTGACTTTGACGATGCTCCATGCATAGATGTAAATAGGAATGGTGATGATAGAGGAACAAAACAGAGTTCTTTAACCGTTGTTATTGGAAAACAGGGCTTGTTATGTGTAAGACTAAATGCTTATGAACTTATAGAACAATATGAATCAAATATATCAATATGTGAAATGTCGAAAGCGTTAGAAGCATTGGCAGCAGATTATTATTATGCAGAAGGCATCGGACAAAATAATAAAGTAGATAGTATTGAATTAAGATATGCGGTTGTTTATGACAGTGATAAGTGTTCAGATTGTTTAAACCCTTGTTGGATATTTAAAATTATTAATACCAGCGCAAAAGTCAAAGAAGGAAAGGAAAACATAAGCAATTCAATAAAAGTGGTATATGTGGATGCCAAAACAGGAAAGACATATGCAGGAGGACTTAAATGAACCAACGATTCATCAATTATATAAAGAATTTGAAAGGAATGCTGCATCAAGAATTTTTGCGAATATTTGCCAGTTGGCGAATATATGTGTGTGTAGCAGGAATAACTTTGATTTGTTTTTTTGTGAAATGGGACTCTAGTATACGTGGTGCAATTTGGGGAATGGAGGAAATAACAAGCCTTAGTAATATCAGCTATTTGATGTCAATTGTAGCAGCATTTCCAACAATATGCAGCTTTTGTGATGATTGGCTGGGACATTATACATTTTCAGCAGTGTCAAGAAGCGGAAAAAATACATATCTTCATGCAAAGATTTTGGTGTCTTATATAACTTCTTTTTTAATTACATTTATGGGCATAATGATATATGAATTTGCAGAATTTTTATGGATTAATCCAAATCAGGAAACTACAGTATTTAATAACCAATTGTATTATGATATTCTGCAAATATCTTCAGTGCTTTTTGTTATGGTGCGTATCATATTATATTCAACAGTTATTGCGCTTCAAAGTCTGGTGGGACTTATGATTTCTGCCATTCTTCCCAATCGTTTTGTAGCAGTTATGTCTCCAGTTGTAATGTTTATTTGTTTTATGGAAATAACAGATATTTTTCCTAAAAGTTTTAGTATACATAAAATAATGTCTGGAGGAAAAGTATTAGAAGCAGGTTCAGCAGGAAATATTATCTTTTCTTTGTGTGTGATACTATTTTATGCAGTAATTATAGCAAGCATATTTTGCAAGATAGCAGGAGGGAGGATAAAAAATGAAATCGTTTAGAATATGTATTCAAAATATAAGAAAATGGACGTCGAACAGCCGAATATGGATGTTGTTTTTTGCTGCGTTATTATTTGTATATACATATACAAAAGGAGTAAGACAAGTTGCTGATGTTATGGATAGTTCAATCAGTATATGGATTTATCCTTTTCTTTTTACATATCGATATATGAAAATTATATTTATGTCATTGTTAATATTTATCTTTTGTGATGCACCGTTTATTGATACGAATCAACCCTATGTTATGCTTCGTACTAAAAGGTCAATATGGAGTATTGGACAGATTATGTATATTATGATAGGTTCATTTTTATATGAACTTTTTTTAGTTGTATCAACTATCATTGTTAATATAGGAAATCTTGAATTTACAAGTGAATGGGGAAAAGTATTAGGCGCAATGGGGACAACTTCTGTTACATCAAAAGCAGGTGTGATTTATACAACAATAAATGTAAGCAGACAGATTATTACTTGTTTTACTCCTATACAAGCGATGTTTTTTTCTATGCTGGTTACATGGCTTAGTTTTGTTTTTATTGGTCTTGTGATATATGTTGTCAATGTAGTGACAAAGACAAAAATTGCAGGAGCAGTTACAGCCTCAGCATTGGTTATCTTTACAGCGGTTGCCGATGTGGCTGCTTTTGATGAAAATAAGGTTGTAACATGGTTTTCACCAATGAGTTGGAATTCCCTTAACAATATTGATATAGGTGGAACAACACAATATCCAACGATTGATTTTGTACTTGGATTTTATATTATATCCATTATCATATTAAGTATTATAGCAGTTATGGTTGGAAAAAAACAGAATGTAGAGGTTTCAATAGTGCAGTAAATAGTTGTTTGTTGTCTGTTTGTTCCAAAGTGTCCAAACAGGTTTTGATGCGACAATAGAAATCACTTTTGCAACTGCTTTAGCTGATTTTTTCTATTGTGCAATCTTACGCTACATTTTAGAATGGAGAATTTATATGGAAAATGTTATTGAAGTCAATCAAGTAACGAAAAGTTTTGGCAATGCAATGGTTCTAAAAGAAGTTAGTGTATCTTTTGAAAAGGGGAAAATACATGGGCTGATAGGACGCAATGGCTCTGGTAAAACAATGCTGATGAAATGTATATGTGGTTTTGTACCTGTCACAAGCGGGACAATTACGGTAAATGGAAAGATTATAGGAAAAGATGTTGATGTGCCTGATAATCTTGGAGCGATAATAGAGACACCGGGATTTTTATATAATTACAGTGGCTATAATAATCTAAAATTTCTTGCCAGTATTAATAAAAAAATTGATAAGCAGGCAATAAAGGACTCTATAGAATTGGTAGGGTTAGACCCAAACTCAAAAAAGCATGTTGGGAAATATTCGTTGGGAATGAGACAACGATTAGGTTTGGCACAGGCAATTATGGAAAATCCAGAAATATTGCTTTTAGACGAGCCTATGAATGGATTGGATAAGCATGGTGTTGAGGAGATGAGAGAATTATTTAAAAAGCTTGTCCATGAGGGGAAAACAATTATTATGGCAAATCACAGTGCAGAAGATATTGAGATGCTTTGTGATACGGTGTGTGAGATGGATTTAGGAGAACTGACAAAAATAAAATAATTTATATAAAACTACTTTTAATGACATAATAACCACAGCAAAGCTGTGGTATAGAAGTTTGCTTTGCAAACTTGTAGCATCTATGTAAAAACTTATGGTATAATAATCTCGGCAAAAGCCGAACTATAAAAGTTTGCTGCGCAAACTTCTGGGTTCTCACTATGTATCAATTTATGGTATAATAACTGAAATGTATTTTTTGGCAATATTATGGAGGAACAATGTTTAAAAACTATAAACGTGAATTTCTTAAAAAAGATATCATTTCAGGAATTATAGTTGCACTAATATCCATTCCTATCTCTATGGGATATGCTCAAGTGGCAGGACTTCCTGTTGTATATGGTCTGTATGGTTCTCTTTTTCCAGTACTTATTTTTGGTCTGTTATCATCATCACCACAGTTTGTTTTTGGAGTGGATGCAGCACCAGCCGCACTTGTTGGCGGAACGCTTGCCAGTCTTGGGATTGCAGCAGGTTCTAGTGAGGCTATGCAGGTAGTGCCTGTTATAACATTTGTGACTGCTTGCTGGCTGTTGTTTTTTGCTTTTTTAAGAGCTGGAAAGTTAGTAGGCTATATATCTAAACCAGTGCTTGGAGGGTTTATATCTGGAATTGCAAGCACGATTATATTGATGCAGACAGCAAAGCTGTTTGGCGGAGCATCTGGAACTGGTGAAATTGTTGAACTTATTATTCATATCATTGGAGAACTCAAGTATTTTAATGGGTTATCTTTTATCATGGGGATTGGTACAATTATTATTATTTTGACAGCCAAAAAATGGTCGCCTAAATTTCCAATGTCTGTCGTAATGCTGATAGTGGGTGCATTAAGCACTATGATTTTTCATGTGGATAAATATGGTGTGAAATTATTACCAAAAGTAGAAGCCGGATTGCCTGCTTTTAAAAGGATAGATTTTTCAATAATCATAGCAGAGAATATGCAAGAGATTGTTATGGGAAGTCTTACAGTTGCGTTGGTTATTGTTTCGTCTACATTGCTTACTGCCAGTAATTATGCCATTAAAAATGATTATAAAATAAAAAATAATAGAGAAATTATTGCTTATGCTGCTGCAAATTTATGTGCAGCATTTAATGGGTGCTGTCCTCTTAATGGGAGTGTTTCAAGGACGGCTATCGCTGAACAATTTGGCGTAAAAAGTCAAGTTATGTCATTGGTTGCAGGTGTTTCTATGATAGGAATACTTTTATTTGGCACAGGGTTTATCGCTTATCTTCCAGTGCCAGTCCTTACAGGAATTGTGCTTTCAGCGTTAATTGGGATTCTTGAGATAGGTATGGCTAAAAAGCTGTGGAAAGCAGATAAGAGAGAGTTTTTGATTTTTCTTGGAGCATTTCTTGGTGTTCTTGTATTTGGTACAATATATGGTGTTATTATAGGTGTGATATTATCTTTTATATCTGTTATTATCAAAGCAGCAGTTCCGCCAAGAGAAATGCTTGGTGTGATACCGGGACAAAGCGGTTTTTACAGTGTGAAAAGAAATCGTAATGCACATCCTATTTGCAATACAGTTATATATCGTTTTAGTGGCACTTTATTTTTTGCTAATATAGGAATCTTTCAACAAGAAATAGAAGATGCCATAAAACAAGATACAAAACAAATTATTGTTGATGCAAGTGGTATGACAAGTATAGATATTACGGCAGCGGATAGACTTCTTATTATGGCAGATAAGTTTGCTAAAAAAGGAATTAAATTTTATCTTACAGAGCATGTTGGTGGTGTCAATGACCAGTTAAGACAGTTTGGCGTAGAAAAATTGATTGAAAAAGGACATGTCAGAAGAACGATAGAATTGGCGTTGAGAGCTGCGGGAGTAAAGACACCTTATGAGTTGGAAGACAAAGATGGTATAAGTGCTGATAAAAAAATTTTGGTGGGAAGTGAACAATTAGCAGAGTTTGAGTGGGCATTTGGCGAGGATGCACAAAATCAGATGGAAAAATTGGCTATTGAGATTGCAAAAGAAGTTGTTAGCAGTGATTTATCAGATAAAACAGCCATTATTGAGGCAGAAGAACACACTTCATGGGGAAAAATTGGATTGTTTGATGAAGATGAGATTCTTGACCGATTAGAGATGCATTTAATGGAAATTTCACGACAACAAGACAATGCAAAATTGGAGGAAAGAATTGAGGAGAGACGTGCCATTGTTGAGAAAAAATTAATGAATATGAATCCAGAAGCTATTAAAGTATTATATAAACATCGAAAAGAACTGGCTCAACAATTTAAACAAAGTAATCCAATGGCATATAAGCATATGGTTGAGCTTAGAAAAGAACATATTATGAAACTTGAAAAGACAGACCCAGAATTGGCAGAAAAATTAAAAAAATTGTATGCGATGGATGATTATGAATTATAAAGGAAATCTTTGTATTTAAAAAAAAACAATTATTTTATTGATTTTGTGGAATATATTGTGTATACTATCCCTTGCTGTGACATTGATAGCTGTGAAGCGTGAGGTTGCTGCTAAAAGCAGGTTTTCCGTGGAGCGAATGTCAAGGCCGGATAACGGCTAATAAACTGGCGACAAGTCACTGTACCAAAAGAATCTGTAAATAAAGCAGAAAAACGTGTGTAGTATGTGAAGAATTTTCGATACACACGGGAGTGTGTACAGTCACCGCTTGTCGTACTTAATGTGTAAAGTGCGAAAAGGAGGCGACTTTTTTTATGGCAAATCAGGTAATCAGAATTACACTGAAAGCATATGACCATCAATTAATTGATCAGTCAGCTAAAAAAATTATTGAAACTGTTAAGAAGACAGGAGCGCAAGTAAGCGGTCCAGTACCTCTTCCAACAAAAAAGGAAGTAGTTACTATTCTTAGAGCTGTTCACAAGTATAAGGATTCAAGAGAACAGTTTGAGCAAAGAACACACAAGAGACTTATAGATGTATTGACACCTAGTCAAAAGACAGTAGATGCATTGTCAAAGTTAGAGATGCCTGCTGGTGTGTTTATTAATCTTAAGGTGATGAACTAATCATTACCCATGTATTTTTTTCATTATTTTAAAGCATTAATCCTAAGGGTTTAATATAGAAGCAACAGGCAGTGGTGCAGGTTCCACTTATATTAGCTGTTCTAGGATGACAGGATGCTCTGTGTGAAACATTCTTGTGGTTGTTTAAGGAGGATTAAGTTTTTCTTTCATTCATAAGAAACATATTCATCTTGTCCGCTGTAGATTAAACAGGAGGAAAATCAATGAAGAAGGCAATTTTAGCTACAAAAGTCGGAATGACTCAAATCTTCAATGAAAATGGTGTTTTGACACCTGTAACTGTTCTTCAGGCAGGACCTTGTGTAGTAACACAAGTAAAAACTGTTGAAAATGACGGTTACGCAGCAGTTCAGGTAGGCTTTGCTGATATAAGAGAAAAGCTTGTCAGCAAACCTGTTAAAGGACATTTTGATAAGGCAGATGTTCCTTACAAAAGATTTGTAAGAGAATTCAAATTTGAGAATGCGTCAGAGTATTCAGTTAAAGATGAAATTAAGGCTGATATCTTTGCAGCAGGCGATAAGGTGGATGCAACTGCTATTTCAAAGGGTAAAGGTTTTCAGGGCGCAATCAAGAGATTAGGCCAGTCAAGAGGACCTATGGCTCATGGTTCTAAATTCCACAGACATCAGGGTTCAAATGGATCAGCAACAACACCTGGTAGAGTATTCAAAGGAAAAGGAATGCCTGGACATATGGGTTCTAAGAGAATCACAATCCAGAATCTCGAAGTAGTAAGAGTTGATGTTGAAAATAATGTAATCTTAGTAAAAGGTGCCGTACCTGGACCTAAGAAATCATTAGTGACACTGAAAGAAACAGTAAAAGCTGCGAAGTAGTTTTTGCTAAGGAAGGAGGACCACACAGATGGCAAACGTATCTGTTTACAATATTGAAGGCAAGGAAGTTGGTTCTGTTGAATTAAATGATGCTATATTTAGTGTTGAGATTAATGAACATCTTGTACACATGGCAGTAGTGAATCAGCTTGCAAATAATCGTCAGGGAACACAGAGCGCGAAGACACGTTCAGAAGTTTCTGGCGGTGGAAGAAAACCTTGGAGACAAAAGGAAACTGGTCATGCAAGACAAGGTTCTACAAGAGCTCCACAATGGAAAGGTGGCGGTGTTGTATTTGCACCAAAGCCAAGAGGTTATTCATTTAAGATGAATAAAAAGGAAAAGAGACTTGCTCTTTTTTCATCATTGACATCAAAGGTAAATGATAAGAAACTTATAGTTCTTGATAATTTTAATCTTGACGAAGTTAAGACAAAGAAATTTGTTAAGGTTATGGATAACTTAAAGGTTACAAAGGCTTTAGTAGTCCTTGAGGGCGATAACAAAAATGTAGTTTTATCAGGAAGAAATATCCCTACAGTGAAAGTTTTGCCTATTAATGGAATCAACACATACGATATTATGAAGTATGAGACATTGGTTTGTACAAAGGCTGCTATCGAAAAACTTCAGGAGGTGTATGCGTAATGGCAAATATCCAGTATTTTGATGTAATCCTCAAGCCAGTCATTACAGAAAAGTCTATGGCTGATATGGCAAATAAAAAATATACTTTTTTAGTTCATACACAAGCTAACAAGATAATGATTAAAGAAGCTGTTGAGAAGATGTTTGACGGCACAAAGGTTGCTAGTGTCAATACAATGAACAGAGCAGGCAAGAAAAAGAGAAGAGGCAGAGTAGAAGGCACTACTGCTAAGACAAAGAAGGCGATTGTTCAGTTGACAGAGGACAGCAAAGATATAGAGATTTTTGAAGGCTTATAAAATATAAGAAGTTTACTATAGTTTACAATGATACAGGAGTATATCTTCTGTATAAAGGGTGTTGTCAGCCGCCCTATGATGTAACACACTTTAAGAAGCATTTTTATTGCAATTAAAGGTCAAAGACACAAATTGTTGGATGATGGGCTGTTACAATGTTGACACATGTGTAGAAAACAATATTACACAACTTGAAAGGAGAGAATATAATGGGAATTAAGACATATAACCCATATACACCTTCCAGAAGAAATATGACTGGTTCTGATTTTTCTGAAATTACAAAGACAACTCCTGAGAAGTCTTTACTTGCATCAAAGAAAAAGAATGCAGGACGTAACAATCAGGGTAAAATCACAGTTAGACATCATGGTGGTGGAAGCAGACAAAAATATAGAATTATTGATTTTAAGAGAAATAAAGATGATGTTCCTGCAAAGGTTATCGGTATTGAATATGACCCAAACAGAACTGCTAATATAGCATTGATTTGTTATGTAGATGGTGAAAAATCATACATTCTTGCACCACAGGGATTAACCGATGGCATGATGGTACAAAATGGTGCCAAAGCTGAAGTTAAGGTTGGTAATTGCTTACCTCTTTCAGAAATTCCAGTAGGTACACAGATTCATAATATTGAATTGTATCCGGGCAAGGGCGGACAACTTGTTCGTTCAGCTGGCAATTCAGCTCAGTTAATGGCTAAGGAAGGCAAATATGCTACACTTCGACTTCCTTCAGGTGAAATGAGAATGGTTCCAGTAATATGTCGAGCAACAATCGGTGTTGTAGGCAATGGGGACCACAGCCTTATTAATATTGGTAAGGCAGGACGTAAGAGACATATGGGTATCAGACCTACTGTTCGTGGTTCTGTTATGAACCCTAACGACCATCCACATGGTGGTGGTGAAGGTAGAGCGCCAGTTGGTCGTCCATCTCCAATGACTCCTTGGGGTAAGCCTGCTATGGGTCTTAAGACTCGTAAGAAGAAAAAGCAGTCTAACAAGTTGATTATTAGAAGAAGAGATGGTAAAGCTATAAAGTAATTTGTAAATAAACAGTATTGTAAGGAGGTTTGAACCTATGGCTCGTTCACTTAAGAAAGGACCATTTGCAGACGAGAGCTTACTCAAGAAAATTGATGCAATGAACGCATCAAATGATAAGCAAGTAATTAAAACATGGTCACGTCGTTCAACAATATTTCCATCATTCGTTGGACATACAATCGCAGTTCACGATGGTAGAAAGCATGTTCCAGTATATGTAACAGAAGATATGGTTGGTCATAAGCTTGGTGAGTTCGTTGCAACAAGAACTTATAGGGGACATGGTAAGGACGAAAAGAAGAGCAGATAATATAAATGTTCATTATAAATATTTATTTATTAATTAATGTTAATTAATTGATATCCATTAATTGAAAGGAGGCTTTAATCATGGCTAAAGGACATAGATCCCAGATAAAGAGAGAGAGAAACGCCATTAAAGATACAAGACCAAGCGCAAAGTTATCATACGCTAGAGTATCCGTTCAAAAGGCTTGTTTTGTTCTGGATGCGATTAGGGGTAAAAGCGTACAGGAAGCATTGGGTATTGTTATGTACAATCCAAGATATGCTTCAACACTTATAGAAAAGTTAATTAAGTCAGCAGTTGCGAATGCTGAAAATAATAATGGCATGGACACTGACAAATTATATATTGAAGAATGTTATGCAAACAAGGGTCCTACAATGAAGAGAGTTAAGCCAAGAGCGCAGGGTAGAGCTTATAGAATTGAAAAGAGAATGAGTCATATCACAGTAATACTCAATGAGAGATAATTCCGGACGCGCTTTGAAAGCGCCTGCCGGAAGGGCTTAAAAATAGAAAGGAGATTCAAATGGGTCAGAAAGTTAATCCTCATGGTTTAAGAGTCGGCGTTATCAAAGATTGGGATTCAAAGTGGTACGCAGAAGAAACATTCGCTGACAACCTTTTAGAAGATTATAATATTAGAAAGTTTCTCAAGAAAAAGCTTTATGCAGCGGGAATTTCTAAGATTGAAACAGAGAGAGCTTCAGATAGATTAAAAATTATTATTCACACAGCAAAGCCGGGCGTTGTTATTGGCAAGGGCGGCGCTGAGATAGAAAGTCTTAAGAAGCAAGTTGAAAAACTTACTTCAGCTAAGAAATTAAGCATTGATATTAAAGAGATTAAAAGACCAGATAAGGATGCTCAGCTTGTTGCAGAAAATATTGCACAACAGTTAGAGAATCGTATCTCATTTAGAAGAGCTATGAAGTCTTGTATGGGAAGAACAATGAAGCAGGGTGCAAAAGGTATTAAGACATCTTGTTCAGGTCGTCTTGGCGGTGCTGATATGGCTCGTACAGAATTCTACAGTGAAGGTACAATTCCACTTCAAACACTTCGTGCTGACATTGAGTATGGATTTGCAGAAGCAAATACAACATATGGAAAAGTTGGTGTAAAGGTTTGGATTTATGAAGGAGAGGTACTTCCAGCTAAAAAAGCAAATGCGAATAAGGAAGGGAGCGAACAATAATGTTACTACCTAAAAGAGTGAAATATCGTAGACAATTTCGTGGTTCTATGGCTGGTAAGGCAACAAGAGGCAACAAGATTACTAATGGTGAATATGGTATTGTTGCAACAGAACCATGCTGGATTAAGTCCAATCAGATAGAAGCTGCCCGTATTGCTATGACACGTTATATCAAGCGTGGTGGTAAAGTATTTATTAAGATTTTCCCAGATAAGCCGGTAACAGGAAAGCCTATCGGTGTTCGTATGGGTAAAGGTAAAGGTAACTTGGAGTGCTGGGTAGCAGTAGTGAAACCTGGACGTGTAATGTTTGAAATTTCAGGCGTTGCTGAAGAAACAGCCAGAGAAGCGTTGCGTCTTGCAACACACAAGCTTCCTTGTAAGTGTAAGGTTGTTTCACGTGCAGACTTAGAAGGCGGTGATAACAGTGAAAATTAATAAATATGTAGAAGATTTAAGAGCAAAATCAGCTACAGAGTTAAATGATGAATTAGTAGCTGCTAAGAAGGAACTTTTTAATTTAAGATTCCAAAACGCAACAAATCAGTTGGATAACACTAGCAGAATTAAAGAAGTTAGAAAAAATATAGCTAGAATCTTAACCGTGATTGAGCAAAAAAATGCGTAATTTATTTATAAACATTGATTCCTAGAAAGGAGAACGAACTGTGGAAGAGAGAAATCTTAGAAAAACTCGTACAGGCAGAGTCGTAAGCAATAAGATGAATAAGACAATCGTTGTTGCAGTAGAGGATAATGTAAAGCATCCACTTTACAACAAGATTGTTAAAAGAACATATAAGTTGAAGGCACATGACGAGAATAATGAATGTCTAATTGGTGATACCGTTAAGGTAATGGAAACAAGACCACTCTCTAAAGAGAAAAGATGGAGATTAGTAGAGATTATTAGTAGAGCTAAATAATAATTATACTGAAAGGGGTAATATTATGGTACAACAGGAAACCAGACTTAAGGTTGCTGATAACACAGGTGCTAAAGAAATTCTTTGTATCAGAGTTATGGGCGGCTCTACAAGAAGATATGCGAACATTGGCGATATTATCGTAGCTTCTGTCAAAGAAGCAACACCAGGCGGCGTTGTTAAGAAGGGCGATGTTGTTAAAGCTGTTGTTGTTCGTTCTGTAAAAGGTGTACGTCGTAAAGACGGTTCATATATTAAATTTGATGAAAATGCTGCTGTAATAATTAAGGATGACCAAACACCTAGAGGAACTCGTATATTTGGACCAGTAGCAAGAGAGTTAAGAGATAAGAAGTTTATGAAGATTGTATCCTTAGCTCCAGAAGTATTATAAGGAGGTGCCACAATGTCCGCTGTAAGGATAAAGAAGGGCGATACAGTTAAGGTTATCGCAGGTAGAGACAAGGGCAAAGAAGGCAAAGTATTGTCTATCAACGCTAAAAAGCATACAGCAATAGTTGAGGGTGTGAACATGGTAACAAAACATGCGAAACCAAGCGCAACGAATCAGCAGGGTGGAATTCTCCACCATGAAGCGCCAATTGATATTTCTAACATTATGTATGTTATTAAAGGTAAAACAACAAAGATTGGCTATGAATTTAAAGATGGTAAGAAAGTTCGTGTTGCTAAGGCAACAGGCGAAGTGATTAACTAATTACAGGAAGGAGGCAATTAAAATTGAGTAGACTTAGAGATTTATACGATAATGAGATAACGAAGAAAATGACAGAAAAATTTGGTTATAAGAATCCTATGATGGTTCCTAAAATTGATAAAATTGTCATTAATATGGGCGTTGGCGAAGCAAAAGAAAATTCAAAGCTTCTTGACGCAGCAGTAAAAGACCTTGAAATTATTTCAGGACAAAAGGCAGTTCTTACAAGAGCAAAGAATTCAATTGCTAACTTCAAGTTAAGAGAAGGTATGCCAATCGGTTGTAAGGTTACTCTTCGTGGAGAGAAGATGTATGAGTTTCTTGATAGACTTGTAAATCTTGCACTTCCAAGAGTACGTGACTTTAGAGGTGTAAGTCCTGATTCATTTGATGGCAGAGGCAATTATGCACTGGGTATTAAAGAGCAGCTTATCTTCCCAGAAATTGAGTATGATAAGATTGATAAAATCAGAGGTATGGATGTAATTATAACTACAACTGCAAAGACAGACGAGGAAGCTCGTGAGTTATTAAGATTATTTAACATGCCATTTAAAAATAGTAAGTGAGAGCAAAACAAATTGAAAATATGAAGAAAGGAGAAGCTACTTAGGTGAGGTTTATCTAAATCACCAAACATATATTATATATTAATATATATTTATATGTTTTAATATATACTTATATATGTTTAGTAGCAAGGGTATAATGGCTAAAACTTCAATGAAGATTAAGCAGCAAAGAAAACCAAAGTTTTCTACAAGAGCGTATACTCGTTGTACAATCTGTGGCAGACCACATTCTGTTTTAAGAAAATATGGGATTTGTAGAATTTGCTTTCGTGAATTAGCTTATAAGGGTCAGATTCCAGGTGTAAAAAAAGCTTCTTGGTAAGCATTTACACAAAATATTGTATCTGATAGAGCAGTTACAGACTTTTATTAGCACAAGTCCCGTTTTGGGAAACCTGTTAATTAATTAAGGAGGAATTTACAATGACAGATCCAATTGCAGATATGCTTACAAGAATCCGTAATGCTAATACAGCAAAGCATGATACTGTTGATGTGCCATCATCAAAGATGAAGTTGTCTATCGCTAAGATTCTTTTAGATGAGGGATATATTAAGGCATATGACCTTGTAGATAATGGTAATTTCAAGGATATCCATATCACATTAAAGTATGGTAAGGATAAGAATGAAAAGATAATCTCTGGTCTTCAGAGAATCTCTAAGCCGGGTCTTAGAGTATATGCAAGTAAAGAAGAATTGCCTAAAGTTCTTGGCGGTCTTGGTATAGCAATTATTTCTACAAATCAAGGCGTAGTTACAGATAAAGAAGCTAGAAAATTGGGCGTTGGTGGAGAAGTACTTGCGTTTGTTTGGTAATAAATTGAAAATCAACGATTTTCAATTAGAAAAATTGAATTTTTCAATCAAAAAAATCAAAGATTTTCCATTAGAAAAATTACATTTTTCAATCAGAAAAATCAAAGATTTTTCAGTTGAAGATAGGTGCAAGTTTAGATTATTATATATTAATGGTGGAAACCAGTTAATATCATTAGGAGGTGCGGCATGTCACGTATAGGAAGAATGCCTATCGCTATACCAGCAGGCGTAACTGTTGATATAGCAGAAAATAATAAAGTGACTGTAAAGGGTCCTAAGGGAACTCTTGAAAGAATTTTACCTGCAGAGATGAACATAAAAATGGAAGGGTCTGAAATCACTGTTTCAAGACCAAATGATTTAAAGAAAATGAAGTCATTACACGGTTTGACAAGAACGCTTATCAATAATATGGTAATTGGTGTAAATGAAGGATTTGAGAAAAAACTGGAAGTTAATGGTGTTGGTTATAGAGCCCAAAAACAGGGCAAAAAGCTTGTTTTATCATTAGGATATTCTCACCCAGTTGAGATGGAAGACCCAGAAGGCATTGAGACAGTGCTTGATGGTCAAAACATCATTATAGTGAAGGGTATTAATAAAGAAAAAGTTGGCCAGTACGCAGCTGAAATCAGAGCGAAGAGAGCGCCAGAACCTTATAAGGGTAAAGGTATCAAGTATGCTGATGAGGTTATTAGACGTAAAGTTGGTAAGACTGGTAAGAAATAATTAAAGGAGTGAATGTTATGGTTAGTAAGAAATCAAGAACGATAGTTCGCAAGAATAAACATAGAAGATTACGTAATCGTTTCAGTGGTACACCACAAAGACCACGCTTGGCTGTGTTTAGAAGTAATAATCATATGTACGCTCAGGTTATTGACGATACAGTTGGCAAGACTCTTGTGTCAGCATCAACACTTGATAAAGATGTGAAGGCTGAATGTGACAAGACAAATAATCTCGATGCTGCTACAGCAGTTGGCAAAGTTGTTGCAAAGAGAGCATTAGAAAAGGGCATAACAACTGTTGTCTATGACAGAGGCGGTTATATATATGAAGGTAAAGTAAAAGCATTAGCAGAGGCAGCTAGAGAAGCTGGTCTTGAATTCTAAGCGGAAGGGAGAAACAATATGAAACGTACAATCATTGACGCTAGTCAGTTAGAGTTAAATGATAATGTTGTAGCTATCAAGCGTGTAACAAAAGTAGTAAAAGGCGGACGTAATATGAGATTTGCTGCTTTGGTTGTTGTTGGTGATGGCAATGGTCACGTTGGTGCAGGTGTTGGTAAGGCATCTGAAGTTCCTGAAGCAATCCGCAAAGGAAAAGAAGATGCGATGAAACATTTGGTAGAAGTTCCAATTGATGAAAATGGTTCTGTACCACATGATTATATTGGCAAGTTTGGAGGAGCTACTGTTCTTCTTAAAAAAGCTCCAGAAGGTACTGGTACAATTGCGGGTGGTCCAGCGCGTTCCGTACTTGAGCTTGCAGGTATTAAAAATATTCGTACAAAATCACTTGGTTCTAATAATAAGCAAAACGTTGTTCTTGCAACAATTGCAGGTCTTACAGCAATGAAGACACCTGAAGAGGTAGCAAGACTTCGCGGAAAATCAGTTAGTGAAATTCTTGGATAAATAGTGATGTTGCAAATGTTATGACATTGTAAATGTTGTGATATTGTAAATATTATTATAAAATAAATTTATTGTCCTACAAGTTTGTGCGCACGCTCAAACTTGTGTAATTGAAAAAAAGGCGTGCGCAAATGGAGGTAAAAATGGCAGATAAGAAGTTGAAAATAACTTTAGTAAAATCTCCAATCGGTGCTGTTCCTAAGCATAGAAGAACTGTTGAGGCAATGGGGCTTAATAAGCTTCACAAGACAGTTGAACTTCCAGATAATGCTTCAACAAGAGGACAGATACAACAGATTGGTTATATGTTAAAGGTAGAAGAAATCTAATCTGATAAATTATTAAAAGGAGGTGCAGTGATGGATTTATCTAATTTAAGACCTGCGAAGGGTTCAGTAAAGAGCGATAATTTCAGAAGAGGCCGCGGACATGGTTCAGGAAATGGCAAGACAGCCGGCAAGGGACACAAAGGTCAAAAAGCGCGTTCAGGCGCACCAAGACCGGGCTTTGAAGGTGGTCAGATGCCATTATATAGAAGAATTCCAAAGAGAGGATTCACAAATAGAAATCATCTTGAAATTATTGGAATTAATGTCAGTGTACTTGATAGATTTGATGATGGTGCAGAAGTAACTGTAGATACATTAATCGAAACAGGTATTGTCAAGAATCCTAAAGATGGCGTTAAAATTCTTGGTAATGGAGAAATCAAGAAAAAGCTTACTGTAAAGGCAAACGCTTTCAGTGCTTCAGCTAAGGAAAAGATAGAAGCTGTTGGTGGAACATGTGAGGTGATCTAATGTTAAAATCACTAATCAACGCATTTAAGAATAAGGATATTCGCAAGAAATTATTGTTTACTCTTATGATGCTTGTTGTTGTTAGGGTGGGAAGTCTTCTTCCTATCCCTGGTGTTGATACAGAGTATTTCAGTTCATTGCTCAGTGGGATTAATAATGGTGATTTAAGTTATTTAAGTGCATTTACAGGTGGTTCATTTGAAAAAATGTCACTTTTTGCATTGAGTATTACACCATATATTACATCATCTATTATTATGCAGCTCCTTACAATTGCTATTCCAAAGCTGGAAGAGATGCAAAAAGAAGGAGAAGATGGAAGAAAGAAAATAGCTTCTATCACAAGATATGTGACTGTTGGACTTGCTCTTATAGAATCTATTGCAATGTCTGTTGGATTTGGAAGACAGGGCTTGATTAAAGGGTATCAAAGCATGAGTACAATTCACTATATTGCATGTATAGTCGTTGTTGTTGCTACGCTTACAGCTGGTTCAGCAGTTCTTATGTGGATAGGTGAAAGAATCACAGAGAATGGTGTTGGTAATGGTATTTCTATTGTATTGTTAATCAATATTATTTCAGGTATGCCAAACGATTTTGTTACACTTTTCAACACATTTGTTGCAAATAAGAGTATTGCAAGAGGTGCTACAGTAGGTCTTATTATTGTGGCAATCGTAGTAGTTGTTGTAACATTAGTAATTATACTTCAAGATGGTGAAAGAAAAATACCAGTTCAATATTCTCAAAAAGTAGCTGGTAGAAGAATGGTCGGCGGACAGGCTACAAGTATACCGTTGAAAGTTAATACAGCGGGAGTTATGCCTATTATCTTTGCATCTTCAATAATGCAGTTTCCTGTTATTATTGTTCAGTTGTTTTCTAACAACTCATATGAGTGGACGAGATATCTTAGTCAGTCCTATTGGTGCAGAGTAGAGATGCCACAATATTCACTTGGTTTGCTTCTTTATATCATATTAGTAGTTGTGTTTGCATATTTTTATACATCAATTACTTTTAATCCAATGCAAGTTGCAGACAATTTGAAAAAAGCAGGTGGTGTAATACCGGGTATTACACCGGGTAAATCAACAAGTGAATATCTTAATAAGATTCTTAATTATATTGTATTTATTGGTGCTGTGGGTCTTATGATAGTTGCATTAATACCAATTTTATGTTCTGGATTGTTTAATGCAAGCGTATCATTTGGTGGAACGTCAATTATTATTATTGTCGGCGTTGTTCTTGAGACAATGAAACAGATTGAATCAAAGATGGTTAATATTAATTATCGTGGATTTCTTAGTGAGTAATAAACTTACAGCAGTAATGATTTTTTAAAATGACTTGCCTAGAAATTTCTGGGCGAGTCGTTTGTGTATAGTATGGAAAAAAAGAAGCACAAAAATGGAGGGTTATTATGAAAATAATTATGTTGGGAGCTCCTGGTGCCGGAAAAGGAACACAGGCTAAAAAAATTGCATCAAAATATAATATCCCACATATTTCTACAGGGGATATATTTCGAGCAAATATTAAAAATAATACAGAGCTTGGTCAGAAAGCAAAGGTATATATGGATAAAGGAGAGTATGTTCCAGATGAATTAGTCGTTGAGCTTATTATGGATAGGTTTAAAGAAGCTGATTGTAAAAATGGTTATGTACTTGATGGTTTTCCAAGAACAATCCCACAGGCAGAAGCGCTTGATAAAGCACTTTCGGCAAATGGTGAACAGATTGATTTTGCAATTAATGTTTTAGTTCCAGATGAACATATTATTAAAAGAATGTCTGGAAGAAGAGCATGTGTAGGTTGCGGTGCAACATATCATATACAGTATAATCCAACAAAAGAGGAAGGCGTTTGTGATGTTTGTGGCGAAGGTCTTATTTTAAGAGAGGATGATAAGCCAGAAATTGTCCAAAATAGATTGACAGTTTACCATGAAAAAACACAGCCTTTGATTGACTATTACACATCAAAAGATATTCTTGTAGAAGTAGATGGTACTAAAGATATGGAAGAAGTATTCTCTGATATTGTAAATGTGTTAGGAAAGTAGTGTTATATGTCTGTTTCAATAAAATCGAAAAGAGAAATTGAATTGATGACAGAAGCAGGTAAAATTCTTGGAACAGTGTTAAATCATCTGTGTGAAGAGCTAAAGCCTGGTATGTCAACTTGGCGCATTGATAAAATGGGCGAAGATATGATACGCAGTTTTGGATGTATTCCTTCTTTTAAAGGATATGGAGGATTTCCTGGTTCAATATGTGTATCCATAAATGAACAGGTCGTACATGGTATTCCATCAAAAAAGTGTATTTTGAGAGAGGGAGACATTGTAAGTCTGGATGCGGGCGTGATATATAAAGGGTATCATTCCGATGCTGCAAGAACAGTTGGTATAGGACAAATAAGTGATGAGGCAGCAAAATTAATAGAAGTGACCAAACAAAGTTTTTTTGAAGGTATAAAGTTTGCTAAAGAAGGTTGTCATTTACATGATATTTCCAATGCGATTGCAGATTATAATGAGCGTTTTGGATATGGTGTAATACGTGATTTAGTAGGTCATGGGATAGGTTGTGAACTTCACGAAGAGCCACAGGTCCCTAATTTTAGACAGACAAAAAGAGGAATGAAGTTATATGAAGGTATGACGTTAGCTATCGAACCAATGGTGGCGGCTGGGGATTATGCAGTAAAGACATTAGATGATAAATGGACTACAGTTACAGTTGACCAGTCATTGACAGCACATTATGAAAATACAGTGCTTATTACCAAAAATGGACCACAAATTTTGTCTTTAGTAGAATAAATTGAAAAATGAAGATAAAAAATAGAGGCTGCCGTATAAAAGACTAAATATACAAGATATTGTTTAATATTGTATTATACTTTACAATATGTTGTATCTAATTTTTTTAATGTAACAGCTGCGCAAGTTTGTGTTTATGCCCAAACTTGTAGCCTGCACAAGAATGGGGGATTATTATGATAGAAGATACTGTAGGCTGTATTGCTTATTCCTTAGCAGGACATGATAAGGGACATATATATCTAATAATAAAAGAAGAAAAAGAATATGTATATTTATCAGATGGAAAAATAAGAACAATTAATAATCCTAAAAAAAAGAATAAAAAGCATATACAAATCAATAAAAAATATAAAGAAAACATTGCGTCAATAACAAATGAAAACAAAAAAATTGTCGATGAAGCGATTAGAAAAGCAATTAAGACATATCTTGCAGGTAATGCAGATTTTCAATGTTATGAAGGAGGATATTAAGTAAATGTCAAAGTCAGATGTAATTGAAATCGAAGGAAAGGTAATTGAAAAACTGCCTAATGCTATGTTTCAGGTGGAACTAGAAAATGGGCATCAAATACTTGCTCATATAAGTGGCAAGTTAAGGATGAATTACATTAGAATACTTCCCGGCGATAAAGTAAAAATTGAACTTTCTCCATATGATTTAAGTAAAGGCAGAATTATTTGGAGAGATAAATAACCCTTTTTGTTTTTTAGATAAATAAAAAGATAAAAAAAATCTTGCACTACCAAAATAAGGTGTGTTATAATGCTATACGAACTTGTCTGAAAGGAGGCTTTTACAATGAAGGTTAGGTCATCAGTTAAACCAATTTGTGAAAAGTGCAAAGTTATTAAGAGAAAGGGTAGTATCAGAGTTATCTGTGAGAACCCAAAGCACAAACAAAGACAGGGATAATCCTAAAAGAAAGTAATGCTTGAAGCAGCAATGCTTTTTTCTTTGTGTGTTTTGATATACAATTATACAAAATAGTATAATGTGTATATTGTAAAAATCTTATTTGTGAGTCACTAGCGCAAATATAGATTATTGTTTTGCGGCTGCAGTAATGAACCGCCCGGCATAGTTGTAGGTGGTTGATTACTTTATTATATATTTTTTTAAATAAATCATATGCGACGCACACATTTCAGACGTCAAGAATTGACGGGCTGCGCCTGTATTTGATTTATTTCTGTGAGCAATGAGTCAAATTATTATGTTTGCTAATATTGAATTGGTTTAAGCATATTGACATATGTTGCAAAAGGTCAGATACGTTTATTTTACTATAAATAAAGATAGTTAGATAGTTTAGGAGTATTTGACTTACAAAAGATTGAAACAAAGGATTTGAACAAGAAATTTGTTGGCAACTGAAAATATTATATTTTAAATATAAAGAAAGGAGAAGCTACAAAAAAGATGATATCCTACATTTTTTAGAAAATTTGTAGGTATGTTAAAATAGCAAGAAAAAATCATCTGCTGTGTACACATTTGTATATAGTATTAGTAGCAGGTTAAAAAGCACATGGCTCGTATTTCAGGTGTAGATTTACCAAGAGAAAAAAGAATTGAAATCGGTCTTACTTATGTTTATGGCATAGGCAGAGTAAGAGCAGGAAAGATTCTTGCTGAGGCACAAGTAAATCCAGATACGCGTGTAAAGAATCTTACAGATGAGGAAGTAGCAAGAATTGCTAAGGTTATCGATGCAGATACAGAGAACTTAGTGGAAGGTGACTTGAGAAGAGAAGTTGCCATGAATATTAAGAGATTAAAAGAAATTGGCTGTTATAGAGGGATTCGTCATAGAAAGGGACTTCCATGTCGAGGACAGAAGACGAAGACGAATGCTAGAACTTGTAAGGGGCCAAAGAAGACTGTGGCGAACAAGAAAAAGTAGTAGATAGACAATAAAATGGAAAACGAGTTTTCATAGGAGGTTTGTTAAAAAAATGGCTGGTAAAGTTACAAAAAAAGTGACAAAGAAGCGTGTTAAGAAAAATGTAGAAAGAGGACAGGCACATATTCAGTCTTCTTTTAATAATACAATCGTTACGTTGACCGATGCTGAAGGCAATGCTTTATCATGGGCAAGTGCTGGAGGTCTTGGTTTTAGAGGTTCTAAGAAATCTACTCCATATGCTGCACAGATGGCTGCAGAGACTGCAACAAAGGCAGCGTTAATTCACGGATTAAAGTATGTAGACGTTATGGTTAAGGGACCAGGTTCAGGAAGAGAGGCTGCTATTCGAGCGCTTTCAGCTTGTGGTCTTGAAGTTACTAGTATTAAGGATGTTACACCAGTTCCACATAATGGTTGTCGTCCACCAAAACGTAGAAGAGTTTAATAGGAGGTAGATTAAGATGGCTATTAATAGAACACCGGTTCTCAAGAGATGCAGGTCTCTTGATTTAGACCCTGTATTTTTAGGAATAGATAAAAAATCCAGAAGAAAAGCTAAGAATGCTGGAAGAAAGATAAGTGAGTATGGTTTACAGCTCAGAGAAAAACAGAAGGCTAAATTTATATATGGTGTATTAGAAAAGCCTTTCAGAAATTATTATAAGAAGGCTGCAAGAATGAAGGGCATGACAGGTGAGAATCTTATGGTTATGCTTGAACTCAGACTTGATAATATCATATTTAGAATGGGTTTTGCCAGAACAAGAAAAGAAGCAAGACAGATTGTAGACCATAAGCATGTCTTAGTGAATGGAAAACGCGTTAATATTCCATCATATCTCGTAAAGGCTGGCGATGTTATAGAAATTAGAGAGAAATCAAAGTCATGTGCAAGATATAAAGAAATTCTGGATGTAACTAGTGGCAGACTCGTTCCAGAATGGCTTGAGGCTGATAAGGAAACTCTTAAGGGAACTGTTAAGATGTTGCCAACAAGAGAAGTGATTGATGTTCCTGTTAATGAGATGCTTATTGTCGAGTTGTATTCTAAGTAATAAGGACAGCACTATAAAACCTAGAAGGAGGGGCAGATATGGTTGATGCAGATTTTAATTTCAAGATGCCAAAGATTGAAATGGTTGAACAGTCACCAGATGAAAAGTATGGTAGATTTGTAGTTGAGCCACTTGAAAGAGGATATGGTTTAACGCTTGGCAATTCGCTTAGAAGGATTATGCTTTCTTCATTGGTAGGTACTGCTGTCAGCAGCTTAAAGATAGATGGAGTTCTGCATGAGTTCAGTTCAATTCCTGGTGTAAAAGAAGATGTGACAGAAATTGTTATGAATATTAAGCAGTTATCTATTAAGAACAATAGCAATTTGACGGAACCAATCATTGCACATATTGATGTCAATGGTGAAGGTATAGTGAAAGCATCAGATATTAAGGTAGACCCAGATATTGAAATTATGAACCCAGACCTTGTTATTGCACATTTGAACGGCGGTGCTGATTGTGAGCTTTCAATGGAGCTTACAATCACAAATGGCAGAGGTTATGTAAGTTCAGAAAAGAATAAACATAAGGATATGCTTGCAGGGGTTATTGCAATAGATTCAATATATACACCAGTTGAGCGTGTTAATATGTCCGTAGAGAATACACGTGTAGGACAAGATACAGATTTTGATAAATTGACACTAGAGATATTTACAAATGGAACAATTGCACCAGACGAGGCTTTAAGTCTTGCTGCGAAAGTTTTAAGTGAACATCTAAATGTGTTTATCAATCTTTCTGAGAATGCTGTTAATGCAGAAGTTATGGTTGTTCAGCAGGAAGATGAGTCAAGCAAGGCACTTTCAATGAGTATTGAAGACCTTGAACTTTCTGTTCGTTCGTTTAATTGCTTAAAGAGAGCAGGTATCAACACGGTTGAACAGCTTTGCAATAAGACGCCAGATGATATGATGAAAGTTCGTAATTTAGGTAAAAAATCATTGGATGAAGTACTTTTAAAGTTAAAAGAGTTAGGATTAGGTCTTAGCGCAAGTGAAGAATAAAGTTAAATTTAAAATAATCATATATAGAACGCGGCATACAGTAAGACCGAATGCGCTTGTATGTTCGTAGGATATGGAGGATAGTACAAAATGGCAAAGTATAGAAAACTTGGCAGAACTTCTGCCCAGAGAAAAGCTTTACTTAGAAATCAGGTAACAGCACTGATTCAAAATGGAAAAATCGTTACTACACAGGCCAGAGCAAAAGAGGTTCAAAAGCAAGCTGAGAAACTTATAACAATGGCTATTAAGGAAAAAGATAATTTTGAAACCGTTACTGTTACAGCAAAAGTTGCTAAAAAAGACAGCGAAGGCAAGAGAGTTAAGGAAGTTGTTGATGGCAAAAAAGTAACTGTATATGAGACTGTTGAAAAAGAAATCAAGAAAGATAAGCCTTCTAAGCTTCATGCAAGAAAGCAGATGGATAAAGTTCTTTACAAGATAACAGAAGTTCCAACAGAAAAAGCTGGAAGAAAGAGAAACACAAAGGTTGTTGACCTTACAAACAAAATGTTTGATGAAATCGCACCTAAATATGCTGACCGCAAGGGTGGTTATACAAGGATTGTTAAGATTGGTTTAAGAAAAGGCGATGCAGCAATGGAAGTGCTTCTTGAGTTAATATAATATAGAAAAGTACTCTGTGCGTGGATATTGAATTAGCTCAATATCCACGCTTTTTTATAAAATAGGGAAGGAGTGCGCTACTCAGAAAAGTATCTAAAATGATATATATTAAAACAGTAAAAAATATTTATAAAAATTTTTTGTGTCTTAACATAGAATATTGTTTATATTTTGAGTGGCAGTAAATATGGGAATTATAAAAGCAAGAGATGTAACATTTGAGTATATTCAAAGAGATGAAGAAGGCAATGTTGAGGGAATAATCACTGCAGTTGATAATATTAGTCTTGATATTCAAAAGGGTGATTTTATTGCAATATTAGGACATAATGGGTCAGGTAAGTCCACTTTTGCTAAACATATCAATGCGCTCCTTACACCGACAGAGGGAACATTGTGGGTTGATGGCATGGATACATGCGATGAGGATAAAGTGCTTAATGTACGTCAAACTGCAGGGATGGTTTTCCAAAATCCAGATAATCAGATTGTATGTACGCTTGTTGATGAAGAGGTAGGATTTGGACCTGAAAATATTGGCGTTCCAACAAAAGATATATGGACAAGGGTAGAAGATAGTTTAAAAGCGGTGGGCATGTATCAATATCGCAATGCTTCACCAAATAAATTGTCAGGCGGACAAAAGCAGCGTGTAGCGATTGCAGGAATTGTGGCAATGAAGCCTAAATGTATTATTTTAGACGAACCAACAGCAATGTTAGACCCATTGGGCAGACAGGATATTTTAAAAGTTATAACAGAGCTGAATAAAAAAGAAGGCGTTACAATTGTTCTAATCACTCATTATATGGAAGAAGTTATCCATGCAGATAAAGTGTTTGTGATGGATAAAGGTAAAGTTGTTATGGAAGGTAAACCACGAGACATTTTTTCACAAGTAGAACAATTAAAAAAATTAAGACTTGATGTGCCGCAAGTTACAGAATTAGCATATGAACTGCGCAAATCAGGGCTTGATATTCCACTGGGTATATTGACTAGAGAAGAGTTGATAAAAGCTCTTGCGGGAGGTGTGCAACATGCCTATCATTATTGATAAAATTGATTATACCTATGAGATAGGAACAGGATTTGAAAAACACGCTATACGCAATCTAAGCTGTGTGATAAAAGATGGAGAATTTATCGGATTAATAGGACATACAGGTTCAGGAAAGTCAACATTAATACAGCATTTAAATGGCTTGGTAAAGGCAACAAAAGGTACCATTTATTATAATGGACAAGATATATACGATAAAGACTATAATATGAATATATTGAGAAGTAAGGTGGGGCTTGTATTTCAATATCCTGAACATCAGTTATTTGAAACCGATATATTTAAAGATGTATGCTTTGGTCCTAAAAATCTTGGTTTGTCAAGAAAAGATGTGGAATTAAGAGCATTTGAGGCATTGCGGCTAGTTGGATTAGATGAGAATTTGTATTATCAATCTCCTTTTGATTTATCAGGAGGACAAAAAAGACGTGTAGCGATTGCAGGCGTGCTTGCAATGAAGCCAGAAGTATTGATTCTTGATGAGCCAACTGCTGGATTAGACCCAAAGGGCAGAGATGAGATATTAAACTGTGTAAAGAAATTGCATGATGAGATGGGTATTACTGTTCTTTTAGTATCACATAGTATGGAAGATGTTGCAAATTATGTCAGTCGAATTATGGTGATGAATGATGGTGTCTTGACATATGATGGAACGCCAAGAGAAGTATTTGCACATTATAAAGAACTAGAAAATATAGGACTTTCAGCTCCACAAGTAACCTATATTATGCAGGATTTAAAGCAAGCAGGTCTTGATGTGGATACTACTGCAATTACCATAGAAGAAGCAAAAAATTCTATATTAAAGGCATTGGGAAAAATATAATCATAATTATTTTAACTTTGTCAGGGAAGTTTTTCACTTTTTAAGTGAACGTTTAGATTTGTTTGTTTTGCAGAAGTCTATATTTTTGTTTTTATAATAGTTCAGCTATGTATTGTTAAAAAAATAGAAACATGTTTATGTATTTTTGTGAATAAACAAATACATAAGGCACATATCTGTTTAAAAGTAAAAAAATGCTATAGGCACCTTGTAAAAGGTCTGACAGAACTATTATATATTTTTAGACATAAAAGCATGTCAAGAAAGGATAAGCATGATTAGAGATATAACCATTGGTCAATATTATCAGACAGAGTCTCCAATACATGGATTAGACCCCAGAGTAAAATTGATGGGGACATTAGTATTTATAATATCGTTGTTTGCAGGAAAAAGTATATGGGCTTATCTATTTATTACAGTATTTCTGTTAATAATTATAAAAATATCAAAAGTACCATTAAAATTTATTGTAAAAGGATTAAAAGCAATTCTTATTATCATAATCATAAGTGCTGCATTTAATCTTTTTCTGACAGATGGGGAAGTTGTTGTACAAGTTTGGGAGCTTACGATAACAAAAGAGGGAATTTATCAGGCTGTATTTATGGTAGTAAGACTGATATATCTGATTATGGGATCTTCTATTATGACACTTACTACAACACCGAATCATTTGACAGATGGTTTAGAAAAAAGTATGGGCTTTTTGAAAAAAATTAAAGTTCCTGTGCATGAAATCTCCATGATGATGTCCATTGCATTGCGATTTATACCAATATTAATTGATGAGACGGATAAAATTATGAAAGCACAGATGGCAAGAGGAGCAGATTTTGAGCATGGCAATCTGTTTAAGCGCGCAAAGACAATGATACCGATTTTAGTTCCATTGTTTGTGTCAGCGTTTAGAAGGGCAAATGAGTTAGCAATGGCAATGGAGGCAAGATGTTATCATGGCTCACAAGGAAGAACGAAAATGAAGCCTTTGACATATTGCAAAAATGATTATTTTGGTTATTTGATATTGGCTGTATATCTTATTGTTGTAATTGTGATAAATATTTTTGTGGGATAAATTTTACAGTATGAATTATTTATAACTAAAATTATAAGCTTTATTAACGAAGTTTGGTATTTAAGTTTTTACCTAAAATTATTTAGGTAATTCTTATTTGTATTGTGTTGTCATATCAGGATTTTGTTTGTGCTTGAGCCATTGCTACACCTAAAAATAAATCATAGTATGGAGGCAAAAAATGAAACGTATTATGTTGACAGTAGCATATGATGGAACTTCTTATAGTGGTTGGCAGATTCAGCCTAATGCCCCTACAATAGAGGGAGAACTAAATAAAGCCATTTATGCAGTTACAGGCGAAACGATACAGGTGATAGGTGCGAGCCGAACAGATGCAGGTGTTCATGCTTATGGTAATATTGCTGTTTTTGATACACAGTCAACGATTCCACCAGATAGATTTTTGTATACAATTAATAGATGGCTTCCACCAGAAATTAGAGTTCTTCATTCATGTGAAGTGGCTATTGATTTTCATCCAAGACATTGTGATACAATAAAGACATATGAGTACAGCATTTTACAATCAAAAGTTGAGTTGCCACAATTTTATAATCGTGCATGGCATGTAAAAGGAAATCTTAATATAGATGCAATGAGAGAAGCCGTTGCCTTTTTAATTGGAGAACATGATTTTAAAAGTTTTTGTTGTGTAAGAACACAGGCAGAACATACAATTAGAACAATTTATTCTATTAAAATTTTGACAGAACGTGTCAGTCCTGTATTAGAAGATACATATTTGGTAAAAATTAGTGTTACAGGAAATGGTTTTCTTTATAATATGGTAAGAATTATAGCAGGTACTCTTGTACAAGTAGGAAAAGGTCAGTTTTTACCGCAGCATGTTGCAGATATGTTAGAGAGAAAACAACGCTGTGCCGCAGGACAGACAGCTCCACCACAAGGTCTTACATTAATGGAGATAAAATTGTGTAATAAATGAAAAATATTGACAAACACGGTTAATATGATTGTGAGAAATTCAGATAAAATTATATAATAAATAAAAAACATTCATTTTTTTACACTGTTAAAATCGGTCTTTAAAAATAATTATATTGTACAATAACTTATAAGTTGAAAAATAAAGGGATAAATATTTTTAATCTTTTATTACAGAAATTTACTGATTTTTATTGACACGCGTGGTTGTGTGTTATATAATTTCAAAATGTGGCGTGGAAAAGTACGCCCAGTTGAATATTTACCAGTATTAAATGTTTTGCCAGCCCCGAAGAAACATTTATAATAAAAATATCAATTTTAATATGGTTGCTTTTGGACATTTTGTAACCAGTAATAAATATGTTTGATTTTTAAGATTATTTCAGGAGGAAAACCAATGAAAACTTACATGGCTACTGCATCAAGCATTGAAAGAAAATGGTATGTTGTTGATGCTGCAGATTATACACTAGGCCGTTTGGCATCACAGGTTGCGGCTATATTAAGAGGAAAGAACAAGCCTACTTTTACTCCTCATATGGATTGCGGCGATAATGTAATTGTTATCAATGCAAGTAAGATTCGAGTTTCAGGCAAGAAGCTTGACCAAAAGGTTTACTATAATCACTCAGGTTATGTTGGCGGTATGAAAGAGACAACACTCAAAGAGATGTTGGCAAAGAAGCCAGAGAGAGTTGTTGAACTTGCTGTTAAGGGAATGTTACCAAAGGGACCTTTGGGAAGAAAAATGTACAAAAAGCTTCATGTATATGCTGGTCCAGACCATGAACAAGCAGCTCAGAAGCCAGAAGTATTAAAGTTTTAATCAAGAACTATTAAGGAGGAAATAACAGTGGCTAAAAAGGCAAACGGAAAGTTCTATGGAACTGGTAGAAGAAAAAGCAGTATTGCTAGAGTATATTTAGTACCAGGTAATGGTACAATAACGATAAATAAGAGAAGCATTGATGATTACTTTGGTCTTGAGACATTGAAGGTTGTAGTTAAGCAGCCATTAGTGCTTACACAGACAATTGATAAATATGATGTTATTGTCAATGTACATGGCGGTGGATATACTGGTCAAGCAGGTGCTATCAGACATGGTATCTCTAGGGCGCTTCTTGAGGTTGATTCAGACGAATATCGTCCATCACTTAAGAAGGCTGGTTTCCTTACAAGAGATTCTCGTATGAAAGAGAGAAAGAAGTATGGTTTGAAGGCCGCAAGACGCGCTCCACAGTTTAGTAAGAGATAAAAAAATGATTCCCATAAATTTAGGATTTTTCTTGAATTTATGGGTTTTTTTAATCTTATCAAGCAAGTCCCCACTTTAATGTCGTAGAGGCATAAGTGGGGACTTGTGTTGCGATAGCAGCAATGAAGTTATGAGTAAGTAGTACAGTGGATTGCGAATATCCGCTTTAACTTCATTTAGCTGTATTTTTACTTGTTAATAACAACTTTGCTTATTGTGAGGGTTTTAATTTTAGCCTATAATATAATCATAGAGAAGAAACCAAAAGTAGGAGAACATTTGAATGAAAAAATTGAATGAAGAAGTTGAAAAAATAATGATTGAACGTTTTGGAAAAGATACAGTTATTGCATTGGCAACAATAAAAAATGGAGTTCCTTATGTGCGAAATGTAAATGCCTATTATGAGAATGGAGCATTTTATATTATTACATATGCACTTTCTAACAAAATAAAACATATAGAAAATAATTCTACTGTTGCAATAGCTGGCGAATGGTTTACAGCACATGGAACAGGTATCAATTTAGGACATTTTAGTAAAAAAGAAAATTATATGATTGCTGAAAAGCTAAAAAATGCTTTTGCTGAATGGATTGACAATGGGCATAATAATTTTGATGATGAAAATACTATAATTTTATGTATAGAATTAACAGATGGACTGTTGCTTTCACATGGCACAAGATATGAATTTTAGTTTTTTAAAGTCCTATTTGAATTTTTGTAGTGGTATAAATATGGGAGTGGAGTTATTTGTTATATAAAATAGTACCATGTAATAAAGATGATGAAGTGAAAAATTGGTTGTATCAAAGCGTGATAAAAGTTAGATAAATACATAAAAATTCAGGTTAAAATCATATTTGATTTTAACCTGAATTTTTTTTACTAAGTGTTTAAATGAATATAAGTAAATAAATGTATAAAAAATAAATTTTTAGTATTGACATACAAAAATAAATATGTTATTATTCTTACACAATACATCATAAATAACAAGTATATAAAAAGTACAGTGCATTTTTATCGATTTATAAAGTTTCATATTGGCGAGCTTTTTCAATCAGATATTTGTATCTTTTTTGCTCAGAATTTAACTGATAAATGTAACAGTCAATTAAGTCAGGGTCTGTTGCATTGTTGAAGTTTGAATATGCAATATTGATTGCGTTTTGAGTCATTTTTATTTCGTCCTTCAGATATTTTTCATTATAAGTAGCTGATGGTGATTTCTTTTTTATTAATCCCATAATTAAACCTCATTTCTATATAGTAATTACATATAGTGATTTATTTTAATTATAGTCAAATTATTTTTATTTTATACAAATTTTGGAAAGGAGATTTTAGTAGTTTTAAATGAATATTATCACTATGCAATTATTGACTATTATTGTTTTGATAGCAGTTTATGATGACCTTTTAAGGTACAAGATATCAAATAAGATAATAGCCTTTGGAGTAATGATAGCAGTTATATATTTGGGATTATATCTTTTATGGGGAATAGTTGTAAATAAAGGATTATTGTTGTCTATTGATATATTGATAAAAGATTCAATTTTAGGTCTATTGGTTGGATTTTTTGGAATGTTTATTCTGTATGTGTTTGGAGCAGTAGGAGCTGGTGATGTTAAGTTAATGGGGGTGATAGGTTTATTAGGCGGAATAGGGCTTGTTAGATATGTATTGTTATATTCTTTAATATCAGGAGGAATTTTAGGAATATTAGGAATGTTGTTAAAAAGGTGTGATAATATTGGCAAATATGGAATGAGAGTACATATTATGCACTATAGTCTCGCAATTGCAGTAGGGGTTGCTTTAGGTATGTTAAAAGTATGTTGGCAGGAGGTGGTTTCATTTGAATAATACCTGCATTATATATGATAGTAATGAGGTATATGCCAGAAAATTATTAAGTGGGTTTAGTGAACGAGCAGAATCAAGTTTTGGTGTATTGTTATTTACAGACAGAGAAGAGTTAAAAAAATATTTATTAGATAATAATCCAGCAGTAATGGTTATAAGTCAAAATGGATATTTTAAAGAATTAGAGAAGCTATTTAAAGGGCAGCTTTGTGTATTGACAGAAAATTCGTTTGTGGCTGAGGATTCATGTATATATGGTGAAAATACAGTTGAAATATTTAGATATCAATCCATTGATAAAATATTTAAAAAAGTAATTGAAAATAGTAAATTGCAGGCAAGGGGAAAGTTGGATTTCCGTGAGATTATAGGTATATATTCACCTGTTTATGTGGAACAAAGAACAGCATTTGCGTTAAATATTGCAAAAGTGGTATCTGAAAAATATAAAGTTTTGTATATGAATCTTGAAGAATTTTCGGGGTTAGATGAAATTCTTATTTCAGATAATGGAACAACATTATCCGATGCATTTTACTATTATAGACAAGGCAAACAGCAATCGTATGAAAAAATTAGCAGTACAATTCATTGTTGTGAAGGAATTGACTATATTTCTCCTGTTATTTGTGCAGAAGATATTTCTTTTATGGAAATAGAAGATATTGTTGGTTTTATAGAATGTGTGGGAAAAGGCGGAGGCTATGAAATTATTGTATTAGATATATCTACAGCAATAAGGCAGTCATGGAGACTTATGGAATGTTGTAATGTAGTGTATATGCCTATAAAAAATGATTATTTATCTTGTAGAAAAATGAATATATTGGAATCTTATTATTATAGTATGGGCGTAGATTCAATTATTAAGGTTATAGAAAAGGTACGTCTGCCAGAGGGGGAAAATGCTGTAGATAAAGATTTTATAAGTAAGATAACAACAAGTGGTATGTATCGATATGTAAAAAAATTATTGGAAAGCGCATTGCTTGCAAATAATACAAAATAAATGATGAGATTGAAAATAAACAGTAAGGAGGAAAAATATTAAAATTGTATGATACGTCAAATTATACTTCAAGAATTAAAAAAAGAGTTTATGAAAAGTTAGATATGTCAACCGATATTGATGATAAGGATTTGCGTAATGTTATAGAAGAGTGTGTGCAGGAGGAGAGCAAGGTTTATATTATTCCATTAAGACAGAGGGAAATTATTGAAGAATCTGTGTTTAATGCTATACGAAGATTAGATATATTACAAGAAATTTTAGAAGATGATTCTATAACAGAAATTATGATTAATGGAAGTAAAGATATTTTTATTGAAAGAAATGGTAATTTGCAGCGGTGGGACAAGCATTTTGAAACAACAGATAAATTAGAAGATGTTGCACAAAAGATTGCTGCGTCGTCAAATAAAATTGTCAACACATCTGTACCCATTGTTGATACGAGGCTTGACGATGGTTCAAGAGTCAGTATTGTATTGCCTCCTATTGCAATAGATGGTCCAGTAATAACAATAAGAAAATTTTATGATGACCCTCTTACAATGGAAAAACTTATTGCGTTTCATTCAGTGACACAAGAAGCAGCGGAATTTCTTGAAAAAGCAGTAAAAGCAAAATATAACATATTTATTTCAGGTGCTACAGGAAGTGGCAAGACAACATTTTTAAATGTATTGTCCAATTATATACCAAGTGATGAAAGAGTAATTACAATTGAAGATTCCGCAGAATTGCAAATTAAAAATATTGATAATCTTGTGCGATTGGAGTCGCGTAAGGCTAATATTGAGGGAAAAAATGAAATTACAATAAGAGATTTAATTAAAGCTAGTTTGCGCTTAAGACCAGACCGTATTGTGGTGGGAGAAGTTCGTGGAGATGAAACATTAGATATGGTTCAGGCAATGACAACAGGACATGATGGAAGCTTATCAACAGGACATGGAAATAGTCCACAAGATATGATGTCAAGACTTGAAACAATGATATTGATGGGAATGGATATGTCATTGTCCGCAGTAAGAAAACAATTAGTGTCAGCAATTGACATTATAATTCATCTTGGAAGATTGAGAGATAGAACAAGGAGAGTGATGAAAATCGTTGAAATTGCAGGACTTCAAAATGGAGAAGTACAATATAATACTTTATTTGAATTTAAAGAGACAGGCGAAAAAGATGGGAAAGTACTTGGAGGACTTGTTTCAACTCAAAAAGAGCTTATGCACAAAGAAAAGATGCTTGCAGCGGGAATTTCATAATAGTTATTATTTATTTTGGATTTTAACAGGAATATTATATATTATGCTTGCTGCATATTTATTTTTTGACAAGATATACTTTTCTATATTATTAAGTCCATATATTTATTTTTATGTAAAAAGTTCAAGAAAGAAAAAGATAAAGGATAATAAACAAAAGCTATGCAAAGAATTTAAGGATGCTATGTTATCTGTATCAGTTGCTTTAAATGCAGGATATTCTATAGAAAATTCATTTAAAGAAGCATTGAAAGAATTGAATGTGTTGTATGGAAAAGATGCCATTATTGTTAAAGAATTTAAAGAAATAGTCACAAAAATTTCTAATAATGAAAATATTGAAGATGTGTTATGTGCGTTTGCAGATAATAGTGAGATTGAAGATATTGAGTATTTTGCCAATATATTTAAGTATGCAAAGAGAAGTGGCGGAAATATGATTGAAATTATTAGAGATACAGCATCAACCATTCGACAAAAAGTAGAAGTAGAGCAAGAAATACAGACTATTATAAGTGGAAAAAAGATGGAAGTTAAAGTTATGCAAATTATGCCATTTGCAATGATTGGATATTTAAGAATAACATCGCCTGAATTTTTAGTATCACTATATGGTAATGCAGCAGGAATTATTGTGATGTTTATCTGCCTTTTCATTTATGCAATAGCTGTATGGTTTGCAAAGAGGATAATAGAAATTGATATTTAATAGAAATATAATAAACAATTTAAAAAATAGTATTAACTTACATAATAAAAAAGATGGTAATAATAATCTTAAATTAATAATTATTGCAATACTTACAATAGTATTTTCATTCTTTTATGTTTATGAAAATTGTATAGAAAATGCAATAACAATAGAAGATTTAAAAAGACCTGATTATAGTGAGGTTGAAAAAGAGCTTGATATGCAAGTATCTGTACAAGGAAAAAAATTTAATACATCTATTTATATTGAGCCTAAAGTATATACAGCAAAAGAAATTTCTGCTATTTTTTCAGAGATTTCAAAAATACTTGAAGATAGAATATTAGGACAGAACAGTGCCATCAATAATATAACAAGTGATGTTGTGTTATGTTCATCAATTGATAAATATCCAGTAACAATCCAATGGTTATCTGATAATTATGAAGTGATAGATGAAAATGGTGTTGTACATAATATGCTGTTTGAAAAAGATGAGTGTGTAGAAGTTGTTTTGACAGCAATCCTTCAATATGAATCCTATAGTGCAGAGTATTCTTATGAGATGACCGTGAAATCTTGTGATTTAAATGAAAAAAATTATCCAAAGAAAATAAGTGAAAATCTTGAATTCGCCAAAAGAAATGATAGGGAAGAAGAATATATTTATTTGCCAAAAGAAATAGATGGGGTACCTATTACATATGAAAAAAAAGCAGATTGGAGTAATGTTTTAGTTATTGTAATGTTAGGAATTGCAGCTATTATAATCGTGATTTTTGGAGAAAAAAGTAAGCAGAAAAAAAGAGCAGATATCAGAAAAAAAGCATTAAAAAATAGTTATTCTGAGATGATTGCTAAAATCACATTACTTATTGGTGCAGGTATGACGATGAGAAAAGCTTGGGAAAAAATCGTAGAAGAGTATCAATTTAAAAAACGTTATAAAAATATAAAATCAAATGTTGTCTATGAAGAAATGACAGAAAGTATGAATCAGCTAAAATCAGGCGTTTCAGAATTAAATGTATATCAAGATTTTGGCAATCGATGTGATGTTAGAGAATATATGAAATTTAGTTCTTTATTAGCACAAAACTTGAAAAAAGGTTCAAGAGAATTATTGTCTATGTTGAAGATAGAAACAAAAGAGGCATTTGAAGAAAGAAAAAATCAAGCGAAAAGATATGGAGAAGAAGCAGGAACAAAACTTTTAGTTCCAATGATAATGATATTGTTCGTAGTGATGGTTATTATTATGTATCCTGCATTAGTTAATTTTAATATGTGAATTTTTTATAAATTAATAAAAAATTATAACAGTAACATTGATGTTTCAAGTTATGGAAAGGAATTAGTTATGAAAATGTTAATCAATAAAAATTGGAAAAAAAGAATAAAAGATGTATTGGTAGGGCTTGAAGATGAGAGTGGAATGGGTGTTGTAGAAATTGTTTTGATTATTATTGTACTTGTAAGTTTAGTTGTTATTTTTAAAAAGCAGATAACCAGTTTAGTTAGTACATTGGTTTCTAAAATGAGCAGTCAGGCAAAGCAAGTCTAATGGCAAGCGTTAAAAAAGTTTCAGGGCAGATTACAATCTATGCAGCACTTTCATTAATGATAGTTATATCATTAATCGTTACATGTGTTCAGTATGCTAGACAAACGCAAATGTTTGCTGAGCTGGATATGAGTACAAGAATGTCTATAGAGTCTGTATTTGCTGGGTATCATAACAAGTTACAAGAAGAATTTGACATTTTGGCATTGAGTACTCAACAGTGCAGTGATGAGAAATTTCAATATTATGCTCATAATAATATTGATGGAATGGCAAATGTTAATGATATTCAATATCGTTCATCCTATATTCAAGATAAAAAATATATGACAGATAACAATGGAGAAGGTCTGGAAAAACAAATTTTGTTATATATGAAGAATGGAATTTATTTGGATATAATAGATGAAATTGGCAATATTGATAAAGTTACAAAAAAGTCAGAAACATTAAAAAAAATTACAGATGAAATAATGGATTTAGATGAAAAAATAGTTGTATTAGACCAATCTACTTTAAAATTAATTGAGTTGATTGAAGGGTTAAAAATAGATAGCAATGGAATGATTCTTTCTAATGGCTTACCAGAATTGGTACAAAGTGGATTTGCAAAACAGATAATTTTAAAAGAATTGTCTATGGCTACAGTATCCATTTACAATGATAATGTATATCGTTCAATTACTTTAGCACAAGACCGATATGTAAATGTTAATAAATTGATAGATGATTTGATAGATTGTATTGAATTATATAGTGAATCATTAGCAGAAAATAATGTAAGTGAAGCAAACTTGTGTGTATTTATGTATCAAAATTATATGGAACGATTAAGCAATGTTGTTATTACTGTAAAAGAAAAAAGCAGACAAGCAATGAATATCATTGAAGAATATAATTCAGGTAAAGAAACAATATATAAACTTGTCGATAAATGTGAAAATGATATAAAAGATGCACAAGATATATTGGAAGCAGAACTATTAAATAGTTTACTTGAGGAAGTCACTCGTTTTAAAGAAGATGAAACAAAAGCTATTGAAATGTTTTTTGTTGAGGATTTGTGGGAAAATTTAAATGATAATGCTTGTATATTAAATAATGTCAATAAAATATTAGAAAATGTTAAAAGAAATACATTAGAAAATATAGAACTTGAAAAATTAGAAGAATTAAAAATACAATATTATAATTTAAAAGAAGAAATACAAGGTATATCTAATGAAAAACTAGTAATTGATTATTCAAATGTTTGCTTTGACAGTAATAGCAAAGATATAGGGGTTATCAGTCAACTTAAAGAATTATTAACAAAAGGTCTTGCAGAAATTGTTTTAACTGATTTTTCATTGAGTGATGGCAGTTATAATTATAATGATTTAGCACAATCACATATGGATGCAACGAACGATAAGGAAGATTTTAAAGCAGAAAACAAAATAGATGAAGGTTTGATTCATCAGTATATTGTAAATCGGTTTATGTGTTTTACAGATATAGAAGAAGAAAATCATAATCAAATAGATTTATGGTGCAATTTAGCTTATCCGTTAGAATATATTATAGCTGGAGAAAAAAGTGATAAGGAAAATATTTCAGAAATTATATTAAAATTATCTATTTTACGAGAAGGAGTAAATATAGCACACATCATAACAGATAGTGATAAAAGAAATCAAGCACAAGCATTAGCAATAAGTTTAGTGGGATTTACAGGAAATGCAGCAATTATTAAAGCAGCACAATTTTTAATTATGGGATTATGGGCATATGGAGAAAGCATTATAGATATACGCCGTTTGTTTAATGGAGAAGAACTGAGTCTTTTCAAAACAAAAGAAGATTGGAAGCTATCTTTACAAAATTTACTTTCTTTTAATTTTGAATTATCAAAGCAAAAAAATAGTACAGATAAAACAACATCAATTAAAAGATGGAGTGAAGGAAAGTTAAACTATAAAGATTATCTAACCATTTTATTAATGACTATAGATAAAAAATTAAAATTATTTAGAACAATGAGTGTAATGGAGTTGCGAATAATAGCATTGGGAGATATTGATTTTAGAATGAGTAGATATGTCTATCAGGCAACAGGTACGATAGGTGTACAATATGGTGATAAAAAATTATGTGAAAGAAGCGAGCAGTATGGATATATATAAAATGAATAGTAAACTGCCTGCTGCTGCGACAGTAGAGGCTTCTTTAGTTATACCGTTGTATCTATATGCAGTTTTAACATTAATTTATATATTACAGTTTATAAATGTAAGATGTGATATAGATGAGGCAGCATATTATGCTTTAAAGTATCAAACAGGTGTAGCTCGTTTATCAGGGGCAGTTACATCTGCCTCAATATATGGCAGTTTATTGAATCATTTAGGGTACAATTATGCTTCAAATCATAATATTATTGGTGGCAATGCTGGAATTATAGTATTAGCAGATAGGTCGAGCGACAGTAGTATTTTAAATGTTGATATTACTTATCATATAAGAAATCCTTTTGATATATTTGGTGTTGGTATTTTAAAACAAACACATACATATACTGTCGAAACTTGGCTTGGAGAGGATAAAAGTCGAGAATGGAAAAAAGATAGTGATACAGAGAATGAAAAAGTATATATAACTGAAAATAGTGATGTATTTCATAGAAAAAGGCAATGTTCTTCGTTATCTGTTACAATTATGGAAATTTCTATTGATAAAGTGGGGATTGCAAGAAATGAAAATGGTGGAAAATATTATGAATGTTCATCTTGTAAAAAACAGGGGTATGGAAATATTGTATATATCACACCATTTGGAAGGGAATATCATGGACGCAACAATTGTTTTGCATTAAAAAGAACGGTCTTGCAAGTGCCGATTGATTCAGTAAAAGATAGAAGGGCATGTTTATTATGTGGACAATAGATTATATCTTATCTATTTATTGCAGGTGCAGGGAGTTAAGCAGATATGAACAATCTGCTTTGCTACTTGCTTATAATCTCATTGCCATTTTGTTACATTTTTTTAAACAGATAAGTTGAACTCTTACCTGATAAAATACATATAAAAAATTGAAAAGGAGGATAAATGAAGCATTGTGGAAAAATATTTGTTAAATATTGTCCTTATTGTAATTTTATTTTTATTGTCAATAGAAGATATAAGACATAAGTCCATTCGTTTATGGGAACTGATTATTTGCATTGGTATATCTGTAAGTTATTCTTGTGTTTCTGATTTGTATGGATTCAAACATATGATTATTAGTATACCAATTTTTTGTATTCTATTGTGGGTAAATGCAGTAACAAAATGTTTTGGAATGGCTGATATTTTAGTGATTTTTGTATTGAATTGTGTGAAAGGAGTATTTTTTTCAATTGTTGTTTTTGGGATGGCTATAACATTGGCAGCAATAGTAAATCTTTTTTTATATATAAGAAAAAAAGTCCAATTAAAAAGTACCATTCCTTTTATACCATATATAAGTATTTGTACATTGGGGGCAATGATATGCGTTTAGAAGCATCCTTTACTGTTGAAAATTCGGTTATTATTTCAATTTTTACAATTATTATAGTAAGTATTGTTTTATTGTGTATCTCTATTCATGGAAGTGTTCAAAGTAATTATAATCAGTTTAGAAAAAATATGGAATTACAAGAAAATAAAAATAATAATCAAGATGACATGATACGATTTATTCATGCAGTATCGAAACAAAGGAGTGGATTGAATTAAAGATGAATAAGATACAATATGAACAAGAAAATAATATGAGATATATGAAAATTGAATTTTGTAATATGACACAAGAAGCAGAATATGAAATTAAAATGTTAATGAATAATCAAATTAGTATATTTTTGCCAATTGCTATAAAGACAATTAATAATAAAAATATATATTTTTATGATGTTACTTCCAAACAGCAGTATTGTAAAATATATGAATTTAATAAATTGCAGATGAAAGATGTTGAATTGATTTTAAATAGTCTTGAAACGATGGCACAAATTGTTAATAATTATATGCTAAATTTGGATTCAGTAATGGTTACGCCAGATATGTTGTTTCTTGATTTGACAAATAAAAAAGTAATGTTTACTTATATTCCAATGTGTGATGAAATGGATTTTGAATTAAATTTGAGTCCATCATTTGATAATTATATAAAGGAATTGTTTGATTTTATTATTGAGCATTTTGACCATGAAAGTGATAAAAAAAGTGTAGTAAAGATATATTATATATACCAAAAGATTATTCAACATGAATATAACATAATAAAAATAAGTGATTTATTGTATGAACAGGAAGAAGTATCCATTCAAGATAATGAAATAAATGCAGATAATGAAAGTGATGAAATTATTATTAAAGAGATACCACAAGAAATTATTGAAGATGAAGTAGAGTGTAAAAATAAATCTTTAATAAATACAATTTCACTTATAAAAGGAATAGTTGCATTTTTCTTTGTTTTAAATGCTGCTAAAATATTGGCACCAGAAATTATACCTCTTCCATATAGTGGAATGATTCCTATTGTCGTATGTGTGTGTTTAACTGCTTTGTTACTAGTATTATCGAAAATACCAGATTATGCTTTTATAAAACTGAATAAAAGAAGTATGAAACAACCTTTTACTGTCTCATCTAATGTAAAATATAATAATATTGATAGTAATACAGATAATAATATGATAAACAACAATATTACTTGTGACACAAAAAATGATTTGAAAAACAATTTTGTTGATTATTCTGTTCATAATGATGATAGTCAATCTGTTGAACATACAATGTTGCTATCCGATTATTTTGAAAGGAACAAAAAAAGTAAAAATATAAAAATGACCTATTGTGGAGAGGATAACTTAGAAGATATTTTTATAGATAAGTTACCATGTGTTGTTGGAAGTATGGCTGAACATTGTAATTATGTAATTGATAGTAAAATTGTAAGTCATATTCACATGTGTATTTTAAAAATAGAAGATATTTATTATATAGAGGATATGAATTCTACAAATGGAACGTATTTGAATGGAGAAAGACTGATAGCTAATGAGCGAAAAGAGATAAAAAAAGATGACGTGGTACTTGTTGCAACATTGCCTTATAAGGTTGAAATGATTTAATAATTATGCTATATTAACTCTATATGATTATATTTATGTATATATGATTCAACCTCATTAGGGGAGAGTTCAACTTACCTGTTAAAAAAATGCCACAAAGTGGCAATGAGGTTATGAGCAAACAGTGAAGCGGATTCCGAATATCCACTTAACATAAACACTATAAGGAGTAGGATAATGAAAATTAATATATATTATGGTGGGAGAGGAATTGTTGATGACTCAACTTTATTTGTTTTAGATAAAATTCAAGAAGTTTTAGACGAATTAAATGTAACGATAGAACGATATAACCTTTATGAAGAAAAAAGTCAAATTACAGCATTATCGCAAACAGTAACAGAGGCAAATGGAGTGATTTTAGCTACTACTGTAGAATGGTTAGGTATGGGAGGATATATGCAGATGTTTTTAGACTCTTGTTGGCTGTATGCAGATAAGAGTAAAATTAGTAATGTATATATGTTTCCTATTGTAACATCAAAAACTTATGGTGAAAAAGATGTGCTTTTAAGTTTAACAAATTCGTGGGAGATAATAGGAGGACGAGCCATTTCTGGAATTAGTGCCTATGTTGATGATACAACAGAGTTTGAATTTAATGAAAAATATTCTATGATAATAGAAAATTATGCAGAAAATATTTATAGAACAATCTCACAAAAAAAGGATATTCTTCCTTCAAGTAATCAGTCCATTAAAAATAAAGTGATGAAAGATGTTGTTCGATTTACACCACAAGAAAGTGAACAATTATCTAAATATGCATCAAATGATGAATTTGTAAAAACACAAAAACAAGATATTGAATCGTTATCCTCCATTTATAAAGAAATGTTAAATGACCAAGAAAATGGCGGAGATGATTATTATATTAATGCTTTTTTAAATCATTTTGTCTTAGGATTGAATTTTGTTGGGACATATACATTTATGATTAGTGACAAAGACAAAGTGATTAAAATGGATATCAACCATGATAATTTATCTGTAGATTTTGGAGAAAATAAAAATGCAAATATTATTGCAAAATTAAATAAAGCTACTTTTGATAGTATTATGCAAGGAAAAATCACATTTCATAGGGCGTTTATGACAGGTGATATAACTGCAAAAGGAGATTTTAGAAGTTTAAGGATGCTTGATGAATTATTTTCATTTTAACCTTATCAAACAAGTTACTCTCCATTTCAATGTTGCAGAGGCATAAGTGGTGGGGACTTGCATTGTGATAGCAGCTATGAGGTTATGAGTAAGTAGCATAGGGTTGCGAATATCCGCTTTGACATACAACAGGCAAGTCTTATCTTTCTTAAGTGACATCATCCTCCACTTTGGAAGCGGGGGAAGAATTGCTGCGAAAGATAAAGTTAGACTTGCCTGTTTTGGTGCAGAATATTATGTGAGAGTACAAACAGTAGGAAGTTGAATATGAACATATGTATTTTTATCATCTTGACTAATGTTTAGAGTGCCATTATGTTTATTTATAACAGAATTTGCAATATATAAGCCTAATCCAAAGTGTTCAGGTTTTGTTGTATAAAATGCTTCTGATAAAATATTAATATCATCAGGAGAATAATGTGTATTGTTATCTTGATTAATTGTTTGAGGCAATTGTATATCAGGTAGATTACCTGAATTAGAAATAATGATATGTATATCATTGTTTTGGATAGATGTATCAATATGTATTGTACCAAAATTACTAGCTTCAGCGCCATTCATAATAATTTCGCAAAGTGCAATAGTAAATTGTTCGCTATCTACATTGATTAGAGCATCTTTGTTACAATGACATACAATATCAATGGGATGAAGGCAAGTTGTTAAACAAGTATTTGGAGCTGTTTTTAAATTGTCAAGAAGTTGTTTTAAAGAGATGGTGTTTTTTTCTGGAAATGCACAATGTCTACATATTGAAGTGCGTTTCATTAATGTGTTGAGTTCACCAATAGAATCACCCATAATAGTCCAAAATTTAAATTGTTTTGATTCAGGATATCGTGCGTTTATATATTGATATGCACTTCCTATAAATGACAGTCTGTTCATAATTTCATGTGAGGCAATACTCAATGTTTTATAATCTTTTGGTGTCATTGGTAAAGTTCCTTTCTTGATTTATTATTTTATTTTTGTAAGTTATGAATTAAGAGAGCTGCTTAAAGCATATTGGTAAATGTTGTGAGTGTCAAATATTCTACAGCTTTGTTGTATAGTATTTAACTATTGCTATCGTTTGATTTTTAAGTTATTATATTTGAGAGTATATACTTGTTTTGAAACATTGTAAATATAATGATTTGGAATGGAGGGTTTTTATGAAAAAGGATGATTGCATATTTTGTAAGTTGGCTAATGGCATTATAACAACAAATTATCTTTATGAAGATGATGTTGTAAAAGTTATATTTGATGCTAGTCCAGCATCAAAAGGACATGTTCTCATTTTGCCAAAAGAACATTATGATAATATTTATTCATTAGATGATGATACTGCAGCACATATATTTCAAGTGGCAGTTAAGGTTGCCAAAGCAATGAAAGAATCATTAAATATAGATGGATTAAATATTGTCCAAAATAATGGCGAGGCAGCAGGGCAGACAGTATTTCATTTTCATATGCATATTATACCAAGATATAAAGGCGATAATGTTCATGTAGAGTGGATACCCGGACAAATTGATGATGAAATAATAGAAGAATTAAAAGCATTAATATCAAAAAAGATAAAGTAAAAAAGTCTTAGACAGAAATGAGGTAAATAATGATTGATTTAAGTAAAGGCGGCGCATATCTTATTAATGGAATGGATGTGATAGTAGAGGAGGCTGCAAATCAAGGTGCATTAGCAAATAAGGTTGATGTCATACCAACAAAAGAAGAAGCTACAAAGAATACAATTGCATATAAGATACTTGAAAATCATAATACATCAGGTAATATGGAAAAGCTTAAAATTAAGTTTGATAAAATGACTTCACATGATATTACTTTTGTAGGTATTATTCAGACAGCACGTGCCTCAGGACTTGAAAAATTCCCTATACCATATGTCTTGACAAATTGTCATAATAGTTTATGTGCAGTGGGAGGTACCATTAATGAAGACGACCATATGTTTGGTTTGACTTGTGCAAAAAAATATGGTGGGGTGTATGTTCCACCACATCAGGCCGTTATTCATCAATATGCCAGAGAGATGTTGGCAGAAGGCGGTAAAATGATATTAGGCTCAGACAGTCATACACGATATGGCGCACTTGGAACCATGGCAATGGGTGAAGGTGGTCCAGAGCTTGTAAAACAGCTTTTAAATAAAACGTATGATATTAATATGCCAGAAGTGATTGCCATATATCTGAAAGGAGAGCCAGCAAAAGGGGTTGGTCCTCAAGACGTTGCATTGGCAATTATTGGTGCTGTATTTGGTAATGGGTATGTAAAAAATAAGGTTATGGAGTTTGTCGGACCAGGTGTTTCTAATCTTAGCGCAGATTTTAGAATAGGTATTGATGTAATGACAACAGAAACTACTTGTCTTTCATCAATATGGCAGACGGATGATAAGATAAAAGAATTTTATGATATTCATGGAAGGACAGATAGTTATAAAGAGTTAAAACCGGGTAATGTTGCTTATTATGATGGTGTTGTGTATGTGGATTTAAGTAAAATAAAACCAATGATTGCAATGCCATTTCACCCAAGTAATACATATACAATAGAAGAAGTTAATAAGAACCTTATGGATATATTACATGATGTTGAGAAAAAAGCAATAGTAAGTCTTGATGGTGCCATTGATTATAAGCTGACAAATAAAGTTAGAGATGGAAAGCTTTATGTTGACCAAGGAATCATTGCAGGTTGTGCAGGTGGTGGTTTTGAAAATATATGCGCTGCTGCTGATATTCTTAAAGGAAAATCGATTGGTTCTGACGAATTTACATTAAGTGTATATCCAGCAAGTACTCCTATATATATGGAATTAGCAAAAAATGGGAAGTTGGCGGATTTGATTGGTACAGGTGCTATTGTTAAGACTGCATTTTGTGGACCTTGTTTTGGTGCAGGTGACACACCAGCAAACAATGCCTTTTCAATTCGACATTCTACAAGAAATTTCCCTAATAGAGAAGGTTCTAAGCTGCAGCAAGGACAGATTTCGTCTGTTGCATTAATGGATGCACGTTCTATTGCAGCTACAGCAGCAAACAAAGGGTATCTTACACCAGCAACAGATATGGATGTAGAGTTTACAGGTCCAACATATCATTTTGATAAATCAATATATGAAAATAGAGTGTTTGACAGCAAAGGAGAGGCAGATGCCAATCAAGAAATTCAGTTTGGACCAAACATTAAAGATTGGCCACAGATGGTAGAATTACCAGAAAATCTGATTATAAAAGTAGTATCAGAAATACATGACCCTGTGACAACGACAGATGAGTTGATTCCATCTGGTGAAACTTCTTCATATCGTTCAAATCCGTTAGGTCTTGCAGAATTTGCTTTATCAAGAAAAGACCCTGCTTATGTTGGACGAGCTAAGGAAGTACAAAAAGCAGAAAAGGCAAGAGAAGCAGGCGAATGTATGGGAGAGGCACTTCCAGAACTTCGAGATATCATGCATAAGATTAAGGAAACATATGATGTTTCTAAAGAAAATGTTGGTATAGGAAGTACAATATTTGCTGTAAAACCGGGTGATGGTTCAGCGCGTGAGCAGGCAGCATCTTGTCAAAAGGTACTTGGCGGTTGGGCAAATATTGCTCATGAATACGCTACAAAAAGATATCGCTCTAATTTAATTAATTGGGGTATGCTTCCATTTATTATTGATAAGGGCGAACTTCCATTTGAAAATGGCGATTATATTTTTATACCAGATATTAAAAAGATGATTCAAGATAAACAACTTAAAATGAAGGCTTATGTTGTCAACAAAGATATGAAAGAAATTGAGTTGAAGATAGATGAACTTACAGACGATGAAAGGAAGATAATTCTTGATGGCTGTCTGATTAACTTCTACAAGAATAATTAGGAGTAATAAGAGAAATATGGCAGAGCAAAATATACTTGAAGGCGACATTGTTGTGCTTGAGGAAATAATTGCAAATATTAATGAACATAGCAGTGCAGTAGCAAAACGAGGGCGGCTTTCAGATATGTCAAAAGAACTTTCAAATAATATTGAAGCTGCCGAAAAGGACATAAAAAATGAAATCGCTGCAAAGTTAAAAGAAGGCATAGATTCTGTAAGCGAAGGATACAATAAATCCATATTAGAAGAGCAAAAGAAACTTAAAGAAGTACAAAGTCAGAGAGATAAGGCTAAAATTGCAGGTGTTCGTAAAAGAATTGATAAGGAAACCGTTGCTTTAAGAGATGATAATGAAGCCTTAAAAAATAAAATAAAGAATTTGTACAGAAATGAAGGAATACCTGCTTTTTGCAGTAAACGGTTGTTTTTTTCAATTTTTTGTGGTGAGGGATTTATAGATGCACTTTTATATTTAGTTTTATTAGTTGTCTGTTATGCTTTGATTCCAAGTGCTTTATGTTTTATTGAGACCATACCAAAGTTTGTTTATATTATATATTATTTTGTATTGATAGTGATTCATACATTTTTAATTCGATTGATATATTCAAAAGTGGTAATACCACATATTGATATCATTGTTCAAGTCAGGGATTTAAAGTCAGATATTAAAAGTAATGGCAAAAAAATTAAACGGATTGAAAATGGAATTAAATCAGATAAAAATGAAGATATGTATGGTTTGGATAGTTATGATAGCAAAATAAAAGAAATCAATCAAAATATTGCTGATATAGAAAATAAAAAAACGGTTGCTTTAAAGGAGTTTGAATCTTTTACGAAACAAGATATTATTATGGATATACAAAATCGATATAAAAGCAGTATTGATGCCATAAGAGCTGATTTAGCAAAAACAGATTCCGATATGGAAAAATTGGATTCACTGATTAAGGAACAAAGAGCATATATATCAACAAATTATGAAGCGTATCTAGGAAAAGAATTTATGAGTGTTGAAAAGCTTAAAGAGTTGGCAGCAATTATGAAAACAACAAAAGCTAAGACCATAGCAAATGCAATAGCTGTATACAGAGAGACGCATTAGTTTATGGCATATTACAAAGTAGGATATTGTTGTTAATGTAAATAACATAAAAATTGTTTTTTTATTGTTTATGCGCCTCTGTAATTATTCAGAGGCGTTTGCTTTTTTATATGTTTGAGAGTGCATAAGAAGGTAAGTTGTTTATAAAGAGTCAAGATTTTATTAAGCCAAACAAATATTTGCAATCTACTTTCTTGATAAGGTTAAAAAGAAAATTTTTTGAGTTTTGTGTAATTTATGACAAATTCCGCCATTATTTTTGAATTATAAGTGTTATTATCCACAATGAATACTTTTGGAAAGGTGGAAATGTGACATGAGTAATGCTGGTAACAGAGAGTTGTCAGAGATAAAACTGCCAAAGAATATTAAACAAATTGGCGATGTTGATTCTGACAAAAAAATATACATCGAAGATTACGCATATACATATATTAATTCTGTTGCACACCAGAAACCTGACAAAAATCAAGCAGGAATTTTACTTGGAGAAAATATGCGAAATAAAAGTGAAAGCTGCATATTTATAAAAGGTGTAATTAAAGCAAGATTTACAGGTGAAATACATTTTAATGATGAAATATGGGCAGGTATATATCAGGACATAGACCAATTCTTTCCAGGACTTCATATAGTTGGTTGGTTTGCAGCGATGCCAGAGGTAACAAATGAGCAAATAAAACAACTTACAAAAATTCATAAAAATAATTTTTTAAGTGGTACAAAAACATTGTGTCTTGTTGATAATAAAGAAAGAAATATGAACTTTTTTCTTTATGAAAAGGACAGGCTAAAAAAACAAAGCGGATATGTTTGTTTTTATGAAAGAAATTACGAAATGCAAGAATATATGCTTGAGACTGGGGATAGAAAATCTATAGAAAACCCTAAGGATAATGATGTTGTAAAATCAATTCGAGCAATTATTCAAGAAAAAGAAAATATGCGGTATAAAAGAAAAGGGAATTTTACATCATATTTTTTTGGTATTATTGCTATGGCTTCAATTGTTGTGATAGGGTTTAATCTAGTACAAAATTATGAAAAAATAAAAAAATTAGATAATTCACTTTCAACAATTGTTCAACAAGTATCCAATCTAAATGAAAGAGGAACACAACCTGTTATGTCTGATGGCATCGTTCCTGTAGATGTCGTATATGAGACAAAATCAAATACATCTGAAAAAACAACTCCAACAGCTTCTATTGCATCAAGCAATGCAAATCAATCTGAAACTGCCAAGTTAACAGACAGTACAAATCAATCTGAAACTTCAAAAAAAACAGAAACTACAAAATCAACAGAAAATACAAAATCCACTGACCCAACTAAAAACAATGATGAGACAAAGCAGACAAGCGTGGTGTCTTTAACAGAGCCACAATCGTATGTTGTCAAAAAAGGTGACACAATTATAAGTATTTGTAAATCGTATTATGGAAATATTGACAAAGTACAAGTTGTGGCAGAGTATAATGATATAGATGATATAAATAAATTATATGTTGGTCAAGTAATAAAACTTCCTTGAATATTTTTATTATTTATGTATAATTACAATAGAATATAGATATTTAATTTCTATATAAAAAGTTAAAAGCTTTTTAATTTAGATGAGGTGGCATTCATGGCTGATATTATATCAGGCAAGTCGAGATTCACAGGAGATAGCAGTGCAAAAGTGGTGAAGTTTCCCACAAACGATAATGCTGGTGAAAATGAAGACTTTAAGAAAAAATTAAATAATCATAGAAAAAAAATTGCATTGATGACATTGTTGATAGCAGGTATCTTAATTGTTTCTGTTATTATTTTATTCTATATTATGGATGGAATTACATATTCAATATATTCTGTTCTTTCCTCTGTAAGTAGAGATGATAGTGAGACTGCTGAATATGCTGTTTATAGTGATGGATATATTCGATATAGTAATGATGGTATAGCGTATCACAATAGGAATGGAGAGGTTGTTTGGGACAAGACCTATTCTATGCAGAAGCCACAAATAAAAACATGTGGAGAAATAGTTGCTGTTGGTGATATTAATGGCAGCAGTATTTATGTATTTAATAAAGATGGAGCTTTAGGAAATGTAGATACATCAATGACCATTTCACAGATAGAAGTTGCTAAACAGGGAGTCGTTGCGGCTGTGCTTGAAGATAATGATGCCAATTATATCAATTTATATAATTATAATAATGATAAAATTTATAGTGTCAAGACATCGCTGTCTGGAGATGGATATCCTATTGATATTAGCATTTCAGATGATGGGACAAAATTAATCGCATCATACTTGTATGTCAGTGGAGAAAAAATTAAAACAAATGTAGTATTTTACAATTTTTCTGATGTAGGACAAAATGAAACACAAAGAATTGTTGGTGGATTTAATCATTATAATGATACCATTGTTGGTGATGTGAAATTTTATGGCAATACAACTGCAATAGCTATTGGTGAAAATATTATCAGTATTTATAATATTAACGAATATCCAAACTTAGTTAAGGAGATAACCATAGATAATGAAATTCAAAAAGTGATTTTTAGTGATAAGTATATCGGACTTCTTCTTGATAACTCAGATACAGGGGATATCTATAAATTAGTGGTTTATGATACAAATGGTAAAATGGTAAGCAAAGTATCATTTAATACACAATATGATAATATTGTTTTGGACAATAAAACAATTGTAATGAATACAAGTTCTACGTTATGTTTGATGAATTTTAGTGGCAAAGTGTTGGCTGATATACAGATGAATTTACCAATAGATAAAATTTTGACACATAATAGTAGAGGAAATTATATATGTATCAATTCAAAATATATACAAAATATTCGTTTGAAATGATATAGTATAATTTTACATAAAATAATAATTTATTAAATATATCAGAAACATGTATAACTTTAGTTGTAAGATAATTAGTGCAAATAATAGACATATAGAGAAATTTGTGTATAGATTAGGAAAATAATTTTAGTAATACTTCTTAAACTGCTGAAAACTTCTTAAATAAAGCAATTAAAAGATTGTTTTTAGAAATTCTATGACTTTTTGTCATAGGAGGTTTAGATAATAAGAAATGGAGAATACATATGAATATAATGTTGATAGTTGTCATTATGATTTTGGCATTGTTTGGTTTTGTGGGATGGCATAAAGGATTAATTAAAATTGTAATGTCACTGGCTGCTATGCTTGTAACTATAATTGCCTGTGTTTTTTTAACACCAATGATAAGTAATTTTGTTAGAAATCATACACAAGTTTATGATAAGTTAAATAAGTCTATTTTTGAGCTAATTATTGATAGTGATTCTTTTAAAGATGTGATAGATAATACTATTGCACAGGAAGAGTCATTAAATGCAAATGATATAGATTTAACAAAAATAAATGAGTATGGTGATACGGTTTCCAAATATATGGAACTTATAGTTGATAAAATGCAATTTCCAGATAGTATTGCACAAAAAGCTGAAGAGATTATGATTCCAGATAGTATGCTGCAGATTGCAAACATGGATTCGATAAGTGATATTTTGGCAGCTATCATATCAGCTCGATTAGCTTCTTTAGCATTAAATGCAATTATATATGTGATTGTTTTTGTAATTGTTTTTTTGACTGTAAGAATACTATTTATAGTAACAAAAGTGATTGAAAAAATCCCTGTTTTAAAAGATGTTAATAAATTAATGGGATTATTGTTGGGTGTAGCAGAAGGATTGATAGTGGTATGGCTGTTTTTTGCTTTAGTAACAGCATGTAGTCGATTTGATTGGGCAGCAAGTGCATTGGCAGATATTGGAGGTAATGGATTCTTATCATTTATATATGACCATAACCTAATTATGAGTACATTATTTAAAGTGTAAAAATTTACGTAAAATTATATAGTTGAAATATAATGCAAAAAGTTTTAAAATTGAGTGACAGTGAAATACTTTGATATCAATTTTGAGGTATGTATTTCAACCTCGTGGAAGTTAAAAAGGTTTATTTACATTAGTTGGTATATTTACTTTTTGACTTATAATTTACGGGAATAAATGATAAAGGACGGATTTTTGAGTTGGAAGAAACAAGAACACTGTCACAGTTTGATACGCCGATTCATAGAGCGTTGGAACAACAGCGTCTTAATAGATTGGCACATTTTGATGTACCAGGCCACAAGGGAGGTCGTGGAAATAAAGAATTAAAAGAATTTTTGGGTACAGATTGTGTTAAGTTGGATATGAATTCAATGAAACCTTTGGATAATTTATGTCATCCAGTGTCTGTTATTAAAGATGCACAGCGTTTGGCAGCAGAAGCATTTGGTGCTGATGAAGCATTTTTTATTGTAAATGGTACCACAGCAGCAGTACAAGCTATGATTATGTCCGTTGCAGTTGCAGGAGATAAGATTATAATGCCCAGAAATGTGCATAGAAGTGCTATTAATGCGTTGGTGGTTAATGGTTCCATACCTGTTTATGTGAATCCAGGTGTAAATAAAAGATTGGGCATTCCATTAGGAATGTCTGTAAGTGATATTGAAAAAACAATAAAAGAAAATCCTGATGCCAAAGCAATTCTTATTAATAATCCTACATATTATGGGATATGTTCAGATATAAAAAGTATTGTTAAAATAGCACATGAACATGGCATGTTGGTGTTAGCAGATGAGGCACATGGAACACATTTTTATTTTAATGACAGGTTACCAATATCCGCTATGGCAGCAGGGGCAGATATGACAGCTATCAGTATGCACAAAACAGGTGGTTCTTTGACACAGAGTTCTATTTTGTTGACAAGAAATACAGTAAATGCAGATTATATTAGGCAGATTATTAATTTGACACAGACAACAAGTGGTTCTTATTTGTTATTGTCTTCTTTGGATATAGCTAGAAAAAATATGAGCTTAAATGGAAAAGAATATTCTAATAAAATGATAGAGTATGCAGAGTATGCCAGAGAAGAAATTAATAAACTAGGTGGTTATTATGCGTTTGGTAATGAACTGGTTGATAAAGATTTTGTTTATGATTTTGATAGAACAAAATTATCAGTTCATACAAGAGATATAGGATTAGCAGGAATAGAAGTCTATGATTTATTAAGAGATGATTATGGAATACAGATAGAATTTGGTGATATTGGAAATATTTTAGCAATTATATCTGGTGGTGATAGAATGTTGGAAATAGAAAGGCTCATCTCTGCCTTATCAGAAGTGAAAAGACTACATGAACGCACAAAATCAGGAATGTTTGACCATGAATATATCAATCCAACAATTGTTATGGGACCACAGAAAGCATTTTTTAGCAAGAAATTATCCTTACCAATAGAGGATAGTGCAGATAAGATTTGCAGTGAATTTGTAATGTGTTATCCACCGGGAATACCTATTTTAGCACCCGGTGAGATGATAACACAAGAGATTATTCGCTATATACAATACGCAAAAGAAAAGGGGTGTCTTGTTACAGGAACTCAAGATATGTCCGTTGATAATATTAATGTAGTAGACACAAATGCCGAATAGCAGAAATGAGGTCTGAATTGGAATTATGGTATACAGATATGCACACAAAAAATGTGCAGTTTTCTATGAAAGTAAAAAATCAGATAGCAAGTACAGAGAGCGAATTTCAAAGAATTGATATTCTTGATACAGAAGAGTTTGGAAAGGTGTTAGTTCTTGACGGAGAGTTGATGATTACTCAAAAAGATGAATTTATTTATCATGAAATGATTACACATGTGCCTATGGCAGTGCATCCAAACGTTCAAAATGTATTGGTGATTGGTGCTGGTGATGGTGGTACGATAAGAGAATTGACACAATATGAATCTATCAAAAATATTGATATGGTAGAGATTGATAAAAATGTTACAGATATGTGTTTAGAATTTTTCAAAGAAACATCATGTAAGCTGCATGATAAGAGAGTTCATATGCACTTTGAGGAGAGTTTACGTTTTGTCCGAATGAAAAAAGATGAATATGATTTGATTATTGTAGATTGTGCAGACCCATATGGTCCGGCAGAAGGGCTTTTTACACGGGAATTTTATGGTAATTGTTTTAAAGCGCTCCATGATGATGGGATTCTTATCAATCAGCATGAGAGCCCATATTACAGTGAACATTCAAGAACCGTACAAAAAGCACATAAGCATATTCAGCAAGTGTTTTCTTATAGTACAGTTTATCAGTGTCATATACCATCTTATCCGTCAGGTCATTGGCTGTTTGGCTTTGCTTCTAAAAAGTATGACCCAATAAAGGATTTAAGAGAAAAAGAATGGAATTCATTACAATTAAAAACAAGATATTATAATACAGATTTACATAAAGGGAGTTTTTATCTTCCTACATATGTAAAAGAATTGTTAGGTACAGAATGAGAAAATAAGAAAGTTAAAGTAGATTAGGAGGAGTCATGGGAAAAGCGCTTATTATTGGTGCCGGAGGAGTAGCTGGCGTTGTTGTTCATAAATGCTGTCAAAATCCAGAAGTTTTTGAAGAAATATGTATAGCAAGCAGAACGAAATCAAAATGTGATACATTAAAGGAAGTTTGTGAAAATAAGTATGGTGTTGGAGAAGGAAAGACAAAGATAACTACAGCACAAGTAGATGCAGATTGTGTAGATGAACTTGTGACACTTATTGAAAAAGTGAAACCTGATATTGTTATGAATATTGCGCTTCCTTATCAGGATTTGACTATTATGGAAGCTTGCCTTAAAACAAAAACAAATTATATGGATACTGCTAATTATGAGCCACCTGAGACTGCTCATTTTGAGTATTCATGGCAGTGGGCATATAAAAAACGATTTGAGGAAGCAGGAATTACGGCACTTCTTGGTTCTGGATTTGACCCCGGAGTTACAGGTGTATTTTCTGCTTATGCTGCAAAACATTATTTTGATGAGATAGAATTTATTGATATATTAGACTGCAATGGCGGCGATCATGGTTATCCATTTGCAACCAACTTTAATCCAGAAATTAATATACGAGAGGTTTCAGCAAAAGGAAGTTATTGGGAAAATGGTCATTGGGTAGAGACAGAACCAATGGAGATAAAAAGAGTTTATAATTTTGACGGTGTGGGTGAAAAGGACATGTATTTACTGCATCATGAGGAGATAGAGTCTCTTGCCTTAAATATAAAAGGGATAAAGAGAATCCGATTTTTTATGACATTTGGGCAAAGCTATCTCACACATTTGCAGTGTCTTACAAATGTTGGTATGACTTCTATTGAACCAATTAACTTTGAAGGACATCAAATCATTCCTCTTCAATTTTTAAAAGCTGTTTTACCAGACCCAGCTTCACTAGGACCTAGAACGGTGGGCAAAACAAATATAGGCTGCATTTTTCAGGGGAAGAAAGATGGAAAGGATATAGCCTATTATGTATATAATATATGCGACCATCAAGAATGTTACAAAGAAGTAGGTTCACAGGCAATATCTTATACAACGGGTGTTCCAGCTATGATAGGAGCGATGATGTTGATGACTGGAAAGTGGAATAAAAAAGGTGTGTACAATATCGAAGAATTTGACCCAGACCCATTTATGGAAGCATTAAATCAATTTGGACTCCCATGGATTGAAAATTTCCATCCGCAGTTGGTAAAGTGAAATTTTTTGTAACCTTAATTTAATATTGTAAATTTGATTGAATCATTAAAAAAGTGTTTGATAAATTTATTTTAGTAATTGATAAGAAAATGAATTTGTATTTTTGATTGTTAAGTATAATACAGTGATTATATGATATAAAAAAATAAATAGAATAATAGTATTAGTTTTATGTTAAAGAGCTGAAAAACGTCATTTTTCTTGGAAAATATACTATTTTGTTTTAGATAAGGGTAAATTTACCACAATTAGTACATTCATTCACTTAGGAGGAACGATAGATTTGATAGACTATAATCAAGTTAAAACACCTGCTTATATAGTAGATGAAAATTTATTGATTCATAATTTAGAAATTTTAAAATCTGTAATAGACAAGACTTCTTGCAAAATATTATTGGCACAAAAAGGGTTTTCTATGTTTTCTTTATATCCACTAATTGGAAAATATTTATGTGGCACAACTGCCAGTTCTTTTTATGAGGCAAAATTAGGAAAAGAAGAGATGGAAAAAGAGACACATATTTTTTCACCAGCATATAAGGAAGAAGAATTTGATGAAATTGCAAGTCTATGTGACCACATTGTTTTTAATTCTATTGAGCAGTTTGTAAAATATAAAGAGATTGCTATTCAGGCAAATTGTAGTTGCGGAATTAGAATAAATCCTGAATATGCAGAAGTACCAAATGCAATCTATAATCCATGTTGTGTTGGTTCACGTCTTGGAATAACAGCACATGTCCTTGAGGAAGAGTTAAAAGGGGATTCTTCAGTGCTAGACAACATAGAAGGATTGCATTTCCATGTAATGTGCGAGCAAAATTCAGATACATTAGAACGAGTTTTGCAGCACGTTGAAGAAAAATTTGCAAAATATTTGGCATTACCACAAATTAAGTGGGTTAATTTTGGTGGTGGACATCATATAACACGACAAGATTATGATATAGAACTTCTTATAAAGTGTATTGATAATATTCAAAAGAAGTATCATGTCCAAGTTTATCTTGAACCGGGAGAGGCAGTTGCGCTCAATACAGGTTTTTTAGTTGCAACGGTTTTGTCTGTGCAAAAAGAAAAATTTATTGTAAATAATGAAAATAAATCTTATGAAGTGACCTCTGCTATTTTAGATGCTTCTGCGGCATGTCATATGCCAGACGTTCTTGAAATGCCTTATCGTCCAATAATTATTCATTCTGAAATGCCAGGTGTGCTTGCATATACTTATCGATTTGGTGGCAATACATGTTTAGCGGGAGATATTATTGGAGATTACTCGTTTAATCATCAATTAAAAGCAGGAGAAAAATTAGTATTTACAGATATGGCGCATTATAGCATGGTGAAAAATAATACGTTTAATGGAATAGGATTGCCATCAATAATGATTTATAATGATAAAGATGGCTTATATACAGTAAAAGAGTTTGGATATCAGGACTTTAAAGAAAGGCTTAGTTAAAACGAAATATTAAAGACTAAAGAGCAGTAATAAGAGAATAAGCAAGTAATAAAATAAGCAAAATGGCTTACAAATAGTTTCTTAACAATTTTTTTTACAAAAATTAAAAAAAATGTAAAAAAGTAGTTGACATAATTATGGAAGAATGATAATATAATCAAGTCGCCGCGAGAGAATGGAAATTACGGACAAGATAACAATAAAGTTATAAGTTCAAGTAAGATTCTTAAAGGTGGCAATAATAAAGGATATTAGAGAATATAAAAAATAAAGTTGAAAACATTTTTTAGTTTTATA
>CAJUKN010000006.1 GCA_910587485.1 uncultured Lachnospira sp.
AACTGGGTTTGAAAGCCGCAGAAAATAAGGGTTGGAGAATCCGAGAGGCTATAATTATGGAAAGGAGGAAAATGTATGAAACAAAGAAGTGGATTTACTGTAATGTTACAGTTGATAGGACTTGTAAAGCCTTTAACTGGATTTATGATACTTGCCATTTTTATGGGATTAATAGGGCATTTATGTGCTGCGTTTATAACCATTTTTGGTGGCTATTGTCTGCTTGATTTGCTGCATTTTAATACCCCTTTTTCTTTGAAAATATTGTTTATATCAGTTGGTATATTTGCACTTTTGCGTGGTATTCTTCGTTATGCAGAGCAGGCTTGTAATCATTTTATTGCCTTTAAACTGCTTGCACTAATTCGAGATAAAGTTTTTCAGTCATTGCGCAGACTTTGTCCTGCAAAATTGGAAGGACGCGATAAAGGTGATTTGATTTCTATCATTACATCTGATATTGAACTTCTTGAAGTATTTTATGCACATACGATTTCACCAGCAGCAATCGCCTTTTTGTTCACCATTGTTATGTGTCTGTTTATTGGAGCCTACCATTGGATTTTAGGTGTTTTGGCATTGCTTGCATATTTGACAGTTGGATTGATAATTCCCATTGTTACATCAAAATTAAGTGCAGATAATGGTATAAAATTTCGCACAAAATCAGGAGAACTTAGCAGTTTTGTACTAGATAGTCTGCGAGGACTTTCTGAAATTTTACAGTATGGACAGGGAGAAAAAAGACTTTCTGAAATGAATTTAAAAACAGATGTATTGTCAAAAGATGAAGCGCAAATGAAAAAAGTAACAGGACGCAATATGGCAGTTACCGATGTGATAATTCTTATTTTTGATTTGGTTATGTTATTTGTATCTTCTGTAATGTATCAACAGAATCAAATTGACTTTTCAGGTGTTTTGATTCCTACGATTGCATTAATGAGTTCATTTGGACCTTGCGTAGCACTTGCAAATCTGGGAAGCACATTACAAAATACTTTTGCGGCTGGAAACAGAGTATTAGATATTCTTGAAGAAATACCTGTTACAAAGGAAGTAACAGGAAAAACAAAAATAGATTTTACTGGTGCAGCAGCAGAACATGTCACATTTTCTTATGATGCACAGACCATTCTTGAAGATGTATCATTACAAATTCCGAATAATTCCATAGTGGGAATTGTAGGACGAAGCGGCAGTGGAAAATCGACTTTATTAAAATTATTTATGCGTTTTTGGGAAGCAAAAAAGGGGAATATAAGCATTTCTAATACAAATATTTCTGAAATTAACACAGTTAATTTGCGTGATATGGAAAGTTTTGTAACACAGGAAACACATTTATTTCATGATAGTATCAAAAATAATCTCCGAATTGCAAAGCAGGCTGCAACAGATGATGAAATTGAAAGAGCTTGTAAAAAAGCATCTGTACATGAATTTATTAAAAGCCTGCCACAAGGGTATGATACACCTGTTGGAGAGCTTGGTGAGATGCTTTCAGGAGGTGAGCGGCAGCGAATTGGTCTTGCAAGAGCATTTTTACATGATGCGCCGTTTATGCTGCTTGATGAACCAACCAGTAATCTTGACAGTTTAAATGAGGCTGTTATTTTAAAATCGCTCAAAGAAGAACATGAGGATAAAACGGTGGTATTGGTATCGCATAGGCAGTCTACCATGAGAATTGCAGATATTGTTTATTCTGTAGAAAACCTGTCAGCGGCAGGCGGGAGGAAGAGTTGATGGCAAAGAATATACCAATAAAACGCGAAGAAGAAAAAGCAATCGTAACTCAAATGATTGCGCTTTATTGCAGAAAAAATCATAGGATAAAAAACAGCCTTTGTTTCGATTGTACAAATCTTGTCAGCTATGCAAAGCAGCGAATTGATAAATGTCCATTTATGGAAACAAAGACATTTTGTTCAAATTGCAAGGTGCATTGTTATAAGCCTGAGATGCGAGAGAAAATTCGTGTTGTTATGCGATTTTCAGGACCAAGAATGTTATTGTATCACCCTGTAATGGCATTACATCATGTAATAGAGACAAAAAAAGAAAAAAGGAGGTTAAAAAATTATAATGAAAATTAAAAAAGTATTATTTATTATTTTGGGTTGTATTGGACTTGGACTTGGTGCTGTTGGCGCAGTTTTGCCACTTATGCCAGCATTCCCATTTTTGCTGCTTGCCGCATTTTGTTTTGCAAAAAGTTCAGAAAAATTAAATAACTGGTTTATAGGAACAAAGCTTTACAAAAACAATTTGGAAAATTATATAAAAGGAAAAGGTATGACATGGAAAACAAAAATTCGTATAATGGTTATGGTTACATTGTTAATGTCCGTTGGATTTATAATGATGAGCCGCGTTCCAGTAGGACGAATTATTCTTGCATGTGTTTGGCTGTTTCATATTATTTATTTTGTCTTTGGGGTAAAGACCATTAAAACAGAAAGTATAGAAAAAGATATAACATTAACAGGCAGCAAGCAGACGACAGAAGTAGAAGTTTAGCAGTGTTTTCATAATTTGTTGACAATCGTGTTACAATATGATGTAATAATAATAAGAGGTGATTGATATGAATTTTTATACAGTTAGAGATTTAAGAAATACCCCTAAAAGTATATGGGATAATCTTTCATCAGATGGAGAAGTTGTTATTACTAATAATGGAAAGCCAACAGCAATTATGATTAATATTGCAGATGGCAGTTTTGAAGAAACAATAAAGGCAATAAGGCAAGCAAAAGCGATGATTGCTTTTAATTCGATGAGGCAAAAGGCTTCAACAAATGGATATATGACGGATGAAGAAATTGAAGCTGAAATATTGGCTGCACGTCAAGGAGTTTAATTATGCTTGTAGTAATTGACACAAATATTCTTGTATCAGCTTTATGGTCGCGCAATGGTGCGCCTGCGAGAGTTTTAAGTATGATAATCAGCGGAACAATTATTCCTTGTTATGATTACAGAATTTTAAGTGAATACAGAGATGTGTTGACAAGACCAAAATTTAAATTTTCTGTTGGAGAGGTCAATGCTTTACTTGAATGGATTGCTGATAATGGGCAAAGTGTTATTGCAGAACCGCTGAATGTAGACTTTACAGATGAGGCTGACAAAAAATTTTATGAAGTAGCTAAATTCTGTCAAGCAAAATTAATTACAGGAAATATTAAACATTTTCCTAATGATGAATGGGTTTTAACAGTTTCAGAATTTTTAGAGCAGAATTAAATCCAATCATGGTAAAATTAGGAAAAAGGCAGGTGATTGTATGTATAACCCACAACTTGAAACTTTTTTGCGCGTTGCAGATGCGGGAAGTTTCAATAAGGCAGCGGAGGAATTGTATATCACGCCCTCTGCTGTAATTAAGCAGATAAATTTGCTTGAAGCGGGGTTAGATATACAGCTTTTTGAGAGAACACATAGAGGTCTTATTTTGACAAAGGCTGGAAAGTCTTTATATCAGGATGCAAAATATATTATTCAGTATTGCCGAGATTCTGTTACACGAGCAAAAAATGCTATGCAAGAAGATATAAATATTATTCGGATTGGAACATCACCTATGACACCTGCACAACTTTTAATGCAGCTATGGTCAAAAATTCATGCTTGTTGTCCAGATATGAAATTTCAAATTGTTCCATTTGAAAATACGCCAGAAAATGCCAGAGAGATTTTGGCAAATTTAGGAAAGAATATTGATGTCATTGGGGGTATTTTTGATGAAACAATGTTGAAATTACGTAATTGTGCTGGAATGGAATTATCCTATGAATCGTTTTGCTGTGCAGTTTCTATTCATCATAAACTTGCAGCAAAGGATAAATTGACTATAGAAGATTTATATGGTGAAAACTTGCTTTTAATGCGCAGAGATTGGAGTCATTATGTAGACCAATTACGAGATGAACTTTGGAAAAATCATAATCAAATTCATATTGTGGATTTTGATTTTTACAGTATGGATGTTTTTAACCGTTGCGAAAATGGAAATAATGTGTTATTGGCTATTTCTGGCTGGGCAAATGTTCATCCGCTTTTAAAAGTGATTCCAGTAGAATGGGATTATGGGATTCCATATGGCTTGCTTCATTCACCTAAACCTTCTCAAACAGTAAAGAAATTTCTTGCAGCAGTAAAGAAAGCAGTTGGTAAAGAACAGTAAAAAAGTAGTTTACAAAGACTTATAACTTTTAGGTATAAACTGATAAACGAATCGAGACTTCTTATGAGGTCTCGATTTTTTTATACTGTTATTGATGATAAACAAAATCAAAATCAGTCTATGAGAGATTATACAGACAGTTTTCGATATGCAGATAATGAGAAAGAGGGTAATCTTACTCATTGTATTAAAGATGGATATTCCCATGACGGGGAGGCGGCAATGGAATATACATACAATAGTTTGATAGCAGAGGGGGTGGATTAACGATGCAGTTGCATTTTGGGAAAAGCAAATGAAATCATACTAAAACTTCCCATGCTATACAGTAGGTTTCTGCCAGAGAAAAAACGAAAGGATTTTATTTATGAAAAAGAAAATTATAATTATGGTTAGTAGTGTCATGGCATTGATTGTTATAGCCGTTGTAATTTGCATGAATTTGTTTAGTGGTTCACATACAGGAATCAATAATGATTCTGAATCAAATGTTCATGGTGATAGTCGTATATTGGTAGCTTATTTTTCTTGGTCAGGCAATGGGCAGCAGATGGCAAGATGGATTTTTGAGCAAACAGGAGGAGATATTTTTCGTATAGTGCCAACGCAGTCTTATGGTGAAGATTACAACGCTTGTGCAGATAGAGCAAAAAATGAATTGGATAATGGGATTCGTCCTCAGATTTCAGAACATATTGATAAAGAAGTAATGGCGCAATATGACACTATTTATATTGGATTTCCAGTTTGGTGGTATGATTTGCCAATGCCAGTCTGGACATTTCTTGAAGAATATGATTTGTCTGGTAAAACAGTAATTCCATTTTTTTCTCATAATGGAAGCTCAAGCGGCGCAAACAGTGTAAACAGAGTTACTGAACTTGCAAAGGGTGCAAATGTTTTGACTGAAAAGGTGCTTTCTATTCGAGGCAGTGATGTTTCTAATTCTGAAAAGAAAGTTAAAGAATGGGCAGCAGAATTTGCAAATTGAAATAAAGAAACAGAAGTTATTGCACTAAATATAGAGTATATAAGATATATCTAATATTCCATTATATTTTACAATGTAAAAAATAGCATAGAAATGAGGTTGACAATGAATAATTTTATTTTTGAAAACACAACAAAAGTATACTTTGGTAAGGGAGGGGTTAAGGAATATCTTGCATGCAGTATGAAAAAATTTGGCGATACGGTTATGTTAGCTTATGGCTGTGGTTCGATAAAAAAGAATGGCATTTATAATGAAATAGTTGAAATTCTTAAAGAAATTGGTAAGACAGTGATTGATTTTTCAGGTATTATGTCAAATCCTACGTATGCTAAAGTTCAAGAAGGGGTAAAGGTTGTACAAGAAAATCATGTTGATTTTATCTTGGCTGTCGGAGGAGGCTCTGTTATTGATTGTTGTAAGATTATATCCGCACAGGCAAAATTAGACGAAGATATTTGGGAGATGGAAAATCAAAAGAAGGTTTATCCTACAGAGTTTATTCCTATGGGAGCGATTGTAACGGCAGCAGGAACTGGTTCAGAAATGAATGCAGGCGCAGTAATTACACATGAGAAGAAAAAAATTAAAGCGGGAATTTTTGGCACACAGGCAAAATTTGCATTTCTTGACCCAACCTATACGATGTCTGTACCTTTTGAGCAGGTGTTATCTGGAGCGTTTGACACATTCAGTCATGCCATGGAAACATATTTTGGAAAACCAGATACAAACAATCTTTCAGATAATATTAATGAGGCAGTTATGAGAAGTGTCATTCAAAATATTCACATTCTTTTAAATGACCATGAAAATTATGATGCAAGAAGTGAATTGATGTGGGCTTCGTCTATAGCAGAAAATGGAATCCTTAAGATTGGAAAGATTACAGATTTTCAAGCGCATCAAATTGAGCATCAGCTTGGAGCGTATACGAATTGTAATCATGGTCAAGGACTGGCAGTTATTCACCCTGTTCTTTATCGTCATATTTACCAAGATGGCATAGAGCGTTTTAGTCGATTTGCAAAGAATGTTTGGGGGATTTCAGAAAAAGAAAGTAAACAAGAAACTGCATTGGCAGGTATTCAAGCACTTGCAGACTTTATTAAAGAAATGGGGATGCCAATAACATTTTCTCAGATGGGTATTGCTGCTGATACTGATTTTAGGGCGATTGCCAATTCAACAAATATAACAGCAGGCTGCTGTAAAAAGCTGACACATGATGAAATTTTTGAAATATTAAAAGAGTGTATTTAATCTTATTAAAAATATTATAAGTAAAAAAGGGGTGATTTTATCTGGAATATTGCTAAAAAATAATATGATTGTATGGAGGCAATATATTTAAAATTACAAAAATGAAAGAAGTGGTTATTGTGCAAAAAAGAATGGTTGTTTTGTTTTTGACAGGTATAATGATGGGCTTATTTACAGGGTGTATTCAGGAACAAAATTCAAAGGTATCCATTTCACAAACAACAATTTCAGATTCCACATTATCCAAAGAAATAGTATCTGATTCTTTGGTTAAAAATGAAAATATAACAGAAGGGACAGATAACTATCGTGGTTTTATAATTGATAATGTACTTCATTCAGAAAAAAATGGAGATATTCATTACAATGTTTATATTCCTGATGAATATGACGGCAGTCGTGCTTATGCCTTATATTTTACGCTTCCGGGTTATGAAGGACTGTATTTTCAAGGGATTGCTTCAAATCTTAAAGCTGAAGCGTTTGGATTTGAAGCACAAAAGTATAATCAAAAAATGATTATTGTTGCTCCACAGCTTAGTGATTGGGGCGATAAATCAGCGAATCAAACAATAGATTTAGTAGAGTATTTTTTTGAAAATTATAATATTGACCGCTCTAAAGTGTATGCAAATGGTTATTCTGGCGGTGGACTTTTCGCTTATGATACGAAGATTATGGGGTGGCTGTTTAATAGATAACCAGACAGTCATTGCCAAGAAAGGTTGGTGATATTATTGAAAAAAGGAATTTCGTTGCTTTTAACATTGACAATATTGTTTGCACTTTCAGCTTGCAGCAATGAAAAACAAAGCAACAATATACCACAAAATACAAATTCGGTTAATTCTATTCAAAATTCAAGCAATACAAATCAAAGTTCAAGTGATATAAATGCAAATTCACAGGATAATATAAAATCATCACATATTTTGATTGCTTATTTTACTGTGCCAGAAAATGTGGATACAACAGACGCTGTTGCTGGCGCAAGCATTGTAATAAAAGATGGTGAAAAAATGGGAAATACAGAATATGTAGCAAATGTAATTCAAAAAACCATTGGTGGAGATTTGTTTCGTATTGAAACGACAGATAAGTATCCACTTGAACATGATACATTAGTAAATCAGGCATCGGAGGAAAAGAGAATAAATAAGCGACCAATGCTTGTCTCCCATGTGGAAAATTTCGACCAATATGATACAATTATATTAGGATTTCCTAATTGGTGGGCAGACTTGCCTATGCCGCTCTATACATTTTTAGAAGAATATGATTTTGGAGCAAAAACCATTATTCCATTTGTAACACATGGAGGCAGTGGCTTTTCTAATACACGACAAGCAATTTCTAATATACAACCTAGCGCACATATAAGCGATAATACACTTTCTCTTTCAAGAAACGCTGTGGCAGGCAGTGAGGCTCAAGTAGTTGAATGGGCAAAAAGTCTTGGATTAAATTAATAGCAGGCTGATTTTTAACATTGTAAATTTAAGAATGGGGATTTTTATGAAATATAGAGTGATAGGTAAAGATTTAATAGTATCTGCCATTGGACTTGGCTGTATGGGTTTGAGTCATGCTTATGGCGCGCCGACAGAGAAAAAAGAAGCGATTTACTTGATTAATCAAGCGGTAGATATGGGATATACTTTTTTTGATACTGCTGAAATATATGGAACGCCAAGTAATCCTCATCAGAATGAAGAACTGGTAGGAGAAGCACTTAAGAAATGTCGTGATAAAGTAATTATAGCTACAAAGTTTGACATATATTTTGATATGGAGAGTTTGGCAGTTAATAAACCTCTTGTACCAGATTCCAGACCAGAAATAATAAAAAAATCAGTAGAGGATTCACTAAGGAGATTAAAAACAGACCATATTGACCTTTATTATCAACATCGTCTGGATTTGAATATTCCTATTGAGGAAGTGGCAGGCGTGATGTCAAATCTAATCAAAGAAGGAAAAATTAGTCATTGGGGATTATCAGAAGTAAATGAAGATACAATTCGTCAAGCATATGCAGTATGTCCTATCACAGCCATTCAAAATCGATATTCTATGATGGCGCGATGGCATGAAACATTATTTCCAGTATTAGAAGAACTCAATATTGGCTATGTGGCGTTTTCTCCATTGGCAAATGGTTTTTTGTCTGATAAATATGATAAGAATACAAAATTTGAAACAGGTACAGATTATCGAAGTGTGATGCCACAGTTTACAGAAAAAGGAATAGAACAAAATAGAGAGTTATTGACATTACTTCGAGAGATTTCTGCAAGTAAAAATGCAACACCTGCACAAATTTCGCTGGCATGGATGTTATGCAAAAAGCCATATATTGTGCCAATTCCGGGAACAAGAAAAGTGGAGCGATTAAAAGAAAATGCGTTTTCAGCAGATATTTTATTAACAGATGATGAAGTCAAAGCATTAGATAAGGCACTTAATTCAATAAAAATGTCAGATGTGTTTGGTGGTACAAAAGTAATAACAAAATCATAAAGAGCAAAAAATAAAAACGTTACATGATAGGAGGCAATTTACATGAAACCAAAGTTCATTGCAAAGATATTTATTGATATAATGATGACTGTTGTGTTGCTTTTTTTGATGTCATATGAATTGATTGGGCAAGCTGTGCATGAATGGATTGGCATTGGAATATTTATTCTTTTTGTTGTACATCATATTTTAAATGGTAAATGGAGCAAAAATATTTTAAAAGGTAAATACACACCTTTGCGTACTTTGCAGACTATTATTGTAGGTTTTGTTTTGTTGTCTATGTTAGGTGCTATGATTAGTGGTGTAATTTTATCTCGTCATGCACTAGCTTTTTTGCCAATCAGGGGAGGACGTTCTTTTGCAAGAACTTTACATATGATTTCTGCCTATTGGGGGTTTGTGTTAATAAGTTTACATTTAGGGATTCATTGGAATATGATGATGGGTGCAGCAGGAAAATTTGTAAAAGGGTCTTCTAAAAGCCGCAAATGGATATTGCGTATTTTTGCTGTTATGATTTTTGTCTATGGTATGTATGCCTTTATAAAACGAGATATTGGTAGTTATATGTTTCTAAAAAATCAATTTGTCTTTTTTGATTTTGAGGAATCACTATTCTTTTTTATACTGGATTATATGGCTATCATGGGATTTTTTGTTTGTATAGGGCATTACATTTGTGTATTGTTAAAATTCAAGTATAAATTTTCAAAACATCAAAACCTATCAAATTAAGATAAAATGCTAATAGTTTGTTATCTTTTTTGCTGCCTCAACAAATTTTAATACATCTTCTGGAGCGTTAAAACTATAAAGCAATCCATATGGAATTGTATAATCCCAATTAACAGGAATAGAAATTAGTGCAGGGTGTACTTCTTGCCAACATTCGATGGTAAGAAGTACTTGCTGTGTTTGGGCGCAGCGATTGAATACAGATAAATCATAGAAATGAGGAGTGTCTTCAATCTGAATTTTTGGGTGATTTTTTTCAAAATCATGTCGAATAAAATCATTTGTTCCAGAATCACCACGTTGTACCATCATTAATGTTTCTCCATATAAATCTTCTATATCAATGCAGGCTTTTTTGGCAAGTCGATGTTCTCTTGATACGGCAATCATTTTTTTATAAGAGCCAATCGGCAAAAAATTGCAGCGTGAAAGCCATTCCTTTGAATCACATACACCAATAAGAAAATCAAATTTTTCTCCTAACAGTTCAATTTCTGAAAGTATACCTTCATGGTTATCTTCAAAAGGAACAAGATGTAGTTTATATTCAGGAAAATCTTTGTTGACACGATACCATAAATCCATAAAAGGTTTTGCAGGATTCAGGAGTGATGTGCCAACACAAAACGTAGTGTCATTTGCATAAAGAGCTGTTTTTGCACTTAAAATGGATTTTTTGGAATAGTCTATCATAAATTTTGCATCACGATAAATGACCTCGCCTGCTTTTGTTAAATGGATTCCCACATGTGTGCGTTCAATTAATTTTAAATTGAGATGGCTTTCTAAAGCATTTAGTTGTTTCATAATGGCAGTAGGTGAAATATATAAAACATCGGCTGCTTTTGTAAAGCTGCCATAGTCCGCAACGACAATAAATGTATTTAAAAGTGGATTATACATGGCACACCTCCAATAAAAATTGTATAAACTTATAGTTTATACAGTAATAACATATTGAAGATTCTATGTCAAGGAAAAGAACATTATAATAAGGTTATTCAGAAGAATATGGAGGGATTCGTGTGAAAAACTTTTCACACCGCAATTTGTGTCTACGCGTTGCTTGACACAAAGTTGCTTATGCGCAAAAAGCAGCGCAGAAATGAGGATTAAAATGTCAAAGAAATTGATTGCTTTTTATTCAAGAGCTGATGAAAATTATGTGAATGGAATGATAAAAAATTTGACTATTGGTAATACAGAAGTGGCTGCAGGTATTATTAAAGAGTTGACACAAGCAGATACATTTAAAATGAATCAAATACAAGCGTATTCAACAAATTATAATGAGTGTATAGAACAAGCACAATCAGACCAAAAACGCGATGCACGTCCTGAATTAAAATCATATCCAGATAGTATTGATGATTATGATGTAATTTATCTTGGATATCCCAATTATTGGGGAACTATGCCAATGGCAGTATTTACTTTTTTAGAACATTTTGATTTTAGTGGTAAAATTATCAAACCTTTTTGTACACATGAAGGCAGTGGAATGGGAAGTAGTGAAAAAGATATTCAAGCGATTTGCCCAAATGCTAAGGTGCAGAAAGGAATTGCAATTCATGGAAGTAGTGTAAATCGTTCACGAAAAGAATTGGAAAACTGGGTATAAGCAGCGTAAAAAAAGTAGCGCAGAAAAGAGGATTATTATGGAACCAAAAGAAATGAGTGTATTTCCAATAGGAGAATTTAATCAAATGTTTGCACAATATTTTATTGGAAATAGTTATCTAAATATGCTTTCAACAGAACAAGTAGTGATTGGCAATGTAACATTTGAGCCAAGCTGCCGTAATAATTGGCATATTCATCATGCTGATAAGGGTGGCGGACAAATGCTTCTTGTGACCGCAGGAGAAGGTTGGTATCAAGAGTGGGAACAGCCTGCAAGAAAATTAAAAGCAGGAGATATTGTTCATATTCCAGCAGGCGTGAAACATTGGCATGGAGCAACAGCAGATTCATGGTTTCAGCATTTAGCGATTGAAGTATCAGGAGAAAACTGTAAAACCCAATGGTGTGAACCAGTGGAAGATGAAGAATATAAAAAATTAGAAAATGAAGTATAAGATTGAAAATGGAAATTTTCAATCATGGGATTTGTGTCTGTGCGTTGTTTGTCACAAATCTGTAAAAACAAAATTTTAAAATTTTGTTTTTTTGCGCAATAAAGCAACGTAGAAAAGAGGAAATATATGGCAAAGGTAACAGCAGGAAGAGACGAACTGGGAACATTTGCTCCCCAGTTTGCAGAGTTAAATGATGATGTCTTGTTTGGGCAAGTTTGGGCAAGAGAAGATAAATTGTCAGCAAGAGACAGAAGTATTGTAACAGTGACAGCACTTATGGCAAGTGGAATTTTGGATAGTTCTCTAAAATTTCATTTGCAAAATGCAAAAAATCATGGAGTGACACAAGAAGAAATTGCAGAAATTTTAACACATGCTGCATTTTATACAGGCTGGCCTAAGGCTTGGGCAGCGTTTCGTATGGCTAAAGAAGTATGGGAGGAAATGGTATGAAAATGGAATATGTTACATTAAATAATGGAGTAAAAATGCCAATATTGGGTTATGGTGTTTATCAGGTTGACCCTAAAGAAGCAGAACAGTGCGTTTTAGATGCAATTAGTGTAGGTTATCGTTCAATTGATACGGCTCAGGCTTATGCAAATGAAGAAGGTGTAGGAAATGCGATTACAAAATGTGGTGTTTCGCGTGAAGAACTTTTTATAACAACAAAAGTCTGGATTAGCAATGCAGGGTATGAGAAAGCAAAAGCTTCTATTGAGGAATCTTTACAAAAATTACAGACAGATTATATTGATTTATTGTTAATTCATCAGCCATTTGGCGATTACTATGGAACGTATCGCGCAATGGAAGAAGCCTATAAAGATGGCAAAGCAAAAGCGATTGGTGTATCTAATTTTTATCCAGACCGCTTTATTGATATTCATCATTTTGCAGAAATCAAACCTGCTGTCAATCAAGTAGAAACACATGTATTTCAACAGCAAAAAATTGCTAAGGAATACTTAAAAAAGAATGGCACACAGATAGAGTCATGGGGACCATTTGCAGAGGGAAAAAATGATTATTTTAATAATCCCGTGTTAAAAGAAATTGGTAAAAAATATGGTAAATCTGTCGCACAAGTGGCTTTGCGATTCCTTATTCAAAGTGATGTAGTGGTTATTCCAAAATCGACACATAAAGAAAGAATGGAAGAAAATTTAAATGTTTTTGATTTTGCATTAACAGATGATGAAATGACTAAAATTGAAGCATTAGATACAGGAAAGAGTTTGTTTTTCTCTCATTATGACCCAAAGATAGTTGAATGGTTTATGACAATGGGATAATTAATTTATATAAAAAATATATAGAGGCTGTTGCAAAAAGAAATTTTAACAATAGATATTACAATATTCATTGTAAAATTTCTATTTTGTAGTAGCCTTTTTATATAGTATTTAATTTTTTTATTGTTTCACAAAATTTGCAATAGCTTCTACAAGTTTTTTGCATTATTCAGATGTTCTCAATGATAAATAATCAAAGTTTTTATGACATCTTTTATTTATATTATAAAAAATTTTAATATTGTAATATTATATATAGAAAAATAATAAAAATTTCTAAATTTAATTTTCATATCTTTATACAATCTATTTAAATATTATATTTTCAGTGTCGATTTAATCCCCAAAATAAAAATATATAACATATAAATTGAGTTTTTATTTTCTTCTCAATATCCTATTGATTGTTAGGTCATTTATCATATGATAAACTTTTATTAAAATAAAGTACTAAAACACTTAATTTTATATAGGAATGTTTTGTTATAAATTAGGTAATAATAATTGAAATTTTGTTGAGGCAAAACATAGAAGGGAGGAAAATCAATGCTTGACAGAGAAAAAGTTGGAAGGGCAATTTCAGAACAAAGGAAAATAAAAGGAATGACACAAAAGCAGCTTGCAGATTTATTGAATGTCTCATATCAGGCAGTTTCAAGATGGGAACAAGGAATTAGTCTGCCATCAGTGGATATGATTTATGACATTGCACAGACACTTGAAACAACCGTTGATTTTTTATTGGATGGGCTTTCAGAGGAACGAAAAGTTATTAGTTATATAGATACAGGTTTAGATGTCAAAAAGCTTCATATGGTAAAGGATAGATTAAGTAATCTTGTTACTAAAAATGATATGCTACTTCATACAAAATATAGTGACCCTGTATTTTGCAAGATGGATACATTAGGAATGGAAGAATCTTTATGTGTGTTTGCAAATCATGTTCCCGGCTCTAAGGAACGTTTTGCAATGGAAAATGGATATGATAGGGAAATATGTATTGATTTGGTATCAAGTGCGGCTAATAATTTGATACGTTTTGGAGTAAGACCAACAATTTTGTTGGCAAATATGGTTTGTGGAAACAATGACAGTGGTCAAATTCTTACAATGGGTGAAGCTTTCAAGGAAGCCTGCGAGAACAGTGGAATTATATTTGCAGGGTTGGAAGTTGCGGCTCAGGCTGTAAATTATCATGCTGGTGAATATAAAATAGGTGCTTTAGTTATAGGGGTTGTAGATAGAAAAAAAATAATAACAGGAAATGAAATAACAGAAGGAGATGTTCTTATTGGACTGCATACAGAAGGGATATCATCACTTAGTTATCCTTTTATAAAAGTAATACTAGATAGACGACCAGATATTGTGTTTGCAAAGATTGATGGACATCATATTTTTATGGACGAATTAATGAAACCCAATAATTGTTATGTCAATGTCATAAGTGAGCTTAATAAGCAAAATCTTATACATGGTATTTTTAAAATTGACAAATCATTATTTCATCGACAATGTTATGATGCGATACCTAAAGGGCTTGGTGCAAGTATTTCGATTTCAACAATACCAGTTCCTTCGCTGTTTCAATATATATATAATTTAAAAATGATGGATAGAACATGTTTTGTAGAGAATTTTTCACTTGGTATTAACATGTTGTTGGTAGTGCCAGAATCGCAATGTGATAGAGCGGTAAAAATTATTGAAAATTATCATCAATGTTATGTTGTTGGAAAAATAGAGAAAGATGATGAATATCCTGATGCAAAAGTATGGATGGAGGGAACAGTAAAATGGTAAAAGCAGGTATACGAAATGGATATATGTTGTTACTATTTATAATATTTTCATTTGTTTTAAATGAAGTTATTATTGTAGGTAATGATTTTATTGCCAAAGCAACAGATTTGCTGCTTTCTGGCGAACAAGTATATTTTGAAGAATTTATTACACCGCTGTTTTGGATGATTGTATTAGGAACAATAGCTGCATATTTAAAAAGTATTTTTGGAAATCATTATAGTGCAATGGTGCAAAAGGAAGTGCGTACATCACTTGAAAGACATTTGTTACAGCTCCCTTTTTCTTATTTTGATGAAAAAGGAACAGGGAGTATTATTACTAGATTGATATCCGATATAGAAGAAATGGGAAGGTTTTTTTCAGAAATTCTCCCAAGTTTTCTTATCAATATGATTACAGTAATAACAGCGACAGTATATTTAATTGAAATGGATGCCATGCTGATTGTTGTTTTATTTGCAAGTTATCCAATTATGTTGATTGTGGCAGATAGATTATCAAAAAAGTTGGCAGAGCTGACAAAAAAATTGCGTACGCATATGGATGAACGCACAGAGAAGGCTTATGATGCCATTCAAGGGATTATAGTTGGCAGAAGCTATAACCTCTATGAATTGCAAAAGCAAAAAATTGATACAATTATTGATAATATGGTAGCACAGGCATGTAAAAGCACACGAATATCCTCACTTGGCTTTGTGCTTAAAAATGTGATTACAACGATTCCTGTAATATGTTGTTATCTTTTTGCGTTGTATGAAACAAGACAAGGTAGGATTACTGTTGGAGAAATGATGGCTTTTACAGTAATACTGAGCAGAATTTTATATCCGATTGGAGATATTGTTTTTTGTGCCAATGATATTCGCGAAGTTGGCGTTGCATTAAAGCGAATACAAGAAATTTATAAACAAAAGAAAGAACCAACAGATGGTATTATACATAAAAGACTTGAAATTAATAAAACAGTTCCTGCTATTGAGTGGCAAAATATTCATTTTTCTTATAATGCCAGCAAGGAACATTGTGTTTTAAATGGAATGAGTTTTTCTATTGAAGCGGGTGAGCAGATAGCTTTTGTGGGAGGTTCAGGAGAAGGAAAAACAACAATTTTTAAACTGCTTTGTGGTTTTTACGAGAAAAACGATGGTCAATATATGCTTTTTGGACATTCTTTTGAGGATTGGAATTTAGAAGTAGCAAGAAGCTGTTTTTCAGAGGTTTCACAAAATGTATTTTTATTCCCTGAAACAATTAGGCAGAATGTAGCTTGTGGGAAGGAAAATGCAACACAAGAGGAGATTGTAGAGGCATGTAAAAATGCAAATATCCATGATTTTATTATGCAGCTTCCTAAAGGATATGAAACACTTGTGGGAGAGCGTGGCGTGCTTCTTTCAGGAGGACAAAGACAAAGAATTTCAATTGCAAGAGCCTTTTTAAAAGATGCACCAATACTTCTTTTAGATGAGCCAACTGCATCTGTAGACGTTGAGGCAGAGCAGAAAATACAGGAAGCGCTTGAAAGAATCACAGCGGGAAGAACAGTGATTACTATAGCACACAGACTTTCCACAGTAAAAAATGCAGAAAGAATTTATGTAGTTAGCGGCGGAAAAATTGCAGAGATGGGAAATCATAAGGAACTTTTAGAGAAACAAGGAATTTATGCACAAATGTATGCAAAAGGGTAAGGAGTTGTTAGAGCATGTTGAAAACTTTTTTTCGTTTTATGAGATTGATGGGGGATAGACTTCCTATCTATTTAGGTGCTATTTTGCTTTCTACCATAGGTGATGCAGGGCGTAAGGTAGCAAATTCATATTTGATTAAAGATATTGTCGCAGCAGCACAAACTGGCAATGCAGATAATATTTTCATTCTTGTGCTTGGAAATTTTGCCGTCTTTGTTTTTGGTTTGTTTTTGTGGCGTTTTGGTATTATACATTATAATATTGAGGGCAGAACAGGGGCAGGTAAAGTAGAAAAGCTTGTATTTTCAAAGGCTATGCGTTTACCGATGTCCTACTATGAAAAAAATCATAGTAGTGATTTTATGTCAAGACTGATTTTTGATACACAAAAGGCTTCTGATATTTATACATCAAGACTTCGCAGGCTGCTTTCAGCATTAATTTCTACAATAGTGTATCTTATTCCAATGTTTTACTTTAGTTGGGAACTTACCCTTTGCCTGATTGGAATAAGTCTGTTCGCTTTTGGAATTAATAGCCTTTTTGCAAATCCTATAAAAACAGCAGGCAAACAGCTTTCTGATAAAAATAATAGAATGCTTGAAAAATTGACAAGCATTTTATCAGGTATGGAATTAATAAAAATTTTTCCAGTTCGTTCAAGGCTGTCAAAGGAATATGAAAATGCTAACAAAGAATATTTTCATATTCAAAAACATGCAAACCGATTATCAGCAGGTCTTGAGTGTTTAAATAGCATGTTTGATTTAATAGGTGCTTTGGCGTTTTTAGGACTTGGCATATGGTTTGTGTCATTGGAAAGGATAAATCTGGGAGAATTGACAGCACTTTATACCTTATATGGCGCATTTCGCAATGTCTTTTTAGAAATAGGACAATATTTGCCGCAGATGATGAATTGCATTGCTAATGCCGAGAAAATTTTTGAATTTCTTGATATGGAAGAAGAGCCAGAACAATGGACAGTTAAAGACTATAAGAATAATGATATCAGAACAATAAAATCACGTGATAATGTAATGTTGTCAGTACAGAATATAAGTTTTTCATATAATAAGGACAGAAAGGTTTTGGATAATTTTTCAATGGAAATTGAAAAAGGAAGCGTTGTTGCTGTTGTGGGCGAATCAGGCTGTGGAAAAAGTACGCTTGTAAAGCTTTTATTAGGATTTTATCCAATAGAAAAAGGAAGTATGTATGTAGATGGAAAAGAATACCATGAACTTACATTAAAGGAAATCAGAGAAAAAATTTCATATGTTCCGCAAGAACCATATTTATATGAGACAACGATTGCCCAAAATATATCCTATGGCAAATATGGAGCAAGTCGTGATGAAATTATAGAGGCTGCAAAGGCAGCGAATGCCCATGACTTTATTGTAAAACTGCCAGATGGATATGATACCGTATTAGGAGAACGTGGCAATACTTTATCAGGAGGAGAAAAACAGCGCATAGCAATTGCTCGTGCAATTATTAGAAATGCACCTATTATTATATTAGATGAGGCTACATCTGCGCTTGATAATGAGTCGGAATCACTTGTTCAGGAGGCAATAAAAGCCCTAAGGGGTGGGCGCACGATACTTACAATAGCACATCGACCAAGCAGTATTGCAGCAGCAGATGTAGTAGTACATTTGCATAGTTGATGTTATCTGTTTCAATAGATATAATTGTTGGTAGATGATGAAAAAGATATTGTTGATTTAATGGAAGAAGTGCTACATCAAGATGGGTTTTTAAATATTCAAAAGGAATATACAGGTTTAGAAGCTTTACAAATATGTAAAGAATTTCAGCCAGATGTAATTGTTTTAGATGTAATGTTACCAGAAATTGATGGTATAGAAGTCTGCAAAAAAATTCGTGAATTTTTATTGTGTTCAATTCTTTTTCTTTCTTCAAAGAATGATGATATTGATAAAATCCTTGGCTTGTCAAGCAGTGGAGATGATTATATAACAAAACCTTTTAGTTCACAAGAAATTGTATTCCAAATTAAAGCGCAGCTTCGCCGTCAACAATATCAAACTATTCTGCAACCAAATAAAAATAATATTGTGGTTGCTGATTTGTTGTTTGACAAGGAAAATACAATTATGGTTCATATTCGGCATCTTTTTGTAATTATCATTCATATGCCGGCTGATTCTATTAAAACAAGCGATTATTCAATGAAATTTACGAAAGAGTTAAAAAAACAAATTATTTATATAGAAAATACCCCTAAAATTAAGCAGTCTGGTATCGAATTATTACAATCAAACCAAACAGGCATACAAATATTAGACGATAGGAGGCAAGAACTGGTTAGTTATTAAAAACCAGAAAATGCAAAAGATTTTTATTCCAATGCAGAAATTTTGCAGATTTATCAGACAGGACATATTATAATTTCTGATAATGGAAATGGTATATCTCCCGAAGAAGTAAATGGTCTGTTTCAGAGATATTATCGAGGAACGAATCGTTATTTTATAAGAAAGAAGTTAAGATTAATTAAGGTTGATAGCTTATTATTTAAATTGTAATAGCTATTAACCTTTTTTATATGCTGCAAATAAAGATAGGTTTTTGCAGATAGAGAAAAAATTTTATAAGAAAGCAGATGTAAATTTGAAGATTATTTTGAAATCAATTACAGACAATATTGCTATTGAGGGAAAAATATAGTTAAAGATTTTGAAATAGGAGATACAACAACAAAGGTATTAAAAGATGTATCTATAAAAGTGTTGAAAGGCGAATTTGTTTCTATTATGGGACAATCAGGTTCTGGAAAAAGTACACTTCTTTATATTTTGGGAGGTCTTGACATACCAACAAAAGGTGCAGTTTTTATAAATGGAATGGATATATCAAAATTTAATGATGAAAAAATGAGTAAAATTAGACGACGGCAAATAGGGTTTGTCTTTCAATTTTATAATCTTATTTCAAACTTGAATGTAGAAGAAAATATTATGCTTCCCTTGTTATTGGATGGAAAGAAAATGAAAGATTATAAAAAACACTTGATGAAATTTTAGAGATTGTAGGATTAACTGACAGAAAGAAGCATACAACGAGAGAATTATCAGGAGGTCAGCAACAAAGAGTAGCAATAGCGTGTGCTTTAATTAGCAATCCAGAAATTTTATTAGCAGATGAACCAACTGGAAATTTAGATAGTGCAACAAATGCAAAAATTATGAATTTATTGTAGCGCATTAACAAAGATATTAAACAAACTGTTATTATGGTGACATATTCTTTAGAAGCTGCAAAAAACAGCAGTCGAACGATTACAGTAAAAGATGGAAGAATTGTTTAGATTGATTGCGAATATCTACTTGACTATTTATGTTGCAAAAATATGAAAATGTTTTTGAGATTACAAAAATAAAATTTTCTATCAAATGAGGTTGAAGTAAAGAATAATATATAATTATTGACTTATTGAACAATGTTCAGTATAATAAGAATTGAACAATGTTCAAGGAGGGGTTATGGACAATAAAGAAATTATTATTCAAGCTACAATAGACCTTATCAATAAAAAAGGTGAGCAAATAAATAATATTACTGTGCGAGAAATATGTAAAAAAGCAAATGTAGGTTTAGGGCTTGTTAATTATCATTTTGGAAACAAAGATAGACTTGTAGAATTGTGCGTTGAACGCATTATCAATAGCATTGTTGATAACTTTTGTTCTATTCAAGAAAAAACAGAAGAACTTACACCTTTTGAAAAACTTGACTATCTTGGCAATATGACCTTGACATTTTTGTTTGAACATTATGCTGTGTCAAAAATTTCTATCCTTTCAGATATGAGTATGCCAAAGGAAGATGATAATACACATAGGACATACCTTGCTTATTTGCCACTTATATCTGCTTGTCGCCCAGATTGGGATAAAAAAATGCTTGAACGCAAGACATTTTATTTAATTACAGTAATGCAGCAATCCTTTTTGCGTTACAAAGTAATTTTACAGCTTTATGGAATTGATTTGAATAATCCCAAAGAACGCAAGGAATTTCATTCAAAAATATTGCATGATATTTTAGAAATGTAATTTATCAACTGTCCATAATTTAAAGGTGATAAGTTTTTTCCTATGAAAAACGAAAGGATTTAATTTATGAAAATTACAGTAATAAATGGAACAGAAAAACATGGTGTAACCTATCAATTGAAAGAGATATTTTTAGAACAATTCAAGAAAAAAGCAGAAATCACAGAATTTTACTTGCCAAGAGATTGTCCTGCTTTTTGCACAGGTTGTTGTAACTGTATCTTTAAGGGTGAGCATACATGCAAGGATGCGATATATATACAAAAAATTGCAGCATCATTATTGGAAGCGGATTTGATTGTAATGACTTCGCCCGCCTATGTGATGCATACAACAGGTGCAATGAAAGCCTTGCTTGACCATTTCGCTTATTTATGGATGCCACATCGTCCAGCTTCCCTAATGTTTGCAAAGCGAGCAGTTATTATTACACAATGTCTTGGCGCGGGAGCGAAGTCTACAGCGAAAGATATAAAACACAGTCTTTCTTGGTGGGGAATTTCTAAAATTAAAGTGTTTACAGGCAAACTGATGAAGGATATTGTCTGGAATAAACTTACAGAGAAAAAGCGATTTATACTTACTAAAAGAATAAAACGATTATCAAAAAAACTTGCTTGTATTAATTATGAAAAACCTTCACATATAAATATAATGACACGAATAAAATTTGTTTTTTGTCGTATGATACAAAAATCATTACATAAAAATAATTCGGAAAATCTTGATGGAAAGTATTGGGCAGAACAAGGGTGGCTTGGGAAAGCTAGAGTGTGGAAAAGTTAAAATATTGGATAGATTTTATGGTATTTGTATAGTTTGTTTGCTGAAGATAAGGTAAAATCAAAATGTTTTATCAAATTGGGGTACAGCATTCAATAAAGCCATTTACACCAGCACATAGAAGCTGATTTGATATTTTTATCATTTCTTCCAGAGGGATTTTTTTTCCATCTGCTACCCACTGGCTATACATTTCCACAGTAGAGGTCTGGATAAAATGCAGTAAGATACTTTGTTTTGAAGATTCGAGAAGCTGAAGCCATGCAGAGTTTTTCCATGTGAAATTCATCACGTTATTAATCATTCTGCTTCTAATGTATCCGTAATTTCCACTACAGGTAATCTTTTCATAGACAGCCCCTTTTTCTGCAGAATAGAGAAAAAATTCACGATTAATTTTATCAAGATCTTCTGGAATCCGATAGTTTTTAATGCGTTTCAGATATTCTTCTATCATTACTCCCTGTAATTCAGTGAGCAGGTCATCAAGAGTCGAATAATACCGATAAAAGGTTTTTTTATTGATTCGCGCTCTTTCGCATAGCTCTTTGACTGTAATCTTTTCATAATCCATTTCACAAATCATATCTTCAAAAGTTTTCTGAATGGCATCCATTGTTTTCTGTATCCTTAAATCTTCCGTGCCGTTAATTAGCATTTTAACTACCTCCTTGGGATTTGTGCAACCTTTTTATGAGAAGTGTGGCATAACTCACTTTTTTTAGAAAAGTGACCGTTGTTTTTACTTCTTGATGTGGATATAATAAACTTTACAGAGATAAGCAACTTGAGTTGCATAATATAAGAATATCACAGATAAATAAAAAAGTCAAGGTGGTCTATCATATGACTTAAAAAACAGTATGCACAGAATCACACAGAAAAGCTCGAGCTGATGCCATACAAAAAAATGAAATGGGGACAATTCTCATAGAAAAAATTTATATAAAAACAATATTTATTATTATTAATAAATATATGATAAATGAAAAAGTTTAAGGAGGTATTTCAAATAATGAAAAAAAACAGTATTTTTTTCTTGGCACTCATTTTTATATTTAGTATGGTTGGGTGCAGTGCAGAAAGTGATTTACGAACATTAGAACCGACAGCCATTATAAGGGAAGATGAAACGAAGTTTTCTTCCAGCACAGATGCAAAGGATATGTCAGATGATAAGAATCCGGCAGGAGAAGCTGGTGCATTTAATCTTGAAAAAGGTACAGTCCTTTTAAACAACGGATATGAAATGCCGATTCTTGGTATTGGCTGTTTTAGGCTTTCACAAGAAGAAGCGGAAAATTCTGTCTATTGGGCGCTTCGTGATGGATACCGTCTGATTGACACTGCTCGAATTTATGGAAATGAGACTGGTGTTGGGCGTGGGATACGAAGGGCAATTGATGAGGGCATTGTAACTAGGGAAGAAATCTTTGTGACAACCAAAATGTGGACGGACGATTACAATGATGGGGCGGCGGCAGTCAAGACCTCTCTTGAAAGGCTTGACCTTGATTATATTGACCTTATGATTCTTCACCATTCACAGCCAGAAAATGACGTAGAGGCATATCAGGCAATGGAACAGGCTGTTGCAGAGGGGAAACTCAAATCCATTGGGCTGTCCAATTACTATGAGTCAGAGGACTTTGACCGTTTGGTGAATGTAACAACAATTGTTCCCGCCCTGATTCAAAATGAAACGCATCCATACCATCAAAGTATGGAGATGAAGGAGCATATTGTCCAGTATGGTACCGTTATGGAATCGTGGTTTCCATTGGGCGGCAGAGGAAATACGCAGACATTGTTTAATGATGCAACTATCAGCAGCATAGCTAAAGCACACGGCAAGACTTCTGCACAAATTATCCTGCGTTGGCATCTGCAAGCAGGGAATATTGCAATCCCTGGCTCAAGTAATGAGGCACATATCCAAGAGAACTTTGAGGTTTTTGACTTTGAACTGTCAAAGGATGAAATGCAGAGGATAACGGATATTGACAAGAATCAGAGGTTTGCAAGTTATTAATAAGAGGAGGCTGCATGAAAACAAGATTATTAAGAGATATTGAAGTATCCGAAGTTGGTATGGGATGCATGGCATTTTCCCATGGTTATGGGCAGATACCGCCAGAGGAATACAGCATGGAAGCAATCAGAAATGCTTATCAGAATGGTTGCACATTTTTTGATACTGCAGAGATTTACAGTCCGAACCTTTCTAGCATTGGGCATAATGAACGCATTGTTGGAAAAGCACTATATGAGGTTCGGAATCAGGTGGTGATTGCTACGAAACTGTTTTTAAATGGATTTGAAGCTATCGACAGAGGTTCAGTTTACCATGCAGTCCGCAGACATTTGGAAGGCTCACTGGAACGGCTTCGGACGGACAGAGTGGACTTATATTATCTCCACAGGATGGGTGGTGTATCTGTGGAAAAGATTGCGGAAGCTATGGGCAGGCTCATGGAGGATGATTTAATCCGCGGCTGGGGGCTGTCACAGGTAGATGTCCCCATTATTAAGAGAGCCAACGAGGTAATGCCACTCTCAGCAGTCCAGAATATTTATTCCATGGTAGAGCGTGATGCAGAAAAAGGCGTAATTCCTTACTGTATGGAGAACAATATTGGTTTTGTCCCATTTTCCCCTATCGCCAGTGGGCTTCTTTCTGGGAAGATTACAGTGGACACACAATTTGAGAGGCATGATGATGTCAGAAACTGGGTTCCACAGCTTTCTAAAGCAAATATAGCAGGAAATCAGCCAATTATTGACCTTCTGAAAAGATATGCAGAAATGAAAAATGCTACTAGCGCACAAATTTCCCTAGCGTGGATGCTGCATAAGTATCCCAATGTAGTCCCAATACCAGGTTCAAAAAATAAAGAGCGTATTGTTGAAAATCTGGATGCAGCCAAAGTTGAATTAACAGACGAAGAGTTCAGTTCCCTAGAAGAAGCACTGAATGGGTGCAGGGTATATGGTCATAGAGGATTTCATAGATAGCAGCAAGGAGACAGTATCATGGAATTAGAACGGGTAAACATGAGGAACGAAAATTATAAGTCTTTCATTTATGAAATTCACAGATGTGGGAAGCTGGGGAAGAAATCGTAATTGAATAAAACTTATAGAATAAATGGAGGAATCGCAATGAAAAAATTTGGTTTTGGGTTAATGAGGTTGCCCGTGGTAAATGGAAATTACAATGAGGTAGATATTCCAAAAATGACAGAAATGGTGGATGCTTTTTTAGAAGCAGGTGGTACCTACTTTGATACGGCATATCCATATCATGGTGGCAACAGTGAGAAGGCTTTCCGGGAAACTGTGGTAAAACGGTATCCAAGGGAGCGTTTTACCATTACAGATAAAATGCCAGTTTACATGGTACAGAAAACAGAGCAGATGCAGGGAATCTTTGAAGAACAGCTAAAACGGTGTGGCGTGGAGTATTTTGATTATTATTGGCTTCATGCACTGGCTGGCACCAATTACGAGAATGTCCAAAAAGTGGGAGCATTTGATTTTCTGGTACAGAAAAAAGAAGAAGGGAGAATCCATCACATCGGCTTTTCTTTCCATGATTCGCCAGAGCTTTTGGAGCGTATATTGAAGGATCACCCAGAAATAGAATATGTTCAGCTTCAGTTAAATTATCTGGATTGGGAAGATGTGGCAATCAGAGCGAAGGAATGCTATGAGATTGCCACAAGGCATGACAAGCCAGTGATTGTGATGGAGCCAATCAAAGGAGGAGCGCTTGCGAATATCCCTGAGGAAGCAGACAGGATATTGAAGGCACAGACACCAGAACTTTCCACCGCATCGTGGGCAATCCGTTTTGCAGCCACTCATAAAAATGTGATGATGGTACTTTCAGGTATGGGCAATATGGAACAGCTTGAAGATAACCTAAGCTACATGAAGGATTTTGAGCCTTTAAGCAGAGCAGAAATAGAAGCATTGAAACAGGCTGCAAATATCATTCGTTCGGGGATTGCCATTCCCTGTACAGCCTGCAGATATTGTGTCAGTGAAAGCGAATGTCCAAAGAACATTGCAATTCCAGATTGTTTTGCATTATATAACGATAACAAAAATTTTAAAGGTATGGTGTCCTCAATCTATTATAACAATCTGGTATTGACACATGGAAAAGCGTCGGAGTGTATTAGCTGTGGAAAATGCGAAAAACACTGTCCACAGCATTTGCCGATTCGGAAATATTTGAAAGATGTAGCGGAAGTATTTGGCTGATAAGGAAGATCGGTTGTTGTTTCTGTCATTTTCTACATGATAGCTGGAACTTCGGATGATTACTATTATGTCAAAGGAATACGACATGAATGTGAGAGTTATAGCATGATAATAGAATTAGAATTGAAATGAAACGTATAGATAAAGTAAAGCTATCTGCTGCAAAAGCATGGTTGATTAAATTAAAGTCTGATGGCAGAGGATATAGTACAATTTCTGTAATTCTCGGTGTGGTAAAACCAGCATTCCAAATGGCTGTTGATGATGATTTTCTTCTAAAAAATCCCTTTGTATTTCAACTTATAACAGTTATTGTAAATGATAGCATTACAAGAGAAGCTATTACACAAACACAAGAACAACAGTTTTTGGAACTTATCAAGAATGATAAGTATTTTTGTAAATATTATGAAAGTATTTATATTCTTTTTAAAACAGGGTTAAGAATTTCGGAATTTGTTGGATTAACTATATCTGATTTAGATATGAAAAATAGAAAGATAGTTATAGACCATCAACTACAGCGCACAAGAGATATGCAGTATGTGATTGAAGATACAAAAACTACCTGTGGAACAAGGGAAATTCCTATGATTGATGGTAAAAGTGGCTTTTCACATCTTATATTATTTACATGGCAAGATGACATCACAAGTTGCTATATTTATCCTGCTCATGCTGTTTATTGAAAGTTCATATGCTCATGTTATAATAAACCCTACATTTTAACACCAGACTTTTCGGTTATGGTATATTTTTGGGAGAATGGAGGCGAGAAATAATGAACACTTATAAAACAGCGGAAGTTGCCGCAATAGTCGGAATACACCCAAATACAGTCCGATTATATGAAAAGCTGAAATTAATACCTAAGCCAGAACGTCTATCAAATGGTTATCGTGTATTTACAGAGTTTCATATAAAGCAATGCAAACTAATACGTCTTGCGTTTCAGATAGAAGTACTACAAAATGGATTGCGAAAGAAAATTGTACAAATGATTATGGTTTCTGCAACAAGGGATTTTGATACTGCAATGACGATTATGCAGGAGTACATAAAACAGATTAAGCAGGAACATCAGAATGCAGAACAAGCGATTGAGATTGTGCAACAAATTTTGTCTGGCGAAGTTCGGAAAAATTCAAAGCAGCTTAAACGAAAAGGGGTATCAGAACTGCTTAATATTTCTATGGACACACTACGTAATTGGGAAATGAATGGTTTACTCACTGTAAAGCGAAAGGATAACGGGTATCGTGTTTATACTGACGAAGATATACAGCGTCTAAAAATCATTCGTTCACTAAGATGTGCTAATTATTCCTTAGAAGCAATTTTGCGATTGTTGCAGCAATTATCAGAAAATCCTAATGTGGATATTCGCATTGTCTTAAATACACCAAAACAAACTGATGATATCATTTCAGTTTGTGATCGGCTTATTATTTCACTTGTGGCAGCAGAAAAAAATGCTGTTGCTCTTTATGATATGTTACACAATATGAAAAAACAATTTTCATAACCCTACACTTTGCCACCAATGTTTTCATTGGTGGTATTCTTATCTCACAAAAAAACAAATAGGAGGTCTTATTATGCAAACTGTAATCAAAGTTGAGCAGTTGTCGAAAAGTTATGACAATCTGCTTGCGATAGACAAAATCAGTCTATCAGTAAAATGCGGCACTGTTTATGGGTTGCTTGGCGCAAACGGTGCAGGAAAAAGCACAACGATTGAATGTATCTTAGGCATAAAAAATGCTGACAGTGGGATGGTATCAGTCTTGGGGTGCAATCCTAAAAAGGATAGACATCGCTTATTTCAAAATGTTGGTGTTCAGTTTCAAGAGGGTGATTATCAACCAGAAATAAAAGTTTCAGAACTATGTGAAGAAACTGCTTGTCTTTATGAAGCCCCCACCGATTGGAAAAAACTTTGTGAACAATTTGGAATAGGTGACAAGATTGGTAGTGCGGTAAAAAGTCTGTCCGGCGGCGAGCGGCAACGGTTATTCATTGTGCTTGCTTTAATTCCAAATCCAGAGCTTGTTTTTCTTGACGAACTTACTACTGGGCTTGATGCAAAAGCCCGGCGTGATGTATGGAAAATCCTATCAGAATTAAAAAGCAAGGGATTAACTATCTTTTTGACTTCTCATTTTATGGACGAAGTAGAAAACCTATGCGATGAGATATGTATTTTGAAAAAAGGAAAGGCTGTATTTTATGGAACGATTGAACAGGCAAAGCAATCAAGCGGATGCGAAAAATTTGAGGACGCTTATCTTGTGCTTTCCGGTCAGGAGGTTGAAGAATGAAATCATTTATAACACTTTTGAAAAATGAGTTAAAGCTCAATATTAGAAACATGAATATGGTTATTTTTGCCGTTATTATTCCATTGGTGGTTTTAATCATTCTTGACTTTATTTATGGAACAAAACCCGCCGCAGAGGGGGCAGCATATACTTTTATGGAACAATCCTTTGGCGCACTTTGTTGTATTTCTATTTGTGCAGGTGGGCTTATGGGATTGCCCCTTGTGGTGTCAGAATATCGGGAACGAAAGATTTTAAAGCGTTTTCAAGTTACTCCTGTTAGTCCCGCAAAATTACTTGTCGTTGAATTTACAGTATATGTTATATATTGCGTTATATCAATGTTGACATTGTTTCCCGCTGCTATGTTATTTTGGAAAATCAAAATACATGGTTCTATTCTTTTATTCTTGGGAAGCTGGCTCTTAACTATGGTGTCAACTTTAAGCATTGGGTTGTTAGTTGGAGGAATTGCTAAAAATATGAAAACTGCGAGTGTGATTGCTTGTATCTTATATTTTCCCATGCTGATTTTTTCGGGTGCAACACTTCCTTTTGAAGTTATGCCCATTGTCATGCAGAAAATTATTAGTATCTTTCCATTAACACAGGGTATTCAACTAATGAAAGCAACATTTCTTGGATTACCGATTGATAATGCGCTGCTCCCCATTATTGTTATGGGTACTGTTACACTAATTTGTTTTTGTTTCTCTGTAAAATGTTTCAAATGGGAATGAATCTCTAAATATAAAATGTAACAAACAGATGATCATAGACTAAATCTGCCACACGATGGATAGATAAAGTGAAGCTGTCCAATGTTGCAAAGGAGTGGCTTATCAAGCTGCAATCGGATGGGAGGGGATACAATTCTATCCACAGTATCTGTGGCGTTATCAGACCAGCTTTCCAAGTGGTAGTTGGCAGTCGATGATGATTTAATACGCAACAATCCGTTTGAATTTCAACTATGTACAGTAGTTATCAACGATAGTGTTATAAGGGAAGCAATCACGACAAAACAAGAACAGAAATTTTTGGAATTTACCTCAATTTTTACCTCAAATTTACACAAAACTATAATAATTTATGATAATATATGAGAAAAATTAAGAAAACAGAAAGGACAAGAAAATGCGTAAAAACGTCAAAAATACAGCATTTTCAAAGGTTTTAAGGATATGGTAAAGATATTATTCATCTGTCATGGCAATATCTGCCGAAGTCCAATGGCAGAATTTGTTATGAAAGATTTAGTGAAAAAGCAAAACCGACAAGCTGATTTTTATATAGCATCAGCAGCAACAAGCACAGAAGAAATTGGCAATCCAGTATATCCGCCTGCAAGAAGAAAGTTAGCAGAAGTTGGTATTCGTGTTGATGGGAAATATGCGATACAGTTAAGAAAATCAGATTATGATAAATATGATTATCTTATAGGGATGGACAGTATGAATATTCATAATATAATGCGTATCATAGGCAATGATTCCGATAATAAAGTGTATAAGTTAAGAGATTTTACAAACAATCCCGGAGATATAGCTGACCCATGGTATTCTGGAGACTTTGATACAACTTATGAACAAGTGCTAGAAGGGTGTCAAAAATTGCTGGAAACCATTGAATAATATATTAAAGCAATATAAAATTCAAAAAACCCCTTTCTTTGATAATATTGAGAAAGGGGTTTTTTGATAAACATGCTGATAATCAAATTTTATTATTCATCTTCAATTTTACAATGCTTAATAGAATATTGTAATAAAATTCCTATCAGTTCATTTCTACTACGACCAGTTTTAGATGATAGTTCATCAATATCAAACACAAGTTCCTCTTTAATCCTAATAGAAAATGTTTTGTAGCCGTCTTCACCTTTTGGGCGCTTCTTTTTAATAATTAAATTCTCCTCATTCATTAGCAATTACCTCCCTATTCATAAATATATATTTCAAGAGCAAATCAACATATGTTATTATGAATGTTATAAAATATGTTTTATAAAAAATAACCCTATATAAATTATTTACAATGTAAAAAATAATAAAATAGATAATTTAAAGTTTTTTTAGGTAATATTTGGGATTGCAGTTAAATTGTTAAAATTAAATTAATTGTTTTTTAACTTAAAAATGTTTTGCAAAAAAATACTTGCGTTATAGTATATAAAAAAGTTACAATGACAATATATATGCAAATTCGATTAAATAAGGAAGGATTAGATTTTCATGGATATTGAAGAAAAAACGATATTAATAGCAGATGATATGGAGGTTAATCGTGACATTATAAAATTGATTTTTGAAGAGCAGTTTAATATCCTTGAAGCTGCAGATGGTAAGGAGACAATTGAACTTTTGGATGCCCACCATGATAAGATTGTAATGTTATTTTTGGATTTGATAATGCCTGAAAAAACAGGACTTGAAGTTATGGAGCATATGAAAAATAAGGGATATATGAATACAATTCCTGTTATTATGATTACAGGTGAGGCTACTGCTGAAGCAGAAGAACAAGCATATATATATGGTGCTTCAGATGTTATATATAAACCTTTTAATGCAAGAGTTGTTATGCGACGAACAATTAATATTATGGAATTGTTTGAAAATAGAATTAATATAGAAACAAAACTGGAAGAGCGTACAAAAGAGCTTGTTGCTGTGCAGGCAAAACTTCAAAATAATAATGAATTTTTGATAAATGCGTTAAGCTCTGTTGTAGAATTTAGAAGCTTGGAGTCAGGAGAACATATTAAAAGAGTACGATATTTTACTCGTATTCTTTTGAATTATTTAAAGGAATATTATCCAGAATATAATTTAACAAAAGAGCAGATAGATTTGATTGTCAATGCCTCAATATTACATGATATTGGTAAGATTGCAATTCCTGATAGTATATTGTTAAAACCCGGAAAGCTTACCCAAGATGAATTTGAAGAAATGAAAAAACATACTATATATGGTTGTGAAATTTTGAAAAATTTTAGACAGGAAGATAGTGATTTTTATCGTTATTGTTATGATATTTGTCGTCATCATCATGAGCGATATGATGGCAATGGTTATCCTGATGGGTTAGCGGGAGAGGATATTCCTATTTGGGCGCAAGTTGTATCAATTGTGGACGTGTATGATGCATTAGTTAGTAAGCGTGTGTATAAGATACCATATGCAGAAGATGAGGCGGTTAGAATGATTCATAATAATGAATGTGGTGTATTTTCACCAAAGATTTTAGAATGTTTTGATTTGGCAAAGCTAGATTTATTTAAGACATCAGAATTGCTTTCTTATGCAGATTCTAACAGGGGAAGAGAATAAAAAGTCAAATTTTTTAAATGAATATATATAATGCAATTTCTTAAAATAAAAATAACATATGATATGAAGTTATAAATAAGGGCTGCTGCAAAATAAATTTTCTATATAGAAATTTTTTCTCTTGCAGCAGTCCATTTATTTTTTGGTTTCATTAATTAAAATTTATATTTTTGTACTTGATTTTTTTAATCTTATCAAGAAAGTCCTCCATTTCAATGCTGCAGAGGCATAAGTAAGGAGTGATGACTTGTGTTGTGATAGCAGATATGAGGTTATGAGCAAGTAGCGCAGCGGATTGCGAATATCCGCTTTGAACATAACGTTTCATAAGATTTCTATTTTACAAGGCACCATTATTTATTTAGAAAGTCTTAAAATCAAATTTGGCAGAGTGATTTCAAATTTGGTGCCATACCAATGACTAGCATCATCAACTGTATGAATCATACATTCTAAAGTATAATCACAGGCAATTTTAACAGCATCATAGACGTTGTTGTTTTTAAGTAGTACTCCAGTAAATGTAGATGCAAAAACATCGCCTGTTCCATGACAATTTTGTGGTAATTTTTTATGTTTATAGTATGACTTTTTAACACCGTCATAAATAAGAACGCCTGTGTACTCTGGTATAAAATTGACACCTGTTAATATTATCGTTCCAGAGCAAAATGTTTTCAGTTTGGACAACATTTTATCAATGTAAGATTCCTCATATTCTTCTTGATAATCAGTATCTGTCAACAGACACATTTCAGTAATATTTGGAAGTAAATAATCTGCTTCTTTACATAATTTTTTCATGGCTTCAACATAAGATTGGTCAAATCCAGTATATAGCTTTCCATTATCAGCCATCGCAGGGTCAATAATTTTAAGACAGTTTGCGTTGGCAGTTGATTTCATAATATTTTTAACATAATGAATTTGATTACGATTTCCAAGATATCCTATATAAAATGCATCAAATTTAATCTGTTCTTTATTCCAATATTGTTCAATAATTGGCATATCCTCTGTTAAATCTCGAAAGCTAAAATGATTAAATGCCGTATGAGAAGATAACACAGCAGATGGCAATACTGCTGTTTCATGCCCACATGCTGATAAAATTGGAAGTGCTACAGTAAGTGAACATTGCCCAACACAAGAAATATCCTGAATAGTTAATAAGCGCTTATAGGGATTTATAATTTTTTGATTACTAGGCATTTTAAGAATTACTCCATTGCTTTTTTAATTGCCTCTAACAGTTCATCATATGTCTCATATGCCATAAGGTTTGGGTTATCTGCTTTAATTTTATCCGTGCTTTTAAAAAGAAAACCAGCTTTACTAGCATGAATCATACCAAGGTCGTTGTAGCTGTCACCACTGGCGATTGTCTCATAACCGATAGACTGAAGTGCCTTTACTGTAGTGTATTTAGAGTTTTCTATTCTCATTTTAAAGCCTGTAATTTCACCACTTGGAGCAACCTCAAGTGAATTGCAAAATATCGTAGGCCATCCTAATTTTTTCATTAGAGGGGTTGCAAATTGTGTAAATGTATCGCTTATAATAATTACCTGTGTGATAGAACGCAGTTCATCAAGAAATTCTTTTGCACCGGGAATAGGGTCAATTGTAGCGATAGTATCTTGTATTTCTTTAAGACCAAGATTATGTTGTTTAAGAATGTCTAAACGCCAATTCATAAGTTTATTGTAATCTGGTTCATCACGTGTTGTTCTCTTTAATTCAGGGATATTGCTTGCCTCTGCAAATGCAATCCATATTTCTGGTACTAATACGCCTTCAAGGTCTAAACAGGTAATGTACATAATGATTTCCTCCAAAATATTTATTGATTTGATTTACTGAAATTTTCAGTAATTGCTTGTTATTATAGCACAGTATTTTATATAGTGTCAAAAATATTAAAATATAATCATAAGTAAGAAAAGATATAATAACTACATCTAAATGGTGGTATAAAAGTTTGCTTCGCAAATTTCTAACATTTCACTATGTAAAAAATTATGATATAATAACCACAACAAAGCTGTGATATAAAAGTTTGCTTTGTAAACTTCTGACATCTTACTATATAAAAATAATTTTTTGTGAGTTAATAAAATTTAGCGGACAAATGTGTGTTTATATAAAGAATAATAAGTTATCTTTAAACTTGTAGGTTGAGTAAGGAGTGAAAATTAATATGGAAGAAATTGCATTAATACCTCAAATTAACATTAGACTAGCAGAAAAAACAGATGCATATAATCTATTAGAAATATATTCATACTATATAAAAAATACAGCAATTTCATTTGAATATGAAGTTCCAACAGTGGAAGAATTTGGTGAGAGGATAGTAAAAATTAGTGAAAAATATCCATTTCTTATAGGGGAACTAGATGGACAGATTGTGGGTTATACATATGCAGATACATTTAAGAACAGAAAAGCCTATGATTGGGCTGTTGAATCATCAATATATGTTGATAATAATTATAGAGGCATAGGAATTGGAAGACAGTTGTATGAAGAACTTGAAGACTGTCTGAAATCGCAGGGAATTGTCAATATGAATGTCTGTATTGCTGTTCCAGAAGTGCCTGATGAATATCTTACCAATGACAGCGAGTTATTCCATGAATGTTTGGGTTTCTATAAGGTGGGGCAATTTAATAATTGCGGATATAAATTTAACAGATGGTATCATATGGTATGTATGGAAAAGATGATAGGCGCACATCTTGATAGACAGCCTCCTATGAAAAAATTTATCAATACTATTAAATATATACATTATATAGAAAGAACAAGAAAGAAACAATATAATTAAATGAATATCCGCTTTGACTAAAAAAAGAGTTGCTGTACATCTTTTACAAGTTTATAAAATGAGCTTGTTGATAGGTTGAACTTTTCTATAAAGCAAAATAATTTTTTAAAAAATTATAATTTGGTAGTTGACAAGATAATATTTCTATGTAACAATACACGTGAATTAAATATAACGATTATGTCCCTTATTATGAGTGGTGGAGATACATAGGATCGATGAAACCCGGCAACCCCATAACTTTTGGAAGGTGCCAACCTGAGCGGAGATGCGCTGTGGTGTAAATTACAGTGATTCGAACAATAAGAGGATTTCCAGTCAGATGATTGCGAGTCCTTTAATGGGGACTCGTTTTTAACTTTATAGGAAGGTTCAACCTATTAGCAAGTTTATAAAATAAACTTGCAAGAGTTGTGCAGCAACTCTTTTTTTACATGCAAGACATATAAAAAATTGGTTATTTAGTAGTTGTGCTTTGCATAATAAACAAAGAACCAATGCTTTATATATGTTTTAAAAATAAGGAAGAACAAAAGATTGAAAATTGAAATTTTCAATCATGGGATTTGTGTCTGTGCGTTGCCTGTCACAAACCCATAAGAACTTTTAGTTCTTTGTGCAAAAGCAGCGCAGAAATGAGGAAAAAATGGAAAAAAGATTATTTACTTCAGAATCAGTAACAGAAGGTCATCCTGATAAAATTTGTGACCAGATTTCAGATGCTGTGCTTGACGCAATGTATGCGCAAGACCCATATTCAAGAGTAGCTTGTGAGACACTTACAAATACAGGTTTTGTAGTGGTAATGGGTGAAATCACAACAAAGGCAAATGTAGATATTACACAGATTGTAAGAGATACAATATGTGAGATTGGTTATGATAGTTCCGATAAAGGCTTTGATGGGAACACATGTGCTGTATTATTGGCGTTGGACAAGCAATCACCAGATATTGCAATGGGTGTTGATAAGTCTTATGAAGTGAAAAATGGAGATGAGGATACACTTATTGATTCTATTGGTGCAGGTGACCAAGGCATGATGTTTGGTTATGCAACAAATGAGACAGAAGAATATATGCCATATTCTGCTGCCCTTGCACAAAAACTTGCAAAGCAATTAACAAAAGTGCGTAAAGATGGCACGCTTGCTTATTTGAGAGCAGATGGAAAAACTCAGGTTACAGTTGAGTATGATGAAAATAGTGTACCTGTTCGATTGGATGCGATTGTTGTATCTTCACAACATGCACCTGAAGTAACACAAGAACAAATCCATGCAGATATTAAGAAGTATGTTATTGATGAAATTGTAGATAAGAATATGATTGATGAGAATACAAAAATATTTATCAATCCTACAGGAAGATTTGTTATTGGCGGACCAAATGGAGATAGTGGTCTTACAGGACGTAAGATTATTGTAGATACTTATGGCGGTGCTGCAAGACACGGCGGTGGCGCATTTTCTGGTAAAGACTGTACAAAGGTTGACCGTTCAGCTGCATATGCTGCACGTTATGTGGCAAAAAATATTGTGGCAGCAGGTATTGCAGATCGATGTGAAATTCAGCTTTCATATGCTATTGGCGTTGCACACCCTACATCTATCATGGTTGAGACATTTGGAACAGGAAAGATTGAAGATTCTAAAATTGTAGAGGTTATCAGAAAGAATTTTGATTTAAGACCAGCAGGAATTATCAAAATGTTAGACCTTAGAAGACCAATTTATAAGCAAACTGCTGCATATGGTCATTTTGGAAGAATTGATTTAGACCTTCCATGGGAAAAGCTTGACAAGGTTGATGACCTTAAGAAAGCGCTTTAATAATTATAATAAGTTCCCTTATAATAAGGATAGTTTAAATTAATAAAAAGATGACTGTATTTAGGATAACACTTATAAAATAGTATTAAAATTGTTTTTGGAAACGGTATGGCTGGTAGGCTATGCCGTTTTTTTATTTGTTTATTGGAACAATTCAGAAATTTCAACTTAATAGAATAAATTTATAAAAATTTATTGGATATATTGACAAATTTCTCAATTTGCTATATTATATAACAGTGCTATATAACGGTGTTATAAACGGAGATAATCTAATGAGTGAAGCAGAACAGACAACATTAAACTTAATTCTTTCAGCCGCCATGCAGGAATTTCTTGAAAAAGGTTTCAAATCTGCTTCCTTACGAAATATTGTCAAGACAGCAGGTGTGACAACAGGCGCGTTTTATGGCTACTATAACAGTAAGGAAGATTTATTTGAAGCACTGGTAGGTGAACAGTACAACTACTTTATGGACTGCTTTTGTAAGGCACAGAAAGAATTTGCTGAATTACCGCTAGAAGAACAACCCAATAATCTTACCACTACTTCTGGTGAATGTATGTATGATATGCTTTTATATGCCTATGAACATTTAAATGAATTTAAACTTATTCTTTGCCATTCAGAAGGAACGCGTTTTTCAAATCTGATTGATGAAATGGTAGAAATAGAAACAAAAGGAACACATGATTATTTAGCAGTTCTTGAAAAGTTAGGCAGACCGTCACCATTTATTGATGAGCGGTTAGAGCATATATTAATTACAGGAATGTTTAATACATTTTTTGAATTGATTATACATGAAATGCCGATTGAAGAAGCAATATATTATCTAAAAGAAATGAGAGCTTTTTACACTGCTGGGTGGTTGAAAATTATGGGGCAGTCAAATTGATATTTACAACAGTCATCAAATGTTTATACAAGCATGGCTGTTTGGCTTGTTATTTACAGAAATAAAGGTAGGTAAACTTGTGTGGTGGTGAGTATGTTGCAATAGCAGCTAGATGGTTTGAGTAAGTAACGTAGCAGATTGTGAATATCCGCGTTGACTCAGATATGATAATGGAAAGCATGTGCTTTCCATTATATTTGGCATGTGTGTTAGATAATACTAACTATAGAATGATATAACTAACTATAAATAGGATATTTGAGGGCGATTATTTTATCCTCATTATCATAAAAATATTTTTAAGGAGGGTTTTTCAATGAAAAAACAGTCTAATCTAGCAAGATTGATGGGCTATGCCAAAGGACATAGAATATTGACCTATCTTTCTTGGATATTGTCCGTAATAAGTGCGCTGTTGGCTCTTGTGCCTTTTTGGTATATATGGCGAATTATTCACGACATACTAGAAGTTTCCCCAGATTTCTCACAAGCAGGGAATATTACATGTTATGGCTGGTATGCTGTATTATTTGCAATTATATCTATAGTTGTCTATATAGCCGCTTTGATGTGTTCTCACATAAGTGCATTCCGAGTTGCTGCTAATATCCGAAAAGAACTTATGCGGCATATTGCAGCATTGCCACTTGGAGTAACAGAAAAATATGGAAGCGGAAAACTGCGAAGAATAGTAAATAATTCTAGTGCTGCTACAGAAACGTATCTTGCACATAGGCTGCCCGATAAAGCAGGCGCGATTGCTACGCCCATAGGACTGCTTTTTTTACTGCTTGTGTTTGATTGGAGGTTAGGACTTTTAAGCCTTGTTCCCGTAGTGCTTGGTTTTCTGATTATGATGAAAATGACTGGAAAAGACATGAAACAGAGAATGGAACAATATCAAAATGCGCTTTCTGATATGTCAAATGAAGCGGTTGAATATGTAAGGGGCGTACCCGTAGTAAAAACTTTTGGGCAGACAATTTTTTCTTTCAAACGCTTCAAAGCTGCGATTGATAATTACGAAAGATGGGTAATCACATACACAAAAGGACTACGTTTGCCTATGATGTTCTACACAACTGCCATCAATGGCGTATTCGCTTTTTTGATTGCTGGAGGTATTCTTTTTACAACAAACGGCGTAACAAATGAATTGCTGCTAAATCTTATTTTCTATATTGTGATTACGCCTGTTATTGGTACGACACTTACAAAAATTATGTTTATGAGCGAAGATTCAATGATTGTAGATGATGCAATCAGTAGAATTGATGAAGTGTTGAATGAAAAGCCATTGCCTGAAATTAAGAGCAAAGAAACTCTGGTAAACAGCGTACCGATTGACAATTCGATTACATTAGAACATGTTAGTTATGCTTATGACAAGGCACATAATTCTACAAATTCAATACCTAAAAATGCGCTTAATGATGTGTCATTGTCTATCAAGCCGGGACAGATAGTAGCATTAGTAGGCGCGTCTGGTGGCGGTAAAACAACTCTTGCAAATATCATTACAAGATTTTTTGACCCACAAAAAGGACGTATATTAATAGGTAATATTGATATACGCAATATTCCAAAAGAGGCATTAATGAATAAAGTGTCTTTTGTATTTCAAAACAGTCGCCTTATCAAAGCTTCTATATTAGAAAATGTGCGTATGGCGAAACCTGACGCAACCCGTGAAGAAATCATGGATGCTTTGAAAGCGGCGCAGTTAGACATTATCGAAAAATTACCAAATGGAATAGATACGGTTGTTGGAACAAATGGTGTGTATCTTTCTGGTGGTGAGCAGCAGCGAATAGCAATTTCCCGTGCTATATTGAAAAATGCACCTATCCTAATTCTTGACGAAGCGACCGCATTTGCCGACCCTGACAATGAGGTACGCGTGCAACAGGCTTTATCTGCTCTTTCTAAAGGAGAAAAGGCAGATTCTCCTAAAAAAACAGTTCTTATGATTGCACATAGGTTATCGTCAATTATAGATGCAGATTGCATTTATGTACTGCAAGATGGTGAGATTGCAGAAAGCGGAACACATAGTGAACTGATAGAAAAAAACGGCATATTTGCACATATGTGGAAGAATTATTCTGAAGCAGCAGAATGGAAAATTTTGAATGAGAATAAGGGATTGGAGGTAAAGGCATGATTAAGACATTACTAATTTCAAAATTAGAAAGGCGCTTTGCATTATCAAGACAAGGGGCTGTTGATTTAGTAAAAGGCTGTATTGCTTGTGTTGTACAAGATATATCCTTTATGTTACCTGTTGGACTTTTGTATTACTTTGTCATTGATATGATGAATGGAGGCATAAACGGAAATCGTGTTATTTTCTATGCCATTTCTGCTTTGGTTTGTCTTGCCCTCATATTCATTGCAACTTGGTTTCAATATAACGCTACCTATTTAGCAACTTATGTAGAAAGCGGAGTGAGACGTATTTCTTTAGCAGAACAGCTTCGTAAAATTCCGTTGTCTTTTTTTGGTAAAAAAGACCTTGCTGATTTAACAAATTCAATTATGGGTGACTGTGCTACGCTTGAAACAGCATTTTCCCATTATGTACCTGCTTTAGCAGGCTCTCTTATTTCAACAACATTAATTGCAATCTGCCTTTTTGCTTACGATTGGCGTATGGCTCTTGCAGCAGTTTGGGTTTTACCAATTGCATTTACAATCACATTTTTTTCAGCCCGTATACAAGAATATTTCAATCGTAAATCTGTAATGGCAAATGTCGCGCTTGAAAGTGGTGTACAGGAGTGTATCGAAAGTTTACAAGACTTAAAAGCGAATAATGCAGAAGAAAGTTATTTGAAAGGACTTGACAAAAAAATTGATTACGTGGAAAAGCGACATATCATTACAGAACTTGGAACTGCTCTTTTTGTTGTTTCCTCAACACTAATACTAAAGTTTGGGATTGCTACAGTTGCTCTTGTTGGTTCTATATTACTTATTGATGGAGAGATTGATATTCCACTGTTTTTTATGTTTTTGCTTGTTGCTTCAAGGTTGTATGCACCGCTTGAAGGTGCATTACAAAATCTTGCTGCTGTACTTTCTACCAAAACAAATATAAATCGTATGAATGAAATCCTTGACCAGCCTATTCAGACAGGCAGCAATCAAGTAACAAATAAAGGTTATGATATTGTGTTTGACCATGTGGGTTTTGCCTACAATACTGGAGAGAGCGTATTGAAAGATGTATCTTTTACGGCAAAACAAGGAGAAGTTACTGCTTTAGTTGGTCCGTCTGGTGGCGGTAAAACTACAGTGTCACGCCTTGCTGCGAGGTTTTGGGATATAAACAAGGGTAAAATCACCGTTGGTGGTATGGATATATCCAAAATAGAGCCAGAAACATTATTATCGTTGTACTCTATCGTATTTCAAGATGTAACACTGTTTAACAATACAATTATGGAGAATATTAGAATAGGAAAAAAGGATGCTACAGATGAAGAAGTGATTGCAGCGGCAAGGTTGGCAAATTGTGAAGAATTTGCTGCAAAACTTCCAAATGGTTATAATAGTATGATTGGAGAAAATGGTTGTGAACTGTCTGGTGGAGAAAGACAGCGTATTTCAATCGCCCGCGCCTTTCTTAAAAATTCTCCTATTATTTTGTTAGACGAAGCAACAGCAAGTCTTGATGTAGAAAACGAAACATTGATACAGGCGGCTTTGTCAAGACTGATAAAGGATAAGACTGTACTTGTTATTGCTCACCGTATGCGTACTGTAAGCAATGCAGACAAAGTGGTTGTACTTTCAGATGGTTTTGTTGCTGAACAGGGTACACCAAAAGAATTAATGAATACAGGAAAGATTTATTCCCACATGGTAAAGTTACAAATGCTTAGTCAGGATTGGGGTATTTAATGTAAGTATTAAATGATAATATGTCTCTATATGTCAAAGCAAAACAGGACTGAAAATACAATTATTGCTTTCGTTGCTTTTGGATAACAATTATAACATAAGCTATCATTTAACTGAATAACAAAGATGAGCTAAAGCCATTATTTATAATGCAACGGTATTGAAAAGTATCGTTGCGTTATTTTTTAACTTCATCAAGGAAGTTCCCACTTCAATGCCACAGAGGCATAAGTGGTGGGTGGGATTTGCGTTGCGATAGCAACTAGATGGTTTGAGCAAGTAGCAAACCAAATTGTAAATATACATTTGTCTTGATAAAATCCCATAAACTATTTTTTATTAAAAATTTTTATTTTTTGTTAAAAAATGAAAAATAATTAAATTTTCTCTTTTAAATTTCAAGAAGGTTGTATATAATGATAAATAGTCGCAAAATGCGATGCATTCGTATATATGATATAGTTACTTATTTGAGTTTATTTCCGCGAGTAATGAGCTAGGTGCTATACAAAAGTCAATTTGTGGCTAATTTGCATATTAGCGAATACTGCGATGTCAAATACATTATCGATTTATTATGGGATATTTGACTAATATAGAAGATTTGTGATACAAACATGAAAGGGGAGTCTGTGATGTTATCTACAGATATTGGTATTGATTTAGGAACAGCTAGTATTCTAGTTTATATAAAAGGTAAAGGTGTTGTGTTAAAAGAGCCTTCAGTTGTTGCGTTTGACAGAGATACAAATAAAATTAAGGCGATAGGGGAGGAAGCTCGTCTTATGCTTGGTAGAACACCGGGTAATATTGTGGCTGTCAGACCATTAAGACAAGGTGTTATTTCTGATTATACAGTAACAGAAAAGATGCTTAAATATTTTATTCAAAAAGCTATTGGCAAAAGAATGTTAAAAAAGCCAAGAATTAGTGTTTGTGTGCCTTCTGGTGTAACTGAGGTAGAAAAGAAGGCAGTAGAAGATGCAACATTGCAGGCAGGAGCTAGAGAAGTTGCAATTATTGAGGAGCCTATCGCAGCAGCAATAGGTGCTGGTATTGATATTGCTAGACCATGTGGTAATATGATAGTCGATATTGGTGGTGGTACAACCGATATAGCAGTTATATCGCTTGGTGGTATTGTTGTGAGTACATCAATAAAGATTGCTGGAGATGATTTTGATGAAGCCCTTGTTCGATTTATGAGAAAAAAGCATAATCTTCTTATTGGAGAAAGAACAGCAGAAGATATTAAAATTAATATTGGTTCAGCATATCAAAGAGCAGAGATTGCAGTGATGAATGTAAGAGGACGTAATCTTGTTACAGGTCTGCCTAAAACGGTTGAGGTTACATCAGAGGAGACAGAAGAAGCTTTAAGAGAGGCAACTTCACAGATTGTTGAAGCAGTCCACAGTGTCTTAGAGAAAACGCCTCCAGAGCTTGCATCGGATATTGCAGATAGAGGTATTGTTCTTACTGGTGGAGGTGCATTATTAAATGGATTAGAGGACTTAATTGAGTCAAAAACAGGAATCAATACAATGACAGCAGAAGACCCAATGACATGTGTAGCAATTGGAACAGGTAAATTTATAGAGTTTTTATCTGGACATAGGGAAGATTAAAGTGGAATTTTAACATATCATAAGCAGGAAATCCCCACCTCTATAGGTGGCGGAATAACTTGTATGAGTGCAGTAGTGATTGAAACAGGAAGCTTAGACTTCATAAGTCGGAGTAGTTCACTAATGACAAAATTAACGAAAATTGATAGATTTCATTATAAGAAGTACTATTTTTTACAATGTAAATATTTTTTGTATAATTGACAAATTATACCATAAAAATAAATTTTTATACTTTTATGCAGGTAGGCTATTAAGTTTTTACAAATTGTGACGATATTGCTTACAGGCGATTATTTAATTAAGGAACGAGGTGAAATTATGGTTAAAGGATTATACACTGCATATACAGGTATGGTGGATAGCCAACGCAGAATGGACGTTATTACCAATAACCTTGCAAACTCTTCAACAACAGGTTATAAGAAAGAGGGCTGCACAACAAAATCATTTGACGAGATGTTTGGTATTAAGATTAAGGATAGGACAGTTGGAACCCTTAACCAGAGGATTGGTAGACTTTCACTTGGAGCTAAAATTGGCGAAACATATCGTGACTGGACACAGGGTCCTCTTATTAACACAGAGAGTACATATGATTTTGCATTAGCAGATAAAGGATTTTTTAATATTTCCTTTACAAGTAAAAGTGGAGTGACATCAACCATGTATTCCAGGGATGGGTCGTTCCAGATGAACGCAGAAGGTTATCTGGTTACCAAGGATGGTGATTATGTATTAGGTGAGAGTGGCGCACCCATTCAGTTACCTACAAATATAGCAGAATTAAGAGTTGAAAAAACCGGTGAGATATATGCTGATAATATGTATGTTGATACATTTTTAATAACCGATTTTGAAGATTATAATTATCTTGAACAATATGGTGAAAATTTGTTTCGAGCAGTAGATGGAGCAACACAGACACAAGATGTCAGTGCGGCTGTTATTCAGGGGTATAAAGAGGCTTCCAATGTCAATGTTGTTTCAGAAATGGTTGAAATGATAAGTCTTGCCAGAGAATATGAAAGTAATCAAAAGCTTATCCAAACGGTTGACAGTATGTTAGGCGGTATGGTAAGCATGTCTGAATTATAATATTTGCGCTAGCAGCGTACAGAAAGGAAAATAATTATGGTTAGGTCATTATATTCTGCTGCATCAGGTATGATAGCACAGCAGACAAATGTAGATGTTATTTCACACAACCTTTCTAATGTTAATACAGTAGGTTATAAAGGTCAAAGTGCTAGTTTTAAGACGTTGTTGTATCAAGATTTGCAGGCAAGAACAACAACAGCTAATGGAGAATTTAAACCAGTCAGCGCACAAGTTGGACTTGGTACAAGAGTATCTGCCATAACTTCTCATTACACACAAGGTTCTCCTATGGAGACAGAAAGCAATACAGACTTTTTAATTAATGGTGATGGCTTTTTTGCTATACAAAATCTTGATGGAGAGACTGTATATACAAGAAATGGTAATTTTTATTTTGCTATTGATGCGCAAGGTTCTGCTTTGTGTACATCTGATGGTTATCCAGTTTTAAGTTCTGATGGTGTGCCAATTGTGCTTACATCAGAGTATAATCCTTTAAAAGTTACATTTGATGCAGATGGTAATGCTTGTTATCCAGATGAGGCAGGCAATCCACAGCCAATAGGTGGTATGCAGATTGCATTGTTCCAGTTTACAAATCCTTCTGGTCTTGAAAAGATTGGTGACAATTACCTGAGAGCTACGGATGCATCAGGAGTTCCATTGAATGAAGCTTATGATGATATTGGCAAAAAAAGTGCCTTAAAGTCAAAATATCTTGAAGGTTCTAATGTCAATGTTGCAACAGAGATGGTAAATCTTATTATAGCACAGAGAGCTTATGAACTTTGCTCTAAGGCAATTACTACATCAGATACCATGATGGAGCAGGCAAATAATCTTAAGAGATAATATAACCACAGCTTTGCTGTGGTATAGTATCTTATTATATGAAAAGTTATGGTATAATAATCACAACACAGTTCAGAAATGAGGGTAAATATGGATAATTTTATAAGTGGTATTCAGTCAACATATGCTAATAATACATATAATAATGCCTCAACAAATGCTATTGAAAATAAATTAAACAATAGTGATTTGTCTAAGGCAACTGATGAGGAGCTTATGGAAGTCTGTAAGGACTTTGAGGGTTATTTTGTAGAGCAGATGTTAAAAGCAATGATTAAGATGTCTAAAGTCGATGGAGACTCTGATGACAATATGTATTCAGGTTTGTTTGGTGTGACAGGAAGTTCAGATACAGGTATGAGTACGTTGTCAAGCTATTTTGGAGATGAGATGATAAAGAATGTGGCTGATAAAGTAGTGGATTCTAATGGTGGCAGTGGACTTGGACTTGCACAGCAGTTATATGAACAAATGAAAAGAAATTATGCTGTGGAAGAAGTAAGTTGAAAAATCAAAGATTTTCCAATCACAAGTTTATACAAGTATGATATTGATATAAACTTGTAACAGGTATAAGAATGGAGGAAAACCGTGGATTATGAAGCTGTAAAACACGTTGAAGGATTTGTTGAAAATATTATATTTCGCAATGAGGACAATGGATATACGGTATTTAACATAATTTATGAAAATGAAGATATTACCTGCGTTGGTGTATTAGGTTACATTAGCGCAGGTGAATTTATCGTTGCTGAGGGAAATTTTGTAAAACACCCATCTTATTACATGCAGTTTACAATCACATCTTATGAATTTAAGGCGCCATCAGATGAAAGTTCTGTAAAGCGTTATCTAAGTTCTGGTGCAATCAAAGGCATAGGAGAGAAAATGTCTGAAAATATTGTCAATAAATTTGGTGATGATACATTTAGGATAATGGAGGAAGAACCAGAACGTCTTGCAGAGATTAAAGGAATTAGCATAAAAAAGGCTATGGAAATAGCAGAGCAGTTAAATGATAAAAAAGAGCTGCGAAGCGCTATGATGTTTATGCAAAAATATGGCATAAGCATGAAGATGGCTAATAAAATCTATTCTCAATATAGTTCAAATATATATAAAATATTAAAAGAAAATCCTTATAAATTGGCTGATGATATTGATGGTATTGGATTTAAGATAGCTGATGATATTGCAGCAAAAGTAGGTATCAGAGCAGACTCTGATTTTAGGATTAAGAGTGGAATATATTATTGTCTTTATCAGGCAGTAGGACAAGGACATGTATATCTGCCTATGGAAGAATTGTTTGCACAGGTAAAAAATCTTTTATTAATTGAGATGCCTAATTTTGATAATTGTCTTATTGATATGGCTATTGACAATCGTATCGTCATTAAAAAGATACAAGAAAAGCAATGTGTCTATGCAGCAAGGTATTATCATATGGAAACAAGTATTGCAAAATTATTAAAGGATTGTGATATAGAGTATGATTGCCCTGATAAGGAGGTTGATGAGAGAATAGCTCATATAGAACATTTATTAGAGATTCATTTAGATGATATTCAAAAGACTGCGATAAAAACCGCTGTTCATAATGGGCTTATGGTGATGACAGGAGGTCCCGGAACTGGAAAAACAACGACAATTAATGCCATTATACAATATTTTCAAATGGAAGGTATGGATATACGACTTGCTGCGCCAACAGGCAGAGCGGCAAAAAGAATGACAGAAACATGCGGTTATGAAGCACAGACAATACACAGGCTACTTGAAGTGAGCGGTAAAACAGTAGGTGAGTTGACAGGAAAAACGCATTTTGAGAGAAACGAAGATAATCCATTAGAGACAGATGTTATTATTGTTGATGAGATGTCTATGGTTGATGTCAGTCTTATGAATTGTTTATTAAAAGCAGTTGCAGTTGGAACAAGACTGATATTGGTAGGTGATACAGATCAGCTCCCAAGTGTAGGTGCTGGCAATGTATTAAAAGATATTATTGCCTCCAAAGCATTTCCAGTTGTCAAGTTAGAAAAGATATTTCGTCAGGCAGCAGAAAGCGAAATTGTTACACATGCCCATGAAATTAATAAGGGAGAAAAGATTGTTCTTAACAAATATAGCAAAGACTTTTTATTTATACACAGAAGGACACCAGAAGAAATTATTAATGCAATGTATACATTGATTAAAGATAAATTACCAAAATATATAGGTGTTGATGTGGGGGAACTTCAGATATTAACACCATCAAAGAAGTCTTCAGTAGGGGTAGAACGGTTAAATCAACTAATGCAGGAACGATTAAATCCTCCAAGTCCTTCAAAGATGGAAAGAAAGGTAAAAGATACGATTTTTCGCGAACAAGACAAAGTGATTCAAATAAAAAATAACTATCAGCTTCAGTGGGAAAAACGAAATAAAAACAATATAGTCTATGATACAGGCAGCGGTGTTTTTAATGGTGATACTGGAATCATACAAAAAATTAATATTTTTTCAGAGCAAGTGATTATAAAATTTGATGATGCAAGAGAAGTTGTTTATGATTTTGATATGCTTGAGGAGTTAGAACTTGCATATGCTATTACGGTACACAAATCTCAAGGAAGTGAATATCCAGCGGTGATTATACCAATGTATTCAGGACCAAGACTTCTTATGAATAAAAATTTATTGTATACAGCAGTGACAAGGGCAAAGAAATGCGTGTGTTTAGTTGGCAATGAAGATGTTTTTCATCAAATGGCAGCAAATGAAGCGGAACAAAAAAGGTATTCTTCATTAGATATACGAATTAAAGAGCTAATGTTTAGGGAATAAAAGATTAAAAATGGAAATTTTTAGAAAGGTATTTTATTGATTGATTCAACACAAAATAATAAATAGGACAGTAAACTTTATTGTAAATAGCATCTATCCTTTGGCATGTCCTATATGCGGCAAACCTACAGATAAAAAGCTGCATATTAACTTTTCTACATGGCAGGAATATGGTGATGTGTGCAGTGATTGTACAGACAAAGTAAAACCTATAAATGAAGCTCAATGTATGAAGTGTGGAAAAATTTTAAATGATAATGACAGTGAGTATTGTTATGATTGCAAACATACAAAACATGAATATACACAATGTATTGCAGCATTACCTTATGAGGGAGAGATAAAGCAGTCCATATATCGATTCAAGTATAGTGGTTGTAGAGAATACGCATGGTGGTATGCAACTGTTATAGAAAAATATTGCAAAAGACAGATAAGAATATGGAGTCCAGATATTATTATTCCTGTGCCAATGTATCGTGCAAAGGAAAAAGTAAGAGGATATAACCAAACAGAGCTGATAGCTCAAAATTTATCAAAATTGTTAGATATTGATATAAATACTCAATTATTGTTTAGAATAAAAAAAACAGCACCTATGAAAAAACTTCATGCAATAGAACGAATAAAAAATCTTGAAAATGCTTTCCTTGCAAAAAGGAAAATGATAGAATATAATAAGGTACTTCTTTTAGATGATATATATACTACAGGAGCAACACTCGATGCCTGTGCAAACGCACTGAAAAGACAGGGAGTGAAAGAAATATATGGTGTCTGTCTGTGCATTGGAAGAGGATTTATTTAATTTGTATATTGCTGTTTAACAGCAGAATGGAGGAAAGATACTATGGATGTAAGGAATTGCAGAGTATGTGGACGTTTATATAATTATATTGGCGGCGCATATAGAAATATGTGTCCTAGCTGCGTCAGCGCGCTTGAAGATAAATTTCAAGATGTTAAAATATATATAAACGATAATCCTATGGCAAGTATTAGTCAGATATCAAAGGATTGTGAGGTTAGTATCAAGCAGATTGAACAGTGGATAAGGGAAGAGCGATTATATTTTGCAGATGATTCGCCAATTGGTATTGAGTGTGAGATGTGTGGAGCAACAATTAAGTCAGGAAAATATTGTGAAAGTTGCAAACTTACAATGTCAACTCAATTAGGAAATATATATAAAGATAAAAATCCACAACCAGCAAAGAAAACGAATCAAAAAGATGCGGCAAGAATGAGGTATTTGGATAAGCAATAAAAAGTTCATTTTATTTTTTAATTTTGGGTATTAAGTAATATGAACAACTGTCCGATAAAGTATTTAAGAACATAATGAAACGGAGGCGGTAGTATGCGTATTGATGCATATAATGCAGTTAGCCAAGTATATCGGTCTAATAACACATCAGTGGTAAAAAAAGCCGATAATAACAAGTCATTTAGCGATAAACTAGAAATTTCACAGACAGCTAAGACTTTTAAGACAGCAAAAGCGGCTGTTGACAATGCACCAGATATCCGAGCTGATAAAGTGGCTCAGGTAAAGGCGCAGATAGAGGCAGGTTCTTACCATATAAGTTCAGAAGCAGTTGCAGATAAGATATTGGAGAATATATCAACGTTAATATTTTAAGCGGGGTTTTATAGATGGCAAGTTTAATTGAAAATCTTATAGATGTTCTTAATAAGGAAAATTTGCAGTATCAAGAATTAATTAAACTGTCAGAAGATAAAACTTCTGCTATTGTTAATAATGATGTGGTAAAACTTCAAGATATACTTGGATTTGAACAAAGAAATATAGATATTATTAATAAGCTTGAGACCACTAGAGAAGATTGTGTTAAAGATATATGTTGTGTGTTAAATCTTTCTCAAAAAGGTATGCGTATTGATATGATTATAGAAATGTTGTCCAAACAGCCGAAAGAACAAAAAGCTCTGCGAGATATTCATATGAAGCTAAAAAAAACGCTAGATCATCTTATGCGTATTAATAATAACAATAAAGTGTTATTACAAGAATCGATGGATATGATTGAGTTTGAGCTTAATCTTGCAAGAAATTCAGTAATGGCACCACAGACAGCAAATTATAGCAAGGGTGCATGTGAACAGGTAGGATATGGTTCAACGACCAGTTTTGATGCAAAGCAGTAAAGAACTTCGATATGAGGTTCTTTTTTTATAAATTGGAAGTATAAAATTTACTATTTTTAGATGGATAAGTAGATTTAAAATATATATTTTATTCAAATAGCGATTTTATAAAGTATATGTATAGTTCAATAAAATATTTAAAAGATTTTACAAAAAAGGAGCAAGCATACAAGGAGGGTAGATTATGGCAAATGGTATGGCTAGTTTGATGATTGGAGCAACAGGATTAAAGTCATCACAGGCAGCTTTAAACACTACAGCACACAATTTAGCTAATATTGATACAAAAGGGTATACACGCCAACAGATTGCATTTAAAGATACACACTATGTAAAAGTGCCAGGAAATTATAAATGTCCAGTTACTTCAACATATGGTTTAGGTGTAGGCGTTAATGAGATTAGAAGAATTAGAGATGAGTTTATAGATAAAGCTTACAGGTCTGAAAATTGCAGATTGGGATATTATTCAAGCCAATATAAAGCGGTTGAAGAAATTGAAGACCAATTTGGTGAATTACAGGGAGTTACTTATCAAGAAAGTCTTGAAAATTTGCGTGATGCAATCAATGAATTAAGTAAAGAGCCAGCAAGTACAACGAAACGTTCTTCATTGATACAAAGTGCATCTGCATTTTTAACAAGGTCACAAGCTGTATATAAGGGGCTTACAGATTACCAGACCACATTGAATATTCAAGTTGAAAATATGGTAAATAAAATCAATAAGCTTGGAAACAAAATACTTGAACTCAATAAACAAATTTCTGAAATAGAAAGTGCTGGACGAGAAGATGCAAACGATTATCGAGATGCCAGAGATAACGCATTAGATGAACTAAGTGGATATATAAATATCTCTTATTTTGAACAGCCAAATGGAGAAGTTGTTGTTAATGCAGAGGGTGTTCCATTTGTTACCTTAACAGGCGTATTAGAGATGTCTAAACGAACAACAGAAGGAACAATGCTGTACATACCTACATGGCCAGCATTTGAAAGAGATGTATATCCAGAGTCTGTAATGAATAAAATAACAGATAACTACGATAAAGGAGAGTTGAAAGGGCTGCTTTTAGCACGAGGAAGTATTGTTGTAAATTACAATGATGTCCCTGTAAAGCCAGATCAAAAAGATTATGACCTTACAACAAACGATGGAAAACAAAAATATGAGAATGATTATGCAGAATACCTTGATAAACAAGCATATTATAACAAGTATATTGACTCATCAGTCATATTGACAGCTATATCTGGTTTAGATAAATTGGTAAATGGGCTTGTTACAGCGATTAATGATGTTTTATGTCCAGAAAAAGAGATGACACTGACAGCTCCATTGATGAATAATGGAGAAGAGGTGATGCCAAACACTTATACATATTCTGGGGTTGCCCAAGATGTAATGTATGATGTTCATGGCAATGAAGTAAAAGGTAAAAGTGAGAACGGAACATATACGTATGTATCAAAGGAAAAATTGTATACAGATAAAGAACACACCAATGAGGCAACTATAAGCAGTTATAATTATACCATTCTTGATATGGATAAAACAGATTATGGAATGGATGATGACAAGACGGTTGGTGAGGAGATATTTTCGAGAGCAGACACGCCAAGATATATTGTTATGGATGATGGTAATGGCGGAAAAATGTATGTTCATAATAATCAAAATGAGAGAGGAAATCGTACAGAGTATTCTGTTGGCAATCTTCATATTAATGCTGTCGTTGCACAAGACGTTGGGAAAATTGCGATGACAACCCTTCAAGGAAAAGAAGATATGGCAAGGGGACAAGAGCTTCTTGATATATGGAGTGCAGATTTTGCATCGGTAAATCCTGAACAGTATTCTGTTGGGACATTTTCCGAGTATTATGATAATTTTACAGGTCAATATGCTATAGCAGGTAATGTACTTGAAGATTTTGTTAATGACTGGCAGACGATGGTGAATGGCTATGACCATCAAAGGATGCAGACAGAAGGTGTTTCATCTGATGAAGAACTGCAAAAGATGATTAAGTATCAGCAGGCATATAATGCTTCGTCAAGATATATTAATGTTATTAGTGAGATGTTAGAACATCTTGTAACGTCTCTTGGTTCATAAATTAAATCTTTTTGTTTGCTGTATATGCAAACACACTATCTTTAGGTGATAGGTAGTTGACAAAAACTTTATATGTATTGATTAAGATTCATTTGATAATTGCCGATAATTGTATTAGTAAGGGCGTCAATCCTTATTATAACAATTATCGGCATTGTTATTAACAGTGTATAGATAGTGGCAAAATTCATTATTTGAAGTGTATGTTGTATAAAATAAACAAATTCATTTATAGAATACTTTGGAACAGTTAATGATTTGATGTGTATTTTTATGTTTATAATCATTATAAGTGACAAATAGTGCAAGCGTGTCCTGTGATGGATTATTTATTTTACATAACAAACAAATTAAAATTTTGTTTTTTGCAATTATTGGATAATGGTACAATCAGAAAGGAGAATGTATGGCATCAACATTTTTTGGCTTAACGATAGCATATTCAGGTTTGCAGGCAGCAAATACATCATTGACTGTTGCTGGTCATAATGTTGCAAATATTAATACAAAAGGATATAGCAGACAACAGGCTTTAACATTAGCTTCCGATGCGATAAGAACATATGGTACATATGGTACTTTGGGTGCTGGTGTTACAGTTGCAGCAATCAATCGTTTAAGAGACAGCTATTATGATGTGAAATATTATAATAATCAGGATAATTATGGCGAATATGCAACGAAGCAAAATTATATGATACAAGTAGAAAATTATATGAATGAGTTTATCCTACAAGGATTTACACAAGAGTATGAAAATTTTTTTGGAGCGGTGAATCAGCTAACATTGACACCAGGTGATGAATCAGCTAAAAATCAGCTTGTCAATAATGCAAAAAGTATGGCAGACTACTTTAATAATCTCAGTACAAATTTAAGAAATGTTCAGGCAGATGCAAACAATGAAATTAAAGATGCAGTTGAACATATTAATTCATTAGCAAAGACAATTGCTAGTTTGAATAACCAGATTAACCAGATAGAATCTTGTTATGGCAATGCTAATGATTTAAGAGATAGGAGAAATGAAGCTTTAGATGAGCTTTCAGCTATTGTTAATATCAGTACAACAGAACAAGATTTAGGCAATAATCTTACTAATTTTACAGTGAGAGTGAATGGTCAAACATTAGTCAACGGATATGGATATAATACACTTGAAGTAGTGGCAAGAGAAGAACCAAGAAATGCATCAGATGCTGCTGGTTTATATGATATATATTGGAATACTGGACAGGAGTTCAATATGTATAGTATCAGTCTTGGAGGCGAATTAAAAGGTCTGTTAGATATTCGAGACGGTTGTAATGGTGAGATAGAAAGTATCGCACAAGATAATAATGGCAATTATATTACAGATTCTGATGGCAATAAGGTTATGCAGACAACGCCGCAGCCAAATAAAAATACAGAATATAAAGGAGTTCCATATTATCAGGCACAGTTAAACCAATTTGTAAGTACATTTGCTGACGAAGTAAATAAAGTTCTTAAAGATGGTCTTTCCTCAGATGGAATGTATAAAGGAGAATCTTTGTTTGTAACAGTAAACGATGCAGAAGTAATGACAGGAGCCAATGTAGGAATTAATCAAAACTTATTAGACCATCCAGAACGAATTGCCATCAAAAAGGTATTTAACACAGGTGAGGCAAATGAGATGGTTATGGAAGAATTAAATAAACTTCAAAAATCCACAGCATTTGATGGAGGTTCACCAACTTATTTTTTGGAGAGTATTGTCAGCGATTTGTCTATAGATACAAGGAAATCAAGAGACTTATTTAAAAATTATACCAATTTGAAAGACACCATACATAATCAACGCTTATCGGTTATGGGTGTAGATACAGACGAAGAAGCTATGGACCTTATGAAATTTCAACAGGCATATAATTTAAGCTCTAAGATGTTATCTGTTATGAATCAGATATACGATAAATTAATTAATCAAACAGGTATTTAATGAATGGAGGCTAAATATGAGAATAACGAATCAGATGATGATAAACAACACAATGTCAAATGTGCAGATTAATAAATATCAGCTCAATGATTTAGATACACAACTTTCAACACAAAAGAAGATTAACAGACCATCAGATGACCCTGTTATAGCAATTAGAGCATTAAGACTTCGCTCTAGTCTCAACCAAGTTCAGCGATATTTGGAAAAGAATATTCCAGATGCAGATTCATGGTTAAAGACAACAGAGGGAGCAATTGATGAAGCATATGACATTCTTACGGATTTATATGGATATTGTACACAGGGAGCTTCTGATTCTTATTCAACGGCTGAGCGTGATACACTTGCTTCAAGTTTAACCAAGCTAAAAGAGGCATACTATGACCAAGGAAATGTTGATTATGCAGGAAGATATTTGTTTACAGGATATATGACAGATACACCTCTTACGTATCAATCTGATGAGGATGCTAAAGGTGTAGATTATACAATTACACAACATTTTGACAGAAATAATTTAGAGACAAAGACTGTATATACAAATGCGTATTCTAATGATGATATACTGAATTTGCAGTATAAGACGGACCCAACAACAAATGAAATCGTAACGCCAAATGTGGAAGAAGTATATCGTTTTAGGCTTGGTTATAAAGAAGTGCTTACAAGTGATTTTTCTATGACCGTTACAGAAAATGGAACAGAAACTACTTTGACAGTTAATAATACAGTTACTGACCCTAATTACATTCCTGCTGACGGAGAGATAGCATTTAATGCGACAACGGGTGAGATTCTTATAGGTAGAGATGTATATCAAAGGCTTTATAATGCAGATGAATATTCTTTTACATACAGAAAAGACAATTTTATAAAAAATGATGTTAATCCTGTTATGTATTATGATTGTGTAGATAATTATAAAAATGTTGGAGTTGTATATAAAAAAGAAGCAGAAGATATAGAGTATAATATTAATTTTGCGCAAAAACTTAAAGTAAATACAGAGGCAAATGATGCCTTTAATATGTATCTCGGAAGGGATATAGATGACCTTATAAATTCTGTTAATAATGTAATTGACATAGAAAATCAAATTAAACAGGTTGATAGTATGTTAGGAGAGTCAAGGTATCAAGATAAGGATTCTCAATATAAGTTAAATACAATCAAAGAGGGATTGACAAAACAAAAAGAACTTGCTGAGGAAGAGATGACAAATGCCTTTGAGAGAGGTATTAAACAGACACAAAACTATCAGCAGCAGGCTTCTTTGGCGAAAGCTGATGTTGGTAATAGAATGAATCGTCTTAATTTGACAAAGAGCAGACTTACAGAACAAAAGACGAATTTTACAAAACTGAAATCTGAAAATGAGGATATTGACCTTGAGGAAGTCGTTATAAGTTGCACAGCGGCAGAGCTGGTTTACAATGCATCTCTTACGGCAGCTAGTAAGGTGGTACAACAGACATTGCTTGATTTCTTATAAGATATAAAAATATTGATTGGGTAGATGCCAGAAAGGTGTGAATAACAATGAGAATACAAACAAAATGGTTTGGAGAAATTGAAATAGATAAAGATAAAGTTATAACATTTGACAGAGGTATCATTGGGTTTGATGAGTTTAAACAATTTACCATTGTATATGATGCACAAAAAGATGCAGAATCTTCAACAATGTGGCTACAGTCGCTTAACGAGGTCTCTCTGGCGTTGCCCGTAATTAAGCCAGAACTTATATTTGAACATTACGACCCAATTGTTGAAGATGAATTGATTAATTCATTGGGAGAAAATATTAAAGATGCAGAATTGTTGGTTCTTGTTACATTGACAGTTACACAGAATATTAAGGAGATGACATGTAATCTTAAGGCACCAATTATCATTAATATTGATACAATGAGAGGAGTTCAGCTTATAGCAGACAATGATGATTATATGGTAAAGTATCCTATCTATAATATACTTGAGCAAAAAAGCAGAAAGGATGGTGATTAGGATGCTGGCCTTGTCAAGAAAAAAAGATGAAGCAATCGTAGTTAATGATAATATTGAGATAACAATTATCGATATTAAGGGAGACCAAGTTAAACTTGGTATATCTGCTCCTAGGTCAATTCCTATTTATAGAAAAGAGGTTTATGTACAAATACAAAATGCAAATAAGGAAGCAGCAGATTCCATAGATATTAAAGAATTAAACAAATTATTAAAAAAATAAATATACAATAATGATATCTGCATTATAACAATTTTTGTAATATATCAATAATATAATAAAATTAATGTTATACATTTATTTAATGTAAAAAAGTCATATATTTAAAAAATTAAATAAATTATTTTAATAATAGCACTAAATTATGATATATATTTTCCGATATAACAATTACGAGGATTGGAATAATGCGGCATAAAAATTAAGATGAAAACACATGGAGGTGGAATAATGGCAATTGATTCAATTAGCAGAGTTGTAAGCTCAACAGGATATCAAAGTACGGCTGTTAAGCCGGTAAAAGAACCAGAGCAGATAGTAAATAATGCTCAAGAGGCAGTTGCAGTTAGTGTTAATATAGCACAAAGTACAGTTGTAAAATCAAGCAACGAACAGTCAAGAGGTGATGACAAGGATGGTCAAAGCTCTGAAAATAATGGCACTAAAAGTGAAAAAAAGACTGCTACTATGAAGGATATTAGTGAGATTAATAAGGTCATTAATCAAAACACTATAGCTGAGTTTGGCTATAATGAACCAACTAATAGAGTGACAATTAAGATTAAGAATAAAGAGACAGACGAGGTTATAAAAGAAATCCCATCTGAGAAAGCATTAGAGATGCTTGCAAAGGCATGGGAACTTGCCGGTCTTCTTGTGGATGAAAAAAGATAAGATAGAAAGGGGTTGTTAATATGCCAATAAGATTATCTGGTCTATCATCAGGAATGGATACAGAGTCGTTAGTTCAAGCTCTTGTATCAGGATATAACGTACAAAAGGATAACCTTGTTAAAGCAAGAACAAAGCTTGAGTGGAAGCAAGATGCTTGGAAAGCAATGAATACAAGCATAGTTAATTTTTATAAAGGAAGACTTTCAGCAGCAAGGTTATCTAAAACATATAATTTAAAAAAGGCTTCTATATCAAATAGCAATGTTGCAAAGGTTTCAGTTGCTTCTAATGCAGTTACAGGTTCACAGACATTAAAGGTAAATAATCTTGCTGCTATGGGTTATCTTACAGGTGGTAAGATAAGTGCAAAGCCTGATAAAGATGGTTCTACGAAGGTTACAGGCAGTACAAAGCTTAGTGATATAACAGGTATGGATAGTATAACAGGTGGTTCTATTTCTGTTGCTGTTGATGGAAAAAGGACAGATGTTTATATAGATAAGGATTTGAATGTCAATCAGTTTATAGCTAAGTTAAAAGATGCTGGCGTAAGCGTTAATTTTGACGAAGGTAATCAACGATTTTTTGTCAGTGCAGCAAAGTCTGGTAAAGACTATGATTTTTCAATGACAGCTAATGATGCTGATGGTCTTAAAGCTTTACAAAGTTTGGGACTTTTTACAAAGAATGATAAAGATAGAGAAGAGTATAACAAATGGGCATCTTATGCTGATGTAGCTAATGCAAGTGAGTTAGCAGCAGTTAAACAAGCGGAGTATGAAAAAGTTGAAGTAAAGGTTGAAGATAGAGCGCAAGCCTATGCGGATAAGTATAATGATGCAAAAGCTGTTATAGAAGGTATTGAGAGTGACGATACATGGGGAAGCCTACAAGCAGCTAAAGATAAATTAAATCAAGATAAAACAGAATTTGATAATAAATTTGGTTCATTTAAAAAAGCGGATGGTTCATATGACACAAGTAAAATGAATGAAACCCAGCGCAAAGAATTTGAAGCTGAGTCTAAAGCAATTAGTGCTCAAGAATCCAATATTAAGCTGTATGAAGACAATAAAAAAATAGTTGATACTGCAAAGAATTATGTAAAATTTGATAAGGATGGCAAGGCAATTGCTAATCCTGAAGATGCTAAGATTATAGCTGAAGTTAAGTTGGAAAATGATAATTTAAAGCAAAGTATTAGTGACAGTATTGATGCAAAAGTGGCATATTCTGTTCAAATGAAAAATGTATATGATTCTATGCAGGATTCAGATGGTGCTGTTCGTATTAAGGGTGATGATGCTGTCATAGAATTAAATGGTGCTACATTTATAAGTAATACAAACAATTTTTCAGTAAATGGACTTACTATTCAGGTAACAGAAAAGACAGATACTGCAGTAACAATTACAACAGAAGCTGATATTGATGCGGTATATGATAATATCAAGGAATTTTTTAAAGAGTATAATACCTTGATAATGGCTATGGATACAGCTTATAATGCAGATAGCTCAAAGGGCTATGAACCGCTTACAAGTGAAGAAAAAGAAGCAATGACTGATGATGATATTGAGAAGTGGGAAAAGAAAATTAAAGATTCTCTTCTTAGAAAAGACTCTACATTAGGTGGTGCTGCTTCTGCTATGAAGACATTAATGAATTCAGCTATTGAAATTAATGGTAAAAAGTATTCACTTGCAAGTTTTGGAATTAAGACACAGGGGTATTTTGATTCAGGAAAAAATGAAAAAGGTGTTTATCATATTGATGGAGACCCTGATGATATAGTATCAGCAGGTAATGATGACAAGTTAAAAGCTATGCTTGCCAGTGACCCAGATGTTGTTATAGAATTCTTTTCAAAATTGTCAACAAAGGTTTATGATGATTTAGGAAAGAAGATGAATTCAACAAAATTAAGTAGTATGTGTACACTTTATAATGATAAGCAGATGGCATCCGAGTATTCAAGTTATAATACAAAGATTAAAGACAAAGAAGACTATATATCAAGGATGGAAGATTACTATTATAAGAAGTTTACAGCTATGGAAACTGCGTTAGCTAAGCTTAATCAGACACAGTCATCGCTTTCAGGATTCTTCTCATAAATAGTATAAGGAAGGAGCAACGTAATGGCATTTAATCAAGCGTTTAATCAGGCATATGGAAAACAAGCAGCCGGAACGGCGTATGCACAACAATATAATAAAAATAAAATAATGACAGCAACTCCAGCAGAGTTAACTTTGTTTTTATATGAGGGAGCAATTAAATTTTGCAATTTAGCACTTGTCGGCTTAGAGCAAAATGATTTGGTAAAAGTTCATTTAAATATTAAAAAAGTTGAAGATATTATAGTAGAATTTCAATCAACTCTTAACAGAAAATATCCAGTTGCTGAAGATTTTAATAAAATTTATAATTATATTTATGACCTTCTTGTTGAGGCAAATATTAAAAAGGATAAGGAGGTGCTTGAGAAGGCGTTGGCAGAATTACGCGGTATGCGTGACACATGGAAAGAGATTATGTTTAAAACAAAGAATGGAACCAATGTGTAAAGTTTCTGCAATGTTATTAAATGTATAGTTAGTTGCTTTGAGTAAAATATCGTTGTTTTTTTCATACAAATAGGCTTAAGCCAGTAATAAGAGGTAATAAATATATGCAGGATAATTATCTTCAAATGATGTTAGACAGTCTTATTATGAAGAAGAGTATATTAGAAAAAATAACTATTCTCAATGAAGAACAAAGAAAATGGGCTGAGGCTGAGTTTGATGAAGAAAATTTTTTAAAAGTTGTTGACAAAAAATCAGAACTCATAGATAATATAGTAAGACTAGATGATGGTTTTAATTCTTTGTTTGAGAGAGTTAAAAAGGCTCTTGAGGGTAATAAGGATAAATATAAAAGCCAAATTGAGCAGATTAAACAGTTGATACGAGATGTGACAGCTTTGTCTGTCAAGGTTGAAGCACAGGAAAAGCGCAATAAAAGTTTGATAGAAAAGCAATTTTTTGTATTAAAAAAGGATGTTTATAATGCAAAAGATAATGCCAATAAGATGAACTCCTATTATAAAAATATGAATAAGATGAGTTTTGAATCACAATTTATGGACCGTAAGCAATAAATATTAATTTTCAATTTTTTTAATTATAACGGTTAAGTTTATAAAACTTTATCCGATATAATAAATGCAAGCAACAAAGGTTGCAATATTAAAAAATTAAGTGGAAGGGAAGCCACTAATATTTTCAAGGAGGAAAAACATATGGTAGTACAACATAATCTAACAGCAATGAACACAAGCAGACAGCTTGGTATGGTACAAGGAAGCCAATCTAAAGCAACAGAGAAGTTATCATCAGGTTACAGAATAAATCGTGCAGGTGATGATGCAGCAGGTCTTGCAATTTCAGAGAAGATGAGATATGCAATCAAAGGTCTTAATAAGGCATCTGACAATGCACAGAATGGTATTTCACTTATTCAAGTAGCTGAAGGTGCTTTGAATGAGACTCATGCAATCTTACAAAGAATGAATGAGCTTGCTACACAAGCAGCTAATGATACAAATACTTCAACTGATAGAACAGCTATCCAGCAAGAAATTGATCAGCTTACAAGCGAAATCAACAGAATCCAATCTACAACACAGTTCAACACAATGAATTTGTTAGATGGTAGCTTTACAAGCAAGAATCTTCAGGTTGGTTTGCTTTCAGGTCAGAGTATTCAAATTTCTATCAGCAATATGAATGCTCAATCATTGGGCGTAAGTGGTTTGAGTGTAAGCTCATTCTCAATTGCTGGTAATGCAATGGAGAAGATTCAAGCAGCTATTGATTTGGTATCTGCACAGCGTTCTAAATTGGGTGCTATTCAGAACAGACTTGAGCATACAATTAACAACCTTGATACAACTAGTGAGAATACACAAGCTGCTGAGTCACGTATTCGTGATACAGATATGGCTGACGAAATGGTTGAATACAGCAAGAATAATATTCTTGCACAGGCTGGACAGTCAATGCTTGCACAGGCTAATCAGTCTAACCAAGGCGTTCTTTCACTTCTCGGTTAATCAATACTACTATAGGGAAAAGAGGTTCCGCGTTGGCGGAACTTTTTTTCTGTAAATTTATAGTAGAGATGTTATGAAACTCAAATATTAATATGTGCAGTATATTTTTTTTGTTCTTAGCAATACATGGCTGAACGAATACAAAAAATTTTAGAAAATATTGTATTTGCTGTACTTTTTTAAATATGTGTGTTATCATAACTGTGAGGTGATAGTGTAATACCTATGAAAGAGGATGTATATATTCAATTTAACCTCATCAGGAAAGTTCTCGTTTTTTAAGTAAAAGTTAGACTTGCCTGTTAAAAAATGTCATAAGTGGCAATGAGGTTATGAACATAGCAAAGCGGATTATAAATATCCACTTGACTGAATTTGAATCAGATTTATAAAATATAAAGTCTGCGGAATAAAATTTTATATTTTTATATAAAAGGTGAATTATTTTAATAAAAAAAACAAAAAAAGGTTAAGAATTAAAAAAACGCTCCGATATATAACTTAAGTAGGTGGTAATAGAAGTTATGGATGATGATATCGCCTAATATTTTATGTGGATGATTTTCAAGGAGGAAAAAAATTATGGTAGTACAACACAATCTGTCAGCAATGAATACAAATAGGCAATTAGGTATAATAACAGATGCTCAAGCAGGAGCAACAGAGAAGTTATCATCAGGATATAAGATTAACAGAGCAGCAGATGATGCAGCAGGTCTTGCTATTTCAGAAAAAATGAGAAGCCAGATTAGAGGTCTTGATAGAGCATCTGCTAATGCACAAGATGGTATTTCTCTTATTCAGGTAGCTGAAGGTGCTTTGAATGAAGCACATGCAATTTTGCAAAGAATGAATGAGCTTGCTACACAGGCAGCTAATGATACAAATACTTCAACAGATAGAGATGCTATTCAACAAGAAATTAATCAGCTTACAAGTGAAATTAACAGAATCCAGTCAACAACACAGTTCAATACAATGAACTTGTTAGATGGTACATTCCAAGGCAAGAACCTTCAGGTTGGTGCTATTTCAGGACAAGGAATTTCAATTTCTATCAGCAACATGAATGCAAGTTCATTAGGTGTAAGCGGATTAAAGGTAAGTTCATTCTCAATCGCTGGTGCTGCAATGGAGAAAATTCAAGCTGCTATAGAGAAGGTATCAAAACAGCGTTCTAAATTGGGTGCTATTCAAAACAGACTTGAGCATACAATTAACAACCTTGATACATCAAGTGAGAATACATCAGCTGCTGAATCACGTATTCGTGATACAGATATGGCAGAGGAGATGGTTGAATACAGCAAGAACAATATTCTTGCTCAGGCAGGTCAATCAATGCTTACTCAAGCTAATCAGCAGACACAAGGTGTTCTTTCACTTCTTCAATAAGATATTACGATTTAAAGGCTGGCTTTTAGCCAGCCTTTTCTTAATTCATAATAATAGAATCCTCACAATGTGTGGATTCTATTGTTTTAAAGAAATGATAATAGAATAGGAAGAAATGTTATGTCAAAGAAAATTAGCATAATCATACCTTGTTATAATGTAGTTCAGTGGCTGCCACAATGTTTTTTATCCTTAGCAAAACAAACAATAGGTATTGAATATTTAGAGCTTATATTTGTCAATGATGCTTCTACAGATAATGGACAAACATGGAATATGTTGCAACAGATAGAGAGAGCATATCCAGAATCGGTCATTATTATTGATTTATCAGAGAATAAACGGCAAGGTGGGGCAAGAAATGAAGGGCTAAAGTATGCATCTGGTGAATATATAGCGTTTGTCGATGCAGATGATTGGATTGACATTTCAATGTGTGAAAAAACATATAATCAAGCAAAAAAATATAATGCGGATATATTGCAATTTAACTATTTTTATTGTTATAATAATGAAGTAAAAGTATTTTGCAAAAAGCCAGTACAAGATGAGGTTATAAAAATAAACAATGATTCAGAGCGTAAAACTATGCTTATTGAGGAAAAAGTGGATTATGGGTGTTGGAATAAGCTATATAAAACCTCTCTTGTTAGAGAAGCAGGTGTTTTATTTGCAGAACATGTAATTTATGAGGAACCATTGTTTGTATATCCATTGCTATTTAAAGCGCAAAGAATAGTGACAATGGCAGATGCATTTTATATGTATCGTCAAAATATTAGCGGTACAATGAGAAAAGATATGAAAGATGAAAATACAGTAAAACAACATGCCAAAGTACAATTATTAACTTGGGAATTTGTAAAAAGACAAGATTATTTTCAGCGATTTTATGAAGAGATTAAATTATATTTTCTCCATACATATTTTTATGAGACATTATATTTTTTAAAGTGCAGAGAACAGCATATAAGCTTTGAATTATATAAAGAATTATTTGATGTTGTAAAGAGTGAAGTTATTGATTATGATAAATCTATATATGAATATTTAATACCCAAACAGATGAAATTATATAAACTTTCTAGGTCAGGTATGACAGAGCGTTTATTAGAAAAATATATTGAACAAGAAATGACAATAAAATAATGAATTTTAATAAAAAATGAATCTTTATAAGAAAATTAATTTTAATAAAAATGAATCTTTAAAAGAGTAAACGTTAAAAGATAAATTTCTAAAAATATATTTTTTATAACAATATGTCAATGTGATATATATATTGTATTTTTTAAATAAATTTGGGAATATTTAGAAAGGGTTTGTGTAGTGATGGAGATATCAGAGGAATTTTTAAAGGGCGAGATACGAGAAGGTTTTTATGTAGAAACAATGATGAAAAAAGTATGGGCAGCTCAATTGGAAGTATTAGGTGTTGTAGACCGCTTGTGTAAAAAGCATAATATACAATATTTTGCAGATTGGGGGACATTGCTTGGTGCAGTTCGACATAAAGGGTTTATTCCTTGGGATGATGATATGGATATAACAATGAAAAGAAAGGATTATATACGTTTTTGTCAAATTGCTAAAAAAGAGTTAGAAGGGGAATATGAAATTGTTAATTTACATTCAGATGATGGCTGGAATCATATGCTTAGCAGGATTATTAATGGACGAAGCGTAAATTATGACCCAGACCATTTAAAGAAGTTTCATGGTTGTCCTTATGTGATAGGATTGGATATATTTCCTTTAGATTATGTTGCACCAACAAAAGAAGAAGATGAGCTTCAATGCGAGATGATACGAATAGCAGGTATCACTGCTGGCAACTTAAATAGTATGGAAGATGCAACACAAGAAGAAAAAAGAAATATGACAAAAGAAATATTAGATATGTGCAATATACCTATAAGAGATGATATTCCTTATGATAGACAGTTATTTAAAGTTAGTGAGCGATTGTGTATGATGTATACAGAAGAGGAGGCAACTCATATTGCACTTATGCCAGACCATGCAGGAGCAAGACCAGAAGACGTCTATCCAAAAGAATATTATGACAGTGCAATTTATGTTCCTTTTGAATATACAGAAATACCAATACCTGTAGGCTATGAAAAAATTTTGATACAAAAATATGGAGAAAATTATATGACTCCAATTATGGGAGGAGGTTCCCATGAATATCCATTTTACAGAAAACAGCTTCAAGTAGTGTTAGAGGAGTTAAAATTGACATGAAAAAAGTAATAACATATGGAACATATGACTTATTTCATCAAGGGCATTACAATCTGTTAAAGAGAGCAAAACAGCTTGGAGACTATTTAATAGTAGGCGTTACAACAGAACATTTTGATGAATCCAGAGGAAAGGTTAATGTTATTGACCCTATTATGGATAGAATTGAAAATGTAAAAAAAACTGGTTTTGCTGATATGATTATCGTAGAAGACCATGATGGACAAAAAATAGAAGATATACAAAAATATGGCGTTGATATATTTACGCTTGGCTCTGATTGGGAAGGCGCTTTTGATTATCTAAAAGCTTATTGTGATGTTGTTTATTTAGATAGAACCCCAAATGTATCATCAACGATGCTGCGCTCAAACAAATTTGATATTGTTCGAGTTGGTATAGTGGGGACAGGCAGAATTGCACCCCGATTTATAGCAGAATCAAAGTATGTCAGTGGACTTTCTATTGAATGTGCTTATAATCCAGATAAAAAAAGTGCAGAAAAGTTCCAAAAAAAACATGAGATAAAAGTGTTTACAGATGATTATAATGAATTTCTTAAATATGTGGATGCAGTATATATTGCATCTCCAAATGAAACACATTATATGTATGCTAAAAAGGCAATTTATAATAAAAAACATGTACTGAGTGAAAAGCCATTAGCATTTACTAAAATTGAGAGTGTTGAGCTTTATGAGCAAGCAAGCAAAAAAGGCGTAGTGCTTATGGAGGCAATTAAAGCTGCGTATTGTCCAGGTTTTCAGCAGCTTATCAATGTCGCTAAAAGTGGAAAGATTGGCGAAATTTGCGATATTGAAGCTTGCTTTACAAGATTGGCAGACCCAGATTCAAGAGAGATGACCGATAAAATGTATGGCGGAGCATTTCTTGAATTTGGACCAAGTACCTTACTTCCTGTTATTAAATTATTGGGTACAGATTATATTGATATGTGTATAGATAGCATTACAGATGAGAAAGGACTGGATATCTATACAAAAGTTAATATAAAGTATCAGAGAAGTTTTGCTACAATAAAAACAGGTGTTGGTGTTAAAACAGAGGGGCAATTAGTTGTATCTGGAACAAAAGGATATATTGTTGCACCGTCACCATGGTGGCTTATGAGACAATTTGATGTTCGATATGAAGATGCAAACAAAGTAGAGCATTATGAACCTACATTTCAGGGAGATGGTTTAAGGTATGAAATTGGTGATTTTATATCAAAAATAAATGGAACAGACAAAAAAGATTATAAGCTTACAGCGCAGGAGTCCATTGCCATGTCTGATTTTATAGAGAAATTTATGGCTAAAAGAAGAGATACGAAATAACTTTGTAATTATGAAAAAAGCAAGCCGTTTGTAGGCAGTTGGAAAGGCAAGGTGATTTGTATGAGGTTAGGTATTATTGGAACAGGAAGAATCGCAAGCAGATTTGTAGAAACAGCCATTGAAGGTCTTGATGTAGAAGTCGTTTGTGTATATAATCCACATGGAGAAAGTGCAGAAAAGTTTGGTCGAAGATATAAATTAGATATCTATACAGACCAACTTGAAGATTTAATTGAAGTTGTTGATTGTGTATATATAGCAGCACCACATGAAACACATTATTATTATACAAAGCTTATGCTTGAAAATGGCAAGCATGTATTATGTGAGAAGCCGATGGCATTGTCAAAAGTTGAAGCAGTAGAATTGTATGAGTTGGCTTCAAGGAAAAATTTAGTGCTTATGGAAGCTGTAAAAACGGCATATTGTCCAGGATTTAATGAGCTTATTAATATTGCAAAAAGCGGCAAAATAGGCAGGATTGTTGATGTTGAGGCAACCTTTACAAGATTGACGCCAACCAATACAAGAGAATATACAAATCCTATTTATAACGGCAGTTTTTTAGAGTTTGGGACATATGGCTTGCTGCCAATTTTAAAGTTATTGGGTACAGATTACACTAGTGTTTCTTTTAAATCATTAAGAAATATAGGCGGAGTTGACACATATACAAAAGCATTTATTGAATACAATAACGCTATGGCAACTGTTAAGACTGGACTTGGTGCAAAATCGGAAGGACAGCTTGTTGTAACAGGAACAAATGGATACATTTTGGCAAAATCGCCTTGGTGGATGACAAAAACATTTCAGGTACGATTTGAAGATGCTAATCGTATAGAAGAATATAATTATCCATATGAAGGAACAGGGCTTCAATATGAGTTGGCAATCTTTCTTGTTGCAATACTCGATAAAAACAATAATACAACACATCAATTACCTATGGTATCACCAAATGAGAGCGTAGCAGCGGCGCAGATAATAGATGAATTTTTGACATTTAATACACCTTTATGGGAAACTGCTAACAGGGAGTGCAAGCAAAGAGAACAAGATATACCAATGCCGGATATATGGGCGCATAGGGGCTGTAGTATGAGATATCCCGAGAATACATTAGAAGCTTTTGAGGCAGCAGCAAAAATATCTGGTATAACAGGTATAGAGCTTGATGTGCAGTTGACAAGTGATGGTGAAGTCGTTGTAATTCACGATGAGACAGTAGACAGAGTTACAAATAGTACTGGAAATGTAAAAGATTTTACCTTAGAGTCGTTAAAGGAACTTAAAATCGATGCAGGAGACCAGCAATATACTACAATACCAACATTAAGAGAAGTTTTAGAATTGTTAAAGCCATACTGTGAAAAGAATGGATTGTTGATAAATATTGAATTAAAAACGAGTGTGGTAAGATATGAAGGAATTGAACAAAAGACTTGTGATTTAGTAAAGTTGTATCATTTACAAAAATATATTGTATATTCTTCATTTTTACCACAATCAGTAGATTTAATTAAAAAAATAGACCCAACAGCACAGACGGGAATGTTGGCAGAAACGCTCGATGATTGTATGCTTTATGCAAAGATAGTGCGTGCGGACGCGCTTCATCCTTATATTGGTTCGCTTGGATATGTGTTGCCAAAAGAGTTTTCTAAAATGCCTGTGCGTGTATGGAATGTAGAAGAACCATTTTTTAATGATGGAAGAATACTAAAAGACACACATCTTGACCGATATAAATTATATGGTGCAACAGATATTATTACAAATGTTCCTGAAATGTATTTAGGAAATAAGATGGATTAAAAAAAGACTGTCGTATGAAGCAAAAGGATTTGTATAATGCTTCGTGCGGCAGTTTTTTTGATTCCACAATTATATAAATAAAATTTTCTTTAAAAATTTGTAAAAAGTTTTAAAGTGTGCTGATTTTAAGTAGTTTAAATGTGTAAAATTAAGTATAATAGATATATTCTATTTAGATGTAAGGGGAGTAATCTTTATAGAAGACGACAGAAGGAGTTATTATACAGTATTTATTTTGTGCCTGCGCGCTGTTGGCAGAAATACTGTCAAAAACAGCGCAGAAAGGGAGAGTGTTATGAGACGTAAAAGGTTATTTGGCTCTTTTGCGGCGGTGGGGCTTTCGGCAGTATTGATTTGTACAAGCAGTACATTTCATTCTGTGATTGTAAATGCCCAAAGCGGAGAGTCAGCAAAAAGGAGCGAGAGTAGAGCTGTGTTATCTTCCATTGAATATCAAGGAACGACCATTCAGCTATCGGAACATTCATTGTATGTCGATGCAGGATTAAGTGCAGATGAGCTTGGCAGCTTTGCATTTAGAACGTTGCAGGATGCAGTGGCAGCAGCAACGCCGGGAACAAAGGAAAATCCAACGGTTATTTATTTGGCGCCAGATGTATATTGGACAGATGATTATACAAAGCCAGAAGTTCGACCAAGTGATGATTTGATTGGTCTTACCATACCACAGCCTTATATTACATTAGCTGGTATGACAGGGAATCCAGAGGACGTTGTCATTGCATCAGACAGAGGACAAAATGCAGGTGCAAACGGCAACTTTAATACCATTGGCGTGGGTGACGGATTTCATGCAAAAGACATTACAATCGGCAATTATTGTAATGTGGATTTGGTATATAAAGCAGACCCATCAAAAAATCATCCAAAAAGACAAGAGTCAATTACACAAGCACAAGCAGTAACAAAGGTTCCTGGTATAGAGGATATGGACGAATGGTTTTTTGAAAACTGTCATATTATTTCAAGATTGAATTTGTTTTCAAGAGATGACAGACCAAAACGTTCTTTGTTAAAAGATTGTCATTTAGAGTGTACAGATGATTCTTTAGGAACAGGTTATATTACTATTTTTGAAAATTGTACGTTTGATTTATATTCCAACACACCTTGTGGTGGTGCTTCATTTTATATGCAGGCATATTTAGGGTGTGACTTTACAACACATTTGTCTGACAATAAAACCATTACCCTATGTAAAAACACCAAACCATTTACGTTTATTGACTGTAACTTTAAGGGTGATATGCAGGGAATGGAATGGAAACAGAGCAATTTATCTGATGATTTAAGACAAATTGTTTATAATAATAAGTTAAATGGACAAGATTTAGTAATCAGTCCAAGCCGTCCAGAGCTTTCTGTTACACCAGATGAGCAGCAGCTTCAGGCATTTAAATATAATGGGGAATATAATATATATAACCTGCTTAACGGCGCAGGCTATGAAGAGTGGGACCCATTAGGGCAAAAAGATAGTATGCCAGTGTCTACATGGAATATTCAGTTTGATTATCCGGGTATTACAAAGGATGTTTTGCCAGAATTAGAGGGCAATCAGACCGATTCTCTTGTTGTAACACCAATTGTTTTAGGGGGTACGGATAAAAAGGTAGAGTGGTCTGTATCAGACGATACACTCCAAATTTCGCCACAGGAAGACGGAACGGTTGTTGTATCAGCAAAAAATATGACATTAGAAACAAAGAAGAGCTGTTTGACAGCAACTGCATCAAACGGAATGCAGAAGGTATTGTATTTTAATGTGACACCAGCGATTGTGGATGCACCAACTTTGACAGGTACACCCGTACTTTCTGAACCAAAAGATGGCGTGATAGAAGTATCTTATGTATTAAATGGCTTAACAGAAGGCGCAAAGGATATTAGTCAGGTAAACTGGTATAGAGCTTCACAGGCAGACGGAAGCGATAAGGTATTAGTTGCTCAGACAACGTATGTTCGTGATGATTCAGTGCCATATACAGCTTACGCATTAAGAAATGATGATGTTGGCAAATATATATTCTGTGAAGTTGTGCCAAAGGCATCCAATTCTAAAGCAGGCAGTTCAATGTTTAGTGCTGCATCAGTACAGATTGAAAAGGCGGCGGTTTCAAAAGATTCCGATAGCTCATATAATGTGGATTTAGAGCATTTAGCTTACATTCCAGCAGTAAATGATACACAAGAAAATAATTATGAGTGGACAAATTCATTAGAAAGCGGCAACTGGTATGGTGGATTCTATCTTCCAGCAGAATATAGAGAAGGCGGCATTTGGTCGGATAAGGCATACAAGCCAGCAGATGAAGCGCCATATACCTATGCGGCAGGTGCATCGGGTGCAGAGGGTACATATGGTTTGCAGACCACTACACAGGGAGCGCGTTTAGTTTATGTTGACACAAAAGAGCGTCAAAACATGAAAATGACGTTGGAGTTGTCACCGCACAAAACAGCCGCACAGGGCTTTGGTAGTGCAAAACAATTTATGGATATTTATTTTAAATATGATGCCATAACAATGACAGGTTATGGGTTAAGAATAGCCAGAGTACCAGAAATCAGTAATCCAGCTTTGGCAGATTATGCAGCAAAATCTTGTACTTTTACATTGATGGAATATAAAAATGGTATAGCAACTCCATTGACAGAAGGTGTTGTATCTACAGCATTTTTACCAGGCTGTACGGTTGTCATTGAAATGAAAGACAATGTGCTGACAGCAGATGTAACAACAGTTTCAGAGCAGGATTCTGCTTCACCAGCAGAACTTGTACATGAGGTACATTTAAAGCATACCTTTGAGGGTGATGCAAACCGTTACAGTGGTTTTGGTTTACAGCATACAGGTACAGCAGGTGCTGGCAAATCAGGAAATCGTACAACGATACATTCACTTAATGTAGAGTATACAGATGAAGTTGTGAATAATCCTGATGATGTAACTCCTCCAGAGAATCCAGAAAATCCAGATAATCCAAACAATCCGGAAAATCCAGATTCTAATGACCAAAATCCAGATAATCCAAAGCCTGTTGTTCCAGATTCATCTCAAAATTCAAATTCTAGTGTTCAGACAGGAGATACAAAGGGCTTATATGCAGTAATGTATGCAGTTTTAGCAGTGCTTAGTGCAGTAGTTTTAGCAGGTTATGTGGTAAAAAAAAGAAAACACGGCTTGAAATTAAAATAAAAAAATATTAAATAGAGAAGCTGTTATATGAAATGAACTGCTCCCTTCTAGGCAGACAAGTGAAATAATAAAAACTTGTCCCTTAGAAGGGAGCATATTTTATGTCTAAAAAGAAAGTATCAATTAAAGATAAGAGTTATGCTGTATATTTTTCAATTAAGCTTACAAGTTTATCATGATTTGATTGAATCCATTGTTCATAAACCATGCCTTCTGAATGAACCATGCGCCCTAATTCTACCAAAAAGTTAGGAATTTCATCAACAGCAATCGCTTTGCCAGTACCAGCAATTACTTCCTCGCCTTGTCGGTCATTGCCGCCTTCAAATACAGCAAAGGCAGGTTTAGGACCTTCAGGGGTCGGTTTCATTGCACCCCGAAAACCAATAGCAGCAATCTGATGTGTGCCACAAGAAGAAGGACAGCCAGAAATATGAATTTTAGGAAGGACACCATCAGGGAAATTTTCTTTCTTTACAGCTTCAATACACCGTGCAAGAAGTGCTGGAGAATCACCTAGCCCAACTTGACATGTAGAGGCACCCACACAAGCTACAGACGTTTCAAACAGTGTGTTTGCACCATCATTTGTGATTTCAAGGACTTTTTCAGCTTCGCTGGCATTACAGTTGATAACATATAAGCCTTCATCTGGTGTAATACGTATTTCAACGTCTTCCATATCTTTAATCACTTCATAGAGTTCTTTAAGCTTTTCAGGAGCAATTTTTCCACCAAATGGTTGATAAAAAACGCTGTATAATCCACTTTGTTTTTGAGCAATCACTCGTTTATGTGGATAACTTAAAGAAGAATCGCCTGTTTTGTGGATAACATAAGGCGTAACTTTAATATCAAGCTGTTCGGTCTCCATAACATTTTTAAGCTTTTCGGTATATGCGTTGATTAGACCATCAATTCCCAATGTATCTTTTAGATATCTTGTCCTTGATTTAGCTCTGTTTTCATAATTTCCATAAGCAACAAAAGTATCCACCATTGCCTTGATATAATAAAGAATTTTACTTCCATCAATATTGGTAGCAACTTTTACACCAAGACTTGGATTATTGCCAAGACCGCCGCAAATATAAACATCAAATGTTCCATTGGCATTGGCGCAAAAGCCCATATCTCTAAACGTTGAATGAGGTTCATTAGCAGGGTTGCTGCTAAAGGATACTTTCAGTTTACGCGGAAATTTGACAGCTTTAATAAATTGCATAAGATATTCTCCAGCCGCTTCAGCATAAGGCATAACATCAAAATATTCGTCTTGCTGCACGCCAGAAAGAGGAGAAGCCATTACATTTCTGGGAAAATCGCCACCGCCGCCTCGTGAAATCATACCTGCTTTCCAAGCTTCTTCCATCATTTCACATAAATTTTCAGCTTCCAGATTATGAAGCTGAATAGATTGGCATGTCGTAAGTTTTACAAAATTGATATGGTATTTTTCACAAGTTTTTACAACAAATTCAAGTCGGTCTTTTGTAAGTCGTCCTCCAGCCATACGAAGCCTTAACATATGTTTTTCGCCGCCTCGTTGAGCATAACTTCCGAAGCCGCCAGAAAATGCTTTATATTCTGCAACAGAAAGTTCTTTGTTGTGAAATTGCATTGTCTTTGTGCGAAATTTCTCTAAATCTGGTAAAAATTCAGATAGATAATCTTTAGACATAATCATGTTCCTCCATTTTAATATTTTAATTCCAACAAATAAGTAATATTGTTAATTAAATGTGTATACCTTGTTGATTTGTTACTTATAGTAATAAATATAGGTGACAGCTTTTTATATTGTTGCCTATAATATAACAGATAAACCTATTATAATATAATAAGGAAAATAATACCAGTAAAAATAATTTGTAAATTTATAATATATTTTAAAAGTTCACAATATGAAAAAATTTGTAAAAAGTATGAAAATATTATCTTTTTTTAATCAAACATGCTATAGTAATTACAGAAAATATATGGATAGAAAAATTAAAAATAATGAAAAAAGAGGATATATTCATTGAGTACCTATGTGATAAGTGATATACATGGCTGTTATAAAGAGTTTCTTCTTATGTTAGATAAAATTAACTTTTCTGACACAGATTGGTTCATTGGAGCAGGAGATTATATTGACCGAGGCAAAGACAGTTATAAGATGTTAAAGTGGATAGAACACTGTCCCACAAATGTTTGTCTTGTGAGAGGAAATCACGAAGAAGAGTTTGCAGCATATGTGGATTTGATGATTCAGCTTGATAGGGAAGAAGAATTAAATTCAGATTTTATGTCTAATAAAGATGCAATCATGTTATATGAAACTGTAAAATATCTTCTTAAGAAAAAAGGACTGCCTGTTTTATACTTTGATTTATATGGAACAATTAATCATTTGTTAAATGATTTTGGTATAAATTTAAGTGATTTATGCAGATGGAAAGAGCTAATTCGCAAGATGCCCTATTTTTATAAAAACCAAATTAAAGATAGAGTTTGTATTGTGGTTCATGCAGGATATGCAGAAAAATTGGAACATATTGGCTCATCCTTTTCAAGTTTAGAACAATTTTATTTGTATGCCAGAGAAGAAAGCTGTCAATTAGGCGGCAAACCACATGGAATGATTATAGCTGGACATACGCCTACAATCATTAAGGGGGGATTTTTTTATAATAAGGGCAAGGTATTTCAATTTTATAATAAAGACAATGATTGTGTATTTTATAATATAGATTGTGGAAGTGTATTTCGCAGGCAAAGCTTGGAGGCAAAGCTTGCTTGTATTCGTTTGGAAGATGAAAAAATATTTTATATATAAAGAAAATGATATAAATGTTAAGTTAGTCAAATCAATTACCAACACAGAAATGAGGAAAAATGATGAAATATAATGAGGATTTTTTTAAGATAGAGATTATAGAAGGCTTTGCAGTAGAATCAGAAATGAAGCGAGTTTGGGCAGCACAATTAAAAGTGCTTTCTGAAATTATACATATATGTGACAAGTATGAAATTACCTATTATGCAGATTATGGAACGTTGCTTGGTGCTGTTCGACATAAAGGATTTGTTCCATGGGATGATGACATTGATATTTGTCTAAAAAGGGCTGATTATATGAAACTGCTTCATATTTTGCCAAAAGAACTTCCAGCGTTTTACTCAGTAAATAGCTGTTATACAAATGTCAATCATCGTCAGCCTTTTAGCAGTGTAGGGAATTTTGCAGTGTATCCAGTGCCAGAGTATGTACAAAAGCAATTTTATAATTGTCCCTATGTAGTTGGCGTAGATATATATCCTTTGGATTATATGCCTTATGATGATGATATGGCAAGGCTGCAGCAGTCAATGTATACAATCGTTTATGATATGGCATGTCGATTAGATGAGATTCGAGAAAATGGTGAAATACAAAAATATATTGAAAATATTGAAGAAATATGTAGAGTGAAATTGTATGATAATGATTTATTGCGTAATCAGCTTATGAAATTATATGACAATATTGCTTCTATGTATACAGAAGATGAAAGCGACCGATTGACACAATTCTTGCGTGTGGCACAGATAGAAGAAGAAACATTTTATTATATGAAGGAATGGTATGACAGCACCATTAAAATGAAATTTATGGATATGGAAATCAGTGTGCCATGTGGATACCATGAGATACTTACAACATTATATGGAGAGTATATGAATCCTGTTATATTGACAAGCGCACATGAATATCCGTTTTATAAAAGACAGAAGTTTTATAATTGAATTTTGTTGATAGAATTGAAATTGAAAAAATAATTTCAATTATTCTATATATTTTATACTGTGTTTGGCAATAGAAGATTTAGTTTTTCATATGTCAACTCCTAAATACTATTCAGTAGTAATAAGATTATAAGCAAGTAGAAAAGCGGATTGTAAATCCGCTTGACTGCTAAGATATAATTGATTTAAATCAATGTATATTTGATACAACATTTCTATTTTACAATAGCCTTTTATAAGTACCATCGAATAATTCCAAATACTATTAAATTAATAGGATAGACAATATAAAATAGCCATTTTATCCACCCATTTCTTTTACCGGGCTGTCCATTGTACGCAAATTCAATAAGCAATGGAACAAAAGCCAGTCCTAATATATGAAGATAATATATAATCATTTCGATATGATGATGAATATAACAATCCCACACATAACGAGAAAAAAATAATGCCGTAAGAATATAGTATATAATCCATTTCTTTTTAGGATTTTCTCGAAATATATAGAAGAAAAAGCAGCATAACATGCCATACATTCCCCAATCACCATAACCAGACAGCAGTGCTAAGATAAGAATACCAATGATTTTGCACCATTTTGGACACTTTGCTTTGTCCCACAATCGAATAGCTAAAAGAGCGATAAAAAATGTATAGATGATTCCTGTTATCATATGTTCTTGGTAGCCATTTTTACTAATAGAGAATGGAAGAATAAAATAGTTTCCATCTATAAAGGGCAATGTGCCATGACGAAAATAGTAATAAGGAAACCATGAGAGCAATGCAAATATACCCATTCGGAGGATATATTTTTTAAAGTTACGTGTATAGTGATAGCCTTCCGCAACAAAATATGCCATTGTTGGTGCTGTAAACATACCTAAAAACCACATAAATTGACCTGCTAAAGAGGTATAATTAAATAGGGCAGTAGTAGCATGGTCTAAAAGCATAGTAAATACAACAAATAATTTTAATTGGTTTCGATTCCATATTTTATTAGAGTTCAAAGAAGGTTGTGAAGCATGAGTGTTGTTGTTTTCTATAGATACTTTATTCATAAGGATTCCTTTCACATTTAATCATTTGGTTTTTAGTTTAATAACATATGTTTATTGTAATATATATTTATTATAACGGAAAATCTTGATAAATGAAACTTATAATTGATTTTAGAAGATGAAATTGTATTTAGAAAGTAATTAATTGATAAAGTATTTTGAATTAAGAAGTGAGATTTTCTGATAAGATTAAAAAAGATAGATAGAATAAAGGGAAGCACATTGGCTTCCCTTTAACATACACTCTTAATTTAATAACAATATTGTTAATGTTTAATTAAATTATTTCAGTTTCCAAACGTTTTGTGCGCCTTGACCGTTGTCACCTGCTGCTGCTGCCTCATATCCCTTAGGGTCATTAGTACCAGTAGCATCTATATCGTCACTTGCAAGTACAGACAATGTATAAACTGTAGTTACTTTTAAATCTTCATCTGTATAAGCGTCTGTAGTTGAATCATTAAGTACACCTACATATTTGAAAGCTGCAGCGTTCTTACCTGCTGCTGTATTTGTATCTGATGGTATATCAAGTACAAAAGTAACATCTTCTGTTGCAGTTGAACCATCATTTAATAAAAGACCACCTTTAGCTTGTAATGTTGCCTCATCTTTTACATTAGAAGCATCAAATACTAAAGCATCATATGTCACAGTATATGCGTCATTTGCGAAAGCAATAGTTTTACCAAACTGCATACCAAGAAATGCATTCTTTTTAGTAGGGTCAGTTCCTTCATGCTTTCCAGTGTCTGTATTAATTGTTACTGCTGTTTCTAATGCAACATCTGTGCCAGGAGTTGCCTTAGATGCTGTTTTAACTGCTACAGGTACTTCACTATAATTAATAATCATATAGTTGTCTGACCAAATTTGGTCTGTAATAGATGTACCATCTTCTTCTGAAAGATTTAACTTATAAGGGTTTACTGCAAATGGTAATTCCAAAGGTACTTCAACTTCAATTACAGGTAAACGAACTTCTCCGCTACCTTCACCTTGTGCAGTACCACCATTGTTATTCCACTCAATTGTTGGTGTTGCTGCAAATGCAGTTGTTGCAAGCAAACTTGTTGTAATTGCTGCTGTTGAAAGTGCAGCTAAAAATTTCTTTTTTGTCATAATAACTTCCTCCTTGAAAATATTATAAAAAATAATTAAGAGTATATATTCAACCATATAAATATGGTATGAATCAAAATAAATAAAACTACTTTACCACAATTTGAGCGGCTGTGCTGACATTGCCAGCTGGTTCTCCATCTTTCATCAATTGATGCGTTATTACCACATCATAGTTGCCTGGTGATAAATTAACAGACAATGGGAAATTTTCTATACAAGAACCCACTGGAACCTCTGGTGAAGTTAAAAGAACTTCTCCTGTATCAGCCATTGTGATAATAAATCGAACAGGTCCTTCATTACGTGTTGAATTACCTAAATAAGCATTGCTTTTAGTACAACCATCTGTGAATACCCATCCTTGTGTCATTCGTACCACAAGATTACCTTTGTTGGCTTTTTTTAAATCTTGACTTATATTGCCCTTGTTATCCTCTGTGATAACAAGTCCTCCTCCTGAAATGGAAAGGTCATCTTTTGAGCTTACATTGTCATTGCGATGTATATACATATTGTATGCAAAAGCACCAATACTTCCAACTAATAATAAACAAACAGCAATAACAATAATAAGTACTTTCTTGCTAACGCCTTGTTTTTGCTTTTCTTCCATAACTTATAAATCCTTCTAACTATAATTATGATATTAGTAAATTGCAATGTTATCTTACACAAATTACTTTAAAATATCATAAAAATAAATTTGTTTATTGACTAATAATTTTACATAAAGTAAAGTTTTTAATTATAATAAAAACAAGCAATTATCTTTAATTATTGTTTTCATAATGCTTATGTTCTTATTATCTTTATTTTATTTATTAGAAAAGATATATGAAACTTCTATATATCCTTTCAATTCATATGCTTAATTGCACATTTTATACCAATCAATTTACTTATCGGCAACAATAAAAAAAAATTAACCCTTTTTTATTAAATTTTATTTCTTGTTCTTTATGTAAGTTTTCTTATTTGATTTTATAAAACTTTCTAAATATCCGACGATTTTGGTACCTTTTTACTAATATATATTTTAAAATTTATTTTGTCAAGACATTTTAAGATAATTTACAATAATTTATTACATCATTATGTTGTTATATTAGCATCCAATAAATTCTCGTTTGTGATAGAATCTTACGCCTACTGCTATTGTTGCTATGCAAAAACAAAGGCAAATTGTTAATTGTAAAAAGTAATCCATAGTGTATTCAATCCTCATTTGCTCCGTGCTATCTGTGTTCTGCTAAACCATTAACCACAAATTGTATATATACTTCCCGAAATCTTGTCCCTGTCTATAGTATGTATCATATGTTTGCTATAATGCCATAGATTGAGTATTAGCAATATACATAAGATAAAAAGACATATTTCCTGTTTCTATTGATTTGCTAAATTTCCTTATTTGAATTTTATTTATTGTTAAGTATGTTTGTTTTAAATATAGCGTAAACATTACTTTTGCTAAATATTTTATTATAAAAATCATATCAAATAATGAAAAAACATGAATTAGTAACAAATTAGTAACAAATTACACATGATTGTTAATAACCCCCAAATAATTATGTTTTAGAAAATACTATTAAAAACATTTTTTTTAATCTATTAGTAATTAAAAATAGATTAAATGTCCTTTATATTTAATTATTTAGAGGTAAAAAGGGAACTCTAAGAATTATAAGCGGTTAACATTTTATATTTAACCGAATAAGAATTGAAATGATAAATAAAAAAACTTGAAAAAATTACACTTTTATTATATTATTCCAATTCTTTATTTTTAACAGAAAGGACAGATTTTTATGGGAAAAAGAAATCCAAATCATTATGGTTGTGTAACGAAATTAAAAGGGAATAGGTCAAAGCCTTGGATTATTAAAGTAACGATGTATAACGAACAAGGTCATGCCAAACAAGTTCCTATTGCTTATGCCGAAACACAAGAACAAGCCAATATTTTATTGGCACAATATAATAACAATCCTTGGAATATTGACAGAGAAAAAGTTACGCTTGCACTATTATATCAGCGTTGGTCAACAATAAAGCTGCCCAAACTAGGCGCTTCTTTACAAAATTGTCTGAAAGCAGCTTTCAAATATTGTTCAAAGTACTATGGCGTAAAATATAGGAGCATACGAGCATATCAAATGCAAGAATGTATTGATAATTGTGGCTGTAGTTATGCAACACAAGGCGCAATTAAGAATCTTTGGGGACATCTTGACCGGTTTGCTTTTGAATGTGACATCATTGAAAAAATGTATTCTGTATTGACAACGGCTCCGCCAGTACCTGAAACCAATAGAACACCATTTACATCGGAACAAATTGAACAATTATGGAAAATTAGAGATGAAGATTGGGTAAATACCATTTTAATTTATTTGTATACAGGTTTTCGTTTGAATGAATTACTAGAAATGAAAACAGAACAGGTAAATATGAAAGATTGTTATTTTCAAGGAGGTATCAAGTCCGTGGCTGGTAAAGGCAGAATTGTTCCAATACATGAAAAAATTAAGCCATTAGTGAAAGCATTAATTGAACAAAATAATGTGTATTTATTTAGCTATCAAGGAAAAAAGATTTCACAGACGCAATATTACCAATTTTGGAATAGAGTAATGAAAAAACTAAATACCAATAAAACACCACATGAGGCAAGACATACCTTTGAGACGAATCTTGATAATGTTGGTGGTAACAGAAAATGTATTGATATGTTGATGGGGCATAAATCAAAAGATGTTGGAAACCGAATTTATAATCATAAAACGATTGAACAACTGCGAGATACCATAAATTTGTTAAAGTAATATTTTTTATCATAAAATAGAAACAAATTAGAAACAAAGAAGGCAGAAAATACAGAGAAATCAACTGTTTTTAGCTTTTTTGAACTTATTAGTCAATAATTTTTAACATCTAATGTTTTACATAAAAGTTATTGTAAAGATTTAGATAAGGATATAAAAATTATGGAAAAAAAGCAAAAAAAAGACATTAGCAAAAAAGTGCTTGTTATTGTTATAGTGACTTGTTTGTTGCTAGTTGGAGGGATTGGCACTTTTGCATACAATATGTACATACATCGCAATGATATTATAAACGTAGAATCAAAAGATGATTTTTCCATTTCAGGCAGTGGGCTTGTTGTAACAGAAGATAATCGTAGTAATATAAGTCAAGATTTAAAAAAGGCAAATAAAGGAAATCTTGTAGTGCGAATGACACAAGGCTGGGTATTTACAGATAATTGTACCAAAAGCAATGCTTATTTAGGTAACTCAACTCGCAATGAAGCTCCTGTTCGATTTATTATCACAATGGCAGATACAGGAGAAGTGCTTTTAACTTCGCCAGAAGTTCCTGTTGGTTCTTGTATAGAAAATTTCCCGTTGTCTGTGAAGTTATCGCCGGGCAGTTATGATGTTGTGGTAACACATCAATTAATGAATAATGGCGAGCCATATGGCAATGTGAATACAGCTGCTACAATCATAGTAAAGTGATTTTTATTTTGGTTCATACTATATTTATATAGTTGAATATATACTCTTAATTATTTTTTATAATATTTTCAAGGAGGAAGTTATTATGACAAAAAAGAAATTTTTAGCTGCACTTTCAACAGCAGCAATCACAACAAGTTTACTTGCAACAACAGCATTGGCAGGTACAACACAAACAATTGAATGGAATAATAATGGCGGTACTGCTGAAGGCAATGGTTCAGGTTCAGTTCGTGTACCTGTAATTGAGGTTGAAGTTCCTTTAGATTTACCATTTGCAATGAATCCTTACAAATTAAATCTTGCTGAAGAAGGTGCAGATGCTATCACAGATCAAATTTGGTCAGACAACTATATGATTTGTAATTATAGTGAAGTTCCTGTTGCAGTTGCAACAAGTTCAACAGCAAAAGGCAAAGATGCTGATTCTAATGGTAAAGGTGGTTTAGCACTAGAAACTACAGTTACAGTTGACCCTAACACTAAAAAATATGTGGGTTCTTCAGCAAATGCAGAAAAGAAAAACGCTTTTATTGGAATGCAGTTTGCTAAAGAAATTGAATTTACTGAAGCAGATGGATATAAACCTAAGTATGGTGATAAAGTAATATTTGGCGATGGTACTAATATTACAGCAGCAACTGGTGAAGTATTAATAAAAGATAAAACTTCATTCCAAGAGGCAAATGGTCTTTTATTATCTGCCAATGCTGAAGAGGCAACTTTTGTACTTGGTACAAGTACAGCAAATGGTGCAAATGCAGTTGCTTTTAAGTATATAGGTGTACTTAATGATTCAACTACTAATGTTTATGCTGATGAAGATATAACAGTAAAAACAGTTTATACATTATCTGTACTTGCAAGTGATGATATTAGTTCTACTACATCAGGTACTCCAGCTGTTACCACAACTACTGTTAAAGGATATGATAAAGTAGATGGTACTGCAGTTACAGGTAATGCTACAGGTGCTTTAAATGCTTATAAGAAGAAATCATAATTTAGTTTATTAATAATACTGTTATTAAATTAAGAGTGTATATTAGGGGAAGCAGTTATGTTTCCCCTTATTTAGATTGATAAACTTTTTTTGCTTCAGATGTCCATTTTTTAATAAACATTGTCTTTGCATGAGTATAAGCATCCCTATCATGTTCAAATAATTTCCAAAGCTGCAATTTTATTGTTTCATATTCCTTGGCTATTTGTGTATGCTCATTCAAATAGTCTCTAAAATACAATACCTCATCAAGGAAGTCCCACACTTCAATGCCACAGAGGCATAAGTGGGGACTTTCGTTGCATAATTAAGTTTTAAAGCACGACTTAGAAATAGCAAAAGTTATATGTGAGATAAATGGATGATGTTTGTAAGTAATTGTTAATAATTAATAAAAGATTAACTTATCTATCAAACTTGCCGATATAACTTATATGTAAAAAGTATTTGCAAAATGGAGTTTGCAATGGTTAGCGAATGGAGTCGCTGATATAATAATGGCTATAGATAAGATATAATGACCGTTAAGGGCTGTTGCAATAAGAGATTTTTCAAGATAGGATGCAATATGATAAATTGACCTCAATATCTTGTATACAAAACTCATTTTGCAATAGTCTTTTTTTATAATGAAAAAATAGGTGTAATGGAATAATAAAATTTGTATAGTAAAATAAAGGAGAACCATGTTAGAGATAGATAATAAAACACTTCGTGATATACAATTCATTCAGTTGGAAATGTTGCAGGAAGTAGATAGAATATGTAAGAAATGTAATATACATTATAATATTATAGCAGGCACCTTACTGGGTGCGATTCGACATGGAGGGTATATACCTTGGGACGATGATGCTGATGTTGCCTTATTAAGAGATGAGTATGAAAAATTTAGAGAGGCTTGTAAGACAGAACTTGATACAACTCGTTTTTATTTTCAAGACCATCGAAATACAAAGGGGTATCGTTGGGGATATGGTAAATTAAGAAGAAAAAATACACTTTTTCTTAGAGAATTTCAAGAACATATGCCATATAAACAGGGAATATTCATAGATATATTTCCACTTGACAATATTTCAGATAACTATATAGTCAGAAGTGTTCAGAATTTTCAGTGTTTTTGTGTACGAAAAATATTATGGTCAAAAGTTGGACAAATAGCAGATAAAAATTTTTTTAAACGCAAATGGTTTAAATTGCTTGTCAAAATACCAGAAAAGGAAATATTTAGATTTTATCATGGAATGATTTTAAGGTATAATAAAAAGAAAACAAGAATGGTTCGTATATTGATGTTTCCAACACCAAACAATGAGTATGGATATTATAGAAATTGGTATGAATGTAGCGCAGATACTGTGTTTGAGGGATTGACATTTCAAGGAATTAAGGATTATGACAGTTATTTAACCTTTAAATTTGGCGATTATATGCAGCTTCCACCAGTAGAGAAAAGAAAAGTGCATCCAGTTAGTAAGTTAAAGGTGAATTAAAATGAAGAATGGATTTGAATATAGTATTGCAAAATATAGAATTTTGTATAGATAACCAAAAATATGATGGCATAACTGTTCTTAATATTCAACAAGCTGTAGATAGAGGAATAGGGGATTGTATCATTCGTATTGCTAGTAATAATGAGAATTGTTATAATGAAATACGAAAAAATATTTATAAAGCGTTTCCTAAAGAGGTAATGTTAAGTAACTAAAATTATAGACTAATATGGTGAAAAGTGTTTTAATATACCCAAGTAATATCACAAATTGAAAGAAAAATTAAAAAGAGAACAACGTTGTCTATCAAGGAAATACGAAGACTTAAAGAAACACAATAATAAGAAAGGAGAAGCTACTAGACAAAATATACACAAACAAGTCTTAAAGGTACAAAAACTTCATCATAGAATAAAGAATATTCGTACGGATTATATCAACAAATGTGTAAATGAGATAGTAAAAACCAAGCTATCTTATATAACGATTGAAGATTTGAACCTATCAGGAATGATGAAGAATAAACATCTTTCTAAAGCAGTTGCTTCACAGAAGTTCTATGAATTTAGAACAAAGTTGGAAACAACATGTAAAAAATTAGGAATCGAATTAAGAGTTGAAGATGTATCCATCAATCCATCAAACGATGTCATAAACGTGGATACATTAAGAACGATTTAAAACATTCAGATAGAATGTACCAATGGCTAGTCGGGAATTGACGACTGTGGAGTGTACAATGTGTTTGGTGAACCCATCGAACTTGTTAGTAGTGAGTTGTCTGCAACCACAAAAGCATACACAATGAAACAGTAAGAAATGTTTGTAAAAACTTTCAATATCTCGATATGAGTATATTTGTCCATATTTTGAGTAGCAGAGTAATATGTCAAATGGACAAATGCCATTAATATCTATTATTATGCCAGTATATAATACACAAGATTATGTAGAAAGAAGTGTGCATAGTATTTTGGCTCAAACATATACAAATTTAGAATTGATTTGTATTGATGATGGTTCTACTGATGAAACAGGAGTAATTCTTGATAAATTAGCAAATGAAGATAAGAGAGTTATTGTCATTCATAAAAAAAATGAAGGTGTGACAGATGCAAGAAATGTTGGATTAAATACAGCAAAAGGAGATTTTATAGGATTTGTAGATTCTGATGATTATATTAGTGAGACAATGTATCAGGAACTATTAGAGGCTATTCAAAATAATAATACAGATATAGCAACATGTAGTTATTATATGGATTTTTCAAATGAGATAAAAATTGCAGAAAATCAAGCAGAAGTACCAATTATTTCTATGGACATTAATAAGTTTTTACCGTATATATATGAGAGAGATAAATATAAAGGTGTGGCAGGCTATATTTGGACAAGATTATTTCGTAAAGAAATATTAAAAACAAATGAAGGAAAGTTAAAAGTTAAATTTGAAAAGAAATATTTAGGTGCAGATGATATTGTGTTTGTAGCAGAAACAAATATTCATAGCAAAACAATTGTCTATGTTAATAAACCATTATATTATTATTATCAAAGAGAGGGTTCTATTGTTCACGATTTGGAAAAACAATACAATACATTTTATTGGATAACCGCATATGAGCGAGTTATTGAATTGTATAAAGAAAATGATATAGAAGAATCTGTCCTTGAAATGCTTATTAGAATGTATGTTTATCGTTGTGGCAAGTTATTGGAAATTGCCAAAAGAAAAGATGATTTAGAAAAGAAGGAATTATTAAGAAATAAAGTTAAAAATAATTTATTGTGTTATGTAAAAACAAATATGGAACATTTAGATAGAGTAAAATGGATTGTTGATTTGATGGTTGATGAGGAGGTATAACAAATGCGTTCACCAGAAGATATGAAAATAATAGAAATTGATGTAACAAATGCATGTATACATAATTGCTCAAACTGCACAAGAATGTGTGGGCATCATAAAAATACATATTTTATGCAGTGGGAAACTTATAAACGTGCAGTAGATTCTTTAGAGGGATTTCAAGGGGGGATTGGTGTTATGGGCGGAGAGCCAACATTACATCCAGAGTTTGAACGTTTTGTACAATATATCAATACAAAATATGAGGAACCCAAAAAAGAAAATTATTTTATACAACCAACAGCAAATTTTATGCGTGACCGTAAATTAGAGGAAAGAAATTTGACATATTCTTATTGGGAAAAAAATGGAATAGGTCAGCGAATTAAAGGACCGATTTTATTTTCGTCTGTTGCTTCAAATTATCATAAATATTATGAGTTAATTCAAGATGTTTTTCGTTATCAGGGAGTAAATGACCATATTATTCCGTGTTATCATCAGCCAGTTTTAATAAGCAGAAAGGATATGGGTATTTCTGATGAGGAATGGTATCCATTAAGAGATGCATGTTGGGTTCAAAATAAATGGAGTGCCAGCATTACTCCTAAGGGCTGTTTTTTTTGTGAAATTGCAGGGGCATTAGATATGCTTTTTGACGGACCCGGCGGCTGGCCGATTGAAAAAGATTGGTGGAAAAGAAAGCCAGAGGATTTTGGAGACCAGCTTCATTGGTGTGAGTTGTGCGGTATTGCATTAAATACAAAATCAAGAAATGCAAATGAAGGAATTGATGATGTGTCTCCTACATTGTATGAAAAATTACAAGAAATAGGAAGCGGAAAATTAAAAAGAAAAACCGTGCATATATATAAAAAAGAGGATTTGCCAACAAATATAAATGATAATAAAAAGTTTGAATACCATGAGAATAATATGAACAGACTTAATGAACAAAATAATATTATTTATCCGTCAGGATTTTCAGCAATTTATATATCAAATGAGAATGACAGTTGTGAAGAAATAGAACAATGTATTCAGGCAAATGAAAAACAGACAGATAAATTTCTTATTTTTGCACAAGATAAATTATTACAAATATTAAAGGAAAAATATGCTTCTTTGAATGAAAAAATTATGATTCTTCCAAAAGAAAAGCGTTTTGGGATAAATCTAAATAAAGCTCATAAGATTTTGGGTGAAGAAAGTTATAATATTTTGTTGACAGTCGGAAGCAGGTTAATAGATGATTTTGCAGAAAAATTAAAGAAATATGTAATTAATCCAGGTACATTTCATTATCTAAAAAATAGCAATGATTTAAATATGCAGTGTGATTGGATAAAATTTACGAAGAAAAGCGATTTTTTTGTTTTGTATACTTCAAGGTCATATGCTTTGCGCAATGCAGGATTTGACGGCATTTCATACTGTAATTCTATTGAGGAATTTGCTGGTCTTTGGGAAGAAAGAAAGAAAATTGTATTCAACAATAAAATGTTAGAAGGACAAAAACTTGTCAATGAATTAGAATACAATCCAGAATATAAGTATGTCATATATGGAACAGGAACTTATGGACAAAAAGCATATGAGGGAATTACAAGAATTGGCGGAAAAGTAGCGTTTTTCTGTGACTCAAATAAGGAAAAACAGGGAAAGCAGATGTTTGATATTCCAGTGTATGCTCCTAATAAAATGAAAGAACAAAGGACAGATTATGATAAAGTAGTAATTGCTGCATTGGCATATAGGGATATTCGTGAGGAAATATTAAAATGTGGTTTAACAGATGAGGATATTGTAGCACCTATTTTTTAACCTTATCAAGTAAGTCTTGCTCGCTTTAATATTGTAGAGAAGATGGACTTGCATTGTGATAGCAACTAGGTGGTTTAGGCAAGTAGTGAATCGGATTGCGAATATCTGCTTGATTAATACAGAATAAAAATTTATAAAATAATATTAGGGGAAGTTAGATTATATAAAAATAATAAACAGTAAAACTAATCTATAGTGTTTATGTTAGGTTCTATCAAAAATAATCAGAAAGGAAAATGTATAGTAGGTTTTTTCTTTATAAATTTATTATACAAGACATTTTAATGGATATACAATTAGAAATAAAAAATGATGAAAAAAGGTATATAGATGCCATTAAAAACAATAATGGTAAAAAGATTATAATATATGGTGCTGGCAGAATGGCAAAAAATTTATATAAATATTTAAAAAAAAATAATATTATGATAGATTTATTTTGTGTTACAGATAAAAGTATAAATAAATCTAAAGAGTATGAGATTCCAATTGTACAAATTGATGAAATGGATATTGAAAAAGATTCGTTAATATTATTAGGTGTTAATCCCAGATGGAATAAAGAAGTTATAAAAACTTTAGAGGATAATGGATATACAAATTATGTCATATCTACAGAATATATAAGGTATCATGGGGATTTTCATTATGATTTATATATGTCTCCAATGTTGGAAATAACAACAAAAATAGGCTGTTCTGTAAATTGTAAATATTGTCCACAAGATGTATTGTTAAAAAATTATTTTTTAGATACCAATGCTGAAAAAGAAATGAGTGTAGAAACATTTAAAAAATGTGTAGATAAGGTTCCTGATAATACTTGGATTCATTTTGCAGGATTTGTAGAGCCATTTTTAAATAAAAATTGTCTTAGTATGTTAGAATATGCAAAAAAAAAGGGTAGAAAAATAAATTTATATACAACTTTAGTTGGTGTAAAGAAAAATATGATAGATAACATAGCAAATATTGATTATGGGGAATTTGTATTACATTTACCAGATATAAAGGGATATGCAAATATTCCTATCAATGCAGAATATTTAGAAATATTAGATATTTTATTAGATAAAAAAAAGTATAATGGAGAGCCATTAGTTGATTATGCTACAAGCCAGGCAGAAGTGCCTATAGAAATACAAAAAGTGATTAATAGAAGAACAAATATATTTTGTGCTTTAAATGACAGGGCAGGTAATTTAGAGTCTCCAGATGATGAAACACTATGTAGCTGTCATAATTTAGAGGGGATAATTGAATGTGACAATTCTTATACAATGAATCATAATATGTTATTGCCAGATGGAAGAGTGGTATTATGTTGTATGGATTATGGAATGAAACATATTTTAGGTAATTTAGTTGAACAGGATTATGAAGATATAATTAGTGGAGAGGAACTTCAAAAAGTAAAATATTGCATGAATGATTTGTCTGATAAAAGTATCTTATGTAGAAATTGTAATTATGCAAGAAAAATACAATAAAACAATAAATAGGTAATTTTTAATCTTTATGGAGAATAATGAAATGAGAGAAGATATGGTTGTAAGCATTGTTGTGCCTGTTTATAATGTATATGAATATTTAGATAAGTGTATAACAAGTTTGATTGAACAAACATATAAAAATATACAAATTATTCTTGTAGATGATGGTTCAAATGATGGAAGCTCAGAAATTTGTGATAAATATGCAAAAGCTGATACAAGAATTATTGTAATACATCAAAAAAATTCAGGTTCTGTATATGCAAGAAAAGTAGGAACAAAAATGGCCACTGGTAAATATGTTTTATATGTTGACAGTGATGATTGGATTGAAAAAGACAGAATTGAAAAATTTGTCCATATAGGGGCAGAACAAAATGCAGATATGATTTATATGGATGGAATGATAAAAGAATATGTGGATAATAGTGTGTTATGTTTGTCGAATGTTAGAGAAGGATATTATAAAGAAGAACAAGTTAAAAATAATATCATAAAAAAAATAGTTGATTTAAATGTTTTTTATAAAGGAAATATTCGTATTAATTTATGTATGTGGGCAATAAAAAAGGAGTTGATTCAAAAACAAAATAAAATTATAGATAATCGAATTGTACAAGGTGATGATGCTATTAGTGTATGTGCATGTTTGTTAGAAGCAAAAACAGTTTTTGTTATGAAAGAATGTGGGTATCATTATATACAATATAGGAATTCTTCAATTACATGTAGAAATAGTAATCTATCTAATATAGAAAATGAATTGTATTATTTATGGAATAATTTTAAATTAATTGTTCCCATAGGTGAAAAAGAGATTTATCAAGTTTTTTCAGTTTTGATGAATGCTGAAGTCGCTGTGACAGATTATTCTATTTTTTTTAAACGAGAATGTGATTATTTATATCCATATTCATATGTAAAAAAAGAAAGCAATATTGTTATTTATGGTGCTGGAAAGCTGGGATTTCGGCTTGTTGAAGCATTAATAAAAAATAATGATTATAACATTGTAGCTTGGGTAGATAAAAGTACAAATAGAGTTACAGTGGGAAATTATAAAATTATTACTATAGATGAGGCATTGAAGTTAGAATATGATTATATTGTTATTGCAATCTTAGATTATGATATTGCAATAACAGTAAAACAAACTTTATTAGACAAAGGAATACAAGAGAAAAAAATTGCTTGCATGGATGCAAAGGCGATATCAGATAAGTTTTTATGTATGAAAGATATAAATATAGAATAATTAGAAATGGCAAGATAGATAAAAAATTATGGTGACACTTTCAGTAAATAAAAATGATAGAATATTAGTTGTAGCACCTCATCCTGATGATGAATGTATAGGTGCTGGAGGTTTATTAAAAAAATATTCAAAACAATGTGATGTATGGTTGTTGACAGATGGCTCTCAAGGCAGAAATTCAGAACAATCACCATATGATATAAAACAGATAAGAAAACAAGAATTTTTGAAAGAAATGGCAGAGTTGGATATTGTTCATTATAGAATGTTTAATATTGAAGATGGCACATTATCACAACATTTAGACTGTTTAAATAATGAAGCTTTGTCTGTTTATACGAAAATATTTGTTACGAATAAAAACGATTCTCATTTAGATCATAGAGCAGCATATAATATTGTAAAAAATGCACTTCAATATCAAAAGTTACAAAATATTGAGTTGTATCAATATGAAATTAACGCTCCATTAAGTCAAGTTTCACATTTTATAAATATGGGTAATAATATTGAAAGCAAAAAGTTTTTAATGGAATTACATCAATCACAAATTACAATTTTAAATTACAGCGAGATGGCAGTATATTTAAATAAATATCGAGCTGCTTCATTTGGACTTCAGGATTCTTATATAGAAACTTATTTGTTAAGTGATATAAATGAATCTGTAGACGAGTATATAATGAATATAGAACAAAAACAACAAAAGCAAAAACATATTACGAATGTGTATGACATGTGGCTGACCATCAATATAAATGGTAAATCTATTTTAGAATACTTTGAAAAAAGAAATATAAAAGAAATTGCAATATATGGATATGGCGGATTAGGAAAAAGACTGTATCAAGAGTTAAAACAGCAAGAGCGTGTCAAGGTGGAATATATTATTGACCAAATGGCACAGCAAAAAAGAGAGTGTAAAGAAAATATCATACCATTGTCTGAAAATATGGAAAAGGTTGATTGTATAGTAGTTACAGCAGTGCATGACTATGATGAAATCAAAGAGAATCTGTTAAATATTGGCTATGATAATGTCATATCATTAGAAAAAATATTAGATGAACTAATGTAGATATTAGAAAAAACAAATATATAAAATTTTTGGAAGGAGCAGGAAAATATGGATTTGATATTATATGGTGCTGGCAAAGAAGGGAAAAATGCAAATGATATCATAAATAATTTTTATCAAGAAAAATATGATGTTCAAATGTTTATAGATAGCAACAAAGAAGGAGAATATTGTAATAAAAAAAATATAAATGTAAAGGATATTGAAAGTGTAAATAAAAATAATACTATCATAATTACAATTGGTGATATGTATACTGTTGTAGATTTATATTTTTTGTTACGCAGCAAAGGTTTTCAAAAAATATATTGGTTTTTGGGATTGACATTAAATCGTACACAAGACAGTGACTTCCTTAAAGATGAATGTTGGGACATGTCGCAATGGGGTGATTGTATCCTTCCTCATATGGAATTACATATTGTTGATAAATGCAATTTGAAATGTAAAGGTTGTACACATTTTTCGCCATTATTTGAAAGCGAGGAAGCAAAATTTGATGATGTTATTCGTGATGTACAAAAAGTAAGCAAGATTTTTTCTTCGGTTGCACGCTTAGATATATTAGGGGGAGAACCTTTTTTAAGTAAGGATTTAATAAAATATGTGATTGAAATTAGAAAAATAATGCTGACAGCATCGATTGATATTTTTACAAATGGACTTTTGATTCCCTCATTACCAGATGATGTATTGGATTGCATAAGAGAAAATAATATCTTTATTTCCATTACCGAATATAAACCAACTCATGCCATGATTGATAAAATAATATCTCGTTTAACTCAGTTTAATGTTAAATATAAAATTGTGCCATATGATAAAAGACAAATATTTAATAAGCCTATTTCTATAAGTGAAAATAGTAAGTATCCAAATTTATGTATTTCTAATGGTTGTGTAACAGTAGCAAATGGTACAATTTCAAGATGTCCAACGCTTATGTATATTGATAAATTTAATGAAGTTTTCAATACAAAACTACCTAATGATGGAATTATGAAATTAGATGAATGCAGTTCAGGCTATGAATTGCTTGAAAAGTTAAAACAAGAAGTTCCTTTGTGTAAGCATTGTATTCAATGTGACATGGAGTGGGGGGTATGCGGGACAGATATTAAATTTGAAGATTTTGCAGTAGAGGATTAAGAATGATTTTATAAAAATTGTGAGAATAGGAGGTAATGAGTTAATATGAATAATAATTTAACTAAAAATAAGCCAGTAACAGTTGTTCTTTGGGGGGGGGAATAGCATATGAAGATATACTTCCATTTATTAAAGAACTTGAAAAATTAAATGAAATCAAAGTATGTGCGCTTGTCAATAACAAACCTCATAAAGAAAAAGAAAAAGATAATTATCCTGTTATTTATGCAAATGAATTAGCAGATTGTAATTATAATAAAATATTAATTACTGCTGAAGCAGCATATGACAATATAATAACAGATATAAAAAAAATGAATATTGATGTATCAATTTGTGAAAAAGCATGGGACTATATAAGACCTAAATTGTTATCTTTAGATTGTTTTTATCAATTTCCATTAAAAAGACAATTATTTATTTTAAATAAAATTTGGAGGAAAGAAGTATGATGGATATTAATAAATATTTAGGTGATGTGGTTCCTAAATTAAAAAAAGAATTAAAAAATTTGATGAAAGAAATAGATATACAATATATAAAAAATATATATGAGGAAATTTTAAAGTTAAGAAAAATATCAAGTGAAGAATTAGGTTTTGATGATAAAAGTTTAGCAATGAGATGTTTAGAAGTAATTGAACAATTATGTGTAAAATGTCAAGATATGATTATGAATGAGTATCCTTTTGAATATATACAAAATATTAGCAAATTAATGGCATATGTTGTGGCATATGGCATGGAGTATTGTTTTAATAATACAGTAAAATTAGGAGCATATAAATTTTCAATAGTAGCTATTATACGTAATGAGAGATATATCATAGAATGGATAGAATATCATCGTATGGTTGGAGTCGATCATTTTTATATATATGATAATGAAAGTACAGATGGATTAAAGGAAAAATTAGAATGTTATATTCAACAGGGAATTGTGACTTATATTTATTTTCCAGGAAGTTTGGTTCAAAAAAAAGCATATGAAAATGTAGTAAAAGATTATAAATATGATACGAAGTGGATGGCGTTTATTGATGGAGATGAGTATATTGTATCCGTAGAAAATGTATCATTGCCTCAATTATGTGATGATATGGAACAATCATACATACATAATTTGGATTTAGGTAACGCTGCTTTGGATGACCCTGATATGAAATTTCTTGATGAGTTTATTGGCTGTTATGCTGGAGGATTTGCTGTTAATTGGCGTGTATATGGAACATCTTATCATAAAAATAAAATGTCTGGACTTTGTATTGAAAATTATACAAGAAGATGTGGCGGCAATTTAGGAGAAAATGCTGTTGTTAAGACAATTGCAAATCCAAGAGTTATAACATCTGTAAAGATACATTTTTGTGAATATTTAGAAGGATATTATAATATTACAGAAAATGGTACACAAACAACGGGAGTTCGTTTTTTTGAGAGTACATGTTTAAAAATTAGAATTAATCATTATTATAGCAAATCAGAAGAAGAATTATTAGAAAAATTAAAAAGAGGTTGGCCTGACCGAATTAATGAAGAAATACCTTCTGTATTAGTAAATTCTATATTAAAACAATATACAAGTAATTATAACGAAGTGGAAGATTTTATAATGGAAAGATATGTAGATGAAGTAAAAAAAAGAGTAAATTGTTATGAAAATATGAATAGAAATTAAAAGTGATATTATAGTAAAATTTTTTTATAGATAATAATTTCTGCAATTAATTATTAAAAAACTTAGGATGTGCAAATTATATGAGTAAAGATAAAGTTTTAGTTTTTGGACGAGGAAAATATTGTAAAGCAAAGTTAGAAAGCGTACAAGAAAAATATGATATTATTGGATTTTTAGATAATGCAGTTGATAATGAAGTGTTTGATGAAGTGTATGGATATCCTGTTTATCCTCCTAAAAGGTTATATGAACATAAAGACTGCTATATTGTATGTATGTCAGCTTCATATGTTGAAATGTGGAAGCAATTGATACAATTAGGAGTTGATTGTAATAGGATTCTTTTTGGTGTAAACATAAAACCATTTTATTCGATTGCAGATGAAATTTGTTTTGAAGAGGGTCAGAAATTAATAGCAAAACAAGATTGTATTGTGTATAAGACAAATGATTTAAAAGAATATGCTTTTCAAACCAATGAAGAATTTAAAGCAATAATAAGGAAAATTATTTATAAAAATAATGATGATATTGCATCTATATGCCAAATGAATGTAAAGCCTGTCAGCAGAGTTTTTGGTGCAGAGAGAGGAAAGGCAGTTGATAGATATTATATTGAACAATTTTTAAAAGATAATTCTTCATATATAAGTGGTACAGTTATGGAAATTGCATCCAATGATTATATTAAAAAATTTGGCGGCAATAAAGTTGAAAAAGAACTTATTTTACATGTTGCAGGGTGGGGAAAAAATACATTTAAAGGAAATTTTGAAACTGGACAAGGTATTCAAGAGAATATGGCTGATTGTCTTATATGTACACAGACATTACAATATATATATGATTTAAAGGCAGCAATGAAAAATATATATAAATTGTTAAAACCACAAGGAGTTGCTCTTATTACGGTTCCGGGAATTAAGTCGTTGTGTATTTATGATGAGCAAAATTGGGGAGAACGGTGGAGTTTTACGAAAGAATCGATGAGACAATTATGTCTTGAGGTTTGTGCAGAAGATGATTTTATAGTGGAATCTTATGGCAATGTTAAGATTGTGACTTCATATCTTTATGGTGTTTGCTGTGAAGATTTGAAAGAAGAAGATTTTGAGTATAATGATTCTCAATTTCCATTTTTAATAACTGTAAAACTAAAAAAATCTTGTGAAAATGGTTTTAATAGTTTATAAAAGAAAGAGGTAGATATATTCATATGAAAAATATTAAGACAATAGCTATATTTTTACCACAATTTCATGAAGTGCCTGAAAATAACAAATGGTGGGGAGAAGGATTTACAGAATGGAGAGCAGTTCAAACTGCAGAATCATTGTTTGAAGGGCATTATCAACCAAAAAAGCCAATGAATAATTTTTATTATAATTTACTTGATAAAAGCACTATGGTAAAAATTCAAGAATTGATGAATCAATATGGAATTTATGGATTGAGTTTTTATCATTATTATTTTAAAGATGGAAAAAAAATATTAGAAAAACCAGCAGAAAATTTATTGAAATGGAAAGATATAAATGTTCCTTTTTGCTTTAATTGGGCTAGTGAGTCATGGATTAGAACATGGAGCAAGATAATGGGAAATGTTTGGGGGGAAAAGTATGATGAAAAAATTAGAGAAAAAGACAATGGAATATTGTTAGAACAAAATTATGGTACTGAAAAACAATGGATTGAGCATTTTGAATATATGCTTCCCTTTTTTAAAGATAGCCGATATATAAAAAAAGACAATAAACCTTTATTTATATTTTATAATGCAAATCAAGTTACTTATTTTGATAAGATGGTAAGTTGTTGGAAGGATTTAGCTATTCAAAATGGTTTTGAAGGATTGTATATCTTAGGTTCCCATGTTGAAGTGCCATTTAAACAAATGGATGGTATTTTAGAGTATCAACCAGATGAAGCGATAAGATGTGTGAATAATCATAATGGGGCAAAAATAATTAATGGTGTAAGATGTTATGAGTATAATGATATTGTTGAACAAATTATAACTTCAACGCCAAAATTTAATAAAAAGACATATTTTATGGGATTAACTGGATATGATACAACACCTCGAAGAGGTCAGAATGGTGAATGTATTTTGAATAATAATGCAGAAACATTTTGTTATATGATGGATAAGCTTTATGAGAAAAGTCTTCAGTACAATAATGAATATGTTTTTATCGATGCATGGAATGAATGGGGAGAGGGAATGTATCTTGAACCAGATGATATAAATGGATATAAGTTTTTAGAAGCGCATAAAACAGTTTTTGAACAATATAAAGATAAATTAGTTGAAGATAAAATTGATACAATGGATAGAAATGATTATAAAGATGAAGAAATAGAACAATTAAAAAGTCAGGTTAGTAAATTTAAAAGTTTTTTTGAGGATGCAATAGGAATTTTAAATATTATTGAATTAAGAAAAAATGCGTTTAGCCTGTATTTTGAAGAAAATAAAATAAGTTCAGTTGCCATTTATGGAATGGGACAATTAGGGAAAGTGTTAATATATGAATTTATAAAACAAAATATAAAAGTACTATATACAATTGACCGATATGTAGGGAAGATAAATGATGAAATTAAAATGTTTCGACCAGAAGAATTATTACCAGAAGTTGATATATTAATAGTGACAGCATATGATTATGAAAATATTGTTAAAAATGTCAATTTATGTAATATTAAAAAAGTTATTTCTTTAAAAGAATTAATTAATGCGGTTAATCAATCAATTTAAAAAAGGAGATATTGATATGAAATATGCTATATATGGGGTCAATCGTGTCACGAAAGATTTTTTATATATATTTAATACATTGGAAGTTGTATGTATTTTGGAAAATCAATCTGAAGTGGATGAATTTTGTGGAATAAAGGTTTTGCCTTTTGATATGGTTAATCAAAATTACGATAAGATTATTGTATGCGATTTTGATAAAACGGATAAAATTAAGTACTTAGAAGACAAAGGATTGACTTATGGACAAGACTTTTTATATGAGAAAGATTTTTTTGAACAGTTAAATGAGGGGGTTCAATTTAATGAAGATGGGAAACCTGTCGTAGTATGGGGAATTGGCAAATGGGCAGATATGTTTCATTCATTAAATATAAAAATTAATGTTGAATTTTATATTGACAATTACAAAGAAGTTAAGTTATATAATGGAAAAAAAGTATTGAAATCAAATAATATATCCAATTTAAATCAGTATTTTATTATTATTGCTGTGGCAGATGATTCAGAAATTGTACAAGAGTTACAAAACAAGGGTATGAAAGCAGAGAAAGATTATTTGAATTTTGCTGATTTGTTTAATAAAATACCATCTTTAGCATTAGAAAGAACGATTTTTGATACATCTTGTTATGATGTTAGCTGTAAAACAATGCTAACGAATATTGAGCTGTTGTCTAGTGGTGTTGTACATTGTTGTTGTTCAACATTTATGTATTTTGGTATGGGAAAAGCATCGGATAAAGATTTGTTTGATATATGGAATTCAAATATTCATAAAATTATGTGTTTATCTCTTGAAAATAAAACTTTTAGTTTCTGTAAAAAGGACATGTGTCCACTTTTTGTAAATAAAAAGTCTATTGCTATAAAAGATGACTTTATAAAATCAAAATATAGTGAGATGAAAGAACACCCAGATACTGCAATTTTGGCATTTGATTCGACCTGCAACTTGAAATGTATATCATGTCGGGATGAGCTTAAAGTTGCGTGTGGTGAGAATTTACAAAAAGTTGAAAAATATTCTAAACTTGTTCAAGAGCAGCTTATACCATATATTGATTTTATGACATTAGCTGGTGATGGAGAAGTTTTTTTTAGCAAGCGTTATAAAGATATATATCTTAATGATAAAGTTGCAAAAATTAAATGGATACGCTTATTAACAAATGGATTATTGTTTAATGAAAAAAACTGGAATGAATTTTATACTAACAAAACTGGGAAAATTATGCTTACTGTTTCAATTGATGCTGCAACCAAAGAAACATATGAGAGCATTAGACGAAATGGTAATTTTAAGGTGCTGCAAGAAAATATGAAGTTTGCTTCTAAATTGAGGAAAGAAGGGAAATTGTCATATTTTAGAATTAATTTTGTTGTTCAGAAAAAAAATTATCTTGAAATGGAACATTTTGTTGAATGGGGATTAGAACTTAGAGTTGATGAAGTCTTTTTTACCAAAATATTGAATTGGGGTACATATTCTCCTGATGAATTTAGAGAAATCAGTATGATGCAAGAAGACGGTGTTACACCAAAACCTGAATTGGCAGAGATATTAAATAAACAAATTATGCAAAATTCCATTGTAGATTTAGGAACAATACAATGTCAACACTATGAGGTAAATCAGGATATAGACAACTATTATAAATGGGAACTTGAAAGGAAAATTCCTGATTTGTTTATTGATTAGGGAGGAAAAATATGAGAAATGTTTTTGATGCTTTATATGAAGACAATTTACTTCATGTAATTTCAGAAACAGAACAACCAAGAGAAGTTACAGAAGAAGTTTATAAAAATACAGCAGTGGCTGTTAATTTATATTATAAAGAAACATTGAATTATTATTTTTCATATATCAAGAATATTCCTAAAAAAATAGATATTTATATCATTTCATCAAATGAACAAATATGGGGAGATATTGAAAAATTTGCTCATTTAGAGAATAATATTTTTTTATTAAAAAAAGAGAATAGAGGTAGAGATATTAGCTCATTACTTGTAACTTTAAAAGAAATAGCATTAAATAAAAAATATATATGTTTTATTCATGATAAAAAAGAGATTCGTGATGAAGTTAAGGAAGATACAAAGGCATGGATTGATAATTTATGGGGAAATACTTTGAAATCTAGCATATATATAAATAATATATTGAACGTATTGCAAGAGGAAAAAGTAGGAGTGTTAGTGCCGCCAAAGCCAATAGAAAATAAAATGATATATTCATATATTAATTTATGGGATGCTGATTTTGAAATGGCAAAATGCCTTGCTGATAAGATGAATTTAAATTGTGATATGAATATTAATAAGTCTCCTATTACATTGGGAACTGTATTTTGGTGTAAAACAGCAGCACTATTGAAGTTATGGAAAATGAATTGGACATATGAGGATTTTCCAAAAGAACCATTACCTTTAGATGGTACCATAAATCATGCAATAGAACGTATTATTTCGTATGTTGCTCAAGATGCAGGATATACGACAGAGATTATTATGAACACTGCTTATAGTGAAAAATTGTTGTTGAAGTTTCACAAAACACTTTATGAAACTTATGATTTATTAAAAATGCTTTTTAATATTAAAGATATTAATGATTTGAAAAAATTTGAATATTATAGAGCAGATGTGGAATATATTTTTGCTCATCATAAAAGTGTGTATCTTTATGGTGCAGGAGAAATTGGTGTGAAATTATCAGATTGGATAAAAATGTGGGGATTTAATATCAAAGGGTTTTTAGTAACTAAAAAGAGTGAAATAGAATATGTGGATAATATACCTGTTTATGAGCTAAAGGATATATATAATGATGATTCAGTAGGCATTATTATTAGTGTAGGGAAAAAATATATTGAAGAGATTGAAAGTATATTGTTAAAAAATAAATTCAATTATTATATTTTAGAAAAGTAAAAAGGTCGAAAGAAGTTTAGGTGAAAATTTGAAAATTATAGTTTATGGTGTTGGAAAAATTTTTAAATCAAATTTATATAAAATAAATATGGATGATGTGATTGGTTTTGTTGACAGTTCATTGGATAGTGCTGATAAATTATTTATGGATAAAGAAATTATTGAACCTTCATTAATAAAAACATATGAATTTGATTATATAGTGATATTTACAGATAAGTATTTTAATGAAATAGCTGAAAGACTTATATGGAATTATGGTATTAATATTAATAAAATTATAAATTATTTGTATATTTTTGAAGAAGAATCCATTTTTTGTAAATCACGATTAGCTTACGCTGCTGCTAAATTTTGCAATACATATGAAACTAAAAAGGTATTAGATGTGTCTGGTTTTATTGGTCGCACACAATACTGCTGTAAAAAGCATTTTCTTTTGCTGGATTGTTTTATGATAAACCAATATGAAGATGAAACATTATTTTATTATAATATATATAACAATATATATTATAATGTAATAGATATAAAAAATATTTATTATGATTTTATTTTAATATTGGATATGGATATAAAATCATGTATTCAATATATTCATTTATTAAAAGAATTTGGCAATTATATATTATTTTCAATTCCTCACGGTAAAGAAAATGAATATGCCCAGATTTTTGGGAAAAACTTTCATTTATTAAATATACATGGTATGTTATTTGGTGTTATTTGTACATGTCATAAAGTTAAAATTTATGAAGTTACACATAAGTCGTTTATAGGGCTTGATGATGATTTGTATGTGCCAATATATGCTGGCAGTTATAAAGGGGGATTAGATTTATACTTGCATGATAATGCAGGCAACCATATTTCAGAATATAATGACAAAATTAATGAAGCAACAGCTATGTATTGGATATGGAAAAATGATGACAGTGAGTATGTAGGAATAAATCATTATCGCAGATTTTTTCAATCAAAAATAAATTCGTATGGTTATTTTCAAAAAGTTGAATTATTAACTTTGCTTGAAAATTATGATATTATTGTTGCAAAGCCAGAGTATTTTGACAACATGAGTGTAGAAAAATATTTAAAAGAAACCGTTGATTTTGAAGCATTTGAAACCACCATGTATGTTTTTAAGGAAATATTAGAAGACTGTGAAATAAAAGATAAAGAAGCCTTTGATTTTGTGTTTAAAGGAAATATGATTTTTCCATGTAATATGATGATATTAAAGAAAACTATATATGATGAATATTGTGCATGGCTGTTTCCAAAAGTGTTCGCTTTATTAGAAAAGGTTGATATCAAGAGAGAATGGGATAATTATAGTAAAAGAATAATTGGGTTTATTACAGAAAGATTATTTACTGTATGGATAGTACAACAAAAGTATTCTGTGTATGAAATGCCAATTAAATTTTTAGGAGAATTTAGTGTGTATGGAAAAAATTAATAATGTAAAAGTTACAGTATTAATGCCTTGTTTGAATGTTGGAAAATATATAGGTAAATGTTTAGACTCTGTTTTAAACCAAACAATGAAGGAGTTGGAAATTTTTTGTATTGATGCTGGTTCAACAGACGGAACACTTGAAATATTAGAAGAATATGCAGCTAAGGATGAAAGAATTACAATTATTCATTCAGATGTGAAAAGCTATGGTTATCAGATGAATTTGGGCGTTGCCAAAGCACAAGGTGAATATATTGGGATTGTTGAAACCGATGATTTTGTTGAAACAGATATGTTTGAAAGTTTATATCAAAATATTAAAGGAACACAAGCCGATTATATTAAAGGAACAGCAATGGAATTTTATGAAGTGAATGGAATGTTTGTTAGAACATGTCCACATATTCCTTGTGCTGCTCTCAAAGAAAACGAAATTGTAGAAATTAATCCTAGTAAAGAACCACATATATTTATTACGGATAATTTTTTATGGAATGGTATATATAAAACGCAGCTTTTAAAGCAAATTCAATTTAGAGAAACACCAGGTGCAGCATATCAGGATATTGGAGTTTTATTTAAAATTGCTACTACTGCAAAAAAAGCAATTTATATTAATAAAAATGTCTATTTATATAGACAGAATAATATGACCGCTTCTTCTTACAATAAAAAAAGCTTAATGTTTGTAGATGGAGAATATACCAATATTATAGACAATTATCTGGATGATTTAGGAGACTTATGGAAAAAGATATGTTATAAAAAGCTAACATGGCTGATAATTGATAGATTTGAGATTATGGCAGGTTCAGGTGTTTATTGGGAGGAGTCAATAAACGCTATGAAAGGGATTGCAGATAAAATGAGATTGGCATTAAACAAACAGATTATTGGCAAAGGAGATTATACGAATGATTATTGGGAAAAATTACAATTATTTATGCGAAATCCTTATGAATTGTTTATTTTAGAATCCAATTTGCTTCAGCAAGAAATTAAGTATATACAATCGATTTATGACTTTATTGGAAATCAAGAAGTAATTTTATTTGGAAGCGGTAATTGGGGAAAATATTTGGCAAGTTTGTTGTTGATTTGTTTTGGAATTAAAATAAAGGCTTTTTGGGATAATGATGAATCAAAGTGGAATCAATCTATTAATGATATTAAAATTGAAAAACCTAAAAAATTAACAGTTGAAAATTGTGTTTATATTATTACTAATAAACAACATGCAGACAGTATTCATCATCAATTGATTAATATGGGAGTTAATAAAAAAGATATTATGGAGTATCATATGGATATTGATACAAGACTGTATCGGTGTATATCAATTGTCTAAAAAATGAAAAGGATAAGGAAGTAGTAATGGAATTAATTAAAGAAATACCAAAAGGAATTATTCGGTGGTATTCATTTCCAGCGTATAGTAAAATTTTATGTATTACACAAACTTACAATGATTCAGATACTATCTTTAATACAATAAAAGAAATGGAATTATATACAGAAAGGATTACATTATCTGATTTAATAAGTGGGAATTTTAATGCTGAATTTTATGATTATGTAGTTGGCATAGATATTATTGAATATACAGAAAATCCAGTTGTTTTATTGCAGGCAATTAAAAAGAGTTTAAAGAAAGATGGAAAATTGCTTCTGGGTACAGATAATAGGTTGGGAGTTCGTTATTTTTGTGGAGATAGAGACCCATTTACAGAGCGGAATTTTGATGGTGTTGAAAATTATCTTTGTGTCAATCCAGAAGATATGAAGCAATTAAAAGGACGAGCTTATGCAAAAGCAGAATTGATTTCTTTTTTAGAGCATAGTGGTTTTTCTTATTATAAATTTTATTCAATTTTACCGGAATTAACTGCTCCACAAGTATTGATAGCACAGGATTATATTCCAAATGAAGAATTGGATATAAGAATTTTTCCTCAATATAATAGCCCCTCTACTGTTTTTTTGGAAGAAGAAAAGTTATATGCTTCATTATTGCAAAATAATATGCTACATACAATGGCAAATGGTTTTTTCATTGAGTGTCCTTTAGATGGAGTATTTTCAGATGTAAATCAGGTAACGGTTTCTATGTGCAGAGGTGAAGAAAATGCAATGTGTACAATTATTTCAAGTAATAAAGTAGAGAAGAAACCTTTATATAAAAAAGGTGAAATTAAATTAAAAAAATTATTGGATAATAATCAATATTTAACTGCACATGGAATTAATATGGTTGAAGCTGAAATTGTTGCAGATTCTCTTAGAATGCCATTAATTAACGCACAACCTGCAACAAATTATTTTAGAAATATTTTATTGCAGGATAAGGAAAAATTTTGGATAATATTAGATGAATATTGGAATCTTATTTTACATTCTTCTGAACATGTACCATATGAGAATGTTGATTGGGAAAAGTTTGACCCCTATTGGTATAAACGAAAACCAGATGACCCCAATAAAGATAAATGGCGTAAAATTGCATTTGGCACTCAAGAGGAAAAAGAAAATTTGGGTGTTATTCTAAAAAGAGGATACATTGATTTGGTGTCTTTGAATTGTTTTTACGCGGAAGATAAATTTTTATTTTTTGACCAAGAATTATATGTTGAAAATTTGCCAGCAAAGGCTATTTTATTGAGAACGATAGACTTTATTTATGAATTTAATAGAAAATTTGAATTAATTATTCCTAAGAAATTAGTACTTGAGAAATTTCATTTAAATGAATATATGGATATATATTATAAATATATAGAAAAATTTCTTGTAGAGTTTCGCAATGATGATAAACTGGCTGATTATTATGAAAAACGAAGAAGAGACACAGGCATTATCAATATGAATCGTCAAAGAATGAATTATTCAGAGCAAGAATATCATCATATGTTTCGTGATATTTTTTGTCATATAGAGGGACGAAAGTTATATATTTTTGGTTCTGGACGATTTGCTAAAAGATTTATTTCACAATTTGGCAAAGAATATGAGATTACAGGTTTGCTTGATAATCAAAAACAAAAATGGGGAACAAAAGTAGAGGGGATTGAAGTTTTTAATCCTGACATTTTAAAAAATATGGATAAAGCGAGATTGAAAATCATTATTTGTATAAAAAATTATATTTCTGTTGTTAAGCAGTTAGAAAGTATGGAAATTTATAATTTTAGTATTTATGACAGTTATTTGGAATATCCAAGAAAACAAATGGTTGCGAAATCTATCAATGATGAAAATATTTTGAAAAAGTATAATGTAGGATATATTGCAGGTGTGTTTGATTTGTTTCATATTGGACATCTTAATTTGCTGAGGAAAGCAAAAGAACAATGTAATTATTTAATTGTTGGCGTTGTTACAGATGAAGGAGTACGCAAACATAAAAAAACAAATCCAGAAATACCATTTCAAGAAAGAAAAGAAATTGTAGGAGCATGTAAATATGTAGATGAGGTTGTTGAGATTCCATTAGACTGGGGTGGCACAGATGAAGCATATCGCAGATATCAATTTGATGTTCAATTTTCAGGAGATGATTATGCGAATGACCCTGGTTGGATTGCAAGTAAAAAGCTACTGCAAAAACATGGTGCAGATTTGGTGTTTTTTCCTTATACAAAATCGACAAGTTCAACAAAAATAAAGGAGAGTCTTAAGAAAAAAGGTATATAACAAACAATTTAGAAACGGGGATTTATTATGGAAATAGTTAGTTCAATTGCAGGAATAGTGCTTCCTGAATTTCCTAATCAAGGAATAGGGGATATTAAAAGTGCAGGATTTGAAAATGTATTATTGGATTTAAGCGTGTATTGTTCAGGAATAAAATTGAGAAGTTTTGAAACAAAATTAAATCCAGAGCAGGTAAAGCAAGATTTTGATAAATTTATTAAAGGAATACAATCAAAAAATCTTAAAGTGACAATAGCACTCTTACCATATTTGTTAAGAGATACAAAACGAACTGATTTAAATGAACTGTTGCTGCGTATTGGCAAAGACAGCATAAAAGTGCTTGAAAAGATGGGCTGTAAACATATTATTGTAAGACCATTGTATATAGGTGTTCCTTTTGATAAAGAATGGGAAATTAATAAAGCATATTATTTGGAACTTGCTAAGGAATGTAAAAAAGAAGATACAATGATATTGCTGCAAAATCAATGTAAAGATGTAAATGGACATCTTGTTAGAGGAGTGTGTTCCGACGAAAAAATAGCAGTAAAGTGGATTGATGAATTAAATAAAGAAGTGAGAAGCAAGCGTTTTGGATTTTGTCTTGATGTAGGTATTTGCAGTATGTGTGGACAGAATATGCAGGATATGATTGTGACATTAGGAGAACGCGTTAAAACGATTTTGATAAGCGATAATAATGGGAGTGCTGAGAAAGCATTATTGCCTTTTACAAGCAGAGCAGATACAGAAAATTCTACAGATTGGCTTAGCTTAATAAGAGGCTTACGTCAAATTAAATTTGATGGACAGCTTGTGATAGATTGTGCAGATACAGCTAGGAATTTTTCGCCTATTTTGCGTCCTCAGCTTCTTGCGTTGTCAAAATCTATAATGGATTATTTTAAGTGGCAGATTGAGATTGAAACATCTTTAAAAAAATACCGTTCTATTGTTCTTTTTGGTGCGGGAAATATGTGCCGTAATTTTATGAAATGTTATGGGGAACAGTATAAACCATTATTTACTTGTGATAATAATTCATCAATATGGGGAACCCAGTTTTGTGGTCTTGAGGTGAAAAATCCAGAAGCGTTAAAAAAATTGCCAAAGGATTGTGGTGTGTATATTTGTAATGTATATTATAGAGAAATTGAACAACAATTAAAAGAATTGGGTATAGAAAATATTGAGTTTTTTAATGATGAATATTTGTCATCCTATTATGAAAACCGATTGAAAAGAAGACAATAGTGGATTTGTATTTATAGCATGATATTGCAAGTTATAGAAAGGCAGAGGAGAATTATATGTTAAAAATTGGTGTTCAGACAAAAACAGTCATTAACCATGAAAATCCCGCAGAAGGATTTGAAAAAGTAAAAAAGGCAGGTTTTTCTTGTGTTGATTTTAGTTTAAATGAATATTTGCTCAATAAAACATTATATGCAAAACAATTAAATACTTTTTTTGATAAGACAGGGGAAGAATTGCAGGAATATTTTAGATTATTTAAGGAATATTCAAAAAAGACAGGCATTGCTGTTCATCAGATGCATATGCCATATCCGAATTATGTTCCAGAAGCTTCAGAGGAATTAAATGCGTATCTTCGTGATGTTGTTGCTATAAAGAGTATGCAGCTTTGTGAGTATTTAGATTGTAAATATATTGTAATACATGGTTTAAAATTGGCAAAATATTTGGGTTCAGAAGAAGCAGAGTGGAAAATGACAGAGAAATTTTTAGATTTTTTAGCCCCTATGGCAAAAGAGATGGGGATTACCATGTGTGTTGAAAATATCTATATTAGTACTGGAAACCATATTTTAGAAGGACCATGTTGTGATGCAGTTAAGGCAGCAGAGCGCATTGACCGTATGAATGATAAGTATGGTGCAGAAGTTCTTGGATTTTGTTTTGATACAGGACATGCAAATCTGGTGGGAATTGATTTTGAGCGTTTTATTATGACATTGGGAAATCGGCTGAAAGTATTACATATACATGATAATGATGGCATTGCAGACCTGCATCAAGTGCCATTTACATTTACCAAGACAAGAGAAAATAAGCCATCTACGGATTGGAACGGATTTGTCAATGCTTTAAAAGCTATCAAGTTTGATAAAGTACTTAGTTTTGAAACGGCGCCAGTGCTTGATTCATTTCCCATGGAAATGAGAGAAGATGCATTAGCATTTATTGCTAAAATTGGAAGATATTTTGCAGAAAAGATTGAAGATAGATAGAAAGAATGCAAATAAATAGAAAATATAGTAAACTTAAAATAAAGATTAGATTAAATGAAGAATTAAACTGAAAGAGAGGTGGTAACATGCTGCATTTGCTAAGAAATGAAAGCAGCATGTTGTAAATTGCAATGAGAAAGAAACCACTTTCAATCGTTATATTGCTGACATCAGAGTGTGAATACTTAAAAAAAACATTCGATTGGTTATTAACGCAGTTTCAAGCAGTTGATACAGAATATATTATTATTAATGCAGTTGATATAAAGATAGATTTAACTCAATTTTCTTTGTCAAATAATAATAATGTTGTGAGAGTTATTAATCTTAGCGATAAGCTGTATCAAAGTGTTGCTGAACTTAAAAATGATGTAATACAGTATGTTTCTGGCAAATATATGATAATGATTCATATGGCTGAAATTCAAGGAGATATGGAAAAGAATATTGATATTTCAGGCATTGTGAAGCGTATTGGTATGTATAATGAATATATTAATGATGTTAAATATAGTGAAGAAATAAATATAGATAAATCAATATCAATTCAAAATCAATTATGTAGAAATCAGGATAGTACTTTAGCATCCTATCAAGATATATTTAAAAAATATGTATTAGAGGGTGATACCAATATTGCATTTTTATTTGTAAATGTTGAAGTAGTTTTAGCTTTATCTGGGTGGAATGCTAATATTATTTGCGGTGAGGATTATGAGCTGCTGCTTAGAATATGTGATATAGGTGGCAGAGGGTTGTTACAAAATTTTACAATTTATAATGATTTTTTAATTTCTAAAAGTGCTGATAACCTTGAAAAGTCGAACCATTTTGATAAATCCATTATGCCTGCAGTTATTCCTGTTTGTTATCAAAAGATAAGCAAGCCCGTTTATCAAGATATGTATTATACATATGCCTATATTTTAGGTAAATATTCAGATAAGTTAAAAAAATGGAATTTGTTTGACAGTGTATTTCAAAATCGCTATAAAGAAGCCGTTTATTTTGGTATTGAGGACTATTTTGTTCATGCTGCAGAACAAATGATAGGACACAGTGATGAATTTTTTACAGTGAATAATAATACAAATTTGATTGTTGTTGTTATGAATTCTTCCATGTGCAATGGCGCACTGAAATCATTTGCGAAAGGCTTTGCCGATGCGTTGATAACATTAAAACAGGCGACAGTTATTATTGATGTAGATTTAATTAGAAATCAAAGTGATGATGAGGATATTGCTGACCAAAATATTGAACAATTATTTATGAATATTGCAGACTGTGATTGTAAAGCAGCAGTAGGAATCCAAACAGATATATTTGCAAGGCAAATGAAAGATGGTAATTTGTGGGGAAATATGACATCTTTTCCTAAAATTAATATTACATTTGACCATCCATTATATATCACTTATTATTTGTTGATGCCAATTAAAAACCATTATATATGCTCACAAGATGAGGGATATGCAGAGTATATTAAAGAATATTATCAAAATATAAACGATGCATGGCATTTGCCACCGGGTGGAATGCTGCCTAAAAAAGAATGCAATAATTTAAAAGAACGCAAATGGGATATAACATTTATAGCTGTGTACTGCAATTACAGAGAGGGCGTTGCTGCTATCCGAATGATGGAAAAAAGTGATAGAAGACTTGCTTTAAAATTAATGATTTATCTTAAAAATAATCCAAATATCAGTGCTAGTGAAGGCTTAAGACAGGTGCTTGATACAGAAGGGATAAAATTGGATAAAAGAGAATTTATTATTAAATTGCATCACATGACAGATGTAGTACGAGCCATATCTTTTTATTACCGTGAAAAAATTGTAAAAATTTTAGTGGATTCAGGTATTGATATTCATGTATTTTCTAATACATGGAAAAAGTGTCCATATGCAAATAATAAACATTTAATTATTCACAGTGATATATCATTTGATGATAGTGTGGAAATTATGGCAGACAGCAAAATATCGTTAAATATTATGAATTGGCATAAGGGTGGAATGACTGAGCGAATTGCTAATGCTATGCTTGCAGGTTCTGTATGTGTGACAGATAAAACAAGTTATCTTGAAAAAAATTTTACCGATGGAAAAGATATTGTCTTTTTTTCATTGGAAGATATATACAGTCTGCCTCAAAAGATTAAAAATTTACTGGCAGATATAGATACTGCCAGCAAAATTGCAGCAAAAGGCAAAGAAAATGCGTTGAACCACCATACATGGCTTAATCGTGCAAATGATTTTATTGATATTTTGAAAGAAATCAATATCATCAATTAAATACAATACTAAATATTTCATTTAAGCGCACTAAAAAGGTGTGCTTTTCTTTTACTTTTCCAAACGCATTTGCTGCCATCTGCGCTCTTTGTGATTCATGTGAAAGATAATAGCTGCATTTATTAACTAAATCTTCTTTTGACTCATATATGGCAATATCTTCATCTGGTATAAATACATCATATAAATCTGCCTGATAGTTTGTCATTAGAAATCCGCCTGCACCACAAATATCCATTGCGCGAAGAGGGATTCCTGTGCGAATGGAGCGCAGAGAGATATTAAGGTTGATGCGGCTTTGGGCAAAGGCAAAAGGACATTCTTTATAGTAGTCAATTTCACCTTTATTGCAAATAAAGGACAATTCAGGTGTAGGATTTGGCGTATAAAGATGAATATTATATGTCTTGCCTAACTTGGTAGAAAGTTCAGAAAGCAGAGAATAGCGTTCTAAATTGGCAAGTTTTCTTGCAATAAAATAGTTGGCATAAAGATAGGAAACGGTCTCTACACCATCTTTGTTTGGCTTGACAGGAACACTTTTTTGTAATTCTTCTATGATATTGCTTGTAAGTAGCTCTTCAATAAAAAAATATCCATATACTTTAAGCTGTGCATCCATAATCGCATCCAGATAGCCTGATACATAAGGAGGAAGATTTTTAAAGCGTTCAAAGAGATTGTGTTTTTCATTATACATTGAACCTACAAAGGATATATCACAGTGAAAATCTCTGTTTGACGTTTTGCCTGTGTCTTGAGACAGTTGTCGTATCAGTCGGTCGCAGTTGACTGCTAAAGGGGCGTAATATACCGTATTAATGCCTTCTTTTTTGAAATCTTCATATAATGCTTTGTCAAATATAAATACATAATTGCATGGGTTAATAATAGTGTAAGAATATAATGCCACTAATGGGCTGTCATACACAAAGGCAATATATGGAAGGTTATATTTTTTGCAGTTATTAGAAAGAACAGGGCTGTAATTAAAGGTAAATACACAGTCATAATGTGTGTTCATTGCCTCTTTAAATAGTTGGTCAAATTCGGCGCTTACTCGCTCATAAATTAAAATAGTAGATATACATTTATATTGATGTCCCATCTGTTCAAGCGTTTCACAGATGTCTTCAATTCCAAAATTATTGTGTTCAAATAGTAGTATATTCATATTAATCCTCATTTCTGCGCTGCTTTTGGTATATAAACAATTTGTGTTAAGCAACGCGTAGACATAAATTATATATCTTTTTATAAATTATTATTTTGCAGGTTTTGGAAATGCTTTATCTAACATTTGCAATAGTCTTATATCATATATATGATATTTTTTAACAGTATTATAGCCATGTATAGCAATTTCTTTGCGTTCTTGTTCATGTTCTAAATAGTACCTGCATAAATCTTTTAAATTATCAGCACTGTCATAAGTTACAAGGTCTTTTCCTATGGTGAAAAATTGTGGTATTTCGGCTTGATAGTTTGTTATCAAAAAACCGCCGCATCCAAGTACGTCAAATATCCGAAGAGGAAGTCCTGAACGTATGGACTTAGCAGTGATATTGATATTAATTTTACTTTGATTAAATATAAGCGGCATCTCGTCTAGTGAACGCGCAAAACCTCGATTATTAATATGAGGCATAGAAGACGTATCACTGCCTGTATAGATATCAACATGAAAAGAATCGGATAACATTTTTAATAGTCGGAGGCGTTCTTGTTCAGCAACTTTTACACTTAGATAAAGCTGTGCCACGCAAGCCTTATAGTCCGCATAATTCTCATCTGGAAAACGATATGAATGGGGTGTTGATTCTAAAAAGGTGGTCACAAATTTATCTGATAGTACCTCTTGTAAAAAATTATATCCATATATCTTTAATTGCGCTTCAATTAATCCGTCTGCATATCCTCTTTCATAATCAGGCAATTTTGCCCTGTTAAAAGGACATTTTTCAGCGTAAGTTGACCCAATAAAGGATATGTCGCTTGCATATTTTTTCTTATCCGATTTGGAAGCCTGTGATAAGAATAAATCCGTTCTTGCAACATTAGCAGCAAGCGGTATATGAAAGATGCAATCAGGGTTTAGCGGTGCAAACTCTTGATATAAACAGGCATCAAACAAAAATATTCGATTGCAGGAATTGCGTAAGGATTTAGAGTACAACTCCATTACAGGACTGTCAACAATAAGGCTTATGTAAGGCAGATGCATAATTTCACATATGTCTGAAAGGTATGGAAAAAAATTGATAGTAAATGCAAATGTAAAGTTTTCAGACATTAGTATAGGTGATATCTTTTTTACACAATCTGATGGCAGTAAATTTTTTTTGGTCATTTCAATTGTTTCTTCAAATATTTCAAATCCAAGTCGTTTAAAGCTTTCAATTACATCTGGTTCACAAATACTATTGTAGCGGTAAAAATATATTTTCATAAAGCCTCCCAATATTTGGTTCTGTGAGCAATAAGCCTGCCATGCGTTAACAAAATGATTAGTTATTTTAGCATATTGGCGAATAGCACAGAATATTTGACTAAATTATAGATTTAATTGTAATGTAATTATGCTAGATTAGCAATGAAAAATGTGATAATATTTAGATAGACAAGTTAAGCCAAAAAATTTAAAATAAACGTATAAGGTAATGGGTATGAATATGGGGAAAATTTTATTTTTCAAATGGAATGCTTTTATGCAGGAAGGCATTGAACGGGGATTACAGGAATTAGATATTGATTATGATACGTTTTATTATATATTTAACGATTGGGAAAAAGACGATGAATTTGTAAGAATTTTTCAATCATATGTTGTAGAAAATCATCATAAAAAATATGATACAGTTTTTTCAGTCAATTATTCGCCGCTTATCTCATCGGTGTGTATGGAGTTTGGTATTCATTATGTGTCTTGGGTATATGATGAACCATTACATATTAGAAATAAAACAAGCCTTAAAAATTCATGCAACGATATTTATTTTTTTGATAGGATGCAGTGTGAGCGGTACGCAAAAAGAGGCGTTAATGCTCATCATATGCCACTGGCAGCAGACAGCTTTGTCTTTAGTGAGGATGGAATAAAACAAATTATTAAGAAAAGGAAAAGCGGAAAAGAACAAGGTATTATTCCAAAAGAAAATATAGATTATAATTGTGATGTTTCTTTAGTAGGAAAGTTATATAAGTCCGATTACAATTATATATGTACGCCGCTAGACCAATATTTGCGAGGATATTTGGAAGGAATTATTGAAGCGCAAAAGAAAGTTTATGGTGGCTGCTTTATAAGAGATATGGTTACTAGTGATTTGCTCACAAAACTTAATAATCAGTATATGAAAGCTTCTAATGGCTCTTTTCGAGTGACAAAAGATGAGATAAATTTTGTATTAGGAACAGAAGTGACAGGGCGTGAGCGATATATGGCACTTGCATTGCTGCAAAATCGATGTAATGTGCATGTGTATTCGGATGATACAGATGAGCGATTGGACAAAGTAAATTTTCGAGGTCATATTGATTATTATACACAGATGCCAAAAATATTTAGAGCAAGTAAAATTAATTTAAATATATCACTTAAATTGATTGAGACAGGTATTCCGCTTCGAGTTCTTGATGTTTTAGGGTCTGGAGGCTTTTTATTAACCAATTATCAACAAGAATTATTGGAATATTTTGAGTCTGGAATTGATTTAGTAATATATAATGATATGGTTGATTTGGTTACAAAAGCAGAGTATTATTTAAAACATGATAAGGAAAGAAATGCTATTGCTAGGAATGGATATGAAAAGGTAAAAAAATTGTTTCATTTTAAAGATAAATTATTGGTGATGCTACATTAATAATGACTTTTATTTTGGTGAATAATGTGTTGAGGTTTTGTTTAACGAGCATTTGACTTTATAGGAAATCGTGATGTCTAATGTATAAAACAAGTTTGTTGTCTATTTGTGCTGAAGCGTCACAAATAGGGTTTGATGCGATAATAGAAATTGGTTTTGCAAATTTATGTTTGGCTATTTCTATACTACGCTTTAGAATGGAGGATTAATATGTATGAATTTAAAACATTTTATGAATTGTTGAAAAATAATGCCTTAAAATATGGTGATAAAATAGCAATATTATATGATACATTTGAAGTCAGTTATGAAAAATTGTTTGCTGATGCGGTGAAGAAGGCATTGCATTTACAGCGATATAAAGGAAAAAGAATTGCTATCTATGGTCCCGCTTCATATAGATGGATAGTCAATTTTTTTGGTATTATTCTTGCTGGAAAAGATGTGGTTTTAATTGATTTTTTTATTCCCAAAAATACAAGGGACAAAATGCTTTATGATACTAGTGTAGATTATGTATTATGTTCAACCAATCAATATATTTTGTCCAATGCTAAGGCAATTATAATTGATGGAGCAGAAAAAGATGATGTCAGTGGCTTAGTTTATGATGAACATACAAAAGAAGGCAATATGATTATTTTTACATCTACAGCAAAAGAATGTGACAAAGGTGTTATTCTTACATCTTCTAACATTATGGCAGCTCTTGATAAGTTATCAAAATGTGGTTTGTGTAATGAACATGATAAAGTATTGTCACAAGTTGCATTGAATCAAATATTTGGGCTTTTATACAGCTTTATATGTCCAATTAGCGTTGGTGCATGTGTATGTGTAGGCAGAGGTCTAAGGCATATTGATGCAGATACATATTATTACAATCCTACCATTTTACCTGCCAATCCATCTATGATAGAGTACCTAAAAAAAATTAAGGCATTTAATGAAGAATTAAAATGTATTATTGTTGGCGGTGCGCCATGTCCTTTGAAATTATGTGAGGATATAAGAGAAAATGGCATAGAAATTTATACCATATATGGAGAGGCGCAAAGCACAGGCTGTATTGCTATCAGTAAGTGTGAAGATGATTCTTATGAGGTTATGAAAGAAGGAAGTGTATATATAGCAGACAATGGCGAAATTATGTTAAAAGATGGCTGTGTGATGGCAGGCTTTAATAATGATTGTGCAGAAACCTCTGCTGTTATTGAAGATGGCGTGCTTTATACAGGAGATTTTGGACGATTTGATGATAGAGGACATTTGATTATTGAAAAAAGAAATGCAGGCATTATTACGCTTCCAACAGGAGAGAGTATATGTAAAAAAGTGGTTGATAGTAGACTGGCTGCTATGAATGATGTAAAAGATGGCTGTGTATGTATGTATGATAATAAACTTACGGCAGTGATGGTTAAATTAAATGATAATATAACGCCAGAGCGTATTCAAAAACATATTGATAAGTATAATGAAGAAAATGGTTACAGATGGGAAATACAAAAAGTTGTTACGATTAATCATCCAATAGATAGGCTAGATGATGGGCAAATTGATGAAAAAGTTTTTGCGTAAAGGTTAATTATTATATATTATTGCCGATACAATATATTAGTCAGTTTGTATAATATATGGTTGTATATTATACAACATATAGTATTGGAGGATTTTGACATGGAAGAATTATATGAACAGCAGATAGAGGCTTTAGAGATAGCAGTGCCATACTGTGACAGAATGAGTGCTGCATTAAAGCAGATTATAAAAGAATTAACAGATGAAAAGCAGGAAGATACAGACGAATATATTGTGACAATATTAAATGGTTTGAATTGGATATTTAGTGTTTTTAATGGAACACAAGACCTTATAAATAAAGATACCGTTGTTATTGATAAGGATATAGTGAATGAGAGTGTTTCTATGCTTAATGAAGGAAATGAAGCAAAAGACGACCAGAAGCGTGCGCAAGCATTTGAGGGAATCCTTAAATTTGTTGAAAAATTTAGAGAAGTTGCAGCTAATTTATCAGCAGCAGGTTGATTGGTTTCCACAAATAATAAGATAAGAAATATATTTACATAAGCATTTGTTTTTTTGAAATAATAAAGCAAGTGCTTTGTTTATATAAGGATTTGACTAATTTTATAAAAAGATGAATAATAGTTATATTTTTAAAAGTCCAATAGGTTTATTAAAAATTGAAGAAGAAGATAGTAAAATTATAGGTCTTTCTTTACAGCAAAAAGAAACGAATTTAGTGCAATCACAGAAATTTACACAACATTCCGATTTGCTCTATGAAGCATATCATCAACTAAACGAATATTTTTTAGAAAAGAGAAAACGGTTTGAATTGCCAATAAACTGTAAAGGGACAATGTTTCAACAAGCAGTATGGAAAGCGCTGCAAAATATACCTTATGGTGAAACAAGAAGTTATGAAGATATTGCGCTTGCTGTTCACAATCCTAAGGCAGCGCGTGCAATAGGGCAGGCTAACAATAAGAATCCAATTTTAATCATTGTTCCTTGTCATCGAGTTATTCATAAAAATGGAGATATTACTGGATTTGGTTGTGGTACCAAGATAAAAAAGTATCTCTTAGATTTGGAAAAAAGAAATAAAGAAGCTATCGCACAATAATTAATAATTATATAATAATTATTATGACATGCTCCCTTCTAAGTAACAAGTTTTGATTAATTTACTTGTTTACCTAAAAGGGAGCATATTATTTTGTGATGATTTCTTTATAATGGTTATTTTGCTTTTTAAGCGTAATCATTGAACATCATTCCAGTATAAGCAGACAGATTATATGGGTCTGTCATGGTTCGATGTGGATTTTTATATGCAACAATTTTATTGTTGACATAATCCATAGGGTTCATAGCAATGGAATCTGCTTTTCTTTGAATTGATTTTTTAAACTCATTCAATTCACTAAAAACATTACTCATTAAACCATTGTGAGCAACATTTAAAACTTCGCTTTTATTCATGCTGATTGAACCATCTTGCTCGACGTGCATACCATTGTTATTTAATGTTGCTCTGTAGGCGTTGGTTATTCTTGAAAATTCGCGTTTTAGTCGTTCATTTCCAGAAAATTTCATGCTGTTATCTGTTGAAAATACAGATATCATGGTGTTGTAACCAGAAAGCAATTCATCAACTGTATCAACAATGGATTCATCATTTGTACTCAAACTGATTATTGCTGGATTGTCACCAGTAACATTATTCAGTTTAATAGAATACAAATTATTGTAATTCAAGTCGTTGCTATGTGAATATTTTTCATTGCCATTAATTGAAAAAATAGCATTTGCTGGATATTCACTTACATTATTTAATCCAAAGGTTTCTACCAACTCATCATTTTCTGATTCGATGGAAAAGATAACAGGTATTATGCCAGTGACACCCGTTGCTTCTGATTTGACAGATAAAGCTGTATTGCCAAGTTCATTGGTTATTACACTTGCATTAAGTCCAATATTCGAGCGATTCATAAGTCTTGCAATCTTATTTTGAATGTCCACATTGGTCTCTTTGTCTGAAATGCCAAATTCAAATTCGTAAGTCAAGTTATTAATGTCCAAATCAAATTTGTAAAATCCTTTTTTTAAAGATTTTTCATTAGGCTGCAAGAAATTTCCAGTATTTACTTGATTAGACGCAAGTTGTTTTACAGCAATTTCTAGTTGATTGGAATCAGAAGCAGAATTACCACCAGTATATACTGCACTGACAGCATCTGGGTTGCTTGATTGTGCGGATTTTTTATATGCCATCTGTCCGCTGGTTTCATCTGATAAATCTCTTGTGACATAAGTCAGCGCACGAGCATGTTCTTTTAAATCAATCGCATACTTTTGTGCGGCATTGGATATGTCTACTTTATATACAGGGGTCTGGCTGTTAGTTTTCACAACTTTACTGTAAGAATTTTTAAGTTGAGATTTTGTATGTGTATCATACTTCGCATTGACCCTATTTCCATATTGAGAAAGATAATAATTATATGCACCACTAATCATTAAAACAGTCACCTCCTTGTCTGTTAATAATTCAAATAATTTAAAATTTCAGAAAATCCTTTTTCTGAATGGTGAAATCTAACTAGCCACTTTCACATTTTTAGTATATAATAAGCAGAAAAAAAAGTCACGTATTTTTTACCAATTTTAGTGATAAAAAGGGGGTTTTCCTTTTTATCTTATTCTTGCTGATTTTGGTAAACAGGGGTATAATACCTTTGTTTAAGCATGTGTTTTTATTCCTGCAAGCAATAAAATGCCACAAGGGTATAATATCTTGTTGTTTGCAACAGGTATTTGATTAAAACAAAACAAATTAATTAGGAGAGAATAATGAAATCGATATTAGTCATAGGAATGGGAAAATTTGGACATCATTTTGTCAATGAGTTGATAGCGGATGGCAATAATGAAGTGATGATAATTGATAAAAATGAGTCACAAATTAGAGATATGTTTTCACTTGTCACAAGTGCAAGAGTGGGAGATTGTACAAATCCAGATGTGTTGAAATCATTAGGTGTGAAAAATTTTGATATTACCGTTGTATGTATTGGTGAGGATTTTCAAAATAGTCTTGAAGTAACAAGTATTGTAAAAGAAATGGGGGCGCCTTATGTAATTAGTATGGCAAGTAGAGATATTCATGCAAAGTTTCTTTTAAAAAATGGTGCAGATGAGGTTGTTTATCCAGATAGAGATATCGCAGTCAATCTTGCTGCAAAATGCAGTTCTAATAATGTATTTGATTATATTGCAGTTTCACAGGAATATTCTATTTATGAAATTTCTGTTTTAAAAGAATGGTGCGGAAAGACAATCAAAGCTATCAATGTTCGTGCTGTGCATAATGTATATATTATAGCTATTGTAAACCATAAAGATGGATTAATCGTTATGCCCGGTCCGGATTATGTATTTAAAGATACAGACCATATTAAGGTTTTGGGTAAAAAGAAAGATGTCAATAAATTGATAAATTAATTTGTTTATCATTATTTTAAAATTTGTTATACAATTATCAGAAATGTATATTTTAAAGATTTGCTTCTTACAGCAGCTGCCAAAGGGACATATAAGCATGTCCCTTTGGTTCATTGGCTATGAAAATAAAAATATTACAATAGAACATATGATAAAAATTATTTATAAGCTTCCTGCCAACGCGAAATCATCTCTATAGCTTCTTTTTCTGAGGATACCTTTGTGACAATAACACCATCAAGATATATCTCATATACAGGGAATTTTCTAACTGTATCACCATGTGATACCATTACCTTATTCATTTTAACACGTTCCATTTGTGAAAACCTCCTAATAAACTAAAGAATTGCCACTCTTTAAAAGCAGCGGTTTTGTTAATGATTATGCGTCGACATACATGTTCAAATAACAACATGTTGTATTTTAGCACATTCATATAAAAAAATAAATACCATATAATGTATTTAGTACTAAAGAACCATTTAATTTCCCAAATCTATTGCAAAAAAGCAAATTTGGTTATATACTGTAATTGTGAAAAGCGCGGGATTGACGAAGGCGCATCGTCATTACAATGAAATATAATAATGGAGGGAATAATGATTAATAATGACATGGGCAATATGGAGAACCATATAGAAGTCATTTTGAATGGACAGCTCAGTGAGCGAAGAATGGTATCTTTTTTGGAAGAGTGCAAAATATTTGTTTCTAATAAAGCATTTGCAGCTTATTTGGGACAGGACAATATGAGTGATAAGGACTTTCTTCAATATGTTCATCCTCAAGAGGTAGAGCAATTTAAGCAATTTATCAAAAAAGCGCTGGAAAATGAATCAGAAGCAGTGTTTAAAATTATGAATGCAGAAGGAAAATATAAGAACAATCTGGTTAGAAAGGTTAGTAAAAAGAAGTTTGATGACTGGATTATTAATTCAAGTTTTGAATTTATTGATATTGAGGATTCTGTTGCTTTGTATGATAAGGCGTTGGAAAGTATTGATAAATTAAGAGTGGCATTAAGTTTGACAAATGAATATGTCTACATTTATAACAAGGTGACCAATATTATAACAATATATAAATACGAACAATATCAACGTATTGAATTGTTTAATATGGATGTTGACGAATGGAAGACATTTTTATTAGAAAAAAATTATGTTCCTAATGATGAAAAGGCTATGCTGGATTCGCTTGTGTTAGGTTTTAAGATGTATTTACAGCAATTTTCTGTTAAATTAAATACATCGATTCGTACAGATGGAGAAACAATGGAACCTGTTAAGTTCTTGGGCAGTATATATAATACGATAAATGAAGGCAGAATTGTGATAGGTAGAATTGTGCTTGATGAAGAAATTAGCCATGCAAACACAATTATGAATTTGATGGACGAATTACAGACAGATTCACTAACTGGCGTTTATAATAAAAAGACTATAACAGAATATGCTAAAAAGAGGATTGCAGAGGAAAAAGAAAATCGTGTCATTATTGCAATATTAGATGTAGACCATTTTAAATCGGTAAATGATACATTTGGACATATGTATGGTGATACTGTTCTTGCCAGAGTTGGGCGAAAACTAAAAGAGGTCGTTGGCGAACAGGGCGTTGTAGGACGTATGGGTGGAGATGAGTTTATGATTATCTTTACTGGATTAAACGATGAGCAGCTTCTTAGAGGGATGCTTCGTGCTATCCGAACTCAAATTAAGTGGGAATTTGCAGAAGACTTTGAAAGTCTTTCTGTGACTTGTTCTATAGGTGCTTCTATATTTCCTACCAATGGAACAGAGTATGAGGACTTATTTCGCAAGGCGGATTGCTGTTTATATATTGCGAAAGAAAAAGGAAGAGACCGTTATGTCTTTTTTAGAGATGAACTTCATCGCACGTCGTATGAATCCACAGTGAATAAAAATGAATTGAGTGCTTTTAAAAATACAAGAGAGATACGAGAGTTACAGTATGTGACAAAGTTTATGACAGGGGTTGTCAAGAATCCAGAGTTGGCGTTAAAGGATGCATTTATACATATTTTCAATGCGTTTGGCATCGATAATATATCTATCTTTTATGGAGAAAAGATGGAAAAAATATATAGTTATGGACAGAATTTGCCAGAGTTTAAGGAAGCTTCATATATTAAACATCCAGAGTTTAAAAATCTCCTTATTCCTGAAGAAAATTATATTGAATTTGGATTTCTTAGAAAGGTAGAAGAACGCGCGCCAGAGATTGCAAAACATATGGAAAATTTTGATGTATGTGCTTCTATTCAGTGTTTTTTAGGTACATTTGAAAATATGAATGGAATGGTAACATTTAATAAATGTAATTCAGAAGCACAGTGGGCTAATTATGAGATAGATTGCGCAGTGATTGTCTCATCATTGCTTAGCAGAATGAGCATTGAGGAAACACTTTTTAAAATAATTGATTTTTCAAAATTGGAAATATAGTAATGGCTGCCAAAGGGTTCTGTAAAGCAAGGAATCGAGGAAGTATGTTACCACTATATATTGATAATATAATTGACTTGATACTCTATATATTGTATAATTAACCTCACTTACGATTGTTTAAAAATATAAAAAAGCAATATAGAAATGAGGATTAGTGTATGAAGATAATTAAAAGGAGCGGTTCTGAGGTTACATTTGACATAGAAAAAATAGTTGCCGCTGTTGCTAAAGCGAACAATGAAGTTGCACATAATGAGAGATTGTCCGACGAGCAAATTATGGTTATCAGTAAAAACATTGAGCAGATTTGCAAGGAGATGGGCAGGTCTTTAAGTGTAGAGGAAATACAGGATTTAGTTGAAAATCAGATAATGAATTTGAGAGCATTTGCGGTAGCAAGAAAGTATATAACATACCGCTACAAAAGAGCGCTTGTGCGTAAGTCCAATTCGACAGATGAACAGATTTTAAGTTTGTTGGAGTGCAATAATGAGGAAGTAAAGCAGGAAAATTCCAATAAAAATCCGACAGTAAACAGTGTTCAAAGGGATTATATGGCAGGTGAAGTTAGCAAAGATATCACAAAACGCTTTCTTCTCCCACAAGATATCGTTGATGCACATGAACAAGGACTAATTCATTTTCATGATGCTGATTACTTTGCACAGCATATGCACAATTGTTGCCTTGTGAATCTTGATGATATGCTTCAAAATGGTACTGTTATCAGTGAAACAATGCTTGAAAAGCCGCATAGCTTTTCAACAGCTTGTAATATAGCAACACAGGCGATTGCACAGATAGCAAGTTCACAGTATGGCGGACAGAGCATTAGTCTTACGCATTTGGCTCCATTTGTTGATATCAGCAGACAAAAATTTGTTCGTAAGGTGAGAGAAGAATTTAAGGCGACAGGTATTGATTATACAGAACAAAAGGTTCGAGAAGTAGCTGAATTACGAGTACGCGATGAGATTAAAAATGGTGTTCAGATGATTCAATATCAGGTTATTACACTGATGACTACAAATGGTCAAGCCCCTTTTGTAACCGTATTTATGTATTTGAACGAGGCACCAGAAGGGCAGACAAGAGATGATTTGGCATTAGTGATACAAGAGGTTTTAAAACAGCGTATACAAGGTGTAAAAAATGAACAGGGAGTATGGATAACACCAGCATTTCCAAAATTAATTTATGTACTTGAGGAGGACAATGTAAGAGAAGGCTCCAGATATTGGGAGTTGACAAAGCTTGCTGCAAAATGTACTGCAAAAAGAATGGTTCCTGATTATATATCAGAAAAGATGATGAAAGAATTAAAAGATGGCAATTGTTATCCTTGTATGGGGTGCAGGTCATTTCTTACTGTATATAAAGATGAGCAGGACAAGCCTAAATTTTATGGCAGGTTTAATCAGGGCGTTGTCACAATTAATCTTGTTGATGTGGCGTTAAGCGCAGGCAAGGATATGGATAAGTTTTGGAACATACTAGATGAGCGATTAGACTTATGCAGGCGAGCATTGATGTGCAGGCATTATCGTTTAAAAGGTACACCTTCGGATGTGGCACCAATTCTTTGGCAAAATGGAGCATTGGCAAGGCTGAAAAAGGGAGAAACGATAGACAAGCTTCTCTATGGAGGCTACTCAACAATTTCACTTGGGTATGCGGGTTTGTGCGAGTGTGTAAAATATATGAAAGGCGTGTCTCATACACAAAAAGGGGGAACCGAATTTGCCCTTGAGGTTATGGAGTATTTAAACAGCACATGTAAACAATGGGCAGCAGAAACGAATATTGATTTTAGTTTGTATGGTACACCATTGGAGTCAACGACTTACAAATTTGCAAAATGTTTACAAAAACGATTTGGAAAGATTCCAGATATAACTGATAGAAATTATATAACAAATAGTTATCATGTGCATGTTACTGAAAATATTGATGCCTTTGAGAAGTTAAAATTTGAAAGCCAATTTCAGCGACTTTCGCCCGGAGGTGCAATCAGTTATGTTGAAGTGCCTGATATGATGAATAATATTCCAGCAGTGCTTTCTGTTATGCAGTTTATTTATGAAAATATTATGTATGCAGAACTAAATACAAAAAGTGATTATTGTCAGGAATGTGGATATACAGGTCAGATTGAGATTATAACAAATGAGGATGGCAAATTGGTTTGGGAATGTCCAAATTGTAAAAATCGCAATCAAGACAAGATGAATGTTGCAAGAAGGACATGCGGATATATAGGGACGCAATTTTGGAATCAAGGGCGTACACAAGAGATAAAAGACAGAGTACTACATTTATAGATTTGTATGATTTGTATAATTGTGGTGTGAAAAATAAGTGTATTGATATGATTACATGATTATGTTTTAAAAAAGTTGAATGTTAAAGATAAATTAAATATGCTGGGGAGCCTACTGTGTTCTATAGCAAATGGCTGAGAGGGAGCAATCCGACCCATATACCTGATGCGGATAATGCCGTCGTAGGAAGAAAGAACATTTACTATATAAATAGATATATAGTTGATGAATTTTACCGCATATCAGAATAGAGATATGCGGTTTTTTATGCGCAAAGTACATAGAGAAAGCTATTGTTTTGCAATATACATTCAGCGTGGCAGCCGAAGGGGAAGTTCAAATTTTTGTTTATTTTTAATATAAAAAATATATTTATAAGTTAAGAAAGGTAAGGTAACAGTATGTATACAACACAAATGGATGCAGCAAGACAGGGAATTATAACGCCAGAGATGAAAAAGGTTGCACAAAAGGAACACATGTTAGAGGAAGAGTTAAGGGCATTGATTGCACAAGGGCAAGTGATTATACCTGCTAATAAAAATCACAAATGTCTTGACCCTAATGGTATTGGTGAAAAACTACAGACAAAGATTAATGTCAATCTGGGAACATCAAGAGATTGTGTTGATATGGATATGGAGATGAAAAAAGTCCAAAATGCTGTTGATATGGGTGTACATGCTATAATGGATTTGAGTTCATTTGGTGATACAAGAAAGTTTAGACAGAAACTTACAGCTGAATGTCCTGCAACATTAGGAACGGTGCCAATTTATGACGCAGTAGTATACTATCACAAAGCATTAAAAGAAATCACAACAAAAGAATGGCTTGATATTGTTGAGATGCATGCTAAAGATGGCGTAGATTTTATGACCATTCATTGTGGAATTAACCGTTTAACAGCAAAACGCTTTAAAGAGGCAAAGCGCTTAACGAATATTGTATCACGAGGTGGTTCAATTATATTTGCATGGATGGAAATGACAGGCAATGAAAATCCATTTTATGAGCATTATGATTGGATTCTTGATATATGCAGAAAATATGATGTCACTATGAGTTTGGGCGATGCATGCAGACCGGGTTGTATTGCAGATGCTTCGGATATCTCCCAAATTGAAGAATTGGTAACATTAGGAGAACTTACAAAAAGAGCATGGGAAAAAGATGTGCAAGTAATGATTGAAGGTCCCGGACATATGCCTTTAAATCAAATTCAAGCCAATATGGAAATTCAAAAAACAATTTGTAAAGGCGCACCTTTTTATGTACTTGGACCACTAGTTACCGACGTAGCACCGGGATATGACCATATAACAGCAGCTATTGGAGGTGCTATAGCCGCTACCTATGGAGCTTCCTTTTTGTGCTATGTAACACCAGCAGAACATCTTAGACTGCCTGATTTAAATGATGTCAAAGAGGGAATTATTGCATCCAAAATAGCAGCACATGCGGCTGATATTGCAAAGGGTATACCGGGTGCAAAAGATTGGGATTATCAGATGAGTACTGCTAGAAAAAAACTGGATTGGGAAGAAATGTTTAATCTTGCTATAGACCCTGAAAAAGCAAGAAATTATAGAGAGTCTGCAGCTCCAGAAAAAGAAGATACCTGTTCAATGTGTGGAAATTTCTGTGCCGTTAAAAATATGAATCGAATATTAGATGGTGAGATAGTAAGCATTTTTGATGAATAAATAGTTTTTTTATTATCCCTATGCTAGATATTAATTTTTATCTAACATAGGGAATTTTTTTAGTGAATAGAAACAGTTTCTTTTTGACTATTAGGTGCTTTTTTATAATTTACAACATATATAAGAACATAAAGAATAATCATTAGCCCACATGCACCTATAACATCAATGACACAGTGCTGTTTGAGAAATAAGGTTGACATACATATCAATATACAAGTGATAAGAGAAAAATATTTTATACTATAATGTTTTTTTAACGCTTCACATTTTGTCAAACTAATATGAACAGCTAATGAATTAAATACATGAATGCTTGGAAACACATTGGTTGGCGTGTCAGACATATATAAATATTTTACAATCGTTCCAAAAATATTGTTAGGCAGATTTTCAGGTCTTAATTGTACACCATTGGGATAGACCATACAGATAAAAAGGCATAGAGACATTCCTATAATTAATGTCATACCAAATTGATGAAATTCTTTATCCGTTGCTTTAAATAGCATAAAAATACATGCTCCAAGTATGTAAAATACCCAAAAAATATAGGGGATAATAAAGTATTCACAAAATGGAATAAACTCGTCAATACGCCTGTTCAATATATGAACATCAGGTGTTGTCTCATTAATACAGGCTTCAAGAATAAAAAACCAAGGAAGATATATTAAAATATATAATCCATATAATAGACGCTTTTTTTTAAAATGATTTTTCATAATATTGTAACCTTTCATTGTTTGATTTGTGTAAATATACAAGATATATGATTGAAAATTTCAATCGTGAGATTTATATCTATGTGCTACTTGCTGCAAGCTTACAAGAACTTTTAGTTCTTTGTGCAAAAGACAGCACAGGAATGAGAAAGATATCAAAAAATTTATAAAGTATGTTTTTATAATTGTATAAAGGAAATAATAACATATTTTTTGTGTGATTTGCAATATTCTAAATATTGGTGTATAATTTTTAAAATTATAGTGTGAAAGGATTGTCTATGTTACAACTTAATCATATAAAAAAATCATATGACAAAAAAGAAGTGCTTTCGGATGTGAATTATACATTTGAAGATGGAAAGGTATATTCTTTATTGGCTGCTGCTGGAGCAGGAAGAACTACTTTATTTGAATGTATATGCAGCGATTTAACAATTGATGATGGCAATATTGTCACAGAAAAGAAACAAAACATTGTATTTGCAGCAAAACAAAGTATTCTTCCCATGTTTATTTCAGGAAAAAAATTTGTTCATGTAGTAGCAAATTTAAAGGATGATAAAACTAATGTGGAGGAGTATCTTTTACGAGTTGGGCTTTCTAAAGATAAATGGAATAAGCTTATATGTGACTATTCGTTTGAGGACAAAAAAAGACTGCAATTAGCGGCATTTCTTTCACAAAAACCATATATAATAATGTTTGATGAGCCATTCGATTATTGTGATAAAGAGTATATTGAAACATTTTTAAACATACTTGAAGAAGAAAAAGAAGGTCATATTATAATTATATCGACAAGTCTGTTATCTATAGCAAGAAAGATTGCAAAAGATATTCTTGTTCTTAACAGTGGTGAGATTTATGAGATTCCTGAAAATATGATTGATGTACCTGAGATTGCTAATGTACTTTCAGACATTTTAGGAGAGATAGAAGAATGATAATGATAATAAAAAAGATGTTTACAGGAAGGATTCTGTTATTTTTTGAAACAATGAATCAATTTGTAAGAATGTTAACGCATCTTCCTGCCATTGGTGAAATAATCAACAGACAAGTAGTAGAAAAGAACAATTATAAATTAAGTATTGTTTTTGGTGTTATAGCTCAAATTGGAAGGATTTTATATGAATTTATAGGAAAGGTTTTGTATGTATTTGTATTTATGTATATTCCCTATAAGTTTATAGCACAGTTTTATCCATTAATAAACTCCAATCAAGAACTTACAATGATATTCTTTTTCTTTATATTGTCTACAATATGTGGAAGTCTTGCCAATACCATAGTGCTTGCGATGGGAGACAGAGAATATATGATGGTGAAAGTATTTTTGATTAGTCCATATATTTGTTTTTTGGGTAATATTATATATAAAGTAATTACAGATTTTATATATTTTACAGTAATTCTTTTTATATTTGGTGTATCCTTGCAAAAAAGTTTACTTTTGTGTTTTGTTACAATGATGTTTAGACCAATAGGAGAAATGTTAGCTATTTTTGTATTTGATAGTTTGAAAAAGTTATATAATAGAAGAGGGCTTTATAATGGTTTTGTTATGGCGCTTTGTTTTATATTTGCTTATGGAACACCAATAATAGAACATAAAATACCAGAAAATTGGTTGTTTGTCATTCATCCAGTATTTATTATAATTAGTATAGTGATGGGAATTGGAGCATCCATTTATTTATGGTGGTATAAAGATTATAGAAAAATAATGAGCGAGGCAATGTATATTAAACGTGAAAAGTAGGGAATGATGTTTATGAAATTTAGTGCAGCTGAGAAAAGACTTATTAAAAAGATAGTTTTTAGGGTTTTTATTTTGATTAGCGTAATAGCGATGGCATCATACTATATGATTTACCGATATGTAGAAGAGCGTGAAAGAGAAATTGTCCTTAAGTCGAGATATACATTTTCAGTAAGAATTGACTCTTTTGGAAATATTCTTGAACCTGCTGCAGAAGATGCAGTAAATCATACATTAGCTGATGATTTTGCGCAGTTTACAATAGGGCAGATAGGCGATATTTGGATACATCATTTTACTTCCCAATACACACAAAAATATTTATCAAGGAGTAAGAAGCTTGAAAAGGTTGATATACATCAAACAAAAATTTTAGAAGAAAAGACAAACACTGTTTTTATTAGTTTTTCTGCAATTGTTGATGAAGATAATTATGAGAACTTTATCGCTTGGGATGGTGTGGTAGATAATGGAAAGCTAATCTGTGAATGGGTCGTATCATTTAATATTGACAATCATTATGACGGAACAGCTACCATTTATGTAAAGAGCATTGTCACACCAGAAGAATATGGCATCACGATGTATAATGAAAGTAAAAAAAATTCAGTTGCAGAAAAGGCAGATGTGACAGGTGCAGAAGAAAATGAGAATGAAATGGTCTTTTATCGAATTAAAAATTCTGCATTAACAGTAACCTACAATAAAGGTGAACGATATATTACAGTGCCAGTCAATGTTAGTGATGTTTTATATGAGGATAATTCTAAGGATAAACTAAAGTATGGAAGTTATTGTATCAATACAACAAAAACAGCATTTCTATATGGTGGGAAAAGAAATGGAAATGACAGGATTCCAGTAACACTTGTCTACACAGATGATATGGGTGAAAATTGGATAACAAGTGAAATTGATACCATTTACAATGCTAATTATTATTATGTAGAATTTTTTGATGAAAAGACAGGAATCATTTTTGTGGGCTATGATAGAAATAATTTAAAAGAAAGTTATAAAATATATGCCACAGGTGATGGAGGGCAAAGTTGGAATCCTATTGCAGATGAGAAAACAGGGAATGTTATAAAAGGTGTTAAATTTATTGATTTAAATACAGGCTTTTTATGTTATGAGTATAATGAAGAGATGGAGTCTAATCTTTATAGAACAACAGACGGGGGAAGAACATTTGAGAAGGTTCTTCTTGAAAGTCAGGAATTGGATAGCACAGCACTTGAAAACAACAGTAATCAAACTTGGTCTGATGTTTATAGAGAGGCAACAGTGCCTATGTACAGCGCAGATAGGATTATAACCGTATATCTTATACAAGATGAACAATCTGAATATAACAATGGAAAAACGGTAGCAAAATATCAATCTACAGATAAAGGGAAAACTTTTAAATATATAGGACAGTATGAGAAGAAGTAAGGTAAACTGAACTTATAAAGTGTTTTGAAAGTGATAAAACTGCTTTCTATACTATCTATAAATTATTTTAATTATGTTGATTGTATCTGTATAAGATAAAATTATAAATTATATTAATTTTAGAACAATTAGTGTTAGTATTGACGAAAATTTTAAGAGAGGGAAAAATACTAATTTACAAGGTAAGAAATTGTGAAATTATTAAAAAAGTTAGAATTAAATTTGTATACTTTATTATTGGTTTCTAAATCTTTAGAAGAGAGTAATAGAGAGTTATAAGTAGAAAATGATGTAGAACAAATTGTTGAGTATATGATGAAGTGTGAGGTATAAGGGATGAAATTAAAAAAATGGATAGCGTTAATTTTAATTGCAACAATAGTTTTAGGAAACACAATGAATGTAACGATAGTTGAAGGACAAACTATGGATACAAAAAATGTGGAAAAAGTAAAAGATATAGAAGTTGAAAAAGATACAAAAGAAAACAAAGAACAAATAAAAGATGAGGATGAATTAAATACAGAAATTCAGGTAAAAAGTGAAGAAGAAGTTGAATTGATAGAAGGTACAAATCAAGAGGAAATGATATCTTATGAAAATGAAGTAGAGAATGGTATAGAAGAATATGCACAAGATAAATTAGAAACAAATGTGCAAGGTTTTAAATATACAATTAATAGTAATAAAGTTACAATAACAGGATATATTGGAGAATCTACTATAGTAACTGTGCCACAATACATAGAAGGTTGCGTAGTGACAAGTATAGGAAATTCAGCATTTAATAACACAGGATTGACAGAGGTAGAGATACCAAGCAGTGTAACAAGTATAGGAGATTATGCATTTGCTAATTGTGAAGAATTGACAAAGATAGTGTTAAATGATGGATTAAAGAGTTTAGGACAAAGTTTTATAGCAAATACAGGAATAACAGAATTAACAATACCTAAAACAGTAACAGAAGCAAAATATGCACTGTATAGTACACAGTCGTTGAAAAAAGTAGTATTTAGTCAAGGAATTAAGACAATACCAGCATATGCTTTTGACAAATATCCCTCAAGTTCTGAACCAAATAGTGTAGAAGAAGTCATTATACCAGATAGTGTAATAAGTATAGGGTAGCGTGCATTTCAAGATTTTCATGGTGTTTTAAAGATTGCCTCAGAATATTCAGCAACAACGATTTATGCAATTGATCATGAAATTGCATATGAAGTAAAACATTCAGGAATGTCAGATAATGATAGTGATAATCTTGACCGAAATAAAACGTCTTATAATGTAGCATTGAGTACTTCTACAACCTCTGGATATGTAAATTTGAGTATTCATTATGCATTTAAAGAATCATCAAAAACATTTGTTGATAATTCAAGTACGCAGCTAAAGATTAAAGTGCCATCTGCTGCAACGTTAGTGCCGAAATCTTTTAAAGTAGATGGAAAATTATACACTGCAAATATGGATGAGAATGGATATATTTCAGTACCAGTAAAACAAAAAGAAGGTAATATAACATTTGCATTAAATGTTGCAAATCTTTCCTATCTCTTATCATATGCACAGTTGGAATATAAATATAATGGAGTGCAGAAAACAGAAACCATTGGGATTGTAAATATGCAAAATGGAATTTTAACGCTTAATGTACCAGATACAACAGAAAGTTCTGCAGTTAAAGTTATGGGATTAACAGAACCAGGACAGCAAGTTACATTATATATGGAGAATAAAGAAGAAACAACTGTTATTGCCTCAAACACAGGGCTTTATTCCGCTACCCTTGTGCTTCCAAATCCGCAAGAAGGTAATATGTATAAAATTGAAGCAAAAGTAATTAATGGCGAAAAAAAATCTTCTGCAATTGCTTATACAGAATATACGAAGAATGCAATAAAAGTTACAGAGTGTATGATGTATTATAGAGGAAATACATATGATTTGCTTGCTTTAGAAGGTAAACGCCCTGTTATTTCATGGGCAAGTGGTTCTATGTTTACTTTTAAAGTAGCATTTAATAATTATAGTAATGTTGGAGAAGTTTATATTGTTAGTACTAAAAATGGGGAAGAGAGGAGATTAGAAGCTACTTGGAATGAAGAAAAGCAGGCTTATATTGCTGCTGGTTTTGCAGGATATGTGCCAGGAAGTATTTCAGTTGAATATGGAGAAGGTTTGGGAGTTAAATTTAAAGATACATTTGCAGAAATAAAAACCATTTATGATGAATTAGATACTGTAGGTTGCGAATCTAAGGTGACAATGGGAGATGGCACTGAATTTTACTATAGTATGGAACAACAGGAAAATATTTCTAGCTTGCCAAATGAAAATTTAGAAAAAATACAGGATGATGGAAATATTTACTATATTTCTCAAGATATATATTATTCATCTAAAGGAAATAAAGTATATGGTTATCAGGATTTATATATGCAAAAAGAAAATGGACAATATACTTTGTTAAAAACAGGAATAGGATTAGAAAATTCAGAAATACCAAAAGCAAAGGCATATGTAGCAAAAGCATCTGATTCTCCAGAAGATATACTGGAAGAAGTAATGACTCTTATAGATTTTCTTGCAAAGACATCAGAAGATACAGAAGAAAGTGAGATATATGCTTCTTTGGACAAAACTTTAAATGCGACTCAAAAAGCATTTGATTTTTCTGATCCAGAATATCAAGAAATTGAAAGTTTAAAAGCAAGATTGAAATTGGCAAATATGATAGATAATACAAGATATGCATATGACAAGATCAATGAAGTGATTGAAAACGCTTCTCATTATAGTAATGATCCAAATATTTTACCAGCAGATGACATAGCGGAAAAAATGGGAGAAAGTGTTGATGAGATGAAGAAAGTCTCTAAAAAAATATCAAATCGTCAGCTTAGAGAAATTATGAAAGAGCTTTGTGATAAAGGTTGGTTTGAAGATAGTCTGATGGAAAAGACAATTAAAAAATTAAGTAATGATATGAAGAGTAGCGTTAGTTTTAATGCAAAGTATGCTATTGACCCATCAGGATATGTATATGAAGCAGTTACAAATAATAGGATAGAAAATGTAAAAGCGACAATTTATCATAAGAATCCTGAAAATGGAGAAATCATTTTATGGAACGCAGATGAGTATGACCAAAGTAATCCAATTTATACAAATAAAGATGGAGAGTATGCATGGGATGTGCCAGAAGGAGAGTGGCAGGTAAAATATGAAAAAGAAGGATATGAAACTACTTTTAGTGAATGGCTTCCAGTTCCACCACCACAGTTGGATATAAATATTGCATTAGTATCAAAAGAAAATCCAATAGTTGAAACATTTATGGTCTATCCTGACCATGCAAAGATTATATTTTCAAAGTATATGATTCCAGAAAGTATAGTAGGATTACGCTTGCTGGATAAAAATGAAAATGAGATGCCTTATATTTTGGAATATGATGAGACACAAAAAAATGCAGATGGTGTAAATTATGCAAAAGAGTATGTATTACGATTTGACAAAATGGTGTTAGAAAAAGGAAGTATATGCAAGTTGGTTTTAGATAGTGAGGCAAAAAGTTATGCAGGCTCTACAATAGATGTGCTGGAACAGGAAGGAATTGTAGATACAAATATAGAAATTATTGCTTCAGATTCAGTTACTGTGAAAATGGGAGAAACATTAGAAATTCCAATAGACATTGTAAGTGCCAATCAATCATTAGAGATTTCAGCAGTTTCTGGATTTGAAGAAATTGCGACAGTTGAGATTATGGATACAGGAAATATTAAAGTTATGGGACAGATGTATGGAGAAACAGAAATTTTCCTTACGATTCCTAGAATAGGTATCAATAAGACAATTAAGGTGATTGTTGGGAAAAATACAGAAAAAATAGAGATTAAACAGGAAATAAAATTACCACAAAAGGTATATATAATATCTGTAGGTGAAAGTATTGAGATAGTTCCATCTGTATATCCAGATTCGTTTTTAAAAGGAAAGTGGATAATATCTGATGAAACAATCATGTCAGAAAAGGATAATAATTTTAATGCCAAGAAAGAAGGAAAAGTAACAGCACGATATACACTTCTTGATGATGAAAAAATATATGCTGAATGTCAAATTATTGTGGTAGCAAAAGTGAAAAAAGGAGATGTTAATGGAGATGGAGCAATTAATGTATCTGATGGAGTTATCTTAAAGAAATATCTTGCTGGTATGAAAGGTCTGAATGTCAATATGACTACTAGTGATGTCAATGCTGATGGTGAGGTAAATATTAGAGATGCAGTTATCTTAATGAAATATCTTGCTGGTATGAATATTAAGTTAGAATAATTATAATTATACTTCAATAAGTCTTTTGGATTATTGAAAGCAATTTTAATGAAAAATGCTTCTGAAATAGCCCTACAAAATGAATAATATGCAGCTTTCATATGTTGAAAAGCATAATTATAATTTGTTTTGACTAATATCTAACTTTTAATTATTGCATGGATTGGCAGTAAAGTTTCAAAAGACTTATTGCAGATAGTTATAATAAATAATTGACTTTTGGCATATAATAAAGTATACTTACATTAGAAAAACAAGATAATAAAGTCGGAACAGAGACTTAAAACCTGTTTCCATTGGTCGGAGTGGAGACCTAAAATTCACTTTCATGACAGAGTAAACTGTTAAAACAACAGGTGGCACGCTTTGCGTGCCACTTTTATGTTCAATCAAAAAAGGATGGCGATAGTCATCCTTTTTTTACGAAGGAGTATAAAATGACAGAAGAAAGCTTTAAAGAGCGTGTTTGTTTAGAAATAATAAAAGCAGCAAAGGATTATAATAAAATATATGTAAATTATGAATATTTAATTTGTTCAGAGGCATTTATAAAAAGACAATATTACATAGTCGATGCTCAAAAAGATAATTTTCAACATTTAACAGGAGTCCATTCGCAAATTAGTCCACAAATATTTTTTGATAAGTGTTGTCAGGGAATTTTGGTAAAAGAGGATTTTGATTTTGTTAAGAAAGGGCAAGATGAGAAATCTGTAAAGGGTACTGTTCGTAGAAAAATTAAAGTTTTGCCAGATATGATGAAACTTTTTAGAAAAGGATTATTAGCGCAAGAGAATTTTAAAAAGAATAAAGTGTTTTGTTCTTTTGCAGCAGCAGATGAAAGTTGTACATTGGGATTTTCTGAATCAGAGAAAGCCAGACCCAAATCGTTGATAAAAGGAAATGAGTTAGATAATCCAAAATTAGTAGAATTAATATTAAGAAAAAAATCTGGAACAAAATTTTTTGATGAAATAATAGTAGGGGATAAGGAAATATTATATAAATATAAAAATCAAATTAAAAATATGTTGGATAAATGTTTGTTAGAATTATGAAAATGTTTATAAGTAATTTAGATATTTACACAACATCAAATTTTTATAGTGCAGTTTGTATTTTGAAACAAATTGTTTTATAAGTATTTAAAATAATTAGTTTAGGGAAGATTGAATATAATAGACGATAGCAAAATATCAATCCACCAATAAGGGAAAAACTTTTAAATATATAGGACAGTATGAGAGAAAGTAAATATAATTATTAGAGCAAGAAGTGAACTTATAAAATCCACCTTGAAATAATACAACGAATATGATAAAATTTATAAAATTTGAGAAAAAGGCAATTTTTTGTCTTTTTTTTTGCGCAAATATGGTTATAGTTTAGTTATGTAGAAATACTAAAGTGTAGTCAATTATGAAAGGAACAGGTGACATTCATGGAAGCATTTTTAATTCTTGAAGATGGAACAGTTTTTGTTGGAACAAGCATAGGTTCTTCTCGCGAAGTTATCAGTGAAATTGTTTTTAATACTTCAATGACAGGATACTTAGAGGTCCTTACAGACCCTTCATACGCCGGACAGGCAGTTACAATGACATATCCTCTAATTGGTAATTATGGTGTGTGTTATAAAGATATGGAGTCTTTAAAAGCATGGCCTGATGGCTATATTGTAAGAGAACTTTCAAGAATGGCAAGCAATTTTCGGTGTGAAGATTCGATACAAAAATTCCTTTGTGATAATGATATACCTGGTATTGCAGGCATTGATACAAGAGCGCTCACAAAAATTCTTCGTCAAAAAGGTACAATGAACGGCATGATTACAACAAATAAAGATTTTAATCTTGATGAGATACTTCCTAAGATTAAAGCGTATAAGGTTTTAGATGTTGTAAAAAAAGTCACCTGTAAAGAAAAGACTGTACTTCCAGGCAAAGGTGCAAAGGTGGCATTGCTTGATTTTGGGGCAAAACAAAATATTGCACATTCGCTTCATGCCAGAGGATGTGAGGTTACCATTTATCCAGCATTTACAAAGGCAGAAGAGATACTTGCAGATAATCCAGATGGTATTATGCTCTCAAATGGACCAGGAGACCCAAAAGATTGCGGTGCGATTATTGAGGAATTAAGAAAGTTGTATCAAAGTGATATTCCAATTTTTGCGATATGTCTTGGACATCAGCTTATGGCGCTTGCTATGGGAGCAGATACCCACAAGATGAAATATGGACACAGAGGAGCCAATCATCCCGTTAAAGACCTTGAAACAGGACGAGTTTATATTTCATCACAAAATCATGGTTATGTTGTTGATGAGCATACGATTGACCCATCTGTGGCAAAGGTGGCATTTGAAAATGTCAATGATAAGACCAACGAGGGATTGTCGTATATTGGAAAGAAGATATTTACGGTTCAATTTCACCCAGAGGCATGTGCAGGACCTACAGATACTGCATACCTTTTTGACCGATTTATAGATATGATGAAGAAGGAGGACTAATAAGATGCCAAAGAATCCAGATATTAAAAAAGTATTAGTGATTGGTTCAGGACCAATTGTAATTGGTCAGGCAGCCGAGTTTGATTATGCTGGTACACAGGCTTGTCGTTCGCTGAAGGAAGAGGGCATCGAAGTTGTATTAGTCAACTCTAACCCTGCTACGATTATGACTGATAAAGATATTGCAGATGAGGTTTATATTGAACCGCTTACAGTAAAGGCACTTGAACAGATTATTATAAAGGAAAAGCCAGACAGCATACTGCCGACACTGGGAGGACAAGCGGGATTAAATCTTGCTATGGAGATAGAAGAGACAGGCTTTTTAAAAGAACATCATGTAAAGCTTATTGGAACAACTGCGCTTACGATTAAAAAAGCAGAAGACCGACTGATGTTTAAAGAAACGATGGAAAAAATTAAAGAGCCATGTGCCGCTTCTCTAGTAGTAAATAATGTGGAAGATGGAGAAGTTTTTGCAAATAAAATTGGTTATCCAGTAGTACTGCGTCCCGCATATACGCTTGGCGGTTCAGGCGGCGGCATTGCACATAATCCTGTTGAATTAAGAGAAATTTTGGAAAATGGACTTCGCCTTTCAAGAGTGGGAGAAGTTTTAGTTGAGCGTTGTATAGCCGGCTGGAAAGAAATTGAGTACGAAGTTATGCGAGACAGCAAAGGAAACTGCATAACTGTATGTAATATGGAAAATATTGACCCTGTTGGTGTCCATACAGGCGATAGTATTGTTGTTGCGCCGTCTCAGACACTTTCTGATAAAGAATATCAGATGCTGCGAACATCAGCGCTGAATATTATTGATGAATTAGGTATTACGGGCGGGTGTAATGTACAGTATGCACTTCACCCAGATAGTTTTGAATACTGTGTAATAGAAGTAAATCCAAGAGTGAGCCGTTCGTCAGCGCTTGCCTCAAAGGCAACAGGTTATCCGATTGCAAAGGTTGCGGCAAAAATAGCGCTTGGCTATACATTAGATGAGATTAAAAATGCCATTACAGGTAAAACCTATGCAAGTTTTGAGCCAACATTAGACTATTGTGTAGTCAAGATGCCAAGACTTCCATTTGATAAATTTATATCTGCGAAGAGAACACTTACAACACAGATGAAGGCTACTGGAGAAGTGATGAGTATTGCAAATAACTTTGAAGGCGGCATTATGAAGGCAATCCGTTCTCTTGAACAGCATGTTGACAGCTTAATGTCCTATGATTTTACAGCACTTACAGATGAGGAATTGTTAGAAGAATTAGCAATTGTTGATGACAGAAGAATATGGAAGATAGCAGAAGGCTTAAGGCGTCATATGTCTCCAGTAAAAATCCATGATATGACGATGATAGACTTGTGGTTTATTGATAAACTTCAGATTATTGTTGATATGGAAAATGCGTTAAAACGTGGTCCATTGACAAAAGAACTTCTTGCAGAGGCAAAAAGAATTGAGTTTCCAGACAATGTGATTGGAGCATTGACAGGTCACACAGAAAAAGAAATTAAGCAGATGCGTGATAAGTATGATATTCATGCAGTCTTTAAGATGGTTGACACATGTGCTGCTGAATTTGAGGCGACAACGCCGTATTATTATTCCGTATATGGCAGTGAAAATGAAGCGATTGAGACAAAAGACCGCAAAAAGGTTCTGGTTTTAGGTTCTGGTCCTATCCGTATTGGACAAGGAATTGAGTTTGATTTTTGCTCGGTACACTGTACATGGTCATTTGAGCAGCAAGGCTATGAAACCATTATTATTAATAACAATCCAGAGACTGTTTCTACAGACTTTGATATAGCAGATAAACTGTATTTTGAGCCATTGACGCCAGAAGATGTTGAGAGTATTGTTGATTTTGAAAAACCAGACGGTGCAGTTGTACAGTTTGGCGGTCAAACGGCAATAAAATTGACGGAAGCGCTGATGAAGATGGGCGTTCCAATACTTGGAACAAGTGCAGAAGATGTGGATGCGGCTGAGGATAGAGAGTTATTTGACAAGATTTTAGAGCAGTGCGGTATTCCAAGAGCAAAAGGTCATACGGTATTTACAGTTGATGAGGCACTTGAAGCTGCCAATAAGCTTGGTTATCCTGTTTTGGTACGACCATCGTATGTGCTTGGCGGACAAGGAATGCAGATTGCTGTATCCGACGAAGATGTTGTTGAATTTATGAATATTATCAATCGAATTAAACAAGACCATCCAATACTTGTAGATAAGTATCTTATGGGAAAAGAGATTGAAGTGGATGCGGTGTGTGACGGTGAGGATATTTTGATTCCAGGAATTATGGAACATATTGAGAGAGCAGGTATCCATTCAGGGGATAGTATATCCGTATATCCTGCCAAGTCGCTGACACCGGAAATTACCGATATGATAGTTGATTACACAGCAAAATTAGCGCGTTCACTTCATGTAAAAGGATTGATTAATATTCAGTTTATCGTTTATCAAAATCAGGTTTATGTGATTGAAGTAAATCCACGTTCAAGCCGTACCGTGCCATATATCAGTAAAGTAACAGGTATTCCAATTGTAAAGCTTGCAACAAAAGTTATTACAGGAAGCAAAATTAAAGATTTAGGATACACACCTGGACTACAAAAAAATGCAGATTATTATGCAATAAAAATGCCTGTATTTTCATTTGAGAAAATTCGCGGTGCGGATATTACGATGGGACCAGAAATGAAGTCAACAGGAGAATGTTTAGGTATATCAAAAGACTTTGACGAGGCATTATTTAAGGCATTTCAGGGCGCAGGCATCTGTTTGCCAAAACATAAACAGATTATTATGACATTGGCGGATGCAGACAAAGAAGACGGAATTGATATTGCACAGCGATTTGAAAAGTTGGGTTACAAGATATATGCTTCAAGAGGAACAGCAAAGGTTCTTAAAGAACATGGTGTTCATGCAATTAAGGTCAATAAAATCGGACAGGAAGCACCAACATTGCTTGACTTGATATTAGAGCATAAAATTGATTTGATTATTGATACGCCAGAAAATGGCATTGAGAGAGCAGGCGATGGTTTTCTTATCAGGCGTTATGCTATTGAGACAGGCGTTCATTGTCTTACAAGTCTTGATACAGCACATGCGCTTATATCCAGTCTTGAACACGCATTTAACAATGAAGACCTTACAATTATTGATATTGCAAAAATATAATATGTATTGTTTGAAGTATAGAAATTACAGGTTTGTAGATATGATAAAAGAGCTATTGTTATAAAGAGTGAAAATTAAAATTTTCAACCTGTAAGTTATTATGCAAAAGCTGCTACACCTCTTTGCTAAAACTTGAGCCATTGCTGTTCTTAAAAATTAGTCACAGTATAGAGGCTAAACATGATAAAGAATAAATATTGCAAACCTGTCAAGCACTAGAGTGCAGAAATGAGGAATTATGGATGCTAGAAGAGCAAATGATTTATTAAGGCATATAACACAAGACAAAGATTGTGGGCTTACAATGGTAACAAAGTTGCCCCTTGCTGATTGTATCTATTTAGTTAATATTATCTTGCCCAAATGTGTAAAAGAGGCAGAAGATAAAAAAAATGAAAATGACATAGGCTTTTTTAATGAAATGATAAATCGATATTATCCAATTGCAATACAAAAGATTAAGAATACACAACGATTATGGATAGCTTACAGTGATTTAACAGGATATCCATATATGTTGGATAGAGATTTGATTATTTTATACAACTATTCAGAAAATGAAAATATACAACAAAAGTTAAATATGGCTGGTTATAGGGTTGTATTTGGCGGTCTTGACCAAGATACGTTTAAGATGGAAGTCGGACATATGTACCGTAATGGTTATAAGAGAATACGTTTTATGGACGGAAAGTCAGAACCTTTTATTGTTGATAGAGAAGATATATATTCTTATGATAATTTTTATAGTGATGACTATATGACAAATCCTGCATGTTCGGCAGCTATGATTGATTATTTTCAGGAATTAAGAAAACAAGCACCTACAAAAGAACGAGCTAGTATGATTAAACAAAGAGAAGATTTTATGTTTCAGGCAATGTTGGAATGTGAATTTATGGTGCCATGTATTAAGACGGAACATGAAGAGGAAGTAGAAATACAGCTTCCATTTATTGATGTGACACAGCGAGTTGCCCAAAAACAAGAAGGTGAAAAAGTTATCGCATTGCCAGCATTTACAGATGGATATGAGATGAACAAGTGTTATAAGGGACATCAAGAACATATGTTATATACATTTAATGATTTGATGCAGCTTGTAAATGAATTGGACACATCAGGAATTATTATTGACTGTTTAGGAATTAGCTTTTTTATGCGAAAAAATGTGATGCAACAGGTTAATAGATGATAAAAAGTTAAAATGCTGTGCTTTTGTTATAGACTTGGCACAGCATCATTGATTTTATCTAAATTCTTTATGTTAATCAAACTTTCTTACTTGTATCATTATCGTTTAAACCAAATTCATAGTTTGTTTTATCTATTTCTAAATTATCATTTGTTTTCTTTTTGATTTCTTTATAGGCTTCCTTTATTCCATTTTTAACCGCCCATTTAATAACAAAATATAAAACAATCAAAACAATAATTGCTGTTCCTCCACTTATACCTAATTCTTGCCACATACTGCAAATCCTTTCATTTATTTCAAATTCTTTCCATAAATCCATTTTGTTGTCCTTCTAAATATGCTGCTTTAGTCGACTTCTCGACAAATTTGTCAGATTAGCCATAAGAATATAAATAATAAAATATTCTTGTCATTGATGTTATATTTTTTGCTCTATAAACTTTTAAGGTTCACTTTATTTAATTCTCCAATAAATTTTAATTGTGGAATTATATAATTTAAAAATTATATTAAGCGTTATATCCTTTCACAAAATTTTACAAATCCTCTCAAGAGCAAAAACAAGGGAAGCAAAGCTACATAACACATTATAACATAATATAAACGGAATGTGTGAATAGATTAAAATAAATGTTTTTTTCTACAGTTTTGCAAAAATAATATCTGTTTTTTCATTAAAAAATAGACTCTAGTTTATTGTGTGTAATATTGAAAATTTCTGCCAGAATTACAAACAACAAACAAATCTATAATTGGGTATTTGACCAATAATATAAGATAATGTACAATAAATAAAAATTTTTAGGAAGATTTTGCATGTTAAGTGTTATTATAATAGGGAAAATTGCAAAATAAATATTGCAAGGGTGATTTTAGTTTACGTTAGAAGTCTGCTTATTTGTTAGCAACATGTATTGTCAACGTTTTCGCCTTATAATTGCTTAATATTGTGGTATATATTTCATAGATGATATTAGCAGGGCTGTATACATATGTTGTTTTTATATTTATGAAATATATAAATTATAGAGATTTAAAGATACTAGTATCTTAAGGCACTTAGGGTATCTATGGTCTTTTTGCGTTTCAGGCGATGCTATAAATTAGAGTGAAAGGATAAGAAAAATGAAACATATTATAAAATCTGAAAATTATAGAAAATATTTTAAAGTACCTTTTATGATGGGACCAAACTGTTTAAGGCTTTTGGACGAATTGCTTGAAGAATATTCATTACAATATACATCAGACAATCTGGTTCTGGATTTGGGTTGTGGCAGTGGTGTAACTAGTTTATTTATAGCAAATGAAACTGGTGCAACCGTATATGCAAATGATTTATGGATTTCAGAACAAGCAAACCGCGAACGTTTTACAAATTGGAATATGCAGGATAAATTGATTCCTGTGCATGAAGATGCTACAAATCTGCATTTTGATAAAGAACTATTTGATGCTTTGATTAGCATTGATTCGTATCATTACTTTGCTGGAAAAGAAGGATTTTTTGTTAATAATATTCTACCTTGTATAAAGAGTGGAGGAATAGTCCTTATTGCAATTCCCGGTATCAAAAGAGAATATGACGGACGAAGTGAGGAACTACTTACACCATGGTTAGGAACAGAAGCATATATGTTTCAAAGTGCTGATTTTTGGAAACGAATTATCGGAAAGCATAAAGATATTGAAGATGTCAGAACTTGGGAAATGTCATTGTTTGAGTTGCCTTGGCAGGAATGGTTTGATACAAAGCATAAATTTGCATTGAATGATAAAAAATATTTTGAAAGCATCATTAAACCATTTACTACTTTTGTTGGAATTATGGTTAAGAAAAAATAACAAAATAAATATTATTCTTGTACAAAGATTACGCATATCACAATAGTATTGGCAAAAGTAGGGGTGAAATAAATCGCCCCTTTATCTTTGCTATGATAATTCTATTGTATATATTGTCTGAAGCTATACTAAAAAAGTAGATATAATAATGAGAAACCATTGTAATAAAGTAAACATAAAATTTACTATTTTAAATTAATAATAATAAAATCCAAACACTATTTTAGAAAATCTTTTCTCATAGGATTGAATACATCAACAAGAATCCCATCTTCAAGACATGTAACACCATGTTCAGCATTTGATGGCATATATACGCTGTCACCTTGTTTTACAATTTTTGTTTCACCATCAATTGTAAATTCAAAGCTTCCCTTTGCAATATAGGTTATTTGGAGATGTTCATGGCTATGGAAATTTCCCTTAGCACCTTTTTGAAATGAGATTTCACACATCATAAGTTCATCAGAATAACATAAAATTTTTCGTTGAACGCCCGGTTCACAATCAGTAGCAATTACATCTTTATTAAAAGTAAACATAAAAATCCTCCATTCTATTGGTATAAGGATAACACAAAAAGCTGTCTTCATTGGTTTATTATTTTAAAATTATTTTGTTATATTTATAATATAATTAACCGATAAAAGTATACTATTATCTTTAGAGATAGTCAAGGCAAGAGAAAAGCAACCAATAATGTATCTTTTGATATTTACTATTATTGTCTTTCAAGTATTTATATATTATAATCAATTTATTTAAATGTTATATAATAAATCAAGGACGCACTTAATAGTTATGATGGAAAGTTTTGAAATAATAACTCTTTATCATGGTTCAAAATCGGGAATTTTTAACAGAAAAAGCTTGTAAAAATATAAAAATTTTAGATGAACAAGAACTTTCAGAAGATGACCGAAATAAATTAAAACAAGAAAGTGAAATGAATCGTTCCAAAGGTATTGCGATAGCATATGTATTGGATTGGCTATATCTATCGTTATTGGCATTATTACACAAATGAATATAGTCGAGAAATATATAAAATTGCTGATGCAAATACAATGAATGAGTGTTGGCTTGTATTTCATACATTAGATGTTGAGATGGCTATTGATGATTTAAAAAATAGATATAAGCAAAAATGTAATGCAAGCAGTGAAGTAGATTGAAAATATCCACTTTGACTTTTTTATAAAATAAAACAATGTAGAAATGAGAATTGATATGTATTTTATATGGCTGATATTGTCCCTTTTATGTTTATCCTATTATGTAGTATGTGCATTATATGCAGGGATACACTCTTCTTTTATCTTTATATGGCTGTTTGGAAGTATTTTCTTTGGTGTTCTGTTTGTGTTAAGATGGGCAGAAGTTAAGAAAATAATTTTGTTTCCGCACTTTTTTATATATGGTATTTATATCTTTATTGCCATATGTTTTACAATATTTGTTATGATAGAAGCAATGATTATAAAAAATATGAACAGTAAACCAGATGATGATTGCAAGTATATGATTGTGCTTGGCTGTCAGATAAGAGGTGATATAATAACAAAATCTCTTAGAATGAGGCTTGATGTTGCTTATGAATATGCAAACCGCAATCCACAGGTAATTATTATTGTTTCAGGCGGTAAGGGGCAAGGTGAAAATACCAGTGAGGCAGAGGCAATGTATAAATATCTTACACAAAAAGGCATTGATGGCAGCAGAATTATAAAAGAAGAACAATCAACCAATACCGATGAAAATATGAGCTATAGCGCAGAATTTATAGAAAATAAAGAGGATAAGGTAGCCATTGTGACAAGTAATTTTCATATCTTTAGAGCAAAATTATTGGCAAAAGCAAAAGGGCTTTGCAACATATGTGCTGCTGCAAGCCCAAGTGACAGCATATTATTAGTTAATTATATGGTTCGTGAAGCAATCGGCGTTGTCAAGGATTTTGTGGTTGGGAATTTTCAAAAAAGTTTTTAACCGTGTCTGATATGGCAATTCCTTTTTCATAACCTTCATCATATAAGGTTTGAATTTTTGTGTTATCTCGTTCAAGGCGAGAAAAACCTTGTGTACTTTCAGGACGTATCACAATAACTTTGCCTTGTTTTTCCAGTTTTTCCAATTTGCGTACACATTTATTGTATCGACCAGCACGTTTCACTAAATCTTTTGAAATTTCAGGATATTTTAGAAAGGCTCTTGCGAGCATTTTTGTAGAAGAAGATGTTTTTTTCCGATAACCAGCTTCTCTAGTTAGAACAACAACGACTTTGTCACAGCCATCAGCAAATGCTTTTTCATAAGGAATCGAGTCGCTTAAACCTCCATCAAGATAAGGTGTTTCATCAATATAAATAAATGGAAACAACATAGGAAGGGCGCAAGTGGCTCGAAGAACTGTATTTTTCTTATCTTGTCCGGTATAAGGGAAATATTCAGCTTTTCCCGTGAATACATTGGTTGTCACAACATAAAATTCACCCTTATATGCCTGAAATGTCTCATAGTCAAATGGCAGCAATTCATTTGGTATGGTTTCATATACAAACTCCAATCCATAGTAAGAACTATTTTTAGAATCAAACCAATTATGCAAGCTCATATATCGTTTATCATTTCCATAGTCAAGAGCAATTTTAAGATTGCGTCCTTTTTGTTTTGATATATAAGAGACACCATTAGCTGCACCAGCCGAGTTAGCAATTACATAGTCTGGAAAAATATGTTTTTCTATAAATGCATCCATGACACCACAAGAAAAAATCGTTCGTGAGGCACCACCTTCAAATACAATACCTGTTTTCATAATGATATTAGCTGCAATCGCACTATTTGTGTGATAAGAGCAGTACTCCTTTCTTTATTGATATAAGTTATTTTATGTTTCAGAATAATGATTCTTATGTTTTTCAACAAGTTTAAATTTGATAAGTGAATTTTTTTCTAGCCATTATACAACAAATATTTATAAACGCAAAGTACTTAATATTGGATTTTGGTAAATATTTTGCAACAAGAAGGGGAATGTGGTACAATCAGTAAACAGAAATCGATATTATTAGGAAAAGAAGATTAATATGGTTCTTGAAGATGGAATTACAGGCTTTTTTCAACAAGCTGTAAAGAGTTGTGTTTATATAGAATTAAAAAAATCCTTTCAACAATTTTGTTATGAATTGGCTAATATCAATCATGGCAAAGTATTTTATATAGAAGATTCATTAAATAGTAAAAATTTTTATTTTGCTAAACTTGAACTTTATTTTACAAAAATCTTTGTTTTAGCAAATGCAAGGTATCCTTATTTAGCATTTGCTTCTTTGTTAGAGTATGAAAAAATTGAATTTATCAATAAATCGTTGGATTGGAAGCTGCCGCTTTTTTTGAAATATACTATATTAAGTGTAGAAGAATTAAAAATAAAGTATTGTGATAAAGAAGTAGAAAATCATTTGAATAATGCAGAAATCAAGCAAGTTTTATATTGGAAACCAACAACGGTGGGAGAAGTTATTTTTAATTTTTGGGATTAAAAGTATATTTATATAAAATGTTAAAATATAGAACATTTTTAAATAGAGCAATTTTATAATTAAAGAGTGGAGTAAAAATGGATAAATTAATAAGAGAACAACTATTGAATATGGCTGAATCAAAATATGGTGAATTTTCAGCTGCTTTGATACCGGGCTGCGACAACCTTATTGGCGTAAGAATACCAGCGTTAAGAAAGCTTGCAAAAGAGTTGGTAAAAAATAATAGTAATTGGCGACAACTGTTAGAAGAACCGGATATCTATTTTGAAGAAACAATGCTTCGTGGCATGATTATAGGAATAGGATGTTATAAAGATAAAGATGTGGATAAAGGGGTAAAAGAGTTATGTCAATTTGCGCCAATGGTGGATAACTGGTCGATATGCGACTGTTTTTGTACATCGTTTACTTTATGTGAGGATTACAAAGAAGAATTTTTGCCTGTTATTGTGGAATTTCTTGAATCAAAAGAGGAATTTAAAGTGCGTATAGGTTTTATTTTATTGTTAAGTCATTACCTAAAAGTGGCTTCAGACGGAAGCAATACGTCACGAAAGAAAGTAGTTGAACTTGCAGATATTGAAGGCGAGAGCAATCACACTTTAAAGTATTTAGATTTTATTTTTGAAAAACTTGCAAAAAATCATACAGAAGGGTATTATGCTCAAATGGCAGCCGCATGGCTTCTTGCAGAGTGTTTTGTGACTTGTCCTAAACCGACATGGGATTTTATCAACAATAAAGGACGAGATGCAATGGATATATATACCTATAATAAAGCGTTGTCTAAAATATGTGAATCGAAAAATCCATCTAGTGAAGTGAAGTTAAAAATAAAAGCATTAAAAAAGCATTGAAAGGAGCATTTTAGGAAAAAATGATTTTAGCAATTGATATGGGAAATACCAATATTGTAATTGGTTGTGTTGATGATAACAAAGTATATTTTGAAGAAAGACTTTCAACAGATATATCAAAAACAGAATTAGAATATGTTGTTATATTTAAAACGGTTTTAGATTTATATCATATTGATAAGAGCAGTATTGATGGAGCTATTTTGTCGTCCGTTGTGCCACAGCTAACCAATATTATTAAGTCAGCAATTTATAAGCTCACGAATGTGAATCCTCTAGTAGTAGGACCGGGAATTAAGACAGGATTAAATCTTTTAATGGACGAACCTAAGAGAGTGGGAAGCGATTTGATTGTGGATGCGGTAGCTGCCATTAAAGAATATGGCGCACCAGTTATTATTATTGATATGGGAACAGCTACGACAATGTCTGTTGTTGATTCTAAAGGCAATTATGTTGGCGGCGTTATTATGCCCGGCATTCATGCAGCGTTGGATTCTTTGGTATCAAAGGCAGCACAGCTTTCAAGGATTAGTATTGATGCATTAGGTCATGTGATTGGAAAAAATACAATGGATTGTATGAAAAGTGGGATATTGTATGGTAATGCCTGTTGTATAGATGGTATGATTGATAGAATTTGCGAGGAGTTGGGAGAGAAGAATATAAAAGTAGTTGCTACAGGGGGGTTGTCAAAGGTGGTTGTACCAGAGTGTAAACATGAAATTATACTAGATAATGAATTGTTATTAAAAGGTCTTCAAATTATTTATAAGAAAAATGTAAATTGTTAGGAGGATTTATGTTAAAAGGTAAAAATGTTTTGCTTGGCGTGACGGGAAGTATAGCTGCTTATAAGATAGCTAGTCTTGCCAGTGCATTAAAGAAATTGCAATGCAATGTCAATGTGATAATGACAGAAAATGCTACAAATTTTATCAATCCTATTACATTTGAATCATTGACTGGGAATAAATGTATAGTAGATACATTTGACCGAAATTTTCAGTTTCACGTAGAGCATGTATCTTTGGCAAAAATGACAGACCTTGTGCTTGTGGCACCTGCAACGGCTAATTTTTTGGCAAAGGCAGCTTATGGGTTTGCTGATGATATGCTTACTACAACATTTTTGGCATGTGATTGTAAAAAAATCATTGCACCAGCAATGAATACACATATGTATAATAACTCTATCGTTCAGGACAATATAGAACGATTAAAGAATATGGGGTATGAAGTTATTAGTCCAGTAAGCGGATACCTTGCCTGTGGCGATACAGGAGATGGCAAAATGCCCGAACCAGAGCAATTATTATCAAGTATCCTGCATGAGCTTGCATATGAAAAAGATATGAGAGGATTTAAAGTTACCGTTACGGCAGGTGCTACAAGAGAAGCGATTGACCCTGTGCGTTTTATCTCTAATAAGTCTACCGGAAAAATGGGATATGCACTGGCAGAAAATGCAAGTTTGAGGGGTGCCGAAGTTACATTGATAGCAGGTGCAACCAATTTAAAAGATTTGCCTTATGTCCATATGGTTCATATAGAATCGGCAAAAGAAATGTATGATGCTGTTATGAAGTCAGCCATTGACAGTGATATTATAGTGAAGGCGGCAGCAGTGGCAGATTATAGACCAAAAACGGTTGCATCAAATAAGATAAAGAAAAAGGATTCTGACATGTCCATTGAGTTGGAACGAACAGATGACATTATTGCAAGTCTTGGGCAGAATAAGAAGAAAACATTATTTTTATGCGGTTTTTCAATGGAAACAGAAAATATGTTAGAAAATGCTAAGAACAAGTTGGAAAATAAAAATTTGGATATGATTGTAGCAAATAATGTAAAAGCCGAAGGGGCAGGATTTGGAACAGATACGAATGTGGTAACGATTATCACAAAAGATACGTGCGAGGAATTGCCAATAATGAGCAAAAGTCAAGTGGCTAGTCGGATTTTTGATAAAATACTTCAAATAAGACAATAGAAATGAGGTTAAAAATGAAAAATTTAAAAGTAAAAGCATTGATAATAGGAAGTGTTTTATTAGTGCTTCTAGCGGCAATCTATTACTATGTTGCACTTCCAGCAATCAATATACACTCATCTGGTTTTTGGAAGTTTATTTTATTTATATTGGCTGCTGCAACTATGTTATTTGTATTATTTCATGCTAAAATACAACCCAAAAATGAGATTGTTAGGAATAAACATGTTAAAGCATTTGCACTTGAATTTAAAAATCCAAAAGACCGAGTGATTTTTAGATTAATGATGGGTGTGGTAATCGGTGCTGTAGCTATATTTTTGATTGGTTCGCTGCTTTCTTCTGAGGTCATAAACGCATCAAAATATCAAGCGCTTCTTACCGTTGAGACAAAAAATTTTAAAGAAGATATAAAAGAAGTTTCTTATAATCAGATTCCTATTCTTGATAAAGAGTCAGCGGCAACGATTGGCAACAGAGTTATGGGAACAATGGTTGATATTGTTTCACAGTTTGAAATTAGTGATATGTATGCACAGATTAACTATAAAAATAAACCTGTAAGAGTTTCTCCATTAAAGTATGGAAGTCTAATTAAATGGTTTGCCAATCAATCCGATGGCTTGCCGGGATATGTAAGAATTGATATGACAACACAAGAGGCAGAAATTGTGAGGCTTTCAGAAGGTATCAAATATTCGACAAGCGACCATTTTGGCAGAAATATTTACAGGCATTTACGATTTGCTTATCCAACATATATTTTTGATACCATTAGTTTTGAAATTGATGAAGATGGAACACCATATTGGATATGTCCTACAAAAAAATATAATATAGGATTGTTTGGCGGTGTAACGGTTGACCGAGTGATATTGTGCAATGCGATTACAGGAGAAATGACGGATTATGATGTGACCGAAGTCCCACAATGGGTCGATAAAGTGTATTCAGCAGAATTATTAATCGAATTATATGATTATTATGGAACATTAAAACATGGTTATTTTAATAGTATCCTCAGTCAAAAAGATTGTTTAAAAACAACAGATGGATATAATTATATGGCTATGAATGATGATGTATGGGTATATACAGGGGTTACATCAGTGGGACAGGACGAATCCAATGTTGGATTTGTATTGATGAATCAAAGAACAATGGAGACGCGCTATTATACCATTGCAGGTGCAGAGGAGTTTTCAGCAATGTCATCTGCGGAAGGCAAAGTACAGCATTTGAATTATAAAGCAACATTTCCACTGCTTCTTAATGTAGGTGGAGAACCAACTTATTTTATGGCGTTAAAGGATAGTGCAGGTTTGGTGAAATCATATGCAATGTTAAATATTGAAAAATACCAGACGGTTGCTATTGGTGATACAGTCAATGAATGTGAGAAAAATTATATCAATATGCTTAAAAATAATGGTATCACTGTCGAAGAACAAAAAGAAGAATTACAGATTGTTGGAACAGTAACCAAAATAGTGCCAACGGTTATAGATGGTAACTCGCATTATTACATTCTTCTTGATAATAAAAAAGAAATATACGATGTGAGTGTAAAAGAAAACCCTACTGTAATTCTTGTTGAGCAAGGAAACACAATAACACTTACTTATACAAAAGCAGAAGGTGTAAACACAGCAAATATTAAAAAAATTGACAATTGACAAATAAAAATAAAATGATATACTTACAGATAAATGTAAAATAAATCATTACAAAATATTAATTGAATATAAAAAACGTTGACGAGACAAGTAGCATATTAGCAGAGTCCAGAGAGAGATGCATCCTGATACAATTTGTTTGTTTGGGATTGCTGGAAGCATCTTACATCGAACAATATGTGAATACCAGCTCTGAGTGCCTCTAATCAAGGTCGGTGATTCCGTTATCATCAATAAAGAGAGGTCATTGTAAAATGATAGTAATCTATATGCTTACTATAAAAAGATAAGTTTTAGAACAAAAACTTTTTAACAATACAGTGGCAAATAGGGTGGAACCGCGAGTATAATTATTCGTCCCTTGTTGTATGGCAAATGCAGCAGGGACGATTTTTTTATGCGCAGAATAATAGAAAAATTAATTGTTGTCACCATACATTTCACAGGGCTATTTGTGCCGAGAACGTCACAAATAAACCCTTATCCGACAAGAGAAGCTGTATTAGCAGATTTTTCTTACAGTTTCTTGAACAAGATACGTTCTCAGAATGGAGGATTATTATGAAAATTACATTAAAAGATGGTTCTGTAAAAGAGTATTCACAGGCAATGTCTGTTCTTGATATAGCAGCAGATATCAGTGAAGGTTTGGCACGTATGGCTTGTGCTGGTGAAGTTGATGGAAAGGTTGTAGATTTAAGAACACTCATTGATTCGGATTGTGAATTAAGTATACTTACATTTAATGATGAGGCAGGCAAGGCAGCATATAGACATACATGTTCGCATGTGCTTGCAGAGGCAGTGAAACGTCTTTATCCAGAGGCAAAACTTGCTATAGGTCCATCGATTGATACAGGATTTTATTATGATTTTGATTGTCAATCATTTTCAAGAGAAGACCTTGATAAAATTGAAGCTGAGATGAAGAAAGTCATCAAAGAAGGTGCTGAAATTAAGCGTTTTGAATTGCCTAGAGCGGAGGCAATCCAATTTATGGAGGACAGAAACGAACCTTACAAAGTAGAACTTATTAAGGATTTGCCAGAAGATGCCATTATTAGTTTTTACAGTCAAGGTGAATTTACAGATTTATGTGCAGGACCACATCTTATGAATACTAAGACGATTAAAGCATTTAAACTGATTTCAAGTTCTGGAGCTTATTGGAGAGGCTCTGAAAAAAATAAAATGCTTACAAGAATTTATGGTACAGCATATACAAAAAAGACAGATTTAGAGGAGCATTTAAAACATCTTGAAGAAATTAAGTTAAGAGACCATAATAAATTGGGCAGGCAGATGGAAATTTTTACAACGGTTGATGTGATTGGGCAGGGACTTCCTTTGATTATGCCAAATGGTGTTATTATAATGAATGAGTTAAAAAGATGGATTGAAGATGAGGAAAGCAAGCGTGGTTATATAAGAACACAGACGCCGCTTATGGCAAAGTCAGACCTCTATAAAATATCAGGTCATTGGGACCATTATAAAGAGGGTATGTTTGTTTTAGGTGATGAGGAAAAGGATAGTGAAGTATTTGCATTAAGACCAATGACTTGTCCATTCCAATATTATGTATATAAAGCAAGCCAGAAAAGTTATAGAGATTTGCCATGCAGATATGGTGAGACGTCAACACTTTTTAGGAATGAAGATTCTGGAGAGATGCATGGTCTTACAAGAGTAAGGCAGTTTACAATTTCAGAAGGACATTTAATTGTCCGCCCAGACCAGATGGTAGAAGAATTTAAAGGCTGCCTTGCACTGGCAAAATATTGTCTTGAGACATTAGGTGTTGAATCCGATGTAACTTATCATTTATCCAAGTGGGACCCAGACAATAAAGAAAAATATATCGGTGAACCAGAAGTTTGGGAAGAAACACAACAAAATATTCGAGAGATTTTAACACAACTTCATATTCAATTTACAGAAGAAGTTGGCGAGGCTGCATTTTATGGACCAAAAGTTGATATTAATGCAAAAAATGTATATGGCAAAGAAGATACAATGATTACGATTCAGTGGGATGCATTGCTTGCTGAACAGTTTGATATGTATTATATTGATGAGAATGGTGAGAAAAAGCGTCCATATATTATCCACAGAACGTCGTTGGGTTGTTATGAGCGAACCCTTGCTTGGCTGATTGAAAAATATGCGGGATTGTTTCCAACATGGCTTTGTCCAGAACAGGTAAGAGTGCTTCCAATTTCAGAAAAGTATGCAGATTACGCACAAAAAGTAAATGAGCAAATTATTGCAAAAGGGATTAGAAGCAGTGTTGATAATCGTGCAGAAAAGATTGGCTTTAAGATTTGTGATGCAAGATTAAAGCGTGTCCCATATATGCTAGTTGTAGGTGAAAAGGAAAAAGAGGCAGGTCTTGTATCTGTAAGAAGCCGTTATGAAGGTGACGAGGGACAAAAGTCATTAGAGACGTTTATTCAAGATATTTGTAAGGAAATTCAGACAAAGGAAATTAGAGAAATTAAAGCACAAGATTAAAAACTATTTTTACTCCCGCGAGCAACAAGCCAACCGGACAGATTGCGTAATGCTTGCCTGTTCGTTTGGCGACTGTCGCGAGGGTCAAATACCTAGCATCTTTTGGACACATTACAGTTTGTTATGGGGTATTTGACTGATTTATGTCTTACTTTCTTTTGAAAAGGTCTATAATTTTGTTTTCTTTACAACCTGTTGCATATCAATTCAATTTAGGTTCCCAAAAAAAATCTTTTTTGTGTTTCATACTCTGACATAATTGCTTGTATAAGTTGTGAATCCCCATGTGTATTATCAGGATGAAAAATCTTTAAGAGTTCTTTATATCTTTTCTTTAGTGACGTAGTATCATCAACCCCTTTAAAAAATAACTTAACATTTTCAGAATAATTCATACCACGTCTAGCTTCTCGATATACTGTATCACGATAAACTAATTTTTCTCGCTCAAAGCGTTCTTTATCAAGGGCTAGTTGATGAAATCCATTTTCCATAACCTGCCATTGTTGGTCAAATAAGTTTTTTTGATTTTCTAGCTGTTTACTCAAAAGCAAATTTCTTCTTTTTTGACGTTCCAACATACCTTTTTGTATTTCAATCAGTTTTCTTTCATCTTCTAACTCTTTATCTTTTTCATTAATTTTGATAATCTGTTCAAAAACCCATCTTTTTTTATACTCAATTTCATCTTCCGATAATTCTTGTGTTATCTCAAATTCCTCAGTCATACATAATAATCCTTTCATGCATCCTCTTTGCGATTCCTATGTCTTTAAATTTGAAGAAACATTATACACAAAATTATATATGTGTACTGACTGACAAGCTAAATCAACTTAAATCCCGCTATGAAACCAAAATACTTTAATAGCTTGACAATCTTCCTTCGTTCTAATAGTATGCTTCACTCCCGGCAAAGCAATAAATGAATCGCCTGCTTTTATTGGAAATATAAGGTCGTCCAATTTAGCAAATCCTTCTCCTTCCAGCACATAAAAACCTTCTTGGTCATCATGGCATCCCGGTTTTGGGCTAAATTCATAATCAGAATAAATCGTTATTCCTGAACAACAGCCATTTACACAACCATTCTTCTCTGTGAGCAATTTATATCCTTTTTTACTATCGCCTTGACTTGCAATAACTTCTTCTAATGTTATATAAGGTTTCATTATTATCATGCTACTCAAAATATGAACAAACATACTCATATAGTACTATATGATAGCTTAATTTTCAATACTTTTTCTGTAGACTCTCCTTTCTCAAATTTAATTTCATCATGGAAGTCTCTCGCCTCTTAAGCAAAAGTTAGACTTACCTGTTTAAAAAATGCCACAAAATGACATGAAGATTATAAGTAAGCAACTTGCGAATATCTATTTGACTAACTCATAATATATCCTATATTATCTATAATATCAATAACCATTATATTTTGCAAAATTTCTTAAACCAACCAAAAATAACGCGCGTATATTGTACGCGCGTCATTGTCTTATGTCAACTCTTTATTGTTTATTTTATACTTATTTTATAGTCAGATACTTTTTTGGAAAATAAATACAATCTCTTATAAAATTTTATTGCTTACTCATTAACAATTCTGTATATGCAAGAAGGAATGGACCAACACCTTTTGCATCATCTTCAACAATAGGCTCTGACATATAGTAATCATATGTACCCGGTCTGTTATCTTTGCCACCAAGACCTGCCACCAAACAGATACCACCAAGTGACATCTCGCCTTCTTTTGTTGTGAGATATTTGCTGCAAATTCCATCAATAGCTTTCTTTGCAGGTTCTCTATAACTTTCATCAAGAAAACCTAAGCGTACTCCTTTTAATAACGCATATGCCATAATAGAGCTTCCGCTTGTCTCTAAATAATTACGGTCCATACCACCATAATTAACTACTTGATACCACATACCGCTCTCGTCCTGATATTTAAGCATTGAATTGATAAGGTCTACAAATGCATCTTCTAACATCTTACATTCTGCATCATATTTATGGTCTGAATTATCCACTTTATCCAAAACATCAAGAAGTGCCATTGAATACCAGCCAATAGCTCTTAGCCAGCTATGCTGTGAAAGCCCTGTAACTTTATCACACCAAAATGCCTCTTTACTTGTATCAATAGCATGAAAATAAAGCCCATTTAAAGGATTTCGCATATTTTCAATAACATATTTAAACTGTCTAAAAATATCATCATAATTCTTTCTGTCATTGAAACGTGTTTCATACTCTACATAAAAAGGCTGTCCCATATACATACCATCAAGCCATACTTGATTAGGGTAGATGTCTTTGTGCCAAAAACTTCCTGCTCCATTGTCGCATCGAGGCATTATCTTAATCTGAGAATATACAAGTTTAATTGCTTTCTTATATTTTTCTTTTCCTGTAAGGTCATATAACTCAAATAAAGTCTTGCCAGCATTGATATTGTCAATATTTTTTTCACCTATACTGTAACCATCTATTGTACCATCTTCAAAAACTCTGTAACCTATAAATTCATCAGCAAACTTAAGATACTTATCTTCTTTGGATATCGCATACATCTGAAGCACAGCCTTAATCATAACACCATCAATATAATTCCAATTTGCTTTAAGCCCCTGTTTAATCTTTTCAATATTCCAAATTGGAGCTTCTGGTGTACTCTTATCCAACAATTCATTAATATACTTTACAATTACGTCCATTTCACTTCTCCTTCAAGTTGTCTTTTATCCGATTAAAATTTTACCAAATTTTACTCACTTCTATATTGTACAATAATTAATACATAATATCAACACTTTTTATAACTTTTATTAAAATTACTATAAATTATTGTGTAATGTGAATATATGTATTTTAATCGCATCAGGGAAGAATTAAACTTGCCTGTTAAAAAAAATGCCACGAAGGGGCAATGAGATTATAAGAAAGTAATAAAGCAGATTGTGAATATTCACTTGACATTATTTCATAAAGTTTTATTTATATTTTTATTCAATCTACATTTTTAGCATATTTGTATTTCTTATTCATACATATTAAATAGGTATATTAGCTTTTATAATACGCTTATCAGCGTGATATTTTGCAGTAAAAATAATATATGGTACTTAAAAAAGATAGGGAGCTTCAATATATGGATGAATCATTTATAAGAAATCGCATTACTGAATTGCGTATGCAAAATGGTGTATCTGAATACAAAATGAGTTTGGATATGGGACATAGTAAAAGTTATATACAAAGTATTTCTTCTGGCAAAGCTTTACCTTCCTTATCAGAATTTTTATATATATGTGAATATTTACATGTAACCCCTAAAGAATTTTTTGATACAGGAGATAATTTCCCTCAATTAACCCATACGCTTTATGAAATCACAAGAAAATTGCCTGCTGATGATATTAAAATGCTGACACAACTTGCAGAACGCATGTCTATGTATTCAGAAAAATTAAATGACAATAAGAAAAAATATTAATTGATAAACCTCAAAAAGATTATTGTAAAATATAATATCCTATTATTTAACTATCAGGTAAGTCTTCCTCTTTTTAAGTGGGATTAGGCTTACCTGCTTTGGCAGGATTCAAGTTCCTGTCAAAATGCCGCAAAGTGGCAATGAAGTTATGAGCAAGCAGCAAAATGAATTGCGAACATCTGCTTTAACTTCAATTTCTATATTTTATAACAGTCTTTTTGTATTATTTTGTATAGATATAATAAGTTATAGCCTTTTTTCATTTATTGACCAAGAATTATTTTTTTTATATTTATAAATATTATTATAAATATGTGAATTTGCTATTTTAGGCTTATATTGTATGTTAAAAATATAATTAATTTATATATAATATTATAATCTTAGCAGTAAAGAAATGGAAAGCTTATGACAAACAATGGGAGAATATATGACGTTGCTTTTAGGACATTAATGAATGATTGTCCTAAATTATAACAGAGACAATTTTTTAGGGAGAAGTGACAATACAAACTTGGATAATCATATAAAACATGACAAAGAAGTTTGTAAGCATTTAAACAAAGTAGATTTAAACTGTGGTGTGTTGGATTTTCCTATCAATAGTTTGACGAGAGAGCGTGTATTTAATATCTTCAGAACAAATTAAAAAGATATTTAAGCAAATAGACACATAGTCTATACTTGCAATAAAAATGAAAATTTTGTAATATAATAATAACTGTTTAGCTATGTTCAATACTATATTTTAGTGAGTTTTAAATGATATAGTTAAATAGTTACATATAATACTATGTTTATGTTTGCACTGCAATAAACATCATGTAGGTATAAGCAGTGTAGGAAAGGGGAAATTATGTTAAAAATAAATGATAATTATTTAAAATTGCCGGGCAGTTATCTTTTTTCAACGATAGCAAAAAAGGTTCAAGCATTTACAGAAGCGAATCCAGATAAAAAGATTATACGTCTTGGAATAGGTGATGTGACACAGCCTTTGTCACCTGCAATTATTACAGCACTTCACGATGCCGTTGATGATATGTCTAAGGCAGAAACATTCCATGGATATGCTCCTGATTTGGGATATGCTTTTTTAAGAGAGGCAATAGCTGCCAATGATTATGTGGCACGTGGCTGTGATATTGCAGCAGATGAGATATTTATTAGTGATGGTGCAAAGTCTGACTCTGGCAATATTGGTGATATATTTTCAGTGGATAATAAAATTGCAGTCTGTGACCCTGTATATCCAGTTTATGTTGATACGAATGCTATGGCAGGACGAACAGGTGAGTATTTGACAGACCAACAAAAATGGAGCAATGTCATTTATATGCCTTGTACATCTGAAACAAATTTTGCTCCAGAGCTTCCAAAAGAAACACCAGATATTATCTATTTGTGTTTTCCAAATAATCCAACAGGTTCAACGATTACAAAGTCCGAACTTCAAAAATGGGTTGATTATGCAAATGAAACAGGCGCAGTGATTATTTATGATGCGGCTTATGAAGCCTATATTTCAGAAGAAAATGTGCCTCACTCAATCTATGAATGTGATGGTGCGCAAACTTGTGCTATTGAGCTTAGGAGTTTTTCTAAAAATGCTGGATTTACAGGGGTTCGACTTGGTTTTACTGTTATTCCAAAGGCATTGAAGCGTGAGGGAACAACACTGCATAGCTTGTGGGCAAGAAGACATGGAACAAAGTTTAACGGCGCGCCATATATTGTGCAAAAAGCTGGTGAGGCAGTATATTCTGAAGCTGGAAAAGAGCAGACAAAGCAATTAATTGCATATTATATGAACAATGCCAAAGTGATTTTGGAAGGATTAAAAGCTGCTGGATATACGGTTTCTGGTGGTGTCAATGCTCCATATATCTGGTTAAAGACACCAGATAAGATGACTTCATGGGAATTTTTTGATTATCTTCTTGAAAAGGCAAATGTTGTTGGTACACCGGGTTCAGGTTTTGGACCAAGCGGTGAAGGCTATTTTAGACTGACAGCGTTTGGCTCTTATGAAAATACAGTTGCAGCAGTAGAGCGAATTAAGGGAATGTAATTGGTATATGTTGATTTAATTTGTGGAATAGTAAGATAAAAGATATAGATAAGTAAGTATTAGGTGTGTTCTGTTAATAAGCAGAAGTAATATTTCGTGACAGATATGATTAAAGAGATGGTCGTTTTAATAAAAAACATACAAGATATAGTATATATTTGTGTAAAATAACTATATTTTGAACTGTTTTTTAGTGCGGACATCTCTTTTTTTGTTGAAAATAAAAGTGATTATAAAACAATATTTGACAACAGATTATAGTAAATGTATTATTAGTATAAGTTGTTAATATTTGGATATTTGATATAAAAATCATATTGATAATGTTGATTGGGTAGAAATTTTTAAATCAAGAAAGGAGTGTTAATAATAAAAATGGACAGTAGTTAAAAAATTTATATGAAATATAAAAAAGTAATTAACAAAGTGTTTAAGCAAGATTTTAGCTTAGTATCATAAAATATATGATAAATAATAATAGTAAAGGAAACAAACATATGAAAAAATTTAAAAAAAGAATATTTGCTATTGTTTTAACAATAACAATGATAATCAATCCATCACTTGTGCAATGGGCAGTAGGTGATGGAGATATGCAAGAAGTTTATGCACAAGAAAATGTAATAGAATCTGTATCAATGGGACAAGAACAGCTTGAAGTGTCAGGAAATAATGGAGTAGGTTCGCTTTTAGCAAAAGAAATCAATGGGGAATTAACAGAGCAGCAAGAAAATCAAGGTTATACAATTTTTGATGTTACTGTTGAGGGAAAAATGGCAACAGTTTCATTGGATGTAATAGAAGATTGTCGACTTATTGCAGGTATTTATAGTGAAAATGGAAAAGATTTGTTGGCTTCTGGTGTGGTTGATGTAGAAAAAACAGCAAAAGATGCAGTTGTTACATTGGAAACGCAGGAAATGCCGCAATATTTTTTGGTAAAGGCATTTTTAGTCGATGAAACGATGGCTCCATTGTGTAGTGTTTATCAGTCTGAATTGTATACAAAGGAAATGCAGGAATTTTTGACAAAGACAACCGATGATTTTGAACAAAATAACGTGCTGAATTTAGATGAAGATAAGACTAATAATTTTGCAGTTTACAAAGATAGTGTGAAAAAAATTGAAAAAGAAAATAACAAAAATATTGTTGTATCAGCAAATGATGAGACAGGTGTTTATGTTTTAGAAAACATTGATAGTACGATTAAAAATTTAAAAAATGGTGATATTTTTGCGTATACATATGATGGACAAGAATTAATAGTAAAGGTTGATTCTGTTGTAGTGAATGGAAAGACTGCAACGATTTATAGTCAGGAAACGTCATTAGATGAAGTGTTTGATTATGTAAAGATTGATAATACAGGGGATTTGTCAAATGCTACTGTAGATACATCAAATCTTGATGAAGATGTTGTTTATAATGGATTGGTAGAGGGTACAAATGAAGCAGAGGTATATTCAGAAGAAGGGATTATGCCAATGATAGAGGTAGAGGGAAAGCATGGCGTAGAACTTTCATATACTTTGAAAGAGAAAAAACTTGGTAATGATGATGATAGTGTTAAAGTTTCAGGTGGGTTAAAAATTAATGTGCAAACAAAAGTAAAAGCATATATAACATTATCTTATCAATATCTTGAATTTAAATTAGATTATTCAGTGAAAGTTTCTGTAAAGGGAGAAGGAAAAGGAACTTATAAAAAAGAACTTGGAAGCATTAAAAAATCCTTAGGATTTGGTGTTTCTTTAAAATTTACACCAACTTTTATAACAAGACTTGATGCAACTATAGAATACAGTGGAAAATTGAGTGCAGCAATGGGCTTTAAATATAGTTCTAAAAATGGATTTGGTGATAATTCTTCTACACCTAAAGTTGATACTCAATTAAAAGCAGAAGGAACAATTTTTGTAGGAATATCTTTTGAGCCTAAACTTATTGTTTTTTCAGATAAAGTTGCTAAAGCTAGTTTAGAAGCAGAAGTTGGAGCAGAATTAAAGGCGACAACGGATTCTAAAAATGGAAATACAAAGAATGTAAAACATGAATGTAATTGGCGTGAGTGTATTGATGGTGACATTTCAGCAAAAGCTAAAATATCAGCAAAAGTAAAGTTTTTAGATAGAGATAAATGGTCTTTTAGTGTTAAACTTTTAGATATAAACTGTAAGATATGTGATTTTTATTATTCATTGACATTTGCCGATTATGGACTGAAAGAGTGTCCACATTTTAAGTATAAAGTGAATGTTGATGTATGTGATAGTGATGAGCAGAAGCTAGAAAATGTGAAGATTGTGGTTGATGGACATGAGTATGAAACAGATGATAAAGGTCATGCAGAATTTTTTGTAAATGATGGAAACATAATATTCACGTTTTCAAAAACGGGATATGAAACATATAAAAAAGAAGTAAAGATTAACAGTAAAGTAATAGAACTTGACAAGAAACCAAAAGAAATTTCTGTTAAGTTGATAAAGGAAAAAGGTGGAACAGGTGATAGTGGAGATGAGGAAAATGATAAAAATCCAGATAATGAACAGGAAAAATTGAAAATACAAAGCCAGACAGTGAGTTTGGGAAATAATCATAGTGCCGCAATAACAGAAGATGGAAGTTTATATTTATGGGGGAATGGTAATTGGGGACAATTAGGAGATGGAACAGGAAAACATAATAATATACCAATAAAAATAATGGATAATATAGCAAGTGTAAGTTTAGGAAGTAACCATAGTGCCGCAATAACAAAAGATGGAAGTTTATATTTATGGGGATGGAATAGTCATGGAGAATTAGGAAATGGAACAACAGAGGTCAGTAGAACCCCAATAAAAATAATGGACAATGTAGCGAGTGTAAGTTTAGGAAGTAACCATAGTGCCGCAATAACAAAAGATGGAAGCTTATACTTATGGGGAAATAATAGTATTGGAGAATTAGGAAATGGAACAGGAGGAGAAGATGTTAAAAGTTTAATTCCAATAAAAATAATGGACAATGTAGAGAATGTAAGTTTAGGTAATCAATACAGTGCCGCAATAACAAAAGATGGAAGCTTATATTTATGGGGGAATGGCAATTTTGGACAATTAGGAGATGGAACAACATGGTTTCGAACTATTCCAAAAAAAATAATGGACAATGTAGTAAGTGTGAGTTTGGGATATGCTCATAGTGCAGCGATAACAAAAGATGGAAGTTTATACTTATGGGGAAATAATAATTATGGACAATTAGGAGATGGAACAATAAAGAATAGTAGTACTCCAAAAAAAATAATGGACAATGTAGTAAGTGTAAGTTTAGGGGGAACAGATTATTACAGTAGTCATAGTGCCGCAATAGCAAAAGATGGAAGTTTATATTTATGGGGATATAATAATGGTGGACAATTAGGAAATGGAACAACAAAGAATAGTAGCATTCCAAAAAAAATAATGGACAATGTAGCGAGTGTAAGTTTAGGAAGTAACCATAGTGCAGCAATAACAAAAGATGGAAGTTTATACTTATGGGGAGTTAATGGAGATGGGCGATTAGGAAATGGGACATGGTATAGTAGTAGTACTCCAATAAAGATAATGGACAACGTGAAACTCCCATCTTCTAAGTTTTCCACACAACAAACTACACTTAGCAAACAAATGTATGCTCCAACTACTTATAATATGCCTACCTTAACAGATAACCAGATAATGCCAACAACTTTAAACACTACATCATCTAGTTTTACAAACCTAACACCTAACATAGAATATATGCTTTACATTGTTAAGTCTGATGAAACTGGAAAAGATGTGTCATCTATTGATGATATATTATTTACTGACAATATTTTATACATTAATCAAGGCAAGGCAGATGAAAATGGAAATTTAGCATTTGATTTTAACAATAAAACAGAATGGACAAATGTAAAAGTATTATTGATAGGTGGTAATGGTGATGGAAATATTACATTAGACGATGTAGAACTAACTTGTAGTATTGCACCAAAAACGACAGTAGAACAACTAAAAGAAAAATTACATAAGCGATTTCAATTAGTAGATAGTGATAATGTTGAAATTACAGATAACAAATCATTTATTCAATCAGGAAATATCCTTTGTTTGTTTGATTCAAAAGGAGAAATTGCAAAAAGATATACAATCTGTATAATAGGTGATGTCAATAGAGATGGCATTATTAATATACAAGATGCTGTTATTTTAAAGAGACGTCTTGCAGGATATTCCGATTTAAGATTAAGTGAAAAGGCAAGCGATATTAATGGTGATGGTATTCTTAATATTCAAGATGCTGTCATCTTGCTTAAATATTGTGCAGGAATGAATGTACAGCTTGGAAAACAATAATAAACAGCCTAATCATGTCTTGATATTATAAAAGAAAAATCCTTCAACTATATTAAAATATGGTTGAGGGATTTTTCTTTTGTGTCAGATAAATATTTACAATTTGTTTTGTTGCTTGTTCATAACCTTATTTATATTTTATAGTATTTTGGCAGTAGCTTAGACTTCTGCTAAAATAGATAAATTAAACTTTGACTTAATAAGTAGGAAAAGTTCTTAATGGTAGGCAAGTGAATACTAGCAATCCGCTTAACTATAAGGTTAAATAAATTTGAAAATGAATTTGATAGTACAACTATTATTTTTATTATAAAATTTTTATTTTTAATATTGACTTTTATACAATACTGTTATATATTTAATATATAAATAATATTTGTGTAAAATATATATAATTTGCATTACTTGAACTTGTAATAAAGAAATGATATGATAAAACCATCAAGCAGAAAAGGATAAAGTATAGCAAATATATATGATGGGGCATTTCGTACAATTCTAAATGATTGTTGAAAATGGATTATTCTTCTAGTCAATCAGATTTTTGGAGAGGACTATACAGGACATGAAGAAATCCAGTTTCTTCCAAATGAACATTTTTTAGACCAACAGGACAAGACGAATAAAGAACGAATAACAGACACAAATGGAAGTAGAACAGCTTACAGAATTTCAAAAAATGTGAAACAGTAGAAAGACAGCAAAGTAGAACGAAAATATATATCTAATGAAAAATAATATATAAGATAAAAAACAGGAGAAATTATGAATAGTACAAAAGATATCTATCAAAATCTTTCAGATATCAACACAAATACGCCATATGATGATGTTTTTAGGACGCTTTTAGTTGATTGCACAAGATTTATTATTCCAATCATTAATGAAGTATTTGGAGAACATTATACAGGAGAAGAAACGATTATTCATCATTCAGATTATCACTTTATACAAGGTGTAAATGAAAGAAAAACAAAGATAGAGTCCGATTCTAATATTACATTAATAGGAATTGATAGTAAACATTATCATTTTGAATGCCAAAGCAATAGTGATGGAACGATGATTGTGCGAATGTTTGAATATGATTCACAAATTGCTATAGAACATGGAATCGTAGAAGGAAATGTGTTTGAAGTGGAATTTCCTCATTCAGCAGTATTATATTTAAGACATAATAAAAATACACCTGATTATTATACCATTAAAATTAAGGCAGGAACAAAATCGTTATCTTACGCTATTCCAGTATTAAAAGTACAACAATATGGAATTGAGGAATTGTTTGAAAAAAGGTTGTATTTTTTAATACCATTTCACATCTTTACATATGAAAAAGAATTTAAGCAAATCAATAATAATACAGAAAAAATGGAAAATTTGAGGAAAATATATGAACAGATATGTAAGAAACTTGAGTTGGAATATAATAGAGGAAATATTAGTGGATATGAAAGAAACACAGTGATAGATTTATCCGTATCCGTTGTGAGAAGTATAGCAAGAAAATATGAAACCATACGAAAGGAAATAGGTGAATATATGGGAGGAAAAGTGTTAAATTATCCAACAAAAGAAATTTATAATCGAGCTAAAGAAGAAGGATTAAAAGAAGGATTAAAAGAGGGATTAAAAGAAGGATTAAAAGAAGGATTAAAAGAAGGAAAAAAAGAAGGGTTAAAAGAAGGAGAAGAAAAAGGATTAAGAGAAGGTCATCAAGAAGGACGTTCAATAGAGATGTCTAATATCATAGCTGTTATACGAAAGAAATTGATTAAAGGAATGACAATTGAAGATATTACAGACTTATTGGAGATGGATTTTGAATATGTAAGTCGGGTGGCAAATTTAATAATAGAGAATCCTCAAAAGAGCGATTTAGAAATAGCAAAAATTATATGTAAGATAGATGAACAGTGAATAGTCAAGCCTAATTCTTCCTGATGAAATTAAACAACGGATGCCAAGCTTTGCAAGGCATCCTTATGCAAATTAAAAAATATAAAGATTAAAAAATATTTTTAAGTAAAAATTTAAAAATCAACCTGTTGTATCGAGCCAGCTTCGCCATTTTCGTGAAGATATATGCCTGTGCTGCGTACCTGCCCTACAAGTTTTTGGTCATCATCTTTTAAAGAAAATTCTGTCTTGGAACTGCCAAGATAGATTGCGCCGACATCTGCTTCCTTTAATGACAGCAAACGTTCTTTTCCGTCACTATCTCGAACCCATACTTTCAGTTTACTGTAAATTTCATCTGCTTCATCAATCCACCCATTTCCGTCTGAGTCGTATGCGGCAAGTTCTTTAAATCCGTTGCCAGTGTTTGGTCCAAATAACTCACTGCCATCATTAATAATGCCATCGTTATTTTTATCCAATGCAAGATAACCGCTTCCAGAATTTAATTGTGCAATTTCTTCCTTTTTTCCATCACAGTCTAAATCAAAGAAAAATGTCTGGTCGCTGACGGTTGTAGGATTGCTGTCTAAGTTAATCACTAAAGGGTCTGTAAGAATTTGAGGATAGGTTTCTACATAGCTTAATTGATTGTACTCTGTAAATGAGCGCGACATTTCAACATTTAATCCAAATTTGATTTCTCTGCCATCGGCAGTAACAACTGTTCCTTCACCATTAAATTTTGTACATTCCTTTTCTTCATAAAAAGAAGAATAGCCATGTTCAATGGTTAAAACAGAAGGAGAAAGACTGTTTGTAAGAACTAAAGAATTGTCATTATTAAAATTTTTCTGATAATTCCTGTAGGCATAACTGTCTTCAAAGCCTCCTCGAAAACGTAATCTTTTAAGAATATCCATTAAAGTTGAAAATAGTCGGTTAGAAACTTCATTATAGGTATTTCTTAGATTTAATAAAGCTTCTTCTTGTGTCGTTTGATTGGTAACTTCAGAATTAGTATTATCTGAAATTTCTTTGTTGTCAGAAACTTCTTGATTGTTAGAGGTTTGGTCTGTATTAGAGTTTCTGTCATTGAGTACATTGCCATAGGCGTTTAAAAGTACTCCTTTTTTGGCATAAGAAAACACACCATACATCATAGAATCGGAAGATTGATGACTTTCATATTGAGAATAATAAGAATCGGAATCTTCATTGTTTTTGTAAGCTTCATTTATAATGTATTTGTTTGTGAGTTTTCTGCCAAATGTTTGAGTAGTTGCACTCATACCAGCATGGGTTGAGGTGTAGTTGCTTTGAGCAGAGTAATTTGAGTAGGTTCTGCTTGAAGCAAGGTTTACTTTACTTTTTTCAATTATCATTTTGACCTCCATAAATGATTACAGCAATGAACACATTTATAAGGTAGTACATAATGTAAATAATTATTAAGAACACTAATAATATCGGCAATATTTGGAAAATATTTATGGGTTATCTTTTATAAAAATAGTTTATGAAAGTACTTGCTATTTTGATAGGCATGATTTACTATTAAATATGGAAGATTTAGGCAGTCAGCTATGCCATTGCAGGTTTGTTGATTGCAGTCGGACAACTATAAAAACCGTTTTAGAACGGGAATGGAGGTATTTATGTGGAGTGCAGATTTAGGTAATGGCAAGTATCGCAATCCGATTCTTTATGCCGATTATTCGGACCCAGATGTAGTGAGGGTTGGCGAAGATTATTATATGATAGCATCAAGTTTTAGCAATTCGCCAGCAATACCTTTGTTACATTCAAAAGACCTTGTAAATTGGAAGGTTGTCAATTATGTATTGAAACATGTGCCAGAATTTCGATATAGAAATCCTATTCATGGCTGTGGTGTATGGGCGCCATCAATTCGATACCATGAAGGTACATATTATGTATGTCTTCCTATGCCTGATGAAGGGATTTATATGACAACAGCAAAGGACCCACTTGGAGAGTGGAGTACTCCTGTTAATATAAGACCAAAAGCAGGTTGGATAGACCCATGTCCATTTTGGGACGATGACGGAAAGGCATATCTTGTCGCAGGTGTGGCAAAAAGTAGAATTGGTTATAAGAGCGTTTTGCATATGGTAGAGATGCAGCCTGACGGTATGGGACTTATCGGTGAGGAAGTAAAGATATTTGATGGAAATTTAAATGACCAAGTTACGATTGAAGGACCAAAGTTACATAAAAAAGATGGCTGGTATTATATCTTTGCTCCTGCAGGCGGCGTTAAGACTGGTTGGCAGACTGTTCTGCGTTCAAAGAATATCTTTGGACCATATGAATATAAAGTTGTTATGAGACAGGGCGATTCACCAGTTAATGGACCTCATCAAGGAGCTTGGGTAGATACAGTTACAGGTGAAGACTGGTTTATTCATTTTCAAGATGTATATGCGTGTGGCAGAATCACACATTTACAGCCTATGCACTGGGAAAATGGCTGGCCTATTATTGGTGTTAATAAAGAAGGCAATGATTATGGTGAGCCTGTTATGGAATACACAAAGCCAAATGTAGGTGAAGTTTCACAGGAAGTATGTGAGCCTGATGCAAGTGATGATTTTACAGGTGATAAGTTAGGACTTCAGTGGCAGTTTAATGCAAATTATGAAGATAGTTGGTATGATATGACAGGAGCTGGCATTAAACTTAATGCAGTTAATGCAGTTAAAACAAGACCTTTAGGAGATATAAGAAATCTTCTTCTTCAAAAATGGCCTGCACCAGAATTTACATGTGTTACAACAATGGACATTAGTGGATTAAAAGATGGAGACACAGCAGGCGTTATTTCACTTGGTATGGAATACGCTGCAATTACACTTCAAAAATGTGATGAAGGGTATGCTGTAAAACATGTAAAAGGTGTTCAAAATTTTGATTGTGATATGCCTTACACAGATGAATATATCAATCAAGTATGTACATTTTCTGCTGATACAAAAAAAGTATATTTTAAATATACAGTAAAAGTAGTAGAGCATAGGGACCATGACGAATTAGGCTTAACTGTAAAAAATGTACCACATGAGGATATAACAATCGAGATAAGCACAGATGGAAAAGAGTATAACCATGCTTTAACGATTCATGCAAAGGCAGGACGTTGGGTTGGTGTTAAAAATGGACCATTTATCAGACATGATTCCGATGTGAAGGAAGATGGTGGATATATTGTTGTTGAAAAGGTAGAATATACAAATTAAAAATAAAAAGTGATTGTTTTACTACTCAAAATATAAATTGAACAATAGGACTGTCGCATAAAGAAAATCATATATAATATATTGTACAATATATTATCAAACAATATCTTATATATTTAATCGTTCATGCGACAGTCCCATTTTTAGCCTCCATGCTGCGACTAATTTTTAGAAGCAGCTAGATGGTTTAAGCAAGCAGCGCAGTGGATTGCAAATATCCGCTTTGACAAAGAAGATATTTTTCTTATGACCAGTAAGTAAAAAATACATGGTCGCCTATTTTTAATTTATCATCATCAATAGAGCCTCGGTATCCAATAAAATAAAGCGCATCTACATTGGTATTACCATTTAAGGCATCTTGAGCCGCCCTTCTGCAGTCATCACATGCGCCTCTTGATAAAACAACAGCAAAACGACCACTGGCAACAGGTGAAAATTGACCCGGTGAATAGATAACCTCAGAGATGGAATTAGCAAAACGGGGGTTGTTCATTCGATTAATAATAACACTAGCAACAGCAAGTCTGCCCTCATAAGGCTGATTTCCAGCCTCACATTCAATAATAGCAGCAAGCATATCAAGGTCACTGGCAGAATGATTGATAGCAATGCCATTTCCTGTGACATAAGCACCATTATTTCCAGAATGATTTACTCCATTTTGAGAACCTTGTTGAGAATATTTTATCTCCTCTGCAATTCGTTCTTGTTCTAATTGTTTTTCATATTCTAAAGCAAGCTGTTCAAATTTTTCAATATCTTCACTAGATTGTGATAATTCCTTTTGGTTATTTGCTATAAGAGCAGATAACTTTGCACTTTCGGTCTCTGCTTCTTTATAGAGTTCTTGTAAAGATGACATATCGGCTGCTAGAGTATCATTAGCGGCTTTCATCTCATTAACCATTGTATTCATATGAGCTAACATATCATGGTCGTAAGTTGAAATTTGAATAGCATATTCTGTTTTTGCAAGAAAATCAGACAAATTGCTAGAATGAAATAATACGTCCATAAAATTAGAATTTCCATTTTCGTACATATATTGTATACGAAGCTTCATTGCTTGATATTGCTTTGCAATTTCTTTGTCTAACTCATCAATTTGCCCTTCTACTTCATTAATCTGTTCCTGTTTTTCTTGAATTTGCTTTTGCAGACCATAAATGCGATTGTCAACAAGCTGCATTTGGTTACTTAAATTAGAATATTCATCCGATAATTCAGCCTGTTTTTTTCTCAATTCGGCAATCGTATTGTTTGTCTCGTCTAGTTTGGATTGCGTGTTGGCATTGACACCAGTTACAATTAGGTTTAATGTACAAGAAACCGTTAGAATAAATGAAAATATGCCAATACATAGGTATGTTATAAAAGCGGACTTTTTCATTCGTATGGGATAAAAGGCAAACTCATAAAGTGCATGGTTTGGTTTTTGATTTTGGTGGTTAAAATATTTACAATATCGTTTCAATGGAATACCTCATGTTTATATTATTCGTTAAAAAGTCTGTTGTAAAAATTAATAAATCTTAATATAGTATAAATTCTAGTTACTTAAATTGCAAGCAAACTTATTTCGTGGTATGATAGCCGAAATAGTCAAATGGTTATAATTACATTATTGACACTTTTATCCTATTTAATAAGAATAATCGTGTGAAAAATAAATTATTTTACAAGTGATTTTTTATATTTAAAATAGTTATGAAAATGGAGTGTATAATAGAATATATGCAGAGAGAGATTAAGTCATACGCATACAGTGAACAGAGAGAATTAAAAGAAATCAATATTTTGCAGACTGTAAAGTCGATTGGAGCGCATGCGTTTTATAATTGTCGAAATTTGCGAAAAATCTCATTATATGATGGAATTGTAGATATTGGCGATGGAGCGTTTAAAAATTGTTATTTATTAAAAGAAATTGATATTGTTCGCATAACAAATCATACGAAAACTCTTAAAGGAATATTGTCTGAGGTCAATAATGAATTGACTGTCACCATACATTATAATGATGGTATATCAAAACTAATTTTTCCGTATTATTTATATAATTATGAAGAAAATACACCAGCAAGAATAGTCAATCAGATTACAGAAGGCAGCGGGATACAGTATAGAGAGTGTATTATGGGAGAAGATATTGATTATGTTCAATATGATAAATTGTTTGAATCTGGACAGCATATTGATATATTGGATTCGGCATGGAAAATAGCTTGTGTTCGTTTAAAATATCCATATAAGCTTTCCAATACAGCAAAACAGCAATATACCTCTTATCTTGAAAAAGAATGTGTCCATCTTATTAACAATATGGTTGAGTTGGAAAAACTAAATGAGTTAAAAATGTTGTTGGATATGGATATTTGCAGCCAAGATAATTTAAAGGAATGTATTGATAATGCTAGAGCAAATGCACAAATGGAGGGTTTGGGAATTTTGTTAGCTTATCAGAAGGAAAAATATGGAACAGTTAGGAAAAAATTTGAATGGTAAACAAAGGGCGTTAGAAGAATGGGAGCAGTTAGGAAAAAAAGTTCTTGACAGCGCCAAACAAGAATTATTTATAGCAATGCGCTATCTATTTCGACCTCTGAATATGTTGACATATAGCTTAAATCGTCAGATAAAATTTCTTGCGACGGATGGACAACAACTCTATTTTAATCCCATGTTGTTAATACAACGATATAAAAATAATCCTATTGATATTAATAGGGCATATTTTCATATGATTATGCACTGTTTGTTTCGGCATGTCTATGATACAAAGGGTAAAGACAGACAGTGTTGGGATTTAGCTTGTGATATTTGTGCTGAATTTCTTGTTGACAGCATTTCACTCTCTTGTGTAATGCGTCCAGAAAATACACAAAAAGAAATGATTTATAAGCGCGTTACGGCTGCTTCTGGCGTGATGAGCGCACCTAGCATATATTATGTTCTGAGGGGCTTTTCTCAAAGAGAACTTGACAAATTGTCTGCTTCTGAGTTGTTTGTGGTCGATGTCCATGATTATTGGTATCAGAGTAATGATGAAAATCAAGAAGAACAATGGAGGGAAGCAGCAAAAAAAATGCAGTCTACATTGGGTTTTGATTCAGGGAGAGGAGATACCAAAGGCAATCTTGCCAAAGCACTTAATGCGATAACACATAAAAACATTTCCTACAAAGATTTTTTAAGAAAATTTGCTGTGACACGTGAAAAGATGCATATAGATATGGATTCATTTGATTATGGGTATTATCATTATGGATTAACATTATATGGTAATATTCCATTGATTGAAGAGTTGGAATATAAAGAAGAAACAGGGATTGAAGATTTTGTTATTGTAATTGACACATCAGGTTCTTGTGCTTCCAGTTTAATACAAAAATTTTTAAATGTGACATTTTCAATTTTTGCAGAAAAAGAAAATTTTTTTGAAAAAATGAATGTACACATTATACAATGTGATAATGAAATACAAGAAGATACTATAATTTCTACATTTGAGGAATTAGAACAATATAAAAATGAATTTGTGGCAAAAGGATTTGGAGGTACCGATTTTAGACCAGCCTTTCATTATATTAATACCATAAGAAGTGAGGGGCAGTTAAAAAGGTTAAAGGGAGTATTGTATTTTACAGATGGTTATGGTATATATCCAGAATGTAAACCAGCATATGATACAGCATTTATATTTTTAGGTGATTATGATTCGGATAGAAAAGTGCCAGTGTGGGCTATTCGAGTGGATTTGCCAGAAGATAAGATTGAAAATTGAAATTTTCAATCACAGGATTTGTGTTTGTGTGTTGCTTGTCACAAACCTGTGAGAATGATTCGTTCTTTGTGCAAAACAGCGCAGAAATAAGGATAAATAGAGGATAAATATGAATATAAAAAGAGCAAAGCAAGAGATTAAAAATACAGTAAAAGCATATTTGGCACAAGATGAGAATGGTCGATATAAGATTGATTCAATAAAGCAGCGACCGATTCTATTAATTGGACCACCCGGAATTGGAAAGACTGCAATTATGGAACAAGTGGCAAGAGAGTGTAAAATAGGGCTTGCTGCCTATACCATGACCCATCATACAAGACAGAGTGCAATGGGGCTTCCATTTATAGAAAAGAAAATATTTAATGGTAAAGAATACAGTGTTACTTCCTATACAATGAGTGAAATTATAGCATCGGTCAATGAAATAATGGAAAATACAGGATTAAGACAAGGCATTTTATTTATTGATGAAATTAATTGTGTTTCAGAGACACTTTTACCCATTATGTTACAGTTTCTTCAAGCAAAAACTTTTGGCAATGCAAAGGTTCCAAGCGGATGGATTATTGTTGCAGCAGGCAATCCAGCAGAATACAATCGTTCTGTAAGAGATTTTGACGTGGTTACATTAGACCGAGTAAAATATATAGAAGTGGAACCAGATTATGCCATATGGAAAGAATATGCGATAAAACAAGGTGTGCATAGAAGTATTCTTTCTTATCTCGATGCTAGACAAGAGCATTTTTATCAAATAGAGACAACAGTGGATGGAAAACGATTTGTGACAGCAAGAGGCTGGGAAGATTTGTCTACATTTTTAAAAGCGTATGAGGAATTAGGCATTGAGGCAGATATTGGAGTGATTGAACAGTATATAAGACAGCCTGATATAGCAATGGACTATGCCAATTATTTATCTTTATATTATAAATATGAGAAAGCATATCGTGTTACAGATATTTTAGAAGGAAAAGCTGCGGATAGTATGTATAAAAGAGCTGAAAATGCTCCTTTTGACGAGCGTATCAGTATCGTTAGCCTTATGCTTGGCAGTCTTAATATACGCTTTAAACAATATTACTATGAAAATAAATGTACAGAAGATGTCTTTGGGGTTTTAAAAAGGTTTCAACAAAATCAATCATTGGATTTTAGCGAATTGACAAAAGAATATCGTTCTCATTATATTGAACAAAAGCGCGGCAATTTATTAGAAAATGAACAACTTGATGTAAAGTTTAATGTATTAGAAATTCTTTCAAGATATGATGAATTATTAAAGGTACAAGGTGAAAAGAACCATGATGAGAAATTTCAATTACTAACAAAAGAATTTGCAAAATTATCAGAACGATTAGAAAAAATAGTTCATGATATTTCAAAAAATCTTGAAAACAGTTTTGATTTTGCCGAGAAGGTTTTTGCTATGGGACCTGAGATGGTATTGTTTGTCACAGAGCTTGCAGCAGGATTTTACAGTTTAGCATTTATACAGGAAAATGGTTGCGAGCGATTTTACCAATATAATAAAAGTATGTTGAGGGATTCCACAAGAGAAAAATTATTACAAGAAATAGAATAGCAAATTGTTGGTACCTAAAAATCAGTCAAAGCATGGAGGTTAAAATGTTAGAATTAAAAGGAATTAAAAAAGATTACCAAACAGGTATATCCGACGTTTGGGCTTTAAAAGGCATTGATTTGCGCTTTCGTGATTGCGAGTTTGTGTCTGTTTTAGGGCAATCCGGCTGTGGTAAGACAACACTGCTCAATATTATTGGTGGTTTAGACCAATATACAGAAGGCGATTTAAAAATCAACAACAAATCAACAAAAGATTTTAAGGACAGAGATTGGGACGCTTATAGGAATAATTCAATAGGATTTGTCTTTCAAAGTTACAATCTGATACCGCATCAGACAGTATTATCGAATGTTGAGCTGGCACTTACACTGTCTGGCGTATCAAAAAGTGAACGAAGAAAAAGAGCAAAAGAAGCACTTGAACAAGTGGGATTAGGTGAGCATATTCACAAAAAGCCAAATCAGATGTCTGGAGGACAGATGCAAAGAGTTGCCATTGCAAGAGCATTGGTTAATAATCCAGATATTTTGTTGGCTGATGAGCCAACAGGAGCTCTTGATACAGAAACAAGTGTGCAGATTATGGAGATTTTAAAAGAAATTTCTAAAGACCGATTAATTATTATGGTAACACATAATCCAGAATTGGCAAATCAGTATTCTACAAGAATTATTCGACTTTTAGACGGAAAGATTACAGGTGATTCTAATCCGTATACAAAAGAGCAGATGGAATCTGATATTCAAGCAAAAGAAAAAAAGATGGCAAGTGTCAATAAAAAAGTCGCTAAAACTTCAATGTCCATGTTTACAGCATTATCACTAAGTTTAAATAACTTGATGACAAAAAAGACAAGGACATTTCTTACTGCATTTGCAGGAAGTATTGGTATTATTGGCATTGCATTAATACTGTCTATTTCTCATGGTATTCAAAACTATATTGATAGAGTGCAACGGGATACACTGTCTAGTTATCCAATAACCTTACAACAAGAAAGTGTTGATATTGGCGGACTTGTTGAAACAATGGCAGGAAGCCATGAAGGAGGCGAACATGGCAATGACAAGATATATTCCAATAATATTATGACCGATATGGTTAATACAACGGTTGCAAAAGTAAACAGTAATAATCTTAAAAAATTTAGAACTTATATTGAAGAGCATAAAAATGAATTAGATACATACCTCAGTGATGTAAAATACAGTTATTCGCCAACGTTATATATATTTGACAAGAATGAAGATGATGAGGCTGTTCAATTAAATCCAAGTACAATTATGGAAAATATGTATGGAATGACTGCCAGTCAAGGAGGAATGATGTCAACAAGTATGTCAAACAGCAGTGTTTGGAATCAGCTTCTTGACAATCAAAAGCTTTTAGATGAGCAATATGACCTGATAGCCGGTTCATGGCCAACAGCATATGATGAAGTTATGCTTGTTATTAATGAACATAATGAAATTGTGGATTATACAATGTATTCGTTGGGATTTAAAGACCCAGACGAAGTAAAGACTATTTTTAAAAATGTAATGGCAGGTGAAGGTTTTGAAAGCACCGATGTAGAACTTACGTATGAAGAAGCACTAGAAAAAACATTTAAACTGTTGCTGCCAACGGATTTTTATCAATATAATGAAAAGACAAAAACTTGGGACGATATGAGAGAAGACAAGGCTTATATGAAGGAACTTGTTGATAATGCAAAAGAAATCAAAATAAGCGGTATTATCAGACCCAATCCAGATGCAGTAAACACATCTATCAGTAATGGTATTGGGTATACCAAAGAGCTTATGCTCTATATTATTGAAGAAATTGAAAAAACAGAGATTGTAAAACAACAAGAAGCAGATACAACTGTAGATGTATTTACAGGAATCCCATTTGATAATGATAAAGATACACCAATTACAATGGATGATGTCAATGCTTATGTAAGCTCGCTTCCAGAGCAAGAGCAGACACAATTGCAGATGATATTTTCGACAATGTCCGAAGAGCAGATTCTTGAAATGTTTAGACAGTCTTTAAAAGCCCAGATAACAGAGGCGACATATGAGAGCAATAAAACACTTTTAGGTATTACAAGTGAAGATAATCCTTCACAGATTGACATTTATGCTAAAGATTTTGATTCAAAAGAAAAGCTAGAAGATTTTATAAAACAATATAATGATGAAGCAAAAAACGATGGCAGGGAAGATGATGTGATTAATTATACCGATATTGTAGGAATTATGATGTCATCGGTCAGTACCATTATAACAGCAATATCTTCTGTTTTAATTGCATTTGTGGCAATCTCTTTAGTTGTTTCATCAATTATGATTGGTATTATCACCTATATTTCAGTTTTGGAAAGAACCAAAGAAATTGGTGTGCTGCGAAGCATTGGCGCTTCTAAAAAAGATATTTCCAGAGTGTTTAATGCAGAAACGCTTATTGAGGGGTTTGTCTCAGGCGCATTGGGAATTATTATTACATTATTATTGTGTATACCTGCCAATGCCATTATAAAAAACGTGACAGATATATCAAATGTTGCTAAAATGCCAGTAGGGGGAGCTGTGATATTGGTGGTAATCAGTATGATTTTAACAACGATTGCAGGTTTGATACCAGCAAAATTAGCGGCAAAGAAAGACCCTGTAGTAGCGTTGAGAACAGAATAGCATTGGAGATTAAAATGAAGTATTTAATTGATACCCATACGCATACCATAGCCAGCGGTCATGCGTATAATACGATTGACGAGATGACAAGACATGCAAACAAAATAGGTCTTGCCAATTTGGCTATAACAGAACATGCTCCAAAGATGCCTGGAAGTAGTGATAAGCTTTATTTTTATAATCTTCCTATTGTGCCAAAAGAAAAATATGGCGTTCATCGTTTGATGGGCTGTGAATTAAATATTATAGATTATAATGGAAAAGTTGACCTTAGTCCGAAAAAATTAAAGAAAATGGATATTGTTATTGCAAGTTTGCATTTGCCTTGTATCAAGCCAGGAACAATTGATGAAAATACAACAGCTCTTGTAAGATGCTGTGAAAATCCACTGATTCATATTATAGGGCATCCTGATGATGAACGGTATCCTATTCATTATGAGGCGCTTGTGGAGGCGGCGGCTAAAACACATACATTGATTGAATTGAATAATACGTCGTTAAATGCCACTGGACCAAGACAGGGCGCCTATGAAAATGATATAAAATTATTAAAGTTATGTAAGGAAAAAAATGTGTGTATCTGTCTTGGCAGTGATGCTCATATTGAGGAATCCATAGGTGTGTTTGATAATTGTGAAAAGGTATTAAATGAGGTTGATTTTCCAGAACGATTAATTGCAAATTTGGATATGGAGTTGATGAAAAGTTATTTGACATAGAGGTTTAATAAGTAGGCAACAAAGAGGATTGCAAATATCCGCTTGATTTGTTACATTTAATTTTATAGTTAAAAAAATATCTTGCGTTTATGTGTTGCTTGACACAAGGTATTTGATTTATTGTAAGATAAAACAGTTGTCTAAAAAAAGCAATGCAGAAATGGAGCATAGTATGAATGATAATATGGAATCAGTAGAAAATGTTTTGAGAAAATTAGCAAAAATAAATTATATCAAACCGGGTGAAGTTCCTAATATTAATCTGTATATGGACCAAGTCACAACATTTATGGATGAACATTTAAGCGATAGTAAGCGACATGAAAATGATAAAATTTTAACAAAAACAATGATAAACAATTATACAAAGAATGATTTGTTGCCGCCGCCAGTGCGTAAAAAATATTCTAAAGACCATCTTTATGTATTAGCCTTTATATACTATTTTAAAAATATTTTATCAATAAGTGATATCCAAAAATTGATAAAACCACTTACAGATAATTTTTTTAATACAGATGAGATGCCAAACCTTGATAATGTATATAGAGAAATATATAATATGTGTAAGTCGCAGGCAGCAAGCCTTTCCAGAGACATATTAGAAAAGGCAAAAAAAGCATCCAATTCATTTCAATATTTAGACAATCAAGAAGAAAAGGATTTTCTTGAATTATTTTCTATGGTATCGCTGCTTAGTTTCGATGTATATATGAAAAAGAATATGATTGAGTCACTCATTGATGATTATACATCAAAACATGGCGATAAAGAAACAAATTCTTAAGTAAGAATGAGACTTATTTATATCAATGGCAGCATAAATTAGGAAAGCTTATCAATTTTATCAAATATTTTATTATAGCTGCCATTGCCATAGGTAAGAGAACGGTTTACACGGCTTATTGTAGCTGTGGAAGCACCAGTCGCTTTTGCTATTTCTGTATAAGTTTTTTTGTTTTTGAGCATTTTGGCTACTTCAAATCTCTGTGAAAAGGATAATATTTCGTTGATTGTACATATATCTTCAAGAAATTCAAGACATTCCTTTTTGTCATTTAGACTTAAAAGTGCCTTAGCAAATAGGTCAACAGAAGAAGTTTTTAGTTTATCATTCATAATGTATTCCTTTTATTTTTATAAATTGTAGAGCATATTTACAAGTAATATGTCAAATGCTATGCTTAAAACCAACAGTCACTAACTTGCCATAAGACATTTTGACTATATTTTTACTTAGCTTAACACAGTAAAGTTATAAAGTAAAGCGATAAATGATATTACATTTATATGGTCTCCTTTGTTTATATAGAAATTATTTTTTGGCGAAATCTTACTGTAAAAAATGCCAAATAAAATGTTTATAGAGATAGAGCAGTTAGATAGTTTGAGCAAGTAGCACAGCGGCTTGCGAATATCCGCTTTGACAGTCATCAAAAGTAATAGTTGTAATATTTTATTGTGCATGTTATGATTTCCTTATACATAAATTACAAATGGGTATTGCCGCAGTTAGCGGCTGATAGGAGGATTTAATGGGAATTTTAACAAGATTTAAAGACATTATGGCATCAAATATTAATGCACTTCTTGATAAGTGTGAGGACCCTGAAAAAATGATTGACCAATACATGAGAAATCTTGAAAGTGATTTAGGGAAAGTTAAGGCAGAAACAGCTTCTGTTATGGCAGAAGAAACCAGAGCTAAAAGAGAATTAAACGAATGTACAGAACAGATTAATAAGATGCAGACATATGCTGAAAAGGCTTTGATGGCAGGCAATGAAAGTGATGCAAGAACATTTTTAGAGAAAAAGCAATCGCTTGTCAATACGCAGACAGCTCTTCAACAGTCATATGATATTGCTAAAAATAATGCAGATAAAATGCGTCAGATGCATGACAAACTTGTTAAGGATATTCAGAATCTTGAGTCAAGAAGAACTGCAATTAAAGCTACTGTAAAGGCTGCAAAGGCACAGGAAAGAATTAACAAAGTTGGAAGTAGTGTCACAGGTGCTAACAACAGTATGGAAGCGTTCTCTAAAATGGAGGCAAAGGCAAATAAGATGCTTGATGAAGCAAATGCGATGGCAGAACTTAATCAAACTGCTGAAAATGCAGATATTGACAATCTTGCAGCAAAGTATGATGCCAGTCCAAGCAATGCTGAAGTTGACGACGAGCTTGCAGCATTAAAGGCAAAGATGGGATTATAATTAATAGGAACATATTTTTAAATAAAATAAATGGTATTGTTAATACAATAAATATATTGATGCAGTGTAATAACAAAATCAAGAAATGAGGCATATATGGGTTTGTTTAGTAAACAGTTTGCTAATGTTGTTGAATGGGAAGAATATCGAGATGATGTGATTTTCTGGAAATGGACCAACCGTGAGATAAAAAAAGGCAGTAAACTTATTATCAGACCGGGTCAGGATGCAATATTTATGTATAATGGCGTTATGGAAGGAATATTTAAAGAAGAAGGCAGTTTTGATATTGAGTCCGATATTATTCCATTTCTTTCAACTTTAAAAGGGTTTAAGTTTGGATTTAACAGTGGAATGAGAGCAGAAGTGTTGTTTGTCAACACAAAAGAATTTACAGTTAAGTGGGGAACGAAGAATCCTATATCAATACCAGCACCTTCACTTCCGGGAGGTATGCCAATAAGAGCATTTGGCACATTTAATTTTAAGGTTAGTGATTATGTTGCGCTTATTGACAAAGTTGCAGGTATCAAGCAGATGTACAAGGTTGATGATGTAAAAGAGCGTGTAGTGGCAGTTCTCGACCAGCTTCTTATGAAGTGGATATCAAGAGAAGGCAAAGATATGTTCAACCTTCAAGCAAATGCTTATGACATATCTTCAGGTATTAAAACAGACCTTGATATGGAGATATCAAAGCTAGGTATTGAAATTACAGGTTTTAGTATCTCAAGTTTTAATTATCCTGAAGAAGTCCAAAAAATGCAAAATAAAGCTGCTTCTCAGTCAATGGTTGGCGATATGAATCGATATACGCAGATGGCTATGGCGGATTCAATGGGGAAAGGCGGCAGCTCAAATATTGCGGGCGATATGATGCAGCTTCAAATGGGTATGGCAATGGGGCAGCAGATGATGAATAATATGAATGCCAATAATGCAAATCAAGGTATGCAGGGAACCTCACAAAATGCACAAGATGCTATTCCTAAGTTTTGTCCAGAATGTGGTACGCCTACCAATGGAGCAAAATTTTGCTCAAACTGTGGTAAAAAGTTGATTACATAAAAATTGATGATTTTTTATAAATAAGCAGCAAAGTAAGTTGTAAAACTTAATTAATAAAATTAAATTCTTAATAAAGAGGATTGTAGTAAGAAAGTTTTTTATTCCCGCGAGCAATGAGAAAAATAGCCATGTTTACATGGATATTTGACGAATGCCGCGAGGGTCAAATGCCCCGCTGCTTTGTAGCGTTGCAAGTTTGATACCCCGTTGTTTGCAGCGGGGTATTTGATTTTCGTGAGCAGTAAACGAAGTGGACAGTTATCATTTTGTAACTGCTGCGAGAATAAAAACTTTACTATTCAATTTATCTGCAAATATAAACCAATTCTGTTATTCCATTATAGGTTTGTGTATGCACTAATTTAAGTTTTATTTCATTGGATGATTTATCAAAAAGTCGAATACCAGAGCCTAAAATGGTTGGTATAATAGAAATATAATATTCATCAATGAACTGGTTTTGCACTAAAGGATAAATGATATTTGCACCACCACAAATCCATATTGCTTTTCCTTGTTCCTGCTTTAAATTTTTAACAATATTGCAGGGATTATCTTGTACAAATTTTATATTATCTGTTGAAGATAAAAGTCTGTGTGTAATGATATAACTTGTTAAATTTTCATAAATCCATTCATTTGAAGATAATTCTGTTGTAATTTGATAATAAGTATTCCAGCCCATGACAATAGTATCAACATCTTTTATAAAGGTAGAATAAGTATCAATATCTTTTTCATTGTCACTGTGTCCATGAAGCCAATTTACTTTTCCATTACTGTCTGCAATATATCCATCAAGACTCATTGCAATATACAAAACAACTTTTCTCATTATATTTTTCCAACTTTACTATATCATTTATTGTGAAAATTTATTATATAATAAATCAATTATATTTTCAAGAATGAAGCATTTAATTAGATGGTTATTAGCAGAAAACTTTTCTGATGATGTTAAATAAATATCTATATTCATCTTGCCATTTACAATTTACTAGAATTTAAAACTATGTTACAATTATCCTTAAGTGAGTAGTTATAAAAAAGTTTGGAAAGGAATAATAAAAATATAGAATGATGAAATTAGATGAATTAAATGATATGCAAAAATGTGCAGTTAAGCATACACAAGGACCGCTTCTTATTATAGCAGGGGCAGGTTCTGGAAAAACACGTGTGCTTACATATAGAATTGCATATTTGATAGAAGAATGCAAAGTGAAGCCTTATAATATTTTGGCGATAACCTTCACAAATAAAGCAGCTTCTGAGATGAAAGAGCGTGTGGAAAATATAATTAATTGTGGTAATCAAGTGTGGGTAAGTACATTTCATTCAACCTGTGTAAGAATTTTAAGACGATACATTGATAGAATAGGATATAACAACAACTTTACTATTTATGATACAGACGACCAAAAAAGTGTAATTAAAGAAGTTTGCAAAAAATTAAATATTGATACAAAAATGTTGAAAGAGCGCACTATTATGGGTGTTATATCAAGGGCGAAGGACGAGCATAAAAGCCCTGATGATATGGAGCGCGAAATGGGCGATGATTATAACATTAAAAGAATTGCTATGGTCTATAGAGAGTATCAAAAAACATTGAAACAAAATAATGCCCTAGATTTTGACGATTTAATATTTATGACAGTGGATTTATTTGAAAAGGATAGAGAAGTTCTTGATTTTTATCAGGAAAAGTTTAAGTATATTATGGTTGATGAATATCAAGACACCAACACCATACAGTTTAAATTAATAAGTCTTTTGGCTGGTAAATATGAAAATCTTTGTGTTGTTGGTGATGATGACCAATCCATTTATAAATTTAGAGGCGCAAATATCAAAAATATTTTAAATTTTGAGAGCGTTTTTGAAAATGCTATGCTAATTAAATTGGAGCAAAATTATCGTTCTACAAAAACGATTTTGGATGCGGCAAATGCAGTGATTGCCAATAATGTTGGAAGAAAATCCAAAAATTTATGGACTGAAAATGATGAGGGGGACAAGATTCATTTTTGTTTTTATGAAGATGGATTTATGGAGGCAGAAGGTGTTGTTGATAGTATATGTGCAAAAGTCCGCGATGGCTGGAATTATAATGATATAGCAATTCTTTATCGAACAAATGCACAATCTCGTATGCTTGAGGAAAAATTGATATTTAGAAATGTTCCATATCGCATATATGGTGGTATCAATTTTTATCAGCGCAAAGAAATAAAAGATATTCTTGCTTATTTAAAGACCATTGACAATGGCAGTGATTCTCAGGCAGTAAAAAGAATTATCAATGTTCCAAAGCGTGGAATTGGTCAGACAACGATTGATAAAATTCAAGATTTTGCTGATTTAAATGATTGTACATTTTGGGATGCTTTATGTAATGCAGACCAGATACCAGATATAGGAAGAACGTTAAGTAAACTGCAAAACTTTGTGACATTGATACTTGGTTTTAAAGCAAAATTAGAATATATGTCTATCAAAGAATTAACAGATACGATTATTGAGGATATAAAGTATTATGAATATCTTTCTGAAAATGAAACAGCAGATGAAGTGGGAGTAAGACAAGAAAATATTGATGAACTTATTAATAAAATTGTGATATATGAATCGCAGAATGGAAATATTAATATTGAAGATGAAGTAAATATTAACAGAAATATCAATATTGAGAATGAAATAAATATTAATAGGAATCTCCGTGTTGAAGATGGAGCAAATATTTTTGAGGAAGATATGGAAAATGAGAATATGCAGGCTTCCAATAAAACACTTAGCGCATTTTTGGCAGAAGTAGCATTGATATCCGATATTGATAATTTAAATCAAAATGGAAATCAAGTGATGTTGATGACATTACATAGTGCCAAAGGCTTGGAATTTCCTATTGTATATATGACAGGACTGGAAGATGGTTTATTTCCAAGTTATATGAGCATTACCTCCGATGACCCTATGGACGTCGAGGAAGAAAGGCGCCTTTGTTATGTTGGTATAACAAGAGCGCAAAATGAATTAACAATAACAGGTGCTAATGTAAGAATGATTCGAGGAGAAGCACAACTAAATAAAGTGTCACGATTTGTACAAGAAATTCCTCATTTTTTAATGCAGATAGAAAATATAAATAACAAAAGAACTTCATTATTAAGGTCAACTGGAACAGGAACAAAACAAAAAAGTAATAATTTTAACATTCAATTAGGAATGAATGGAAAGGCAGCAGCAAGTCGATATAGCAGTGGAAATGTGGCAAATTATGATTCATATAATCCAAAACCAAAGCCAAAATCAACAGGTTTAGGGTTGCGGGCAAAAACAACGAATTATGGCAGTTCAAAAAATACAAATAATTCACAAAATACAAGTGATGTAGAAAAAAGTGGATTTGGCAATAATATTGGTGGAACTATGAATAAAAAAGTAGGTTTTGGTAAAGAATTTCCTAAGGATATATCTGAACTTAAAAAGATTAAAAAGGAAAATCTTATATTAAATCCTCCAATAAATGACACATCTTTTATAGAATTGGATTATAAAGTTGGAGATGAGGTAACACATGTTAAGTTTGGTAAAGGTATCGTTAAATCAATAGAAGAAAAAACAAAAGATTATATGGTTACAGTGGATTTTGAAGATTTTGGTATAAAGAAAATGCTGGCAGGATTTGCACAGTTAAAAAAGGTATAACAATTTTATAAAATGATTATGTAAATTGTCTGTTTCTGAATAAGAGGTATGATTTAGCTCACACAATCATTTTTATATAGAAATTTTTATTTCTACTTAAAGGACATAAGTTTTTTAGTAATTGTATATCAGGCAGCACACTGTTACAAAGTATATTGTGAAAAAATCCTTTTTTCTATCAAGGCAGTATAAGAAATTTTAAAATATGGAAAAAATTAGTAGTAAATGGCGTGAAGTTGTGATATAATTAACACAAATTTTAGCAAAGGATTATCCATTACCTAAAATTGCCGAGATAAAGGTTCGGCTATGTATTAACGAAAGGAGCATAAATTATGAGCAAAGATAAGTTAGAAGGAATTATTGCAGCTAGTAAGATTAATGAGCTTCTTCATAAGAAGGAAGAAGATAAAAAATGTGAAAAATCAATCGTTGCTATTCTTGCAGTAATTGGTGCAGTAGCTGCAGTAGCATGTATTGCATATGCTGTATACAGATATTTTACACCAGATTATTTAGATGATTTTGATGATGACTTCGATGATGATTTTGATGATGATGACGACGATGATAATGTATTTGAAGATGAAAAATAAGAATGAAAATATGTGACTGTATATGGTTGTTATTAGGCAAGATATGTTTCACATAGAAAGCAAGCGATGAAGAAAAATGATTTTCTTGCTTGTTGTTCTCATGTAATGTAAATATACAGTCAAATCAACTTTGATTTTAAAGGACTGTTGCAAAATGAAAGATTCTATAAAGATGTGATATTTATTGTTTAATAGATATTGACATCTATGTAGAAAATTCATTTTGTGATAGTCCTTTTTAAGTGATACAAGATTTTGTTAATGTAAATATAAATATAGTTTAATCTTATTAAGAAAGTCTTTCACTTCAATGCCACAGAGACATAAGTGGGGGAGGACTTGTATTGCAATAGCAGCTAGATGATTTGAGCAAGTAGCGGATTGTGAATATCCGCTTTGACTAGTTTATAAAGTATAATAAGGTTGTTTAATATAAGTATGATATGATACAATTGTTTTGTATAAGTATAGTTTGTGAAATAGAATAAGACTGTTTGATGTAATTATAGAAAGTAGAGTATGATATTATTATTTGATATAAGTAGCTACTTGATAAATATTGTAGTAATTACAACTTTAACATTTGATAGAAAGGAATCATTTTGTTATGAAAAAAGGTGATATATGTCAAGGAACAGTAGAATATGTAGATTTTCCTAATAAAGCATATGTGACAGTGGAATCTAATAGTGAAGATAATGGAAAGAAAGTTATTGTTAAAAATTCAATTCCCGGTCAAAAAATTGAATTTATGATAAATAAAAAGAAAAAAGACAAATATGAAGGCAGATTGATAAAGATACTAGAAAAATCCCCATTAGAAACCGTTGAACCATGTAAATACTTTGGGATATGCGGAGGCTGTGTTTATCAAACCATGGAATATATGGAGCAGCTTCAATTAAAGGAAAAACAAGTAAAAAATATTCTTGATAAGGTAATAAATAATAATTATGAATTTCAGGGCATTGTTTCTAGCCCTATAAGTGAAGCCTATCGCAATAAGATGGAGTATTCATTTGGAGATGAAATAAAAGAAGGACCACTTGCGCTAGGTTTACATAAAAGAAATACAACATATGATATTGTTTCTGTCAATGAGTGCAAAATTGTTCATAATGATTTTAATATTATTCTTATGGCTGTGTTAGGTTATTTTAAACAAAAAAATATTCCTTATCTTCATAAAGTTACACATAAAGGTTATTTAAGACATTTATTAGTAAGGCGTGCAACAAAGACGAGACAGATATTAGTGGATATTGTAACAACAACTCAATTGCAATATGATATGACAGAATTAGGTGAAATTTTAAAAAATTTGCCACTTACAGGTAAAATTGTAGGCTTTTTACATACATTTAATGATACGCTTGCTGATGTTGTCAAAAATGAATCTACAAAGATTATATATGGAAGAGATTATATAGAAGAGGAATTATTAGGATTAACATTTAAAATATCAATATTTTCATTTTTTCAAACAAATTCGCTAGGAGCAGAAAAATTATATTCAAAGGCAAGAGAATATTTAGGTGTGACAAAAGATAAAATTGTATTTGATTTATATAGTGGAACTGGAACGATTGCTCAAATTCTTGCACCATTTGCCCAAAAAGTAATTGGAGTGGAAATTGTTGAGGAGGCAGTAGAATCCGCCAAGATGAATGCTGTATTAAATGGTCTTAATAATTGTGAGTTTATTGCAGATGATGTGCTAAAGGCATTAAATAACATAACAGATAAACCAGATTTGGTCGTATTAGACCCACCTAGAGATGGTTTGCATCCAAAGGCATTAAAAAAGATAGGAGAAGATTTTGATGTTTCTAAAATGATTTATATTTCTTGTAAGCCAACAAGCTTGGCAAGAGATTTGGTGGAATTGCAGAAGTATGGTTATGAAGTCGTGCGGGCTTGTTGTGTGGATATGTTTCCGGGGACAGTGCATGTGGAGACTTGTTGCCTTTTATCCCGTACAAAATAAAGATTTTAAAGGTTTATATAAAATAAAAAAGGTGCTTTTTCCACCCTTTTGCCACCATTGAACTTAATTTTGCTTTTAAATAAAGAAAAGGGGTTGAACACATTGAACTTTGTGGGGACTGTCCTTTAGAACAGTCTTTTGTTTCAACCCCCAGTTTTTATTTTTATGCTTGTTTCTTTTTAGATTCTATAGTTTTTTCAAAAATAGCTACGGTTTGATTTTGTAATTGCTCAGTATTGTGAACATAGGTGTTCATAGTGGTTTCAATATTTGTATGCCCTAAGCGTTCTTGAACGTCTTTGATATTGGCACCTGATTCTATCAAGTATGTTGCATGGGTATGCCTTAATGAATGATAATTGAAGGCAATTCTTAATTCATAATGTATTACCCTTGCACAATATTTGAAAGAATCGGTTGATACATATTCGCCATTTTCACGTACACAAACCATATCAGCAGAAGGCAATGCACATTGTAAGGCTCTTGAAACAGGAATAATACGCTGCATTGGTTCGCCTTTTTCATCAACTTCTTGTTTTAAATAGTGTTCTGTATAATATTCACCATATTTCATACGATTCATGTTTTTTTGATGTTTCGCATTTTTAAGCGCTTTATGTAAGGTATCACCAAACTTGACAGTTCTATTTGAAGTAGAGGTTTTTGGTGTGCCAAAGTACCAAGATGATTTTTCTTCTTTTTTACCCTTTATTGCAACAGCTTTTCTTACATCTGTTCCAAAGTTACGTTTTACAGTAATTTTATTAACTGTTATTGTGCGGTTCTTAAGGTCAATATCATCCCAAGTTAGAGCAAAGGCTTCACTAATTCGTAGTCCTGTATAATATCCAATCATCAGAGGAATAAAAAACGGTGAAGTAGAAGGAAAACGGTCTGTAATGCGTGAAAAATCATCAGGGTCAATGATATATCGAGTTTCTTTTTTTGTATCATTAGTATATTTAGGATATTTGATATGATTACAAGGATTGATATGAATATAGTGCAGCGGTTCAACTGCATAGTTTAAAGCACCTGAAAGTGTTGAGATTATACCAACTACTGAACTTTTTGCAAATCCCTGTAACTTCAAATTATTTGCATATTCTTGAATGCTAGCACTGTTTAGGGCTTTTAGTTTATACAATCCAAAAGCAGGTTTTAAATGCTTGTTGATAATCTTTAAATATCCAACTTGAGTGTTATATTTTAGATTCATCTTGCAGTAATTATCAAACCAAAAGTCGAGATAATCAGAAACACTAATTTCAGATGGTTCAAATATCTGCCCAGCATGATTATATTCATTTAATGCTTTTGAAAGTGCTGCTTCAGCTTCTTTCTTAGTATTACCGCCAACCCTTTCAATTTTGTTGCGTTTATATATGGGATTACCTGATTCATCATATAGAAGCTGTCCATTTTTATCTTTCTTTTGTTCTTTTCCTGCATCAAAATAATAATACCATTTATTACCGTTTTTGCGTGTTCCACCTTTCATTGTTATTTATTCCTTTCTAATTGCTATTTTGTGGAATAAATGATATAATTAAAAACATATAATCCGAATCATTTATCCCTTTGATTTGGTTATCAACAACCCCTGACTGTTGGTAGCAGTCAGGGGTTTATTGTTGTTTTAACAATTAATAAAACCACCTGCTATGCAGGTGAGTTCCCAA
>CAJUKN010000007.1:0-57394 GCA_910587485.1 uncultured Lachnospira sp.
TATCACAGGCTTATAGCCGCAGAGCAAACCACCAGCTAAGCTGGTGGTCCTGATTATCAAAATCCCCTAATCGATTCCTACGCGAATACCACCCTTACGTTCTGAAGGTTGAATCATTACAGTAACACCAGCATTTCCGTTCCATTCAAATTGATAGGATTCGCCAGATGCTTGACCAATAAAAGTTTTCCAAGACACATCAGCTTTTACTTGTGGGTCACAGTGACCGTTTCCTATCCAGCAAATAACGGCATCAGGGTCTGCGGAAATGGTCTCTCTGGAATGTACATTACTAAGTACAATTGGATTGCCATCCGATAGTACAGTAACATAAGCGTTTTGCCCTCTTCCGGTTAAAGTAGACGTTGCCAAGCCTTTTTGAGACAAAATACCAACACCAATAAATCGTACCCCATAATCACAGTCTTGGGTAAATGCTAAAATGTTTTCGGATTCTACGGAAATGGTTTCACCTTGTTCTAAATGATAGGTAACAACATGCTGTCCATAATTTGCATAATATGTAACAGAATCCCCATTTAGATGTACTTTCATAAGTGGGAGGTTTTCACCTGATATGCGTCTAGTTAATGAACCTAATAAAGCTTGACCGAAATTATTTTGTGGTCCTAAAAGAACCTTTTCAAATTTATAATTTTTCCCGCCCGGATTTTCGCCAGCAATAAAGGCTCCAGCCTTTGTAAAAAGAACATCGTTACCTGTACATGTAACTTTTAGTGTTAATTCATTAATGGTTTCAAATTGTAACATTTGTTTTCTCCTTTTATATCACTTGCACTCCATATAGTTCACAAAGACCTGCTAAGTCACGTGCTACACCATTACCAATTGCACTAAATTTCCATTTTCCGTTATAAAGATATAATTCGCCAATCATCATGGAAATAACATTAGAATAGTATTCTGTCATCTTGAAACTGACAAGTTCAGTATTGTTTGAACAATCCATTATTCTAATATAGGCATCCTTAATCATACTGAAATTTAGTCTTTTTTTAAAAGCTTCATTAATTGTAAGAACAAATACTATTTTGGTCACAGACTTATTTAGTTTAGCCATATCAATTGATATGACTTCTCTGTCTTGAATAGAACTTTCACTGAAGATTGTACTATTATCTGGGCTTTGCGTTTGACCATAAAATACGAACCAACTATCTCCTAGCACTTTACCAGAAGCGTTAAGCATAAAAGCGGAAACATCAACATCACAATTATTATTTAACACATTCCAACCTATACATGCTTTTAATTTAACAGATGTAGTAATAGATAGAGGAACTTTTTGACCTTTTTGAATTTTATGAATTAATGGTGGAATAGATTTATTTGGTATTATTGGATTTTGAATACTTTGAGTTCTGTGCTGTATTGTGGGGTTCGTTGAACGAACTGTATCACTAGATAAATGTTGTTTAACATGATTTTGATTATTAACTTTTGTAGAAAAGCCTTTATTAATATTTGTTATATTATTTGATGAACTGGGTCCTTGCACCTTGATTTGATTTATTGATATAACAGTATGTTTATTAAACGGAACTGTTGATTTCATAGGAACATGAATCATTTTTATTTCCTCTTTTTGCCAAGTCTATTGTCTATTATTTTTTATAATATTACTTGAAATAGTTTGGGATGTCAATTAATTTGAAGGGTTAGAATAAACCCCAAATATCTTGTTTGAAATTTTTGTAAAATTTTATGATAAATAAGTATTTAAAAATGTTTTAATGAGTTTTGAATATATATTCATTTTAAAAATTTTCAAAAAAAAGTTGCAATATGCTGCATAGTGTGATACTATCACTAAAAACAAAAAAGACAGATGTCCGCCCTGCAAAGACATTTGAAGAAAGACAAATTTTTATTAGAGGAGAAAAGATATGAGTGAGAAGTTAAGAGTTGGTATACTTGGCGGTACAGGTATGGTAGGACAGCGTTTTATTACGCTGCTTGAAAATCATCCTTGGTTTGAGGTTGTTTTAGTTGCGGCAAGCACTAATTCAGCAGGCAAGCTTTATGAGGAGGCAGTAGAAGGTCGTTGGAAGATGACAACGCCAATGCCTGAATTTGTAAAAAAAATGACTGTTTATGATATAGATAAGGATTTTGATAAGATAGTAGCTGAAGTGGATTTTGTATTTTGTGCAGTCAATATGCCTAAAGACGAAATTAAAGCATTGGAAGAACGCTATGCCAAAGCAGAACTGCCAGTTGTTTCTAACAATAGCGCACATCGTTGGACACCAGATGTTCCAATGATTTTGCCAGAAGTTAATGCCAGTCATTTAGACGTAATCGAATATCAAAAGAAAAGACTTGGCACAACGAGAGGTTTTATATGTGTTAAACCAAATTGTTCTATTCAAAGCTATGCTCCTGCACTTACAGCGTTAAGAGAGTTTGAGCCAAAGTTAGTGGTGGCAACAACATATCAGGCTATTTCAGGTGCTGGCAAGACATTTGAACAGTGGCCTGAGATGGTAGGAAATATTATTCCATACATTGGTGGAGAAGAAGAAAAAAGTGAAAAAGAGCCTCTTAGAATATGGGGTAAAGTTGAGAATGGACAGATAGTTCCAGCTACAGAGCCAATTATTACATGTCAATGTATCCGTGTTCCTGTTCTTGATGGGCATACAGCAGCCGTATTTGTTAATTTTGGCAAAAAACCAACAGAGGAACAAATTATTGAAAAGTTAAAGAATTTTAGAGGAGAGCCACAAGAACTAAATTTGCCTAGCGCACCAAAACAATTTATACAATATTGTGAAGAAGATAATCGTCCACAGGTTACATTGGATGTAAATTATGAAAATGGTATGGGCGTTTCAATCGGACGCGTAAGGAAAGATTCTGTGTTTGATTACAAGTTTATTGGTCTTTCACATAATACGTTAAGAGGCGCAGCAGGAGGCGCGCTTTTGTGTGCAGAGCTTCTTAAGGCAAAGGGATTTATTACAAAAAAGTAATTTTTTTTCAGACTATGGAAGGTATGTATTTGATTTTTCTTCTGTATAAGTTTTCAAAAGAACATTAATTTTATAATAAAAAAATAGTTTTATAGTAAAAATGCAAGTCCGATTTCTTGTTCTTGGAATCAGACTTGCATTTACTATATATTTATTATAAAATGAACTGATTGTTGAAAGTTTTAATAAATACTTTGTATTTGTGTGTTGTTTGATGCAAAGTTCTAAAAAATAAGTTTTGAATAAACCATTTTTATATAAAAACAACGCAGAAATGAGGATAATGTGAAAACCAACCATTTTTATGCTATGTTATCTCGTATGAAATATATTAATAGATGGGGACTTATGCGCAATACAAGAGAGGAAAATATTAGTGAACATAGCCTTGAAGTTGCCTTTATTGCACATGCTTTTGGCATTATTAATAATGAAATATATGGTGGGGACATATGTCCAGAGCGGTTGGCAATTCTTGGCATGTACCATGATGTGACAGAAATTATAACAGGTGATATGCCAACACCAGTTAAATATTATAGTTCTGTTATTAGGAATGCTTATGCAGAAGTTGAACATGTTGCAAAAGATGAACTTCTTACAGGGCTACCACAGGTGATGCAAAAGTATTATGACAAAGTTCTTTTAGAGACAAAAGAGGAAGAATGTTTATGGAAATATGTCAAAGCGGCGGATAAAATGTCTGCATTGATAAAATGTATTGAAGAAGAACAGATGGGAAATAGGGATTTTTTAGATGCAAAAGACACGATTGAAAAAACATTAAAGGATATGAATTTGCCAGAAGTTAATTATTTCATAAGTGAATTTTTACCAGCATACAAATTAACATTAGACAAATCTAGTAAATGATTGGATTGATATATAATGTAAAATATTTTTTGCTTTATAAAAAATTGCCATATTGGATACATATTAACCTGTTATAAGGAATTTTTGACTTTGCAGGAAAGGAGCTTCCTTGAGATTATGAAAAAGTCCGTATTTATAGCTGAAAAGCCAAGTGTTGCCCAAGAATTTGCCAAAGCATTACATATTCATTTTACAAAAAAAGATGGCTATCTTGAAGCTGATAACACCATTGTAACGTGGTGTGTGGGACATCTTGTTACAATGAGTTATCCAGAGAAATATGATGAAAAATATAAAAGATGGAGTTTTGATATGCTCCCTTTTTTGCCGCAGGATTTTTTATATGAAGTGATACCATCTGTAAAAAAGCAGTTTGATATTGTAAAAAAAATCTTGACAAGCAAAGATGTGGAAACAATATATGTATGTACGGACTCCGGTCGTGAAGGAGAATATATATACAGACTTGTAAAACAGATGGCAGGCGTTGAAGGAAAAGTTGAAAAGCGTGTTTGGATTGATTCACAAACAGAAGAAGAAATTGTAAAGGGAATTGAAAATGCAAAATTATTATCTGAGTATGATAGTTTAAGTGAGGCAGCATATTTAAGAGCAAAAGAAGACTATCTGATGGGCATTAATTTTTCCAGAGCATTAACTTTAAAATATGGAAGAAATATATCCAATTATTTAAAAACAGATAGAACAGTTATTTCTGTGGGAAGAGTGATGACATGTGTACTGGGAATGGTTGTTAAAAGAGAGCGGGAAATAAGAGCATTTGTAAAAACGCCATTTTTTAAGATAATGACAAATGTTCGTCTTACTTTAGAAGAACACGAAGAAGAAACCAAACAATCTTCTCAATTTGAGGCTGAATGGAGAGTTTCTCCTAAAAGCAGATATTATAAGACACCATTTTTATATAAAGATAATGGTTTTAAAGATAAGCAAAAAGCGCAGGAATTGGTAGACTTTATGTCTGAAACTTTGCCTGAACAAGGAATCATTGAGGCAATAGAAAGAAAAAAAGAAACCAAAAATCCACCTTTATTATACAATCTTGCAGAATTACAAAATGATTGTTCCAAACTGTTTAAAATTAGCCCTGATGAAACATTGACAATTGTTCAAGAATTATATGAAAAAAAGTTAGTGACATACCCAAGAACCGATGCAAGAGTTGTATCAAGTGCAGTGTGTAAAGAAATTTATAAAAATATTAGCGGTTTAAAAAATTATATGCCAACGACTACATTTGTTGCAGAGATTTTAGAACAAAAAAAGTATACATCGCTTGCAAAGACCAGATATTGTGATGACAAGAAAATAACAGACCATTATGCAATTATTCCGACAGGACAAGGATTAAATTCTTTAAATAGTATTTCTTCAACTTCGGCAAAGGTATATGAGATTATTGTAAGACGATTTCTTAGCATATTTTATTCAGCTACTATATATAATAAAGTTGCTGTTACGATTGTTTGTAAAAATGAAATTTTTGCTGCATCCTTTAAAATGCTTGTTGATGAAGGATATCTTAAAGTTACACAAAATTCATTTGCAAGACAGCAAGAAGATAATAAAATAAATACAGTAGTAAATCTTTCTTTGATGGAACAGTTAAAAAAATGCAAAAAAAATGATGTGGTTCATCTGATGGATTTTTATATCAAAGAAGGAGAGACATCGCCTCCAAAAAGATATAATTCAGGTTCAATTATACTTGCTATGGAAAATGCTGGACAGCTTATAGAAGATGAGGAGTTGCGCGCTCAAATAAAAGGAAGTGGTATAGGAACAAGTGCGACAAGGGCAGATATCTTGAAAAAGTTGAATCGAATAGAGTATATGTATACAAATAAAAAAACACAGATAATAACACCAACTAAACTTGGAGAAATTGTATATGATGTTGTTGCAAAGTCAATTTATCATTTGCTCAATCCAGAATTAACAGCAAGTTGGGAAAAGGGATTAACTTATGTGGCACAAGGTACGATTACAGCAAAGGAATACCTTGATAAGTTAGAAGGTTTTGTTGAAAGAAGAACGATTCAAGTAAAAAATTTGAATAATCAAACAGAACTGATTAGTTTGTTTGATGAATCTTCTAAAAATTATAAATAATAGAGTGATTACTGTGAAAAATTGCATGGATATGATGATTTTTCACAGGGCTATTTGTGCCGAGAACGTCACAAATAAAGCTTTGAACAAGATACGTTCTCGGAATGGAGGATTTTTATGTGTGGAATAGTTGGATATATTGGTGACAGAGATTGTACAAATGTATTAATTGATGCGTTAGAAAAACTAGAGTATAGAGGATACGATTCGGCAGGTATTGCTGTTATGGGAAATGGTGTTATCAATGTTGCCAAATGTAAAGGAAGACTTGCGAATTTAGTAGAAAAGATGGAAAATGAGGGGCGACCTTCTGGCAATATGGGGATAGGTCATACAAGATGGGCTACACATGGAGAACCATCAGATATTAATTCACATCCACATGGGAATAGACGAGTAACCATTGTACACAATGGAATTATTGAAAATTATAGGCAGATAAAGGAATTTCTTATAAGTGAGGGATATAGTTTTGTCAGTGAAACCGATACAGAAACCGTTGCTAAATTGTTAGATTATCACTATTCAGGAAATCCAGTTGATACCATTATTAAAGTATTATCTGAAATAAAAGGTTCTTATGCGTTAGGGGTTATTTTTAGGGATTTTCCAAACACAATCTATGCTGTGCGAAAAGATAGTCCTTTGATTGTTGGAAAGGGAGAACATGAAAATTTTATTGCTTCTGATGTTCCCGCTATTATGAAATATACAAGAAATTATTATTTACTTGAACAAAACGAAATTGCAGTTATTAAAAAAGAGAGTGTAACATTTTATAATACCCATAAAGAAAAAATTTCTAAAGAAATTCATGTTGCTGATTGGGATGTAGATGCGGCTGAAAAAGGTGGATATGAGCATTTTATGCTCAAGGAAATTCACGAGCAGCCTACAGCCGTAAAAACCACAATTATGCCTAGAATCCAAAATTCTATGCCTGATTTTTCGGCTGAAGGGTTTGATACAAAACGCTTAAGTTCGTACAAAAAAATATTTATTGTTGCTTGTGGAACGGCAATGCACGCTGGTTTGGTTGGAAAGTATGTGATTGAAAAATTGGCTAGAGTTCCTGTAATTGTTGATATTGCATCCGAATTTCGATATAGAGAGCCGCTTATTGGTGAAGGTGACCTTATAATTGTTATTTCACAGTCTGGTGAAACAGCAGATACAAAAGCAGCATTGGAGTTGGCTAAGAAAAATAATGCAGATACGATGGCGATTGTCAATGTAAAAGGGTCATCCATTGCAAGGGATGCGGATATGGTAATATACACACATGCAGGTCCAGAAATATCGGTTGCTTCAACGAAGGCTTATATGGTGCAAGTTTCTGTTATGTATTTGATTGCATTTGAGCTTGCATTGGGAAATGATACAATAACAAAAGAACAATGTGTAGTGTATACAAAAGAATTGAAGGAAATTCCAGATATTATTGAACAGTCCATTGCTTTAGAAAATAAATGTCAATTTGTCGCTTCAAAATTGCTGAATGCAGAAAGTCTGCTGTATATAGGAAGAGGGCTTGATTATGCCTTAAGTATGGAGGGTTCTCTAAAGTTAAAGGAGATATCCTATATTCACTCTGAATCCTATGCAGCAGGAGAGTTAAAACATGGTACGATTTCATTAATTACAGAAGGAATGCCTGTGATTGCTGTTGTTACACAAGATGATTTGGAAGAAAAGACCATTAGTAATATTAAAGAAGTGAAATCAAGAGGGGCAATGGTTATCTTGGTATGTGGAAAAGACGTACAAATGGAAGATGAAATTGCCGATTATATCATTCGATTGCCTAAAGCAGATAAGTTACTTATGCCAATGGTTGCGGCAGTTCCTTTGCAGCTTATTGCTTACTATGCGGCAGTACTTAAAGGAAATGATGTTGATAAGCCAAGAAATTTGGCAAAATCGGTTACTGTGGAGTAATCGTAGAATGGAAAATAAAGTTGTATATATGCAGAAATAACAATAGAGAAGACTTAGACTTGCCTGCTGAGGTTATAAGTAAGCAGCGTAGCGGATTGCGAATATCCGCTTTGACAGCAGGCAATTAAAAAATTGTCGCACGAAGGAATAAATATCTGCTTCCCCAAATTAGTCATAGCATGGAGGTAAAACATGAATAAGGATATAACAATTCATTCATTATATAATCTGAATGAAACAATTGCAGCAGCAATATTTGAAGGGTGTACATTTCCATGGGAAGTGCTTCCTAAAATAGGAGACTTTATTGTTGCATTAGGAAATACACTTTCTGAAGATGAGTATGAAAAAAAGGGCGATTGTATTTGGATTGCCAAAAGTGCAGAAGTTTTTGAGTCTGCATATATCAATGGACCCTGTATTATAGGAAAAGAAGCGCAAGTGCGGCATTGTGCATTTATACGAGGCAATGCTATTGTAGGTGAAGGGGCTGTTGTAGGAAATTCTACAGAGCTTAAAAATGTCATTTTATTTAATAAGGTTCAAGTTCCTCATTATAATTATGTCGGTGATTCCATACTTGGCTATAAAGCACATATGGGTGCAGGTTCGATTACATCGAATGTTAAATCGGATAAAAAACTTATTGTAATTAAAGGTGCAGATGAGTCCATAGAAACAGGATTGAAAAAAATAGGGGCATTTTTAGGCGATGAGGTAGAAATTGGATGTGGCAGTGTGCTAAATCCCGGAACAATTATAGGAAAAAAATCAAATATATATCCATTATCAAGTGTAAGAGGATTTGTTCAAGCAGGAAGCATTTATAAAAAGCAGGGAGAGATTGTCAAAAAACTTGACTAATGGCAATCTTTGTGAGAAAATTAGCAAAGTACAATCAAGTATTATTGTTTCAAAAAGCAAAGATATAATGCTTGATTTATACATAATTCTCTACAATACGAAAGGAGTAAAAAAATGATTTATACACGAGAAGTAGAAAACATGTGTCCAGTGGCACAGGGCGTTCATCATGGCGCAGCTCCAGTTCCTACAGAAGGAAAATGGGTGCAGAATAAGGAAGTGAAGGATATTTCTGGTTTTACACATGGTATTGGTTGGTGCGCACCACAACAGGGCGCATGTAAGCTGACACTTAATGTAAAAGAAGGAATTATTCAAGAAGCTTTGGTTGAGACAATTGGATGTTCGGGTATGACTCATTCAGCAGCGATGGCAGCAGAGATTTTGCCGGGACTTACTGTTATGGAGGCACTTAACACAGACTTGGTATGTGATGCGATTAATACTGCTATGAGAGAGCTTTTCTTACAAATCGTTTATGGTAGAACGCAGAGTGCATTTTCTGAGGGGGGTCTTGCAGTTGGTGCAGGTCTTGAAGATTTAGGTAAGGGACTTCGTTCTCAGGTTGGTACAATGTATGGTACACTTGAAAAGGGACCTCGTTATCTTGAAATGGCAGAAGGCTATGTAACAGGTATTGCATTAGATAAAGATAATCAGATTATTGGTTATAAGTTCGTGAACCTTGGAAAGATGACCGATTTCATCAAGAAGGGTGATGACCCAACAACAGCATATGAAAAGGCGGCTGGTCAATATGGTCGAGTTGATGATGCTGTTAAGATTATTGACCCTAGAACAGATGAAGAAGTTAAGTAAGGAGGAGAACGAAGATGGCATTATTTGAATCATATGAAAGAAGAATTAATCAAATTAACGCTGTTCTTGACAGCTATGGTATATCTTCACTTGAAGAAGCAGAAAAGATTACCAAAGATGCAGGATTAGATGTTTACAATATGGTAAAGGGCATTCAGCCAATATGTTTTGAAAACGCATGTTGGGCTTATACTGTAGGTGCTGCAATTGCTATTAAAAAAGGCGCAAGAAAAGCCTCTGAAGCGGCAGCAGCTATCGGAGAAGGTTTACAGGCTTTCTGTATTCCAGGTTCTGTTGCTGACCAAAGAAAGGTTGGACTTGGACATGGCAATTTGGGCAAGATGCTTCTTGAGGAAGATACAGAATGTTTTGCATTTCTTGCGGGACATGAATCATTTGCAGCAGCAGAAGGTGCTATTGGTATTGCAGAGAAAGCAAACAAGGTTCGTCAAAAACCGCTTCGTGTTATCTTAAATGGTCTTGGTAAGGATGCAGCGAAGGTTATTTCAAGAATTAATGGTTTTACATTTGTAGAGACACAGATGGATTACTCAACAGGTAAAGTAAATGAAGTTGAAAGAATTGCATATTCAGATGGTTTGCGTTCAAAAGTTAACTGCTATGGTGCTAATGATGTTACAGAAGGCGTAGCAATTATGTGGAAGGAAAATGTTGATATTTCTATTACAGGAAATTCTACAAATCCTACAAGATTCCAGCATCCAGTTGCAGGTACATATAAAAAGGAAAGACTTGAAGCTGGCAAGAAATATTTTTCCGTTGCTTCAGGTGGTGGTACAGGACGTACACTTCACCCAGATAATATGGCAGCTGGGCCTGCTTCTTATGGTATGACCGATACAATGGGACGTATGCACTCTGATGCACAGTTTGCAGGTTCTTCTTCTGTTCCTGCGCATGTAGAGATGATGGGACTTATCGGTATGGGAAATAACCCAATGGTTGGTGCTACAGTTGCTGTGGCAGTAAGTGTTGAGGAAGCTGCTAAGGCTGGAAAGTTCTAAAGAATAGCTTAAAATCAAGGTTTTAAAAGTGTCAAGGAAATGTGAAAATATTACTGTAAGTGAATAACTAATAGAGAAAAGTTAGAGGAGGTGCAAGAAGATGAGAGGAATGTTTAGTAAGAGAATTTGTTTCAGAAGTGAACCACATTCAATGTCATGTCCAAGATGCAATGTACTAATGGATTGGAACTCATGGCAAGGACCATTAGGAGGATGGGAGTGTTCAAGTTGTGGACTTAAAATCGATTACAAGTAATTATCTACTTGAATGAGAGTTGGATGATTGGGCTATAGTCAAGAGAGTGGACACATTTTTGTAAAATATTTTAAAAGTGTCAAGGAGTGGTAAAAATTAGGAAAATGTATGCAATTCATATATTGTTCCTATACCACTCCTATACTTATATTCCTACACTAAATAAATTTTCTATTTTATTTTTTCTATTTCTTCTTTAAGCCAATTTATTTCTCTTTGAGTGTATACTTTTTTAGTAATATCCATAATGATATGACCTATTATATACTTAATAGCATAGTTATCAATTCCATATTTTTTAGCCATAGTTACAAAGTGCATTCTTCCATTATACGCTCGATGTTTGGGATTCAATTTTAAGTTATCTCGTATCTTATTAAATCTCTTTTGATATTTATTGTATGTAAATAAAATTTATTTAAGTAAGTTGTAACTTTACCTAGACGACTAAATACAAGGCAAGGTTATTATTTTCGCTTTTTGTCCTTATTTATATAGACAAACAGTATAATATGAAAAAACGTATTATAAAGAATGTCTATATCTTTAAAGCCTATGATAGTGCAGGTGTACAAATCAGTGTTTCAGATACCATAGCGATTGCGACGAATTTTACAATTATATTAGAATCTGGCGAAGAGAAGGTATTGTATGAAATGCTAAAAAATTCAACAGTTGTTGTAACAAAAAGTAGTTGAAAAAAATAAAAAAATATGTAAAAATAAAGAAAAGTTATAAAAGGCTGAAAGCGGTGTTATGAAACATACAAGGGAAGAAATATTAACCATACTACAGGAACAAAGACAATCGATGACGTATTGTTTGAAGTTTTGGCAAGTGATAAGGATTTTTGTCAAGAGATACTACGAGTGATATTAGAAGATGAAGCCCTTATTGTAGAAGAGGTAGAGGTTCAAAAAGAAGAGAAAAATCTGGTAGGACGTTCTGTACGATTAGATGCCTTGTGTATATTAGGTGATGGAACACTTTGTAATGTGGAAGTGCAAAGGTCAAATAATGATAATAATTTTAAAAGAATACGATATAATGCGTCATGTATCACAGCTAGTGAAACAGAACCAGGAAGTCGATTTGAAAATGTACCCAATGTAATTATAGTTTATATATCAGAGTTTGATATATTAAAGCAGAATAAAACAACATATCATATTGATAAGATTGTACGAGAAACTGGTAAAAAAATAGATGATGGGTTACAGACGGTTTGTGTAAACTGTAAGGTAAATGATGGAAGTCGTATAGCAAAGCTTATGCAGCTTTTTAAGCAAAGTGAGGTCAATGAACCAGAGTTTCCAGCTTTTACGAATCGAATGCAATACATCAAACATTCAGAAGGAGGTAAAAGAGAAATGTATGGAATTGCTGAACGAATACACCTTCTTGGAGTAGAAGAGGGCAGACAAGAAGGCAGACAGGAGGGCAGACAAGAAGGCAAAACAGAAATGATACAAGAAATGTTATTACAAGATGTGCCTATCAATGTTATTGCTCAGTATGCAAAGATGGATGCAGAACGTATTTTAAAAATACAACAGGATATGATAGAAAACGGACAATTATAAATGAATGAAAGAATAAATACAAAAAGAAGATAAATTTTTTCTTTTATTGTGTTATCAATTATTTAATTTATATCAATGCTTAAAAGCAGTTATTAGGAATGTGTTTCCTAGTAGCTGCTTTTTCGTATACTTTTTTTGCTTTTTAATAATAATATATTTATTCAAAAGGAGGAAGTATTGTATGAACTTCAACAAGTGCTCAAATCTTAAAGGACACTATGTTTTTCTTGGCGCAAGTAAATATTATTGGATTCATTATGATAAAACACCAGAATCTTAATATTGACACTGTAAAGATATCAAGTTATAATGTTTACAGTGTTAAGATTTAAAAATAAAGGTTGGAGGTTGGCTGATGGAAAAGAAACCTTATCATCATAAGAATTTAAAAAATGAATTGATAGAAAAAGGAATAGAGTTAGTAAATAAGTTTGGATTAGAACAATTATCTTTGCGCAAAGTGGCACAGGCTTGCAATGTAAGTCATGCGGCACCATATAGTCATTTTTCAAACAAAGAAGAATTGTTTAGAGCAATGCAGCTTCATATCACTGAACAATTTACGGCAATATTACAACAGACAATTTCAAAATATCAAGGAAGTCCAATGTTTTTGTCAGAGTTTGGAAAAGCATATATTTCATTTTTTATCAATAATCCGCAATATTTTGAATTTTTATTGCAGCAGGGAAATATGCAGATTTGTTTAGATATAGACAGCAAAGAACAGGATAATTATAAACCGTTTGTTATTTACAAAGAACAGGTGCTTCAATTGCTTCAATATTCAGATATGACCTCAGAGAAAAAAGAAGATTTTGTGATTGCTCTATTTGCATATGTACATGGATTAACTGCTTTAGCAACAATGAAAAATGTTCATTATAGTAAAAAATGGGAAGATAAGTTATCGGATTTGATTCAAACATTTTCCTGTGATTTCTAAAAATGTACTGAAGCATAACGAATACTTTATGTCTATGTGTTACTTAATATAAAGCTATTAAATATTTTAAAATTAATTTATAAGTTTTTAAAGTCAGAAGAAATGAGGAATATTATGAAATTAATTATTACAGATATTGAAGATTTTAATATTACTATAAATGGAAAATATAAAATTATAAAACCGCAAGAAAAGATTAATCATTGCATTGGCTGTTTTGGCTGTTGGGTTAAAACACCAGGACAATGTGTAATTAGGGATGGTTTTGAAAAAACAGGTATAAAAATGAGTCGATGTAGTGAACTTATTTTAGTTAGCCAGTGTTTTTATGGCAGTGTGAGTCCATTTGTAAAAATGGTTCAGGATAGAGCTATTTCTTATATTCATCCTGATTTTGTAATGCGAAAAGGTGAAATGCATCATAAACGCAGATATAAAAATGTGATTGCACTCTCTGCATTTTTTTATGGGGAAAAGATTACAGATATGGAAAAAAATACTGCAAAAAATATAATACAAGCCAATGCAGATAATTATGATGGATTTGTAAAAAATGTTTGTTTTTATCCGTCTATAAAAGAATTGGAGGAGATTACATTATGAAAATTGCATTGATTGATGGGAGTCCTAAAATTAATAATAGTGCCAGTAGTATTCTTTTGGAAGAGTTAAAATATTTTTTTGCTCAAGGCAAAGTAGAACTTATAGAAATGGGATTACATACTTTGGTTGTTTCCGAAGAAATAGTAAAACAATTAAAACGTGCGGATATATGGATATTTGCATTGCCTCTTTACGTTGATGGTATTCCAAGTCATTTATTGTCTTGTTTTATTCAGATAGAGAATAGAATAAACGATATATGTAAAAAATATACAAAAAATGTTTATAGTATTGTTAATTGCGGCTTTTATGAGGGCGAACAGACAGAGCCAGCATTGCATATTTTGGAAAATTGGTGTTGTAAAGCGCAGCTCAATTGGTGCGGAGGTGTTGGTGTCGGAGGGGGCGGCAGTCTTTCTATGTTGCCTAAGATGCCCAATGGACAGGGACCAAAAGCGCCTATTGATAAAATGTTAAAACATTTTGTAGAAAAAATAATAAAACAGGAAATACAAAAAAATCAATATGTATCGGTTGGGATGCCGCGATTCATGTATCAATTATGCGCACAGATAGGCTGGCGACAATTAATAAGAAAAAATGGCGGTAAAATAAAAGATTTGGGAAGAAAATTTTAAGAATGATATGGAAACAAAACAATATGTTGACAAAATTTTGATTTTTTAGCAGTATACTTTTTGTGAGAGGAGAGTGTTTGCATGAAATATAAAATTTTAATTGTAGATGATGAAGAAATGATGACAGAATTGCTTTCTGATTATTTGAGTGATGAGGGGTATGAAACTTATATAGCAAACGACGCTGCTCAAGCGTTAAAGTTGTTACCAAAAAATCCAGATATTATTATATTAGATATTAATATGCCAGGTATAGATGGGTTGGAGTTGTGCAAAAATATACGAGCTCATATTTTTTGTCCGATTCTTTTTGTAACGGCAAGGATTACAGAGCAAGATAAAATAAATGGCTTGCAATATGGGGGAGATGACTATATTACAAAACCGTTTAGTTTAAAGGAACTTTCTGCAAGAATTGCTGCACATCTGCGAAGGGATGAGCGAAGCCATAGGAAAGCAGCTGTTCTTACTTCAGGAGAATTGCTTGTCAATCTTTCACAGCGCAGCATTTTTTATAAGGATAAAGAAATTGATATGTCAAAAAAAGAGTTTGAAATTATTGAATTTCTTTTGACAAATGCTGGACAAGTGTTTGACAAGGAGCGTATTTATGAACGAATTTGGGGATATGATGCGGAGGGCAGCGCTGATGTTATCAAAGAACATATCCGAAAAATCCGTGCAAAATTTTATGAAGCAACAGGAAAAAATTATATAGAAACAGTTTGGGGTGTGGGATATAAATGGAATCGTTAAAAAGTAAATGGAGCAGTTTACCGTTGCGGCGTTTTTTTATTTTAACAGTATTTTTTTCTACGGGTATAGTGGTTTTGTTATCAGCACTTATCATTAGTTTTTGCATATCGTTTCGCCATTGGCTTTTGCCAGACTCCAATGCAGTATATCTGACAATAGAAAAAACATCACCAGATGGCGTTATTTCAACACAAACCTATCTTTTAAAATATGGAAAAGATTTAGAACAGTTACCTACTCTTTTTTATAAAGAAGATGGAGTTTTGAACTATGAAGATATTTCAAAGGTAAGATACAACGTTCAAAAAATTGAAAATACCTTTGACAAACTTTCTCCAAAGAGGAAATTTGCCTATCAAATTTGTGGGGTGCTGATGATAATAGCGCCAGCAATATTGGCTTTTGTGGGAATTATTTTATGCGGATTGTATTTTTATCGAAAAAAGCTGAAAAAACCACTAGAATTACTATCCTGTGCTACAATTCAAATTGCCAAACAAAATCTTGATTTTGAACTTATTTATAACTGCAATGATGAAATGGGGGCGCTGTGTGATTCTTTTGAAAAAATGCGGAATGCTCTTTATGAAAATAATAAAGTGATGTGGGAAATGCTTGAAGAACGACAGCTTATACAAGCTTCAGTAGCACATGATTTGCGCAATCCTATTGCTATTATTGAAGGATATACCGAATATTTAGATTCAGGTCTTAAAAATGGTACAATAAGTTATGAAAAAATTGGACATATTGTAAACAATCTAAATATGGCGGCAAAGAGGCTAGAGCAGTATACAGAATCGGTTCGACTTTTAAATCAATCCGAAGAAACGCCGTTACATCAAAAAACAGTTTTAGCAAAAGAATTGATAAACAATGTAACACAAGACTTTATGATTTTAGCAGAACAAAATAATATTATTTTGCAAGTAACACAAGATTTATCAGATGAAAAAATACAGATTGATGAAGCAATACTATATCGTATTCTTGAAAATATTATTAATAATGCGCTGCGTTTTGCAAAAAAACAAATCAGTCTTCATTTTACCCTTTCTAAACATCTTCTTTTGGTAACTATTATAGATGATGGAGTGGGATTTCCTTTGGAGATATTAAAACAAAAGAAAAAACTTATATGGACTTCTGAAAAGAATGAACATATGGGTATTGGGTTGGCTGTCAGCAGGCTTTTATGTAAAAAACATGGAGGCAGTTTAGAGTTGTCCAATACAACGAATGGTGCCTGTGTAAAAATAAATCTTAGAGTTTGACCATTTTTTGACTTTTCTTATATAAAATTCCTTTGTTAGAAAAAATTGATTGGCTTGATATCATTTCTACACAATGATTCAGAATGGAGGATTTTTTATGAGAAAAGTTTTTATTTTATTTTTGACATTTTTTTTAATATGTTTACTTGGTGCTTGTGGCAACAATGAAAAAATAGATAATGAACAAACAGATGATGAACAAAAATTAAAATCAAATTGGCAGCAAAATAGTACAAAAGATGGTTATCAAAAAATTGGAAATCTTCAATTTGCTTGTAATTCTGAAGGCGATAGTGCATGTAATACAGAAAATGGCTATTATTATTTAACACATGATTTAACAAAGCTTCAAGATGGCAATTATGGAAATCATTTGATGTATATGGATTTTGCCACTTGTCGTGAAATTTATCTTTGCAGTACAGCAGGTTGTAAACATAATTCACTAGATTGTCCTGCTGTATTTTCATATGATGATTTTCCGATATTTACTACAAAGCTTTTTGTATATGACAATTATTTATATATTTTAAGCCGTGAGTCGAGTGATGAAAGTGTGTCAAGCAGTGAAGGAATATTGGGCGGCGATGATGGATATATAATGTCACAAAGAAAACCAGCTGTGCTTTATCGTGCCAATCTTGACGGAACAGAGCGAAAAAAAGTCTATACTTTTGATGAAGGATTGACACTTGAAGAATTTATATTAAAAGATGAAAATGGTATTTATGTAATTACAAAAAAGCTTTCTATGGATAAAGTAGATAATATGACGTATACAACAGGTTCTGAGCATAAAGTAGTATTTTTAGATTTACAATCGTTTCATGCGCAGGAAATTTGTCCTATAAGTTTTGACAATCATATTTCATGGAAGGTGATAGGCTGTTATCAAGATTGTCTGATTTTGAATGGGATTGATTATGGACGAGAACTTTCAATGGAGGAAAAATGGGATGATGATATGTATCATTCACTGTATGAAGATTCTTTTGATATCTATGCTATTTTGGATTTGAAAAACGGTAAATTAAATGAATTTTACAGGGAATCAAATAAAAATCAACATGATGTTTATGTGGTTGGAGATACCATGTATATATCATTTTCAGAAAATCCAATAATTGAAGGAATTAATATTGAGAGCGGAGAAAGAAAAACGATTTGCACGCTTGCACAAAATTTGATTATGGATGTTATTGATGATATGTTGTGTTGCCGTGACTGGAATCTTTCTAGTGACCATACATATTATTTTGTTAATATCAAAACGGGTGAAGTAATGCATAGTACACTTGTCAATCAATATAATGGCTGGTCTTTGGAATTTCGTGCTAAAACTTCATCAGATATGCTTGTTGTATATGACTATGATGCAACGAAAAACAGTGATGATTCATACGAGATTCACCAATATAAATATGCTTTAATTGCTAAAGAAGATTTATTTATGGGAAATCAAAATTATCGTAAAATCAATATGATTGGGCATGGGTAATAAATGAAAAGAGATTTAAACAAATTGGTAAAGGAGATTTTAGTTATGCTTGAATTGCGTGAAGTTACAAAAAAATATAAAGATAAGATTGCCCTGCAAAATATTTCATTAAAATTTGATTCGGGTATCTATGGATTGCTTGGTCCTAATGGAGCAGGAAAATCAACACTTATGAATATTATAACACAAAATATCAAGCCAAGTGAGGGAACTGTTTTTTGGAATGATGTAGATACACAAGTTTTAGGAGAGCGTTTTCGGAGTATCATTGGATATGCTCCTCAACAACAAGGATTATACAATGCTTTTTCAGGACAACGATTTTTATCCTATATGGCGGCATTAAAGGGAATTTCTAAAAAAGAAGTGAAAGAAGAAATAAAACGAGTGCTTTCTTATGTAAATATGCAGGAGGCAGCAAGCAGAGCCATTGATACATATTCGGGAGGAATGAAACAAAGAATTTTAATTGCACAGGCAATGTTAGGAAATCCTAAATTGATTGTGCTAGATGAGCCTACAGCAGGACTTGACCCTAAAGAACGAGTGCGGGTAAGAGAGTTGATTCAAGCACTTTCTGAAAATAAAGTGATTATTGTTTCTACACATGTCGTTTCAGATATTGAGCAAATTGCAAAAGAGATTCTTTTGATACGTTCTGGACAACTGATTGATAGAGATACAGTAGAAAATCTTTGTTTCAAATATCATGGCTGTAAAGATTTAGAAGAAGTGTATATGTGTGTTTTTGGAGAGGAGGAGAAGAATGTTACGTTTGATGTTCTTTGAATTAGCAAAGGTATGGAAAAAACATCATTTTGTATTATCTATTTGTGTTTTGCTTTTCATTCATATCTTTCTTTTATGGTATACATCTTTGCCAAACGAAAAAAGACCACCATGTTCTTCTTACAAAAATATACAAAAACAGCTTATGAATATGAGTGAAAAACAAAAAGCAGGCTATATTACAGAATTAAAAGAAACGATTGATGGTGTTTGTTTTGTGCAAGATATTCTTGTTATGCAAAGTTCCCAAAATGAGATAGGCGATGCTTTGGCAAAACAAGAGTTACAAAACAATGCTCATATATTTGAAGCGTATTATGATTTATATCAGTCTGGTGAATATTTAAAGTTTACAGATTCGCTCGAACAAGAAAAAACATTGATTGACGAGATTTACACAGAATGGAAAAAGGTTTCTGGATATAATGATTATTTAAGTTCCATTCAGGAAAATAAGGAGGTGCTTAGCAATATTTCTATTTTTGGCGGACAAAACCAAGATTCATATAGTGCAAGAAATCTTCAAAAAAGCGCAGCAGATTATACACACTTGAGCGATAAAAATATTCAATTTATTCCATCAAAAAGCATTACTTGTACTATGGAAAGCGTATGGATAGATGTTTTGTTATTTCTTTTAGTAATGTCGTTTGTGGGAAATCTGATTACACAAGAAAAAGAGAAAAAATTATTTTTAATTACCAGAAGCACAAAATATGGAATTTTACATAGTATTGGTGCAAAACTGATTGCTTTATTTATTCATTGCCTTTTTGTTACAATAATATTCTATTGTGTAAGTCTTGTATTTTCCTATTATAGTATGGGAGCATTTAATTTAAGTGCAAATTTGCAGTCTGTATCTGTTTATATAGAAAGCTGCCTAAATATCAGCATTGCACAATATATTGTTCTTTCTATTATAACAAAAGCAGTTGTTTTGTTTGGCATTGGTACAATATTGATTTCATTTAGTATTTTATCCAATATTATGGTTGTTCCTTTTTTAATTGGCTTTGTGATTGTGGGAGTTAGTACAATGATGTATGTATGGATTCCAGCAGGTTCATCATGGTCTATTTTTAAATATCTAAATCCAGTAGGAATTATAAAGACACAAAATTTATATGGAGGGTATTTAAATTTTAATTTATTTGGATATCCTGTATCCAGACAGCTGCTTTCTTTTATAGTGCTTATGTTGTTATGTATTGTTGGTATTGTAAGTGATTTGCTGTTGTTTTGGCGGATGCAAGACTGTGAAATAAGAAAGATTCAGTTGCCTTTTTTGTTGTCTTTTAAGCCACATGTTTATATTTTATGGCATGAGAGTTATAAAATTTTAATTACCAATCATGCTTTGATTATTTTTTTGATAGTTGTCCTATTGCTTGGTGCGAAAAGTTTTGAACAAACGTATAAGCCATCTGAAAAAGAGCAATATTATCAAGATATTATGAGAAAACTGGAGGGAGAGTTGACAGAAGAAAAAGAATTGTTAGTTTTATCAGAACAAAAGCGATATAAGGAGGCATTTCAAAAAATTGATGAAATTGATGAGATGGTAAATGCAAAAGAATTAAGTGAAGATATGGCAAATACTTTAAAATATCAAGCCAATATAACACTTTCTTTTTATCCAGCTTTTCAGCGAGTAGAAACACAATATCAACATATTAAGGAGTATGGTGGAGCATTTGTTTATGACACAGGCTATTTATATTTATTTGGCGTGTGGGAAAATGTTTTTTACATTCATTTTTTGGTTTTATCTATTGGAATTATTTTGGTAACAAGTGGGGCAATGTCAATGGAATATCAGGCAGATTCATTGTATTTAATTGGTGTAACGAAAGCAGGAAAAAGAAAAATTTTTGTTTATAAATTTTTAATCTGTATCAGTATGGCAAGTATACTTACATTAGTGCCTATCATTTGCAGAGCAATTCATATTGCTTGTGTATATCCAATGTCTAGTATAGGTGCAACGATACAAAATATTTCATATTATTCTCATTTTTTGTTTTCACTTCCTATTGGAGGATTTATCTTGCTTTTTGTATTTTCGCAAATAGTAACCTCCATTTTAATTGTTGTAATTACACTAGCCTTGTCGATATGGAGAAAAAGTCAGACACAGACTATATTTTTTGCTTTGTTGATTTTGGTTGTTCCTATGATTTTAAAATTACTGGGATTTGAAATTGCAAAGTGGTTTTCTTTATACCCGCTTTATTCTTGGGTAAAGTGAAATTTTCAATAATAGAGTACATTTTATGTAAAGTAGTTGTGATTTTATATTTTTATTTATTGAATTTGAAGTTATAAGCAAGTAACGCAGCGGATTGCAAATATCCGCTTTGACAAGTTGATATAAATACAAAAATGAATTATTTTATGATAAAATAATTACAACAAGGCTGTGGTATTAAAGTAACAAATTTATATTATTATGGAGGCAATCACCAGTGGAAAAATATCTTGTAATAAAAGATATAGAGGTTGGAGTAAAAGCTGTGGAATATTTTATCAGAACAGGGCAGCTTTATCCGGGAATTGACTGGGCAAGACAAATGGATTAGGATTGTTTTCAAATGTTTATTTATGGTATTGAAATGTTGTTTTATAAGGTTTTGCAGGAACAAATAGCTGTCGATATATTGAATAACATTTAACTTAAATATATGAGTAAAGATAGGAGAGGTATTATGAATGCAAAAACAATGGAAGGGCTTGTTGGTGCAAGTAGAAATATAAATTTAGTAAATACGCCTATGAGAGTGTATAATCAGGCAAAACGACAGGGCAATACAGGGGCGATGGAGAGAGCCATGGATTATGTCTATGAATTTTCAGACAAAGCACAAGACTATAAAACAAAAGCCTATGAAGGAATGAAAGAAGAAGCAAAAGAGGCAAGAGAACAGGCAAGATTAGAAAGAGAAAGAGCTATTCAAAAACATAGAGAAGAACATGAAAAATTTGAGGAAAGAATAGAAGAAAATAAAGAAACAGATGTTGTAGAGGTAAGTGAAGAAGGAAAAGTGTTATTGAAAGATAATACAACTTTAGATAACACAGATATTGCCAAAACACAGACAAATCCTGTAAAGCAACCTGTAACATATACAAAAACAGGAGATATCAATCCAGCAGAGCAGGATATAAATATTTCGATTTCTTTATAAATCAAATATCCCATTGCTCGCGGGAATAAAATTATTTATAAATAATTTTGAATATATTTAATAGTACATGAGCTTTGCTACTTATTTATAACTTTATTGTAACTTTGTGGCATTTTTTAAACAGGAAAGTCTAATTCTTCCTTGGTGAGATTAAGATAATATGAAAAAAATTATAAGGGGATAAATACAAATGGATAATTATAATATGCTTCAACCACTTGCTATTGGTTGTGGTTGGTTTATTGTAAGAAATAATAAATTTGCTAATCCCCTTCTTGAATTAAAATATACATATCATATGCGCAAAAAAAAATTTTCTTTTCAAGAATATATTTTATTTATTATGGTGGAAGAACAGCAAGTATATATAGATAATGATAGATATAAAGTTACTGTATATATAAAACCGTGTGATAATAAAATATATTGTTTAGAATGTGCTTTTTGTTCTGGTATAGAAGATATTATCGAAAAAGTGAAATGTTTTGCACATCAATATCAAAGTCCAAATAATTGGAGTATTGAGCAGATTCGATGGATATATCCAATTTGGGAAGCCAAAAGAAATGCCCAAAATTTAAAAACAATGATAGAATATCATGGTACACAATGTCCCTCAAAACCATTTGATTATATTCCGCTTAAAATTCCAGAGGGGTGGACGATTGTTTTAAATTCTTTTGTTAAAAATGATAGCTATTTATTTTTTTCGCAAACATCGAACCAAAAGGATGAATTTTCAAGAGTAAAAATTTTTAAAAAGCTCCTTACAAATTATCAAAAAAATCCTTGTACCTTGTATGAAATGTTTGAGTGGGAACGTGATATTGCTGCTTTTTGCTTGGAATGTCCAAATTATGAGATTGTTGTGGAATTACAAGAATATGTTTGCAAAAATCCTACAGCAACTTTATTACATATTCATGTTTATTATAATAGGAAAGATGGTGTTGCTTTTTTTGAACCCTTAGAAAACATTTTTTGTTTTTCTATGGAAGAAACACAAGAACAATTAAGTCAATTTTTATGGAAATATAGAAATGGATTATTGGATATTATAGTAAAAGCAGAGATAGAGTAAATCTTCTCTGCTTTTGTTTTATATAATTTATGGCTTAAGTGTTAATTTTTTAAGAAAAAAATTTTTTATTTTAACCTCTTTGACTTCTATATTATAAATAAAAAGTTATATGGTTATATCCATACATTTTTTTGTATGTTCAACAGATTCTCTAGTAATATTGTCTAATGCACCTTTCGGAATAGATTTTCCAATAGTCCATTTAGGGTCAGCTTTTTTTGCAGCAGCTATAAATGCCTGCCTGTAAGTCCGTTCATACTGCTGCATGGTGTATCCTGCTGCTAATCGGTCTTTTTTTTGTACTTTTCGATACATATTGGTATATACATCAGACCGTTTGGTAGTATCGCCATTTAAAATGCCATTTTCACGCAAAAATTCTTTTTTTGTCTGTTCAAACATTTCGTCTTTGCTGCTCTCAGGAATAGAGATGATACGTTTCCGACTGTTCTCATTTTCTTCTGTTACCAAAAGTCCTGCCAGTCCCGTAGTTGGGTCAATATAATCACCATCTTTGTCATAACATCTCATTGAATTTTTGATTGCTTGAATATTGGTATACATAGCACCATTTCCATTGCGCATCATTTCTTTCAATACGGCTTTATATTGCTTGCTATTTGTGTCAATACCTGCAGCTTTTAATTGTGCCTTTACAGAAGAACTGTTTATTCGTGATAGCTGAAAACTGCCTGTTTTATTTATATTTGAGGTTCCAAACATCTGCTGAAATAAAAAACTGTAGTCTGTAATTTTTGACATCACTGTGACCTCCTTGCTTTATGCTTTAGTGTTTATAGGAAACATATCACTTAACATAGATAAAACCTTTTGTATTCCGTTGTCGTTAGAACCAGAAATCTGATAAGTATTTTTCCATGCCTTTGCCAGTGTTACCATTTTTTGCCCTACATTTTCCTGTGAGGTTACACCTTTTTCTTCTAGCTTTTTATAGGCATCTGCAAAAGATGTTTTTACACCTTTATATTTTGATAGTTTTTGTGCCGTATTTTTAAAGGCGGAAGCCGCTTTTTTTTGATTTTCTGCTAATATGGTTTCTTTGTCAGCCGTTTTTTGAAATGCTTTATCAAGACTGTTTAATTCTTCTTCCATTGTCATTTTACGAAAACCAGTCTCAGAATTTTCATCTTCTATATAGCGTTCTCTTGTTCCATTTTTATAACCCTGCACAATTTCATCATAAAGATTTCCATATGCTTTGACATAATCTTCTACTTTATTTGAAATACTATATGTATTATTGTTTTCACGTTGTTCTTTTAATGCGTTAGCTTTTTTAGCTAATTCATTTTCATAATGATTTGCAAATATAGAATTTGTGGCTTGTTTTATAAAAGCATGTTTCTTTTCTATAACTTTTCCATCATTTGTTTGTATACCACTTTCTTGAAATTTCTTTCGGCAGCTTTCAATACCTTCCTGTGAAATAGAAAGCTTTATTGTATTATCGTTTTCTGGTTGTAATGTGTTTGTATCTTTTTCATGGGAATGGTTTACTTTTATATTTTGAAATAAATCATTTCCTGAATCAATCTGATTTGTACTTCCGCTTACATTTATTGCCATATTATATCCTCCTAATTTTTAAATTTGAAATCCATTTTATGGTTATATATATTTATCGTCATATGAACTTAAATTATTTATAAAAATATATATGTTTAGTCTATTTAAATTTTAAAATTATAATAACTTTATAGACCTTTATATCTTGGTAATTTTCTATTGTTAAAGCATTTTAGTTATATTTCAAATATTGATTTATTGATTTCTTTGAAAGTATTTTATTTTGAAAGTATTTTAATTTGTTTAACATTTTCAATATAGTTTGTGTTATATTATATTGTATAATTTGGTTATATATTAAATTAACATAAGGAAAGTAAATGAAAGTATTATATAAAAATAGTTTATAATGATATTTTTCTATTTAAACACAATAAGGTAAAAAATAAAAATTAAACAGGGAGGTTTTATATATGCCTAATATTAATTGGAATGCAGCCAATTATAAAAACAATTTTTCATTTGTGCCTACATATGGAGAGGCTGTTTTGGATTTACTCACAAAGCCGAAAGGAAGTTATATAGTAGATTTAGGTTGTGGAAATGGAACACTTACAAAAAAACTTTTTGAAAGAGGTTATCATGTTATAGGTATTGATGATTCAGCAGAAATGATAGCACAGGCAAAAACGGATTGTCCAGATATAGAATTTGTGACAGGAAATGCTCTTGATTTTATGCTTGAGCATAAAGCAGATGCTATTTTTTCTAATGCCGTTTTTCATTGGATTGACGAATCAAAACAGCAAAAAATGCTATGTAATATTTACAATCAGTTGAATGAAGGTGGGGAGTTGGTATGTGAATTTGGTGGTTCAGGCTGTGCAGAGCATGTTCATCGTGCATTAGAGCAATGCTTTTTGGAACGTGGATTTGAATATAAAAGAGTTTTCTATTTTCCAACAATTGGACAGTATGCATCTATGTTAGAAAAGGCAGGATTTCGCATAGAATATGCTACATTGTTTGATAGACCAACAGTGCAAAAAGGAGCAAATGGGCTTGCAGATTGGATTGAAATGTTTGTAAAAAAGCCTTTTGAAGGCATAGATGAAAGTACACGAAATGAAATTATTGGTGAGACGGTGAATCGACTTAAAAGTTCACTTTACATAAATGGAGAATGGATTGTAGACTATGTGAGGATTCGTTTTAGAGCAGTTAAAAATAATATAGTTACATAGAATAGCCTATCAAAGAAATACGAAGACTTAAGAAAGCGTTTAAAATAAAGAAAGGAGAGAGCTGCTAAACAAAAAATCAAGAGTAATGATAAAAAATCACCTCTAATTCTTTTCGTATTTTTGTTCATATTTTAAGCAGCAAATTACAATGAGTTTAAAGTATAATTTATCTATCCATGAATTAATGGATTTTTTTTGTAAAGATACACATAAAGGCTTTTCGCAGCAATCTATTGATAAAGCAGAAAAAAATATAGGCGTTTCTTTGCCAGATGTTTATCGAGAATTTTTATTGACGTATGGAAAAGATGATATCAATACATTTTATAATCACATTGAACCACCAGAGGAAATTTTCACCTCTTACCAAGCAATTATGGAAACACATGAAGAATTAGAAGAAGAATATAAGGAAGCAATAGAGAATGGAACTCAAGATGAATATGAAGATAATGAATATTTTGAACTTTGGCAGCTTCCAATGGAAAAATGGGATACAATTACAAAAAATTATGTGTTAATATGGTATGAAAATCAAGGTATTTGGCATGCTGGTTATCTTTTGTCAGACCTACAAAATGGTGTTAAAAATCCGCCTGTTTATATTAGTACAGACGATGACTTTATTACTTTTGAAAAATTTACGTCCGATACACAAGAATTTCTTACAGAAATGTTATCACATGCAGCTTACTATTTTGGAAGAGACAGCTATCAATTTTACAAGCAAAAGGATGAAATTAAAGCATTTTGTCTACAAAATGAAATTGCTTTAACACGTTTACAAAATGATTGTTCTGGATATTATTCAGGAAATTGTCTGGATAGTGAAAAAGAAATTTTGTATTTTTATAGTGAAAATCCAAATTATCAAAGACAGCAACTTTTTGTTGTATATAAAAATAAACAAACAATTATTAATAATAAGAAGGAAGAACAAATACTCTTAAAAAAAAATGAAGAGCAAGTTTTTCCACCTAAGTATAGCAAAGCACCATATCATATAGAGATATCGCCATCTCAAAAACGTTGTGGTTTTGACCAACCACCAAAAGAGAACGGATTTGCGATTCATTTTTTAGTCGCGTTGGCATTAGGACAATATTATCGCAATAACTTATTGGTTGAATATGATTGGCTTCGAGCAATTTCGCGTGTTAAAAGACTAGAATTGGGATTAAATTGGTATATTGATAGGAGTTATGTTGAGGTGATGGAAGATAATATTGCCTATATAAAAACACCCGTGAATCTGCCAGAAAATTTTTACTGGAATGTCCATGATTGGTCTATCATTGGAAAGATGACCAATCTTTCAATGCTTGGTATTGAGTGTATTTACATTGAAGATTTTTCTTTTTTGAAAGAATGTAAAAATATACGTGCTTTGAATTTATCACAAACAAATTTTTCCGATTGTCGGATTTTTCTAAAAATGCCAAATTTAAAAGAAGTTTGGTTGTATAATTGTGCGTTAGAGCATGTGGAAGTGTTGGAAAAATTAAATTTAAAGTGCCATCGATAATTAAAGAAAGATGTGTATTTTGGTATGACAACCTCTACAGCAATTAATGTATTTGCAAAAGCAGTAGTTCGTGAACGTAAAATTCCAGATTGTTTCACCAGAACCAGAAACTACAAGAGAAGAATTGTTAGAGCATGGAAATATAATAAAATGATGGATAATAAATATAGTAAATTAGTAAATTTAGCAGCTAAAATCTTATATGTTTATTCTGCCCAATGCAAATACTGTAATTATACATTTGATTATGTGGCTGAAATAACAGATACAGATATGCTAAGCTGCTATTGTGGAAGTGTTTATTCATTAAGTGATAGGCAATTAGTTATTGCTCCATTAACGACAGAAGAATTTTATAATGGGCAATTAGGACGACTAGATATAAGAATAAATGCCATCTGTACAAATCATAATTATAAATATTATGGAAATATGATTTGTTCATGCTGTGGCAAACCCACTACACCAAGCCCACAAAAAGGGATATCTTTAAAGGATTATTGTGCAATTCATCCGAACACACTTATTATATATACTGATGGAACAATTCGGACATTAAAGTTAGAATTAGAAGCAAATCATATATAAAGAAATTATATGAAAGTTTAAAAGGAAATAGTGTGAAAAATAAATTTTTATACTATAATTAAAAATTGAAATCTATAGAGGATATATAATAATGGGAAATATAATATGTTTTGATGAAAATACGCCTGTTGATGATTGGATATGTATGTCAAATGCGGCAACTGATGTTTTTATAAATGTACTTTCATTAAGTGGGTCGATGTTGGCAGAAACCGTAGAAGAAAAACAGTTAATTATATGGCTGTCAGAAAAAGACCAAAAATTTGTTGGTCTTGGGACAGTTGGATTTAATATTGTGGATATGCCTTGGAAAAAGGAAACGTTTTCAAATGATAAAAGGTTTTTATTGAATGTAATCAAGTCTGTTGAAAATAAACTTGGTTGGGAAAAACTGGATTATATACCTAAACTTGTTTTGCCAAATTTGCAGAAATTTAAAGAATATATTGAAAAAATGACGGAAGATGATATTGATGATAACGTGATTAGTGAGTGGCTAAATGCAGCAGAAAGTAATGACCCTATTCATTGTGGGTTTCCACGTTGTAAAAAACATAATACATTACTCACTTTTCTAGGCTGTCAGATATGTAATAGTTAAACTTATGATTCATTGATAACATTAAAGATTGATTGTTTTTTTATAAAATTGGTATATTTTCATCTTATCAATGAAATTTTCCACTTTAATGTCATAGAGACATAAGTGGGGAATTGCGTTGTGATAGCAGATAGATGGTTTGAGCAAGTAGCACAGCGGATTGCGAATATGTGTTTTGACTAAATAATTTCCAAGTAATAAAGAATAATAAGCATATAAATTATATGTTTTTGTATGATAAAATAATACAAAAATAAAAGGCTATAAGGTGATTTTTTATGGAAGAATTATTCGTATATTTAATTTTATTTGGTGAACAAATAATAACATATGATTTATATCAGAAAAAATTGGATTTGCTTTTTTTAGAAAATCCTAATAATGAAGTTCTTTTAAATTTAGAATGGGAAACAGATATTGAAAGAATAATAGTTTATGTAAGAACAAATATTGATTATCAAAATTTGAATTATGAAATATTTGGGAAAATTTTAATGAGCAAGTTAAAAGAATATTATAATAATTGTCCAGACATTAATATATTTGCAAATAAAATGTATTCTCTATGGAAAAATATTCCTAGTTATATTCAAAATGAAGAACCATTTTGGACGCTTTCTTATGCAGATGACCCATTAGCATATGCAGATGAAGAACAAGTACGTTTTCTGTATGAAAAAATGTTGAATTATTATACAAACTAATCAATAAGTTATAATAATTTTTAATCTATTCATTTAATTATAATATTAAAAAATGAATATTTATATAGTATATATTTTTCTAATTAGTAAACATCATAAAATTAATTATAATACATATTAGAAAGAATAAAGAAAGGCAGCATATAAAGTAAATAATATGACTGCCTTTTAGATTTAATTAGAAAAAACAGTATGTTGACGTCTGTATGTATCCGTATCTTTTAATTGTAATTCTTGTTCAATCTTAGCAAGCTGTTTTTCTAAATCTTTTGCCTTTTGAGGGTCTGATGCAGAGTGAATTTTCTGTTCTAATTGCTTTTTTTCTTCTTTTAATTTTCTAATTTCTCGCTCAACTTTATCTGTGTTGCCAGTACATTTTTCTTCTTGCTTTGCCTCTTTATTATCCGCCACTTTTTTTCTAGGATTATCAAATGAAATTTTAGGAGTGCCATTTTCGCTATATTCTACTTTATAAAGACCTGTTGCTTGTTTTGCCTCCTTATCTGCAGGGATATATTCGTCTTGTATAGGCTTGTTTTGTTGTTTTTGAGTTGTATTATCGTCTGTGTTATCAACAGGCTTTTGTTTTTGAACTTCATTGATATCTTGTGTTGTTGGATAAGTTGTATTGTTTTGAATTGGCTGCATATACATATAAATTCCTCCATTCTTGTGCAATTTACAAGTTTGAGACTATCACAAAATAGCAATTTTATAAGTCTGAACTTGTTAGTTGATTTTATTTTAATCGCACTGTTGGAAATTTCAATAAAATTGATGTGAAGTGATTTGTCAGTGTGGTGAAATGACAAGTAAGACACTTAAACAAAATGTTGTATTGGTTGTTGTAATTTCAATTGTACCATCATATTTTTGGGCAATCCACTTAATATTGGATAGACCTATTCCTTCTTTAAAGTGAGTATTTCCATCAAAACTATTTTCGATTTCAATTAATAAAAAATCTTGTTGTTTATGGCTTGATATATGGATATATTTCTTTTTTTCTGCATTTATGTTATCACAGGCATTAATTGCATTGTCCAAAGCATTGGACAGAATAATACAAAAATCCATATCATTTACAATACAAGGAGATGGGATATTGATTGAACTGTCAATATGAATACCTTTGTTATTTGCTAAAGCGATTTTATTTTCTAATAAAACATCTAAAATAGGGTTGTTTGTTGGAAAATGAAAAACAGTGGTGGCTGTGGCAATATTAAGTTCTTCAATATATGCTTTTGCCTTTAAAAAATCTTGTTTTTCTAATAATCCTTTTATAATCATAATATGATTTTTCATATCATGCCGGAGTGCTTTGGTATTGGTGTAATGCGCCCAAGCTTCTTTTACATACTGTCTTTGAAAATGTGTTTGTTGTGTAAGCATAGACAGTTTGGTATGAAGAAGAAAGCTATCAGTTAATTTTTGATAAGCATATAAAATACTAAAAATACTAACGATTCCTAATATTTGGATAATTAACATTGGAATATGTGTTTTTGTTAAAATGGAAAAGGTTAATTTAATGGATTGTATATTTTCATAAAAAGTAAAATGAATATATCCACTTACTATAAAAATCATTAATAAAGGAATCATAATCATTAATATATATTGATTTTGTGTATTTTCTTTATGGTTCATATATTTATTGATAATTTGATAACATAAGACAGCTAAAGTAAGAGAGAGTAATTCACCAGTTATCATAAAAACAGAACTAAATAATAAAGGGTTAAGATGATAGATAAAAAATGATGCAATCATAGAGATGGAATTGAATACACCATAGCAAAGCTGCATAATTTCTACTGTAAGTAAAATATACAAAATAGCCAATTTTATATTTACTTTTAATATCCATGTACTGTATATAAGTAGTATAGCAGTAAATAGTAACAATTTTATTAAAGTAGAAAGTGGTAATTGACTGACAAGACTACTTAAAATAATAAAAGCAATCGTTTGATATTTTTTAGCAGAACCATGTATTTGTTTATTAAAAAATATAAATTGAATGGATATTTCGATAAATCCTGTTATGTAAAAGTAAAGAAAAGTAAACATTTTTAGCCTCCCAACCGTTGTTGTTTCATATAGTGTAACATAGCAACGGAAAAGTCATCTTTACGTAAACGGGAAACAGGAATTGCATCGCCGTTTGTCAAATAGGCAATGGCGGACTTATAATTTTTTACATATTTTAAATTAATGAGATAGCTTCGATGACATTTGAAAAAACGGTCGTCTAATTTTTTTTCTAAATTTTCAATTTTATCATAATAATCAATAATAGAGTTATTTTTTAAATGAAGATAAATTTTTCTATTGATAATTTCACAATATATAATATCATTGAATAAAATAATATCCCATTCGTTTCTTTTTTGTATTAGTAAACATTTTTTATTGTGGTCTTGAATTGAAGTTAATAGTCTTTGCATAGTTTGATTAAAATGATTTTCTTGCAGAGGTTTTACTAAGTAGTCAAATGCTTGTACCTCAAAGGCGTTAAATACCATTTCACGCATAATCGTGACAAAAATAAGAAAACCATCAAATCCGTTGTTTCGCAGTCTTGTTGCAGTTTCAAATCCATCAGGTTTATTCATTTGAACATCAAGAAAGATAATATTAAATGTTTTGTTGCTAGATAGTAAGTCCAATCCATTTAAAAAATAAGAAATACTAATTTCTATATTCTTTTTATTGAAAAATGTTGATATTTTCTCGCTTAATAAGTCAATCATATAGGCTTCATCATCACATATAGCAATCTGTATCAATTATCATTCACCTCATTTTGTCTTAATAGAAAATCGTGCCATTATTTATTACTTTTTAATGGCCTGTAACTTTTTTCAATAGATTATATATGGGAAATAAAAAATAAGCAATGGGCAATTTTGGCTGTTTGGAAAAAGTCTGATATTTAATTGAGGGTAATTGACTTTTTGGAAATGGTTAGGTATACTTGTGGAGTATTTTATTAAATACTGGGAAGTTATGCGATTGTATTGTTCAGACAAAGACATGCAACATAAATGCTCACATAACAGAAGAAAGGGAACATTGATTATGGAGAAGAAAACAAGAGGTTTTTTGTGGATAAGTGCAATTTGCTTAGTACTTTTAAGTACAATGGTCTTTTTAGTATTGGCTGAGGTGATGAGTGAAAAAAGTGAAGAAACATTAAATAGTGTTAGTGAGACATATATGTCAGGAATAAACGAACAATTATTAAAAAAATTTGAGTCACTTATCTCACAACAGTTTAAACAGATAGATGGAACAATAAAGAGAGTTGAAGAAGAAAATATTGAAGACCAAGAGGAATTGTGGAATGAATTAATATTGTGTGCCAAAGTTCGTGATTTTTCTTATTTAGCGCTCTATAAAAAAGATGGAGCAGGAAATATTCTTTATGGAGATAATATACAAGCAGTTGACCAAGGTGAATTTTTAGATATGTTAAAACAAACAGATATAAAAGTAAGCAGTGGTATTGCTCCAAATGGTGATAAGCTTTTTTTGTTAGCAGTAGAGGCAAAGTATCCAATGTTTGACGGAACGACAAGTGATGTTTTAGTTGCAGGAATATCGATGGACTTTTTAGGAGAAACACTTAAATTGGATGAAGAGAATGCTACGTTGATTTCTCATATTATTGATGATAATGGTGATTTTATGATACGAAGCGGCGATGCATATCGAGAAAATTATTTTGAACGTATCCATGCTATTTTTGAAACACATAATGGAAAGACACCAGAACAGTATGAAAAAGAGTTAAAAGATGCGATTGCTGCTAATACAACATATACAACATGTGTGATGATTGAGGGACAGCATAAAAATATTTATTGTTCTAACATAGATAATACCAATTGGTTTTTGTTGTCAGTTATGCCACATGGAGCCTTAGATAGTGCAATTACATCTTTGGAATCTATACGTCAATATATGATGCTTCTTTCAGGGGGCATTATTTTATTAGGTTTTATTGTTGTCTTTATTTTTTATTATAGAATGACGCAAAAACAATTGAGTGATTTATATGAGGCACAACAGGAAGCTGCTAAAGCTAATCAAGCAAAGAGTGAATTTTTATCAAGTATGAGCCATGATATTCGTACACCGATGAATGGCATTGTTGGTATGACTGCCATTGCTCAGGCGAATATTGATAACCCTAATAGAGTTACACACTGTTTGGCTAAAATTGCTTTGTCAAGTAAGCATTTGCTTGGATTGATTAATGATGTATTGGATATGTCTAAAATTGAAAGTGGAAAGTTATCGCTAAATAATAATATGGTTTCGCTTCGAGAGACGATGGACAGTATTGTAAACATTTCGCAGCCGCAAGTAAAGGCAAAACATCAACGATTTGATATTTTTATTCAAAATATTCAGACAGAAAATGTTTATTGCGATAGTGTACGATTAAATCAGGTTCTCCTTAATCTGATGTCCAATGCAATAAAATTTACACCTGAGAATGGAATGGTTAATGTCTATTTAGAACAGGAAAATTCGCCGCTTGGGGAAGATTATGTACGTTGTCATTTCAAGGTAAAAGACAGTGGAATTGGAATGACACCTGAATTTCAAAAGACGATTTTTGAACGTTTTACCAGAGAACAAAACCAGCAAGTGCATAAGACAGAAGGCAGTGGACTTGGAATGGCAATTACAAAAGCGATTGTTGATGCCATGAAAGGTACCATTGAGTTACAAAGTGAACCCAATATGGGCAGTGAGTTTCATATTATATTAGATTTTGAGAGAGCAACGATAAAGGAAGTTGATATGGTGTTACCTCCTTGGAAGATGCTTGTTGTTGATGATGACGAGGAACTTTGTAAGAGTGCAATTTTGTCATTAAAGGAAATTGGTATCACCGCTGATTGGGCATCAGGCGGAAAAATGGCAGTTCAGATGGCAAGACAAAATCATGCTAAATCAGACGATTATCAAATTATACTTTTGGATTGGAAAATGCCTGATATGGACGGTTTGGAAACAACAAGAGAGTTGCGTAGACATTTGGGAGAAGATGTACCAATTCTTATTATTTCTGCTTATGATTGGAGTGATATTGAGACAGAAGCCAAAGAAGCTGGGATTCAAGGATTTATTTCTAAGCCATTATTTAAGTCTAATTTATTCTTAGGACTTAGCACATATATGTTAAACGGTGAAGAAAGCAAAAAACAAGAAAAGACAGACCAGAAGCGTTTTGTAGGAAGACATATTCTACTAGCTGAAGATAATGACCTAAACTGGGAAATTGCTGAAGATATTTTGACTGAAGCAGGTCTTGAGCTAGAACGAGCAGAGAATGGACAGATTTGTATAGAAAAATTTGAACAGTCCGAAGTTGGATTTTATGATGCTGTTTTGATGGATATTCGTATGCCTGTTATGAATGGTTATGATGCAACAAAAGGTATTCGAGCATTACAGCGTGCCGATGCCAATTTACCAATTATTGCTATGACAGCCGATGCTTTTTCGGAGGATATTCAACGTAGTTTAGACAGTGGTATGAATGAGCATATAGCAAAGCCAATCGATATAAATCGACTGATGCAAATCTTAGAAAAATATTTAGATTAATGATTCGTTTAACCTTATCAAGAAAGTCCCCCATTTTAATGTCGTAGAGACATAAGTGGGGGACTTGTGTTGCGATAGCAGCTAGATGGTTATGAGCAAGCAGCGCACTTATTTGTGCCAAAGCGTCACAAATAAGGCTTAATGCGACAATAGAAATCGCTTTCGCAACTGCTTTAGCATTTTTTTATGTGCGTATGGACGAAATGTTACGAATGCTAAAAAATATGCCAAAGGTATATGTATATATGACTCATGGTGTTTCAGAATGTCATGGATTTGCAATTATTGAATATGGGCAGTTAAAAAGGCTATTTTGTAGTGATGAAGAGGAAGGTATTAGAAATATTAGAAATCCATCAGAAGAAGAAAAAAGATTAGGATTTTGTTTACCAAAAGATACAGACGAAATGTGGGAGCATTGGGAAGATGATACCATGACTAAAATTAATGAGGAAATTATTGTTGAGTTAGCTATAGAACAAAGTGGAATTGATGGGAGTAAATATCCTTATGATGATGTCCTTGCTGGCGTTTTTAAATAAAATATTTTGATATTTATTATTTCACATAATATAAAATAGTGAGAATAGTTAGGATGCTTTTTTACAATAATAGGAAATTTTTAAAGTTTATTTTTTATTATTTACATGAATAAATAAATTTTGCACCTAAAATAAAGTATTTCACGCTTTGCAATCTAAAATATATCCATGTATGACGATATAATAATGTAGAAAAAGAGTTTAAACCAGTTGTAGCTTACAGATACAGCATAGAAATTAAGCTAAAATAAAAAACTACAATAAAAAGGTGGTAAAGCAATGAAAATAGCAGTCTGTGATGGTGACAAAACAGTCAGAGATGATATTGTTCACCTGATAAAAAAACAGATTCCTGATGTGAATGTTTGTACTTTTGTATCAGGTGAAGAACTAATAGATTATGGTGAAGATTTTGATATTTCCTTTATTGATATTGAAATGGAAAAAATGACAGGTATTGATACTGCAAAGAAAATTAGAGCAGAGCAGGAAAAACAAGGAAAACCAAAAAGTATCATTATTTTTATTACAAAATATAGCAACTATATGGAATCTGCTTTTGATGTAAACGCTTACCATTATTTACTAAAACCCATTAATAATGAGAAATTTGCAGAGGTGTTAAAACGAGCATGGAAAGATGCCACAATAACAAATGAAAGAAATAGTAAATATATTATGGTTAAAAGTTTTGGCATACAATATAAAATTTTTGTTAAAGATATTTACTATATAGAAAGTAATAATAAAAAAGTTATAATACATACAAAAGATGGGATTATAGCAAGTTATGGCAGAATGGATGAATTAGAAAGTTTATTAGGTGATGAATTTTATCGTTGTCATCGCTGTTATTTAGTAAATATGGAAAATATATCTGCTTATAGTGCTGATATGGTTAAAGTATCCAATGGAGATAAATTGATTCTTGCAAAGAAAAAGCATAAAGATTTTGTGAAAAAGTATATGATATATGCAAAAAATGAGGGATTTATTTATATTTAAGTTTTATGTTAAGGAGGTGATAATGGTAGGTAGGACTTAGAATTTTAAATAAAATAACATGCTTGGACCATAAAGGAGAGCATAAGGGTTCCGAACGACAGAAGAACCCTAAAAATGTAGGATGTACTAATAATAATTGATTTTGACAGAAAAATTTGCAGATTATGAAAGGAGAATGATAAATTGAGTATTAATGGAATTACTACAACAAGTTACATAATGGGATATGCAAATAGAAGAGTAAAGAACGACCCTTCTAATTCAGTAAATCATCGAGCAATTGTTAATCAGCCAAGTAAAATGATTACACTTCATATTTCAAAAGAAAATGACCCAGATGGCAAGTCTATCGGCTCGATGGCAGATGAAAATCAGTCCGTTACGGTTTATAAACCAAATGATTTTGACCCAGCCAATCCTGTGTATAGAGTGAAGGTATGGGACGAAGATGGAAATGTGACAGAGCGTATGGTGGATATCTCAAAAGTTGACCCTAAATCTTGTGATACAATTGATATGTTTGCTTATTCTAGCCATTTGACAGATAGTGGCGAGTGTAAAGATGCACAGAGTGCATTTATGGGAATATCTCATTCTGATGAATATAATAAGTTATTTGATAAAAAAGATTGGTTTGTTTCCTTAAAAAATATGATGCAGATGCAATATGATGCTGGTAATTTAGAACGATATTGGAATTTTAAAAACTTTTGGGATTTCTTGGCGAAGTAATAGTATTGCATAATTGTGAAACAGACAGTTAAGCAGATTGCAAATATTTGTTTGATATAGTATAATACATTTTGCAATAACCTAAAACGAACCTCATTAGAATCAAAGTAATAAGGTTATGAGTAAGCAACAAAGTGGGTTATTTGTGTTCACTTGATAATATATGATGTTAGGAGATAAAAAAGATGATTTTATGTTATATTTATGAAAATATGGCTGATTTTGAAATTACATTATTGCTGCATCGATTAAGGAATACAGGAAAAAAGACTTGTGTATATATTTCAGATAGCTTCGATTTAATTAAAGCGCAATCTGGACTAACTTATATGGCAGATAAGACAATTAATGATATAAAGGATATATCAGATGTGGAAGCATTAATTATTCCCGGAGGACCTATTAATAATCAACAAAATGGAATATGCAGTTTAGTTCAAGAGCTGATAAAGCAAAATAAGTTAGTCGCAGCTATTTGTTTTGCACCTCAATTCTTGGGAAGAGCAGGGATATTAACTCAGTATAAATTTACAACTTCATGTTCGGCTGAAAAAATAGTTCAGCTTGGTGTAAATGACCCATTTTGTTGGGAAAATTATTTGAATCAAAGAACGGTAGTTGATAGAAATGTAATAACAGCACAAGGCTTTGCTTTTGTTGATTTTGCAGTAGAAGTATGTAAATATCTTCATATATTTGAGAGTGAATTACAGTTAGAACAACAATTATTGCGGGTGAAAACAGATACAATGTAATGATGAATTGAGTGAAGCGGATATTTGCAATCTGCTTTACTACTTGATTATAAAATAAAGATAAGAAATTTAAAAAGTGTTAAAAAAGGCTGTTGCAAAAAGAATTTTTAATACTAGATAGAGTTATAAGGTGTTTAGATAAATGCTATATCTAGTGTAAGATTTCTACTTTGCAGCAGTCTCTTTTTTAGTTGAAAATGTTTTTTATATCTTACTATGTAAAAAGATTGTAATACATTATAAACGATATGATGGCATAGTAATAGAAGCTGCATAAGTATGATGAATAATTAATTGTTCCTAAATAGATATGTATATAAATGAGCAGTTTGTGTAACTACGAAGTACTTGACAATAGTATAATTATATAATAGTATAATATTATACTATAAAAATTGAAATGGAGAGAGTTATGTCTTTAGCTTTTGGAATTTTAGGATTTTTAAATTATAAATCTATGAGTGGATATGATTTGGTTAAAGCGTTTGAATCATCATTAGAATTTTTTTGGCATGCTCAAAACAGTCATATTTATCTGGAATTGAAAAAATTGGAAAAGAAAGGTTATATTTCTGGCGAAACTGTTATTCAGTCTGAGCGTCCTAATAAAAAAATTTTTTCTATTACAGACGTTGGCAGAAAAGAATTTATGAATTGGCTTGCTAAAGGAGATGAAGAAGATGTTACACATTTTAAAAGTTCTTTTCTTATGAAGATGTTTTTTAGTGGAAATATGCCGCTTGCTCAAAGTATTGATATGTTAAGGCAGTTTAAATCAGATTGTGAAAATTATTTAAAAAAAATGGATTCAATACCTGAAAGTATAGAAAAATATGGAACAGATAAGGAATCTTATCAAACAATTTATTGGCAGTTTACGGCTGATTTTGGATATAGTTTTATCAAAACTTGTATAGAATGGACACAACGATGTATTGAGAAACTGGAAACTATAGAGAAACAATCTTTATAAGAGAAGAAGAATTAATATAAAGAAATATAAAAAATATAAAATCATACTTGGAATTTGAGAAATTAAGGAGCATAAATCATTATGATAAAATTAAAAGAGATAAAAAAATTTATACTACCTGCTTTTATGTGGCTGCTTTTTGAAACAATAGCTGTTACACTTTGGCTTACAATGCAGAATGTATTTTATTTATTAAATTTTAGTTATATTGGAACATCAATAGCAATAGGTTTTGTTTTGTTTCGGCTTGGATACAAGCATGCGCGCAGAATTGCACAGTTTTTGGTCGGAACCTATATGCTTGTTTATCTTGGATTGTTTTGTAATGAGAATATGCAGATTGAAGGATTTTGGTATTATTTGTTTACAGGCGTTTTTGAAGCAGCAACTATTCATTACGCAGTGGCAAAATTGTTTGGTCCATTAGTTTTTGGACGAGGGTGGTGTGGGTATGCCTGTTGGACAGCAATGATTCTTGATTTACTCCCTTATAAGAAACCGCAGCAATCCAGAAAAAAATGGGGTTGGATAAGATATATTACATTTGCAGTGTCGTTTATTTTTGTTAGTGCGTTATTTCTTGCACAAGTAAAAAATATGGAAAGAATTATGTTCTGGTCGTTTTTAATTGGCAATTGTTTATATTATATGGTTGGAATTATTCTGGCATTTGCACTAAAAGATAATCGTGCTTTCTGTAAATATATATGTCCAATTACTGTATTTTTAAAACCAATGTCTTATTTTTCTTTATTGCGTATCAAATGTGATAAGAGCAAATGCGTTTCTTGTGGCAAGTGCAAAAAGGTTTGCCCTATAAATGTTGATATGCTTGATAATTCAAGAAAACGTGAAAATGGAACAGAATGTATTTTATGTTTTGAGTGTACGAAAGTATGTCCTAAAGAAGCATTATAATTTAAAGGAAAAATATGGTTGATAAATAATCAGAAAATGCACTTTTGAGATAATTTATATATAAAAGAAGTATTTTGAAAATATATTTAACAAAGAATTTATAGTGATAAAAGTGTAATAATTAAAAACACAAGGGATTGTCAAATTTTTTTTGACAATCCCTATATTTGTAATCATTATATAAAGCTTATGAGAAAAGCTTTGCTAATCGTTTTTCTTCATTTTCTACTTTTTTCTTTTGCATTAAAAGAGAGTACTGAAGAAGAACTTGATTTTTCTTTTGTTCAGATATTGCTTGAGGAAAATCCAAATCTTCAATTCTGCTCTTTGACTGTGTTGAGTAAAAAGCAGCACTTTTGTTATAATTCATAGCATAGTCAAGCCCATTTGACTGAGCGCCCATGCTGCTTCGCGTACTGTTTACTTTAGATATTGCATTGTCAATCGTATCAATCGAAAAATCTTTTGTAAGGTCATAATCTTTTATTCCAAGTGCTTCTAGTGTGGCATTAGCCATATCAATAGAAGTGCTGTTGCCATTACCATCTGTTGCCAAATGAAATTTTGATTTGCTGCCATCAAGAAGCGGAATGGTATTGTAGTTCGTGTTTTTTGATACATCTTTAATACCATCAATTAGTTGTTCAACTTCATATTGCATGGCTTGCCTGTCACTGTCTGTTACTGTTGCTGTATTTGCTGCAGAAACGGACAATTCTCGTATTCTTTGAAGATAGTCATTAATGCTGCCTAGTGCTTGGTCTGCTATATTTAGCGCGTCTTTTGCAGAAGCCATGTTATTGGTTCCTTTTTCGTAGCCCTTAATTTGCGCCTCTTGCTTTTCTGCAATAGCAAGCCCTGCTGCATCATCTGCACTTTTGTTGATTCGCTTTCCGCTTGAAAGACTTTCATAGCCTCTTCCTACGGCATTTGAAATTCCTGAAATAGAACTCATAAGACATTCTCCTTTCTGTTATAATAATTTTGGATAATTGTGAAACTTAAATTTTTACTATATAGTAAAAATAAGCTATTTATCATAAGTACATTTGTTCTATTTATGTTCGTAAATGTTTTTTTTATTATAATACATTCGGAAATATATGGCAATAGTTCATTCTCTTTATTCTATTTTGAAAAGAAAAATTTTATTTTTTCATCTTTTTTTTAATTATTAAATAAATTGTTTTAGCACCTATAAATATTAGAAAAAATATAATAAAACCAGAAATGCCAAATACAATATCTTCAAAATCCAATAGTCCAGTGTTTGTAACTTGTTGTCCAATTTCTATAGAAAATATCAACATCAACATAAATGTGAGAACATATAGAAAGGTAATGGACATAATATTTTTTTTACTTAAGTATTTAAAGAGAGGATATGTTATTAAAACCATAAACATTCCTAAAGTACCCATTACAATAAAATGAAGTTCTTTGTCAGTAAATGGGGTTACAAGATTGTTGTTTAAACTCATTATATAATCATGGATTTTAGCAATAATCATGGTTATGTTATATAGAACCTGCTTAATGAATGCACTCATTTGTTCTGTTCGGTGGCTTCAGCAGCAGCTTCAAATTCATCAAATATGTAGTTAAATACGGAAGGCATACCAACAAACTCGCAACCATATGAATATACATCTGGTTCATCAGTTACTTGACTTCGGAGGATTTTTACAACACAATAAAGAATGTCATCTTCAGAGCTGCCTAGCTGTAAGGCGGCATTAAAATAAAATCCTTCTGGAAATACGCCTTTAGAAATAAACCCAATTCCGCTTCTTGATACATTGGTGACAGTGATAGGTGCATCAATATTATCAACTTTGATATTATTTTGTTTAAATATAGATGAAATGGTAAGTGTCAAGTGTGCTGGTATACGTTTAAATTTGCGTTTTTCTAACATAATATCCTCCATTCCGAAGCGCAGGAATTGTGCAATAAAAATTCGCGAAGGCGATTTTTATTGTTGCATCAAGCCTTATTTGTGACGCTTCGGCACAAATAGGCAACAAACTTGTTTGTTTGTGAAAAAATAAGTGCATTAGCATTATTTTTTACACGAACCCTCCCCTTTTTATTTAACTTTTATTAGAACATCATAGACTTTATGTCTAATGTATAATTTATCATACACTTACATAGGTAAATATGCAAGTGTATGATAAAAAACATTTTTTTAATAAATAATTATTTTTAGTAAAAAAGATAAAAGAGATTGTATTGATTTTAGCCTTTTAGTGTTATATACTACAAAAGGTTATATGAATGATTTATAAATTGATATAATCACATTTAAGAGAAAGAAAGGTACAATTTCATGGAAGAGTTAAAGTTGCTTTATAAGGGAAAAGTAAGAGAAGTGTATGATAACAACGACAGCCTTATTATGGTTGCCACAGACCGAATATCAGCATTTGACAATATTTTAAAGAATAAAATAACAGACAAAGGCGCAGTATTAACACAGATGTCAAAGTTTTGGTTTGACTTGACAAAGGATATTATACCAAATCATATGATATCCGTTGATGTTGATGATATGCCTGCATTTTTTCACAAAGAGGAATATATTGGCAATAGTATGAAATGTAAAAAATTGCAGATGCTTCCTATTGAATGTATCGTGAGAGGATATATAACAGGCAGCGGCTGGGAAAGTTATAAAAAGTGTGGAGAGGTGTGTGGAATCAAGCTTCCAGAAGGATTGATAGAATCGGATAAACTTCCAGAACCAATCTATACACCAAGTACAAAGGCAGAGATAGGCGACCATGATGAGAATATTTCATTTGAAAAAAGTGTTGAAGTGCTTGAGAAAAAATATCCGGGAAAAGGGCAGGAATATGCCATTAAATTAAAAGATACAACGATTGCTCTCTATAAGAAATGTGCCGATTATGCTTTGAGTAAAGGTATTATAATAGCTGATACAAAGTTTGAGTTTGGATTGGACGAAAATGGTGAGATTTTATTGGCAGATGAAGTGCTTACACCAGACAGCTCAAGATTTTGGCCATTAGAAGGATACAAGGCAGGACAGGGACAGCCTTCTTTTGATAAGCAGTTTGTAAGGGATTGGCTTAAGGCAAATCCAGATAATGACCTTCTTTTGCCAGATGAAGTTGTTGATAAGACTATTGCAAAATATAAAGAAGCATATGAATTGCTTACAGGTAAGCCATTTTCAAGAAGTTAAAAGATATAAATAAGAGGAGATGACATGAACAAATATCCTGTAAATGATAGTTTTTATGATGAAGACCGTGTGCATGAAGAATGTGGCGTGTTTGGCGTCTATGATTTTGATGGAAAAGATGTGTCTTCAACCATATATTATGGATTATTTGCATTGCAGCACAGAGGTCAGGAAAGCTGTGGAATTGCAGTCAGTGATACAAAAGGTCCAAAGGGAAAGGTGATTTCCCACAAGGATATGGGATTAGTAAATGATGTTTTTAATTCGGAAATTTTAGAACAATTAAAGGGGAATATAGGAATTGGGCATGTGCGCTATTCAACTGCTGGCGGCAGTGTAAGAGAAAATGCACAGCCTTTAGTTTTAAATTATGTAAAGGGAACGCTTGGCATGGCACACAACGGCAATTTGTTAAATGCAGTTGAATTAAGGGACGAGCTTTCCTATACAGGTGCTATTTTTCAGACAACGATTGACTCAGAGGTTATCGCTTATCTTATTGCAAGAGAGCGTTTAAAAGTTGGAACGGTTGAAGAAGCTGTAAAAAATGCGATGCTCAAAATTAAGGGGGCATATTCATTAATTGTGATGAGTCCTCGTAAATTAATTGGTGCAAGAGACCCTTTTGGATTTAAGCCTCTTTGTATTGGAAAGAGAGATAACACCTATTTTCTCTCATCCGAAACTTGTGCGCTTGATACAGTAGGTGCTGAGTTTATAAGAGATGTGCTTCCCGGAGAGATTGTTACGATTACACAAGATGGTATTGAATCCGATACCTCTATGATGAGAAATGAGACAGCTAAGTGTATATTTGAATATATTTATTTTGCAAGACCAGACAGTAAATTTGATGGAATGGGTATATATGAGTCAAGAATTAATGCAGGGCGTATTCTTGCAAAAACGCACCCTGTTGAGGCAGATATTGTTGTGGGTGTTCCTGAATCTGGAAATCCAGCGGCATTAGGTTACTCGATGGAATCAGGCATTCCTTATGGCAATGCGTTTATAAAAAATAATTATGTTGGAAGAACCTTTATAAAGCCTAAACAAGAACAAAGAGAATCTAGTGTGATGGTAAAATTGAATGTACTAAAAGAAGCAATAGAAGGTAAGCGAGTTATTATGATTGATGATTCGATTGTGCGAGGAACAACCTGTGCAAGAATTGTCAGTTTACTTAAACATGCAGGCGCAAAAGAAGTTCATGTAAGAATTAGCTCACCTCCATTTTTACACCCATGTTACTTTGGTACAGATATACCATCGGAAGAACAACTGATTGCTTCAGGCAATACGGTTGAACAGGTTTGCAAAATTATAGGTGCAGATTCATTAGGCTATTTGGAGGTAGACCGATTAAGTGAGATGATATGTGGGCATACGGGGTTTTGCGATGCATGTTTTACAGGAAATTATCCTATTGAACCACCTACAATAGATATACGTGGTGAGATGGGGTAAAAGGCTGTAAGCAAGCCCCAGAACTATAAAATAAAAATTATTAAATGAGTGATTGTTAAATAGAAGCTAAAAATATAAAAAAATAAGAAAGGGGATAGTTACGGAAAATATTATATTTATGAATTTTCGGTAACGGATTTACAGATGAATGACAGATATCAGACACCGCTTGGTGAGCGATATGCCAGCAAAGAGATGCAGTATATTTTTTCTCCAGATATGAAATTTAAGACATGGAGAAAGTTGTGGATTGCACTGGCAGAGACAGAAAAGGAATTAGGGCTTGATATTACAGACGAGCAGATTGCAGAGTTAAAGGCAAATGCAGATAATATTAATTATGAAGACGCAAAAAAGCGTGAGAAGGAAGTGCGCCATGATGTGATGTCGCATGTGTACGCATATGGACTTCAATGTCCTAAGGCAAAAGGAATTATTCATCTGGGTGCAACTTCATGTTATGTTGGCGACAATACCGATATTATTATAATGACAGAAGGCTTAAAACTTATTCGCAAAAAGCTTGTCAATGTGATAGATGAACTTGCAACGTTTGCTGATAAGTATAAGGCGCAGCCAACACTTGCTTTTACACATTTTCAGCCTGCACAGCCAACAACGGTTGGAAAACGTGCAGCGCTGTGGCTTAATGAATTGGTTATAGACCTTGAAGATTTAGACTATGTACTCTCTACCATGAAGTTGTTAGGATGTAAGGGAACAACAGGCACACAAGCTTCGTTTCTTGAATTATTTAATGGAGACCATGAAAAAATACGACAGATTGATAAAAAAATTGCTGAAAAAATGGGATTTGCAGCGAGTGTTGCGGTGTCTGGTCAGACGTATTCAAGAAAGATAGACACAAGAGTGTTAAATGTTCTTGCAGGTATTGCGGCAAGTGCGCATAAGTTTTCTAATGATATTCGTCTATTGCAGCATTTAAAAGAAGTGGAGGAACCATTTGAAAAATCACAAATTGGCTCATCGGCTATGGCTTACAAGAGAAATCCTATGAGAAGTGAACGAATGGCGTCTCTTGCGGATTATGTGATTTGTGATGCACTTAACCCAGCCATTGTTTCATCAACACAATGGTTTGAAAGAACATTAGATGATTCAGCAAACAAGAGACTTTCTGTTCCAGAGGGCTTTTTGGCAGTTGATGGCATACTTGATTTGTACTTAAATGTTGTTGATGGTCTTGTTGTCTATGAAAAGGTTATCGAGAAACGATTGATGTCTGAGCTTCCATTTATGGCAACTGAAAATATTATGATGGATGCCGTGAAAGCGGGAGGAGACAGACAAGAGCTGCATGAGAAGATTCGCGAATTGTCAATGATTGCAGGAAAGAGAGTAAAACAGGAAGGTCTTGACAACAATTTGCTTGAATTGATTGCAAAAGAGCCTATGTTTGGCGTTACGTTGGAAGAACTTAAAGCAAAACTGGAGCCTTCAAAATATGTAGGGCGTTCAAAAGAGCAGGTTGAGGAATATTTATCAGAAGTAATCCAGCCAATTCTTGATGCAAATGCAGATATACTTGGAATAAAAGCAGAAATTAATGTATAATATATAATACAAATTATAATATAAATATAAAAAAATAAGTAAGAGAATGTTCCGTATTGTAATCTTGATTATGATAGTAAGAATAAGAGATTACAATATGGAACATTTTTTATATTGGAATGATTTTATAGAAAAATAATAAAAATTTAATAAATTATGTTTACGAAAATTTTATAAAGTGGTAAAATTTTTTAAAGAGGGTGTGAAACGTTAAATAATGAAGTTATAAGGAGGATTTATACGAAAAATAAATTATTCCACAGGTTAAAATGAATTTAATTAATACTTTATGTCTGTGTGTTGCTTGACATAAAGTCATGCAAAGAGCAGCGCAGAAATGAGGATTTTTATGAATGAAAAAGTACATAACAAGAAAAAAAGAAAGGGATTAAAGAGTTTTTCTAGCAAGTTGGTTTTATTTGCAGTCTCATTATTAGTGATAGAAGCACTTTGTCTTTCTGTTGTAGGGGTTATTTCATTGCAACAGTCGTTTACAGAATCCATTGATAATTATATAGAAACAAGTAATACTGGATATAAGTCTGAGATAAAAGCTCAAGTTCAGTCTGCTATTTCCGTTATTAAAAAACAATATGAACAATATAAGAGTGGTGCTAAAACTGAAGCACAGGCAAAACAAGATGCACTTGAAGCCGTAAGAAATATGAGATATCGAGACGATGATTCAGGTTATATTTGGATTGATGGCATTGATTATACGCTTGTTATGCATCCAGTACTCACAGAACAAGAAGGCACAAACAGACGTGACTTAAAAGATAAAAATGGCGTTATGGTTACACAGGACGTTGTAAAAGCAGCACAAGAAGGCGGCGGATATAATGAGTTTCATTTTACAAAGGCAGATGGTGTAACAGTTGCACCTAAAATTGCTTATTCTGAATTATTTAAGGAATGGGGCTGGGCAGTTGCCACAGGAAATTATGTTGATGATATGAATGAACAGCTTCAGGCAAAAAGAGATGGCATTGAGGATTCTTTTCAGGGTATGGTATTTATGTATGTAGCTGTTGCCATAGTTGTTGTTATAGTAGGTATGCTTGCAGCATTATATTTTGGTCTTGTCATATCAAAAAGTATTAAAAAGATTGATTCGGATATCCGAAATGTTGCAAAAGGCGATTTGGGATTTTCCGGAGATGAGAAAATTATTGCAAGAGCAGATGAGATTGGACATATTGGAAGGTCTCTTGAAATGGTTAAAGAGGAACTTTCTGGCATTATTGGAACAGTCCAAAATGGAAGCGTTGAGTTAAAAGAAGACAGTACTAGATTTGGCGAAAATTTTGCTGAAATTACGGAGAGTATCAAAAATATCAATATTGCGGTAGAAGAGCTTGCAGAAGGTGCAACAAATCAAGCAAATGAGACAGAAACCGTAAATAATAAGGTTATTGAACTTGGTGATATTATTGATGTTGAAAAAGATGGTGTTGAGAATTTGACAACATCTGTTGATGTTATGATGGGACATTCGGATAAAGCAATGGAAAGTATTGAAGAATTGTATCGGATTACAGAGACAACAATTAATGCCATTTCTATTGTATCTGAACAGACAGAAAAAAATAGTGATTCTGCTTCAAGTATCAGCAAAGCCGTTGAGATTATTAAAGGAATTGCTACACAGACAAATCTTTTATCATTGAATGCAAGTATTGAGTCGGCAAGAGCTGGTGAAGCGGGACGTGGATTTGCAGTTGTTGCTGAGCAAATTCGCGGTCTGGCAGAGGAGTCTGCTAAAAATGCAGAAGAGATTGAGACCGTTGTAAAAGAGCTGCTCTATAATGTTAAAAATTCTATTTTGAAGATGAAAGAAGTTAATGAAGAAGTAGTACAGCAAAAACAAAGATTAGATATTACAAAACAATCATTTGATTTGCTTTATGGAGAGATTCAAAGTGTAGACAATATGGCTAAAAAGATTGATGACCAGACAAGAGTTCTTGATGGCATTAGAACCGTTGTATCTGATTCTACAACAGGTCTTGCCAGTGTGATAGAACAAAATGCTGCCTCTATGCAGGAGACAAGTGCAAGTTTACAAATTCTTTCTGAATCGATTGAATCATGCCAGAAAGATACAGTAAAACTCGTTGAATTAAGTAAAAAACAGACGCAGGAAACAGAGAAATTTAAACTTCTTGCGTAAAAGTTGGAAAAAAATTTAAAAAAGACTTGACAAAGTATGGAATCCAGTTTTATAATAGCAAAGTGGTTTGCAGTAGCAAGTATATTGATATTGCAAGAAACAAAGGATTTATCCTAAGGTAAATGGAATATGGGATCATAGCTCAGCTGGGAGAGCATCTGCCTTACAAGCAGAGGGTCATAGGTTCGAGCCCTATTGGTCCCATACATACATTTATTTTATATAAGAATGGCTTAAAGCATGACATTCGTTATAATATGGCGAGATAGCTCAGCTGGCTAGAGCACACGGTTCATACCCGTGTTGTCGTGGGTTCAAGTCCCTCTCTCGCTACTATAAAAAAGGAATCTGGTGACAGATTCCTTTTTTGCATAGTTAAATATAAAAATGGAGGGCTTATATGAGAGTTGGACTTGGATATGATGTTCATCGGTTAGTTGAAAATAGAAAACTGATACTTGGAGGCGTTGAGATTCCTTATGAAAAAGGATTATTGGGACACTCCGATGCAGATGTGTTGATACATGCTATTATGGATGCATTGCTTGGTGCGGCTGCACTAGGTGATATAGGGCAGCATTTTCCAGATACAAATGAGGCTTACAAGGGAATTTCAAGTGTTAAACTTTTAAGTGAAGTTGCAAAATTATTGGAAGAAAATAATTATTTTATTGAAAATATTGATGCTACGATTATTGCACAAAAACCAAAGATGGCACCTTATATTAAAATGATGAGAGAAAATATATCCAAAACGCTTGGCATTGAATTAAGTCAAATTAATATAAAGGCAACGACAGAGGAAGGGCTTGGTTTTACAGGAAATGGAGAAGGTATATCCTCACAGGCTATCTGTTCTATTTCTTCTGTTCTTGATTATATTTATAAGGAGCCTGCGTCAAGTTGCTGCAGTGGCTGCAATAAAAAAAGTTGTGGTAAAGAGAATTAGCAAAGCGGATTACGAATATCCGCTTCATGTTAAAGCAAAATAATATTTTATCCAATGTGTTGTATCCCTACCCTTATTTTAGCTATGGGGAGTGTAAACTTAAACAATATAAAATCTTATAAATAAAAATAACAGAAATGAGGATTGATATGAAAATTTATAATACACTTACAAGGACGAAAGAAGATTTTATTCCATTAGAAGATAATAAAGTAAAAATGTATGTGTGTGGACCAACTGTCTATAATCTGATTCATATTGGCAATGCTCGCCCAATGATTTGTTTTGATACTGTTAGAAGGTATCTTGAATATAAAGGTTATGAAGTAAATTATGTATCTAATTTTACAGATGTTGATGACAAGATTATAAAAAAGGCAATCGAGGAGGGCGTGTCGTCTGAGGAGATATCGGCTCGGTATATAGAAGAATGTAAAAAAGATATGCAGGGTATGAATATTAAGCCTGCCACAACACACCCTTTGGCGACAAAGGAAATTGATGGTATGATTGATATGATTCATACGCTTATTGACAAAGGATACGCATATAATGTAAATGGGACAGTATATTATAGAACGCGAAAATTTGAAGGATATGGGAAACTTTCAAGAAAAAATATTGATGATTTAGAGGCAGGACATCGAGATGAGGCACACAAGTTAAAAGTTTCTGGCGAAGATGAGAAGGAAGACCCACTTGATTTTGTATTGTGGAAACCCAAAAAAGAGGGAGAACCTTCATGGCATTCCGATTGGAGTGATGGAAGACCGGGCTGGCATATTGAATGTTCTGTAATGTCTAAAAAATATTTAGCAGATGAGATTGATATTCATGCAGGTGGGGAAGACCTTATTTTTCCACACCATGAAAATGAAATTGCTCAATCGGAAGCGGCAAACGGCGTACCATTTGCAAAATATTGGATGCACAATGCGTTTTTAAATATTAATAACAAAAAAATGTCCAAATCAGAAGGCAATTTTTTTACAGTACGTGATATAAGCCAAGAATATGATTTGCAAGTACTACGATTTTTTATGCTGTCTGCACATTATAGAAATCCAATTAATTTTAGTCGTGAATTAATGGATTCTGCAAAAAATGGACTTGATAGAATAATTACATCGGTGTCAAATTTAAAACATTTACTTCAAAATACAAAGAAATCATCAATGACAGAAGAAGAACAACAAAAGTTGAAGGAAACGAATATATTTCGTGATAAATTTGAGCAGGCAATGGAAGATGATTTTAATACAGCAGATGCAATTTCAGCCATATTTGAATTAGTAAAATATATCAATTCTAACAGTAGTGGTGATAATACAAAAGAATATATTGAAAGTTTATTGGAAAAAATAACAACGCTTACTGATATATTGGGACTGATTGTGGAGAAAAAGGAAGAAATCCTTGACAGCGATATTGAAGCATTGATTTTACAAAGGCAGCAGGCAAGAAAAGAAAAAAATTTTGCAAGAGCTGATGAAATTAGAGAAGAATTATTATCAAAAAATATTGTGTTAGAGGATACTAGAGAAGGCGTAAGATGGAAAAGAATTTGACGAAATCACTAGAAGAAGTATTTAAAATGAATATTGCTTCACCAACACAGTTGTCTCCTTTGGTATTGGCTTATATTGGTGACAGTATATATGATTTGGTAATAAAGACTTATCTTTTAGAGACAAAGGGAAATATGCCAGTCAATAAGCTAAATCAATATGCCAGTCATTTTTTAAAAGCAGTAACACAGTCTGTTATGATAGAACAAATCGAACCCATATTGTCAAAAGATGAGGAAACCATATATAAAAGAGGGCGTAATGCAAAGTCTTATACATGTGCTAAAAATGCCAGTGTGGCGGAGTATAGAAAAGCTACTGGATTTGAGGCGCTTTTGGGCTGGTTGTATTTAAAAGGTGAGTTTGATAGAATGATGGAATTAATTAAAATGGGTATGGATAGTTTAAAATAAGCTTATTAATAAAAATACAATTAGGCAGATATTTACTGCGAAAGTGAGGCATATATGCGATATACAGAATTTACGATAGAAGGCAGAAATGCAGTTTTGGAGGCTTTTCGTTCAGAGAAGACAGTAGATAAGTTATTTGTACTTGAACGATGTCAAGATGCACCAGTAAGAACGATAATAAAAGAGGCAAAAAAAGCAGATACAGTTATTCATTATGTTGACAAAGAACGCCTTGATAAAATGTCAAAGACTGGACATCATCAAGGAGTAATTGCATATACTGCCGCATATGAATATGCACAGATAGAGGATATCCTTTTGACTGCAAAAGAAAAGAACGAGCCGCCATTTTTATTTATATTAGATGAGATTGAAGACCCACATAATCTGGGTGCAATTATAAGAACAGCAAATTTGGCGGGAGCGCATGGTATTATTATACCAAAAAGACGTGCCGTAGGGCTTACATCAACAGTTGCAAAAACATCAGCTGGTGCCATTAATTATACGCCCGTTGCAAAGGTAACCAATATATCAAAAACGATAGATGAATTAAAACAACAAGGACTATGGTTTGTATGTGCAGATATGGACGGTACGCAGATGTATAATCTTGATTTAAGAGGTCCTATTGCACTTGTTATTGGAAATGAAGGAAATGGTGTAAGCAGACTTGTTAAGGAAAAGTGTGATTTTGTTGCCTCCATTCCAATGAAGGGGAATATTGATTCTTTAAATGCGTCTGTTGCAGCAGGCGTGTTGGCTTATGAGATTGTTAGACAAAGAATGAATTGAAAAGTTGAAAACTTTTGATTTTGTGTGGATGGTTGTTTCTAATTTGTGACAGTCTCCATATAGCAGTATTAAATGGTGAGGCGTTGACAATGAGATTTGATAATTGTGATGATGAAACATTAATTGAAATGTATAGAGTTGGCAATGAAGCAGCGTTTGAAGTGCTTGTTGAACGATATAAATATCTAGTACGAAAGAAAGCAAAGGCGATGTATATTGCAGGTGGTGATAGTGATGACCTTATACAGGAAGGTATGTTAGGGCTTTTTAAGGCAGTAAAAGATTTTGATGAAACAAGAGATGTTACGTTTAGTTCGTTTGCCAGTATGTGTGTAAATAGGCAGATAATGACAGCAGTTACTATATCAAACAGAAAAAAAAATTCACCACTTAATTCATATGTATCATTTAATACACCATTATATTCAGAAGATGAATATAGCGATATGCACTATGTCGATATTATGACAACACAAAGGGAAAAAAGTCCAGAGGATATTTATATTGAAAATGAAAGTGCAGATAATTTTAGAACAAAGTTAGATAGTGTATTAAGCCGATATGAGCGGATTGTTTTTGGTATGTATTTACAGGGAATTGATTATATAGAGATAGCAGAAAAGTTAGGAAAATCACCTAAATCGGTTGATAATGCCATACAGAGAATAAAGAATAAAGGAATTATTGTAAGTAGAAAATAATGAGTAAATGGATTAAAAAGATATTTGTTCGGTTAAAAAGCGCATGTTATGTGGTGTTTTTTCTGACCATTTTGTTTTGGATATGTGCAGGAGCAGGGATATTTTGGGTATCCAATCCTGCATTTTATATTTTTATGGGCTTGCTTACATTGTGTGAAATTATTGTATTGTTATATATTATTGTATTAGACCGATTTTATTTTAATGAGGTCAATGAAGTTCTTAATAATTTGGAAAAATTGAATTTAAAACTGCGTACTCAAAGACATGAGTATCTTAATGAGATGCAGGTGGTTTATGGTTTGTTGGAATTACAAGAGTATGAGGAGGCAAGACGATATCTTAAGCCAGTATATACCGATATTGCAACGATTAACAAAGCAATGAAAACTTGCAAACCAGCAGTAAACGCTTTGCTTGCTGCTAAAATTGAAGCATCAAAATTAGCCAATGCGTCATTATATATAGAAATTAATTCCAATTTGGAAAATTTGAAAATGAAACAATGGGACTTTTGTAAAATTATAGGAAATCTTATTGATAATGCAATAACAGCAGTAAGCAGTAATCGAGAAAGCAGAGATATTCATGTTATTTTATGGGAAGATGTTTCTTTTATTTATCTTACAGTTTACAATAATGGACCAATGATTTCAAAAGAAAAACAAGCATTGATATTTAAAAAAGGGTACACTAGCAAAAAGGGTGAAGGTCATGGATTTGGTCTAGGTATTGTAAAAGATATTATTATAGAAGCAAGCGGAAATATTGAGGTCGAATCAAAAGAAAATAAGACAAGTTTTTGTGTAAAACTTCCTAAAAATGAGTCTATAAGCAAGTAATCATTTCACACAATGATAAAATAAATGTGTTATTTCATCTTGTAAAATTGACATTTAAAAGATTAAAAAGTATGTTTCATCAAGTATCTATATCTATTTAAAAAAAATTGTGTAAAATAAGATTATAAAAAATATTTTTCAAGAATCATATAAATAAGCAATTTTTATGAAAGGAGAGGATACTTATGAAATCAGGAAATAAAAATAATTTATTTATTTCAGACAGGAAAAACAGAAATGCTTATGATTTTGAGGGAAGCGGCATAGGCAATGGAAGCTATGATAAAAATAAAGAATTTAGAGAAAGCGTTAAAAATTCAATACTCCCAATAGTACTGCTTATTATAACAATTTTGTTTACGGTATTTTTTATCAAATATGCTTCTTATTATGTATATGTTATTAATCATTATACAAAGGCGGTTATTGAAAAAGATATTTATGGAGGATTTGAGTTTAGAACACCTGATGGAAAAGCACATAAAATTGAGGGTGACACGGATGTTTATTATTCAGAAGAAGATTATGAGAAGTTTGAGAAAGTACCCAAAATGTATTTGTGGATATTTGGTGCAGTCATTATTATTACAGCATATATTTTGATTATAAGGTCTTTATATAAAACCTTTCATAAAACGCATCACAGTGAAAAGCGTATTGAGTTGTATGATATGGACGCTTAGAAAAGAGGTGACGAAACGATGAATATATTTCTATTCTTGGGAATCATACTATTAGTTGCAGGATTTGTATTTATTGGAATAGAAACAATTGTGCCGGGGTTTGGCGCACCCGGAATTATTGGAACATGTTGTATTGTTGCAGGAATTTTGTTGACAGCAGATGGATTTGAGACAACGCTTATTGTGACAGCAATTGTGCTTGTTTTGCTTGTTATTATGATTTTTATATTGCTTCGATTTTTGGCAACAGGGAAAATTAAGCCACCAATAGTGCTTACAGATAAATTGGATAAAGAACAAGGGTACATAAGTGGAGCTGATTTGCAATATCTTATAGGAAAGACTGGAATAACGACAACGGATTTACGACCAGCAGGAAAAGTCAAGGTTGATGATGTAGAGTTGGATGTGATATCAGATAGTCGATTTATCAGTAAAGGGACGCAAGTCGAGATATACAATGTTAGTAATTCTTCGTTGGTGGTAAGACAGAAGGATTCTATATAAATAAAATAATTGAAAAGATTATCTTCTCAATTAGAAACAAAGAAAGGTATGGTGGTTATAATGGAAAGCAGCAGTTTAGTAGCACCTATTGTAGTTGTAGCAGTAGTAGCAGTAATTTTGGTATTATTTTTTACATTTGTACCAGTGGGATTATGGATATCCTCTTTAGCAGCAGGAGTGAAAGTCAAAATATTTAGTTTGGTTGGAATGAGACTTAGAAGAGTTGTTCCATCACGTATTGTACTTCCTTTGGTAAAAGCAACAAAAGCAGGACTTTCGCTTAGTGTCAATCAGTTGGAAGCCCATTATCTTGCAGGCGGCAATGTAGATGGGGTTGTTGATGCACTGATAGCTTCAGCAAGAGCAGGAATTGATTTGACTTTTGAAAAGGCAGCAGCGATTGACCTTGCTGGTCGAAATGTATTAGAAGCAGTAAAGATGAGTGTTAATCCAAAGGTTATTGAGACACCAAATATTTCAGCCGTTGCCAAAGATGGTATTGAACTTTTGGTAAAAGCTAGAGTTACCGTTCGGACAAATCTGGAAAGACTTGTCGGTGGTGCAGGTGAATCAACCATTATTGCACGAATTGGTGAAGGTATTGTCACTACAGTAGGTTCAGCAGGCTCTCATAAAAGTGTATTGGAAAATCCAGATGATATATCAAAATTAATATTAGCAAAAGGATTGGATGCAGGTACAGCTTTTGAAATTCTTTCCATTGATATTGCAGATATTGATATTGGCAGAAATATTGGAGCACAGCTTCAAAGTCTTCAGGCGGAAGCCGATAAAAATATTGCACAGGCAAAGGCAGAAGAGCGAAGAGCGATGGCTGTTGCCAAAGAGCAAGAAATGAGAGCGTATGTTGTTGAGGCGGAAGCCGAAGTTCCAAAAGCGCTTGCCTATGCTTTAAGAGAGGGCAAGATGGGAATTATGGATTATTATGATTTGCAAAATGTCAAGGCAGATACAAGAATGCGTGAAAATATTGCTGGTACAGAAACCAATGCCAAAAGTATTTTAGAGGGTGATAGCAGTGAACAATAAGAGGTTAGAAATTCCGTACAGCGTTCGTATACAACAGACAAAAGACCGTTTGAGAGCAAAAAGAGCGCAGATGGAAAAGAATGTTCATATTCGTTCTAAGGTTGCAAAGACGGTGGATAATGAGACATCAAACGTATCACAAGGGAAAAAGGATAATACCGTTGTCAGACAGTCGGAAAAAGTTTTGTCAAACACATCAAAAAGTGATATAATATCAGATAGTGATAGAAGAAATCGGCTTAGACAAATGGTGGTAATGTCAGAGATATTGTCAAAACCTGTATCAATGAGAAAAAGGCATCGTAGAAGAGGAAATTCATGATTAAAGTAATGCTTGTGGACGATGAACCGCGAATTATTATGATATTGCAGCGAGTAATAGAAAAAAACAGCGAATATGAGGTTGTTGCTACAAGTGATAATATGACTGAGGCTTTGATGCAATTTAATGCACACAAGCCTCAGGTTGTGTTTATTGATATTGAGTTAAAGGGCAGCAGTGGGATAGACCTTGCCAAAGTGATTATGGATATGGCACCAGATACAAAGATAATATTTGCAACTGCTCATTCAGAATATATGTCGGATGCTTTTTCAATTTATGCTTTTGATTATCTTGTAAAGCCGTTTGATATAGAACGAATTACACATACATTAGAGCGAATTGCAGCCAAAAAGAAGGACGATAGCGATGGCAGGCGATTGATTCTTAAAGGAAAAGAAAGTATAAGCTTTATTGATATTGCAAAGATTGTTTTGATTGAACGTGAAAATAATGCAACACATATATTTACAGATGATGGAGGTGATTACACGACTTCCATGTCTATGGCAGAGATAGAAGAAAAACTTGATTCATCAACTTATCTTAGAAGCCATAAATCATATATTATTAATATGATGAAGATTTCAAAAATTGAACCATATGGTCGATGGACATATATTGTAAAGTTTGATGGAATTTTAAAAGATGCCCTAATTACAAAGGAAAATTATGACCGAGTAAAAAAAATGTGGTAATTGATTCAGTAAATACATTGAATTGTTACAATTTATACTAGTTGAATTATTTTTATCTCTTGACAATATAATAAAGATATGTATAATTATTATATGATTATACAAAGGAGGGATTAATGTGTTTGGCTATATTGTAGCAGTTATTATTTGGGGTGTTGTGTGGGGCTTTGCTACAAAAACAATTATTAACAACAAAGGATATGATGAAAATTGGTTTTGGTGGGGGTTCTTTTTTGGATTTATTGCAACGATAGTTGCAGCATGTAAGCCTGAAAATCATAATTATTATGATTATAAAACATCAAGTGTACTTTCAAAAACCACAGAAGAGATAAGAAAAAATGATATCATTAATAAAGGTGGCTGGCAATGTACAAGATGTAGACGAACGAATCCAAATTATACAGGAACTTGTAGTTGTGGAATGACAAAAAG
>CAJUKN010000007.1:57404-166504 GCA_910587485.1 uncultured Lachnospira sp.
AAAAGTATGAATGATTCATCTGTAGAACAAAAAAAGAAAAGTGATAATGAGCTAGAGAATCTTGAAAAACTAAAATCTTACAAAGAATTATTAGATTCTGGTGTTATAACACAGGAAGATTTTGACAAGAAAAAAGCAGAATTACTTAATTAATAAAGTATAGTAAAATATACTTAGTAGTTCTTGACAAAAACCATAATTTATAATATAGTTTACCAGAAAGGGCAGAAAATTTATATTAAGCTGCCCTTATTGTTGATATAAAGATGGCTTGTAAAGCAAGCTATCTGTTGTTTGCTACTATAGCTCAGGAGGTAGAGCGCAACATTGGTAATGTTGAGGTCACGGGTTCAACTCCCGTTAGTAGCTTTTTGTATTGCTTGGAGGACTGTTATGAAAAAAACGTTGATTGTAGTAGATATGCAAAATGATTTTATTGACGGTTCATTAGGTACAAAGGAAGCACAGGAAATTGTTGAAAAAGTAAAGAATAAGATTAAACAATATTATGATGCAAAAAACAGAATTATTTTTACAAGGGATACACATGGAGAAAATTATTTAGATACGCCTGAAGGAAAAAAATTACCAGTCAAGCATTGTATTATTGGCACAAAAGGCTGGGAAATTGCAGAAGGTTTGGAGACTGAAGGTGCAGAGTATATCAATAAACCTACTTTTGGGTGGACACATTGGAATGATATAAAGGATTTTGAAGCGATTGAATTGGTTGGGCTTTGCACAGATATATGCGTGGTTAGCAATGCGCTTATTTTGAAAGCAATGTTTCCAGATGTTGAGATTACAGTGGATGCTAGTTGTTGTGCAGGCGTGACACCACAGACACATAAGGCAGCCTTAGAGACGATGAAAATGTGTCAGATTCAAGTTATTGGAGAGTGAATAGAAAAGGATAGTGTAAAAGTTACAAGTGACTTTTTTAGTTGCTTGTAACTTTTTTAGATGCAAAAAAATATTATTTAACAAGTGAATTTTATTTTATCACAACTGCCTGATAAAAATATTTTTGATAAAAATAGGTAAAATCATCTAAATTGCGTTGTACGATACCATAAGTTGGGTCTGTAAGCGTTACAGTGTTATTTTCAAGGTCATATCCGCTTAACACAACACAATGTTCATAGGAAGGCCATGAAAAATGACTTCCATTAGGTTGTGCAATATCTTTATAAATTACTTCTTTTTCATTATAGTTAAAACTTGTCCATACAATAACAGGATTTCCGTTAGACAGCTCAGAAAAAAGCGTATTAACAGAAGAATAACTGATAGAGTAAGCTTTTTTGTCCGATTGATTGTCTGTTAAAAAGTTGTTGGCAGCCGTTACAATAGCTGGTGCAAAACACCCCATTCCACTGGTTTGCCAAGGAGAACCAAAAAAATAGTTAATAAACATACCTTCGCCCGTCTCATTACTCATAGGAAGATAATTTCTGGCAAGTGTTTGTTTGTCAATGTTAAATCCCAAGTAGAGAAGAACAGAGGTAAGCGATGTAATTTCACACCCTGTAGGAAGTTCAGGGTTTTGATTGACAAAAGGAACATCAAGTTCAACGGTTTGTTCAAAGGTAATATCATTTTCTGCGGCTGTTGTAAGAATAATATTGCTAGAGTATTTAGATGTATCTACAGAAGATGTTTCTTGTTGTGATATAACAGATACTTTAAAATCTGTTGGTGTATTTCTTTTTTTGATTTCTTCAACGCATATATAAATTGTGATAATAAGAGCCAAAGCAGAAGATATTAGTAATATTCTTTTAAGGACAATATTTTTCATAATTTATAAATTTAACCCTTTCATTTTCGTGAGTAGAAAAAACACTATACTAATTAATATAGCAATATTATTCTTTGATTGCAAATTATATATTATGGTATTATACTATAGAATGGTTGTTATTTTGATTCAATAGCAATCGTATGAAAAGAAAACAATAATCTATTTAATTTTAAGTGCTGTGTTTGATTTATATAAGACAAAATACGTATTTATATAAAGGAAGTACAGCAGAATGGAGGAATTTATGGTAAAAGCGATTGTTGGTGCCAACTGGGGCGATGAAGGCAAAGGCAAGATTACAGATATGCTTGCAGAGGAATCCGATATTATAGTAAGATTTCAGGGCGGAAGCAATGCAGGACATACAATTATTAATGATTATGGTAAATTTGCACTTCATCTTTTACCATCAGGTGTGTTTTATAATCACACAACAAGTATTATAGGGAATGGTGTAGCACTCAATATACCATATTTGGTTAAAGAGATTAACAGTCTTGTAGAACGAAATGTTCCAATGCCTAAAATTCTTGTATCTGATAGAGCACAGATTCTTATGCCATATCATGTAGATTTTGATACATATGAGGAAGCAAGACTGGCAGGGAAGTCGTTTGGCTCTACAAAGTCTGGTATTGCGCCTTTTTATTCAGACAAGTATGCAAAAATTGGTTTTCAGGTTAGTGAGCTTTTTGGAAATGAGAAAGACTTAAGAGATAAGGTCGCAAATATTTGTACAATTAAAAATTGCCTATTAGAGCATCTTTATCATAAACCACTTTTAAAAGAAGAAGAAGTATTTAACACGTTGATGGAATATAAGGCAATGGTTGAACCTTATGTATGTGATACATCAGCATTTTTACATAAGGCGTTGAAAGAAGGGAAAAGAATCCTGCTTGAAGGGCAGCTCGGTTCATTAAAAGACCCTGACCATGGAATTTATCCTATGGTTACATCATCATCAACACTTGCCTCATATGGTGCGGTTGGTGCAGGTATTCCAGCTAGTGCCATTACGGATGTTATTACGGTTGTTAAGGCATATTCTTCTGCGGTGGGAGCAGGTGGCTTTGTCAGTGAGATATTTGGTGAGGAAGCTGATGAGTTGAGAAAACGTGGCGGCGATGGAGGCGAATTTGGTGCTACGACAGGCAGACCAAGAAGAATGGGGTGGTTTGATGCAGTGGCAACCCGTTATGGCGTCAGAATGCAGGGAACAACACAGGTAGCACTTACTGTAATTGATGTATTAGGTTATCTTGATGAAATACCAATGTGTGTTGGATATGAAATTGATGGAAAGGTGACAAAAGATTTTCCTACAACGGTAGAACTTGAAAAAGCAAAACCAGTATTAAAAACATTTAAGGGTTGGAAAACAGATATTAGAGGAATTACAAAATATGAAGACCTGCCAGTTGAGTGCAGAGCTTATATTGAAGCTATTGAACAAGAGATAGAAGCACCAATCACAATGGTTTCTAATGGACCGGGAAGGCATGAGATTATTTATAGAGAAAGTACATACTGCAAGTAATAAAATTATATTAATAAAATTATTTAGATATGTAAAGTGAGAGTAGGTGAAGCAAAAAGAATGAAATATGCAGTAGAATTATATTATGATATAGAAACTGAAAAGAAACTTTTGTATTTGGCACAAAGAGTAGCTGATGAAAATTTAAGCACAAAATTTTTGGAATGGAAAACAAGACCACATCTTACATTAGCTTGTTTTAATGATGTGAATGAGCAAAAATGTATAGAGCAATTAAAAAAATTTGCGCAAAATCATAAAATATTGCTGGCATATGTTGGTTCTATTGGAATGTTTAATGACACAAAAACAATCTTTGCTTCACCAATAATGAATAAAAGTATGTACCAGTTTCACCAAGAACTGCATGAATGTTTAAATGAGTTTGATACAACTGACCAGAAATGGTATTCCCCTGATAATTGGGTACCACATTGTACACTTGCACTTACACAAGAAGATGAGGATAGCGTGTTTTATAAAGCAAGTAATTTACTTTTACATGAGTTCAAAAAAATCAGTGGAGAATTTAATTCAATAGGATTAGTAAAAATAACATTTCCTGTAAAAGAAATATATACGGTTGAATTGTGTAGATAAGTTTTGCTTTATTTGAGGGATTTTGAGGTTATGAGCAAGTAGCAAAGCAGATTGCGAATATCCTTTTGACTGAGAAACTCTCACCTTTATGCCATAGCATAGATAGTGGGAGTTTCTTATTTTTTGCCAGACATATATTTATATGCTAACATCATTGCATATGCAACAATAGGAAGACCAATATCCGTTATTATCAAACCTGTAAATAATTTACGCATACTTTCGGTATCAATAAATGATACGATTAAGGTTATAATTAAAAGACTTATCCATAAGATAACGACTGTCAAAGCAGCAAGTCTTTTGATTTTAGAATGATTGTTCATATATAAAATCCTTTCGTTTTTAGCAGATAAAAATTCACATTATATGGTTATTATACATTATTTAAATATAGTAAGAAGCCAGAAGTTTGCAAAGCAAACTTTTATACCACAGCTATGCTGTGGTTATTATACATTATTTAAACATAGTAAGAAGCTAGAAGTTTGCGGAGCAAACTTTTATACCACAGCTATGCTGTGGTTATTATATCATAAATTTATATATAAGGAATACAGAAAATTTGTACGATAGATTATGTTATGTCAAAATGTCATTTGACGTGAAAGGATAGTTATGTCAAAAAATGTTATAGAATATCTCGAAAATTCTGCTTTAATGTTTCCATCAAAGGCAGCAGTTGCGGACGATAAATCGTCAATGACTTACAAGGAATTACTTTGTTATTCTCAAAATATAGCAGCAGCATTACTGCCTTATGTAGAACAAAGACATGCAGTGCCTGTCTATATGGAAAAGAGTTGTATGGCTTTAGCTGCCTTTCTTGGTATAGCAGCAGCAGGTTGTTTTTATGTTATGTTGGACCCATCTTATCCTGTTGACCGAATTAACAATATTATCCATACATTAGATGCAGATATGATGATTATTGATGAAAAATCTGCCAAAAAACAGGAAAAATTAGGGTTTAAAGGAAAGGTTCTTAAAATAGAAGAACTTATGAAGTATACTATTTCCAAAGAAGATTGTACACAGATTAAAAAAATCCGAGAGCAAGCATTGGATACAGACCCGCTTTATGCAATTTTTACATCAGGTTCAACAGGCGTTCCGAAAGGCGTTATAGTAAATCATCGAAGTGTTATTGATTTTATTGATTGCTTTACATTGCAATTTGGAATTTCATCAGATGATATTATAGGAAATCAGGCACCATTTGATTTTGATGTATCTGTTAAAGATATTTATTCAGGCTTAAAATGTGGAGCTACCATACAAATTATACCCAAATCCATGTTTTCATTTCCAGCAATATTACTTGATTATCTGGATAATAATCATATTACAACGCTTATCTGGGCCGTTTCTGCCTTGTGTATTGTAACGAGACTGAATGGCTTTGATTACAAAAAGCCAAGTAATATTAATAAGGTTATTTTTTCAGGTGAAGTTATGCCAATTAAGCATTTGAATTTGTGGAGAGCAGCTTATCCAGAAGCTATGTTTGTCAATGTTTATGGACCTACAGAGATAACATGTAACTGTACATATTATATTGTTGACAGAGCATTTGCTCTTGATGAAACATTGCCAATAGGTAAAGCATTTCCAAATGAGCGTGTATTTTTATTAGATGAAAAAGATAAACTTATCACAGAGCAGGATTGTCATAAAATTGGTGAAATATGTGTTTCTGGCACATCAGTTACATTGGGGTATTATAACAATCAGGAAAAAACAAAAGAGACATTTGTTCAAAATCCTCTTAATGATAAATATATAGAAATTATATATAGAACAGGAGATTTAGGGTATTATAATGAGAAAAAAGAATTATGTTTTTCGTCTCGTAAAGATTTTCAGATTAAACATAATGGGCATAGAATTGAATTAGGAGAAATTGATGCTGCAATCAATGCTGCTGATGGTGTTGTCCGAGCTTGTTGTATATATGATGAGAAAAAACAGTTTATTATTGGTTTTTATGAAGGTGAATCGGATAAAAAGGCAATAACTCATACACTTTTAGCAAAGCTGCCAAAGTTTATGCTCCCTCAAGAATTTGTAAAAGTTGATGCAATGCCTGTTACCAAAAATGGCAAGATAGATAGGAAGTTACTTGTGGAACAATATAATAAAAAGTAAAAAGTAGCATGGAGGCTAAAAATGATTCGTGAGGAAAAAATAGGAGAACTGGCAAAATTGCATGGCACGCCACTTTATATTTTTGATAAAGAAGAACTTTGTAAAAGAATTGGCGATATACAAAAAATGCTTGGCGAGGATATTACACTTTGTTATGCAATGAAAGCAAATCCATTTCTTGTGGATGCTCTCAAGCCATTGATATCCAAATTTGAAGTTTGTTCGCCGGGAGAGTTTGCTATATGCAGGCGTGAAAATGTAGATATGTCATCTATTGTACTATCTGGTGTTTATAAAAAACAAAGTGATATTGAGTATGTAATGGATGAGTGTGGTGGTGTTGGTGTATATACAGTAGAATCTATAGAACAATTTAATATACTTTGTTGTTGTGCAAAAATAAGAAGAATTAAAATTGCGGCTCTTTTAAGGCTTACAAGTAAAAATCAATTTGGACTGGATAAATTGGAAATTGAAAAAATTATCGCGGATAGAGCAGAATATCCTTATGTGGATATTATTGGAATACAATATTATTCAGGAACACAGAAAAAGAGGGGTGAAATCAATGTAAAAGAATTGCAGATGCTTGATGTATTTTGTGAACAATTAAAAAATCAGTATGGTTTTACTGTAAAAGAATTAGAATATGGTCCGGGACTAATGATATCTTATTTTGGAGAAGATGCCTACAATAATGATTATGAGATGTTACAACAATTTTTGACGGAACTAGAAAATATAAAAAAGAAATATCATATCACTTTAGAGATGGGACGTTATCTTGTTGCTACATGCGGCGTATATGTATCAAAGGTTGTTGATATAAAAGTTCATTGTGAACAACAATATTGTATTATTGATGGAGGAATCAATCATATTAATTATTATGGACAGACAATGGCAATGAAGATTCCAGCATATGCTTATTTAAAGAAAGATGGTACCATAATAAAAGCATATGGATTATTAAAAAAAGATAGTGTAAATATTGAAACACTCCATATAAATAATAATAAATCAAATAATGATACTGAAACATTGAACATGGACAATAAAAATTCAAGTATAGAGCGTAAAACATCAAACATAGATGATGAAAGTTTAAGTATAAGCAGTAAAATATCAAATGCCAATGACAAAAAATGTAGCATAGATGACGAAAAATCAAAATGGACAATATGTGGTTCATTGTGTACGGTTGCAGATGTTATTGTTAAAAATTTGCCAATTGGAGAACCAGATAAGGGAGATATGTTGGTTTTTTATAATATAGGGGCATACTCTGTTACAGAAGGAATATACTTGTTTCTTAGCAGAACGCTTCCTAAAATTATTACATATGATGAAAATGGCGTAGTTGAGATGTTGCGTGATTTTCAGGATTCGGATATAATCAATTCACGAAATTTCGTATTGAATAAATAATATTCTTCTTGACTAACGACCTAATATGTTATATTTTACTTGGTAGAGTTGGTAAATTGTGGATTAAGATTACCAATATAAAAAAATAAAAATGATAGAAAGGCAAGGTTTTTTTATGGACCAGTTAATGGAAATTTTAACAGAGGTAAATGCAGATGTAGATTTTGAAACTTGTGATACACTTGTTGATGATGGGATTCTTGATTCTTTTGATATTGTGTCAATAGTAGGGGAGTTGAATGACACATTTGATATTGAGATTACACCTGTTGATATTATACCAGAGAATTTCAATTCGGCTGAGGCTATGTGGGAGATGATACAGCGTCTTTCTGAATAATTTATTTGTAGTTATATTAAACAAAATGAAAGGTAGATAAAAATATGGCATTACTTGATACTTGGAGACAGTTAGCTTATCAAACAGAAATGAACCAAAAACAGGCAGGAGAATTTTGGGGAACCTATTTTAATTTTGAAAAAGGTATTTATGAAAAGATTTTAGCTGCTCCAAATCAACCTGTTAAAGGCACTGTTAAGGAGCTTGCAGAAAAATTTGAAGTTGAAATATTGATAATGACTGGTTTTCTTGATGGAATCAATGACAGTTTAAAGGAGCCAAATCCAATTGAGAGTATGGGCGAGGATACGATTGTCAGTCTTGATTATGATATTGAAAAATTATATTACAATATGGTTGCTTGTAAGGCGGACTGGTTATATGAATTACCTGCATGGGACAACTTACTTTCAGAAGATAAAAGAAAACAGTTATATAAAGAGCAAAAGGCTTCAGGAACAGTAGTAAAAGGTAAAAAAATTGGACGTAATGAGCCATGTCCATGTGGAAGTGGTAAGAAGTATAAGCTTTGCTGTGGAAGAAATCAATAATTGTAAGGTACCATCGGCGTTGGTAATTGTCGGTGGTATTTTTTTATGTGATAAAATATAATTTTACTCTCTTTTACCTTTCGTGTTGTTGACTCTACAGCTTTGTCAACTTTACCATATATGGTTTGCGTCAAATAGATGCTTGTGCTAAAATTTGGGCAGTGCGTTTGAAGATACAGGAGGCAGTAAATGTTTGCAAAAGGTGGTATGCTGCTGTATTTGTTATTGCAGGAATCATGCTTGCAACAGTCAATTATTTGGTGTAAATACGTGGGATATAACTTGCTTGCAGAATAATGATAAAACCAAATATAATAGATAATACAAAGCCTAAGATAGTAAGTATTGCAATAATAACATAGATTTCAATATGATAATTGTATTCATTGATAAAAATTGGTTGTGTATATTTAGACAATCCATCATAATTCCATTTTAAATCCGATGCCATGTAGTTTAGCAAAGATTTTATTTGTTGATTGTGGCTTTCTAGGTTTGCTGTGAAGTTAAGTGTTTCAATGGTGATAGGAGGAATATCAGGATTTTCAAGTTTGTTTGAAGATATAAGATATATAGTACAAGTATTGTTTTTTAACGTATAGTAGTAATGAGCTTTTACAACATTATTGACAATATAATCATAGCCTGAATAATGAAGATTTGTAGCAGTACCATAAATGGAACTCACATCATTTTTATAAAATTCATTAATATTGTTATCACAGGAATAGTATGAAGGAAAAAGATGTGATATAATATTAATTTTAAAACATATCATCAGTGCAAATAGTGTGAAGATAATGGAAAAAATAAAGTGATATAAAATATATTTATAAAATTTAATATTATGTCGAGTTGTATTCATAGTAATCCCCATTTATACTACATTTAAGTAGCTTGAAAAATTTGTTTTTTAACCTTTCTTTATCTTAATGAATTGTTTTAAAAGTAAATTAAGTCTGTCTATTTAGTATATTAAATTATTGCGAAATTTACAAGTCATTATGCGTAAGTTGGGTGTGAAAAATAAGTTTTAAGTTACTAAAAATTTAAAACGCTTTGTGCTTGCCCTAAGCCCTATTATTTGTTACAATTCCATTATATTTTGCTAAAGGTTATAGAGTTGGAATAATGCAGATGCATTTATTTTTTACAAACACTGTGATTCAAAATGAGGATTTATATGAGAGAATATACTGATTTTGCATATGTCTATGATGAATATATGGATAATATACCATATGATGAATGGTGTGCGTATCTGATTCAATTATTACATGAATACCATATTAATAGTGGAGATTTTATTGTAGATTTAGGCTGTGGTACAGGAACAGTTACAAGGATTCTTGATAAAGCTGGTTATGATTGTATAGGAATTGATATGTCACAAGATATGTTGACGATTGCCTCTGAAAAAACATTTGATAATGGACAAGAAATCGTTTATAGTTTACAGGATATGAGAGAATTTAGCCTGCCTTATGAGGCTTTGGCTATGATTAGCATTGGCGATTCAATGAATTATATAACATCTGTCAATGACTTAAAAAATGTATTTGATTCTGTAAAGAAAGGACTAGCTTTAGGGGGCATATTTATTTTTGATTTAAAGACAATACATTTTTTTCGAGATATTTTAAGTGATAATACGTATGCAGAAAATAGAGATACATCTGCTTTTATATGGAATAATTATTATGAAAATGATACAAGAAATAATATATATGATTTGACAATATTTGTTCAAAATGAAGATGGTCTTTTTGAACGATTTGAGGAACAACATTTTCAACATGGATTTGAGATTGATGAGGTAAAAAATGCAGCACAGACAGCAGGGTTAGAAGTGATAGCAGTCTATGATGCATTTACACATAATGAACCAAACAAGGATAGTGAAAGATTATATTATATTGTTAAAAAATAATATGTTGATTGACGATAGGACAGATTTAAGATTTTGGTTTTATTCCTTAATGCAAAATGCTTCGGAATGGAGGAAAAAATGAAGGATTATATTGTAAGAGGCGTTGCCTGTGAAGGTCAGATTAGGGCATTTGCAGCAACGACAAAAAATCTTGTCGAGGAGGCAAGAGGGAGGCATAATACAAGTCCAATAGCTACAGTGGCACTTGGAAGGCTTCTTACAGGTGGTGCAATGATGGGAACAATGATGAAAAATGATACCGACCTTATGACAATACAGATTAAGGCGAATGGACCTATTGGTGCAATGACTGTAACAGCAGACCCTAAAGGCAATGTCAAGGGATTTGTGGCACACCCAGAGGTTATGCTTCCATTGGTTGATGGAAAGCTAGATATTGCAGGTGCTTTAGGTATAGGCGTGTTAAGTGTTATAAAAGACATTGGGTTAAAAGAACCTTATGTTGGAGATACCATTTTAGTAACAAGTGAAATTGGAGATGACTTGACTTATTATTTTGCAACAAGTGAGCAAATTCCATCATCTGTGGCACTTGGCGTTCTTATGAATAAAGATAATACAGTAAGGCAGGCGGGAGGATTTATTATCCAGTTGATGCCCGGTGCTGATACAGCAATACTTGATAAACTTGAACAAAGGATAGCAAAAATTCAATCTGTAACCGATTTTTTTGAGCAGCAAATGACGCCAGAAGATATCCTTGAACATGTGTTAGAGGGTATGAATTTTGAGTTGTTAGAAAAAATAGAAACAAAATTTTATTGTGACTGTTCCAAAGAAAAGGTGAGTAAAGCAGTTATAAGTATAGGAAGACAAGAGCTTATGTCCATGATTGAGGATAATGAACCTATTGAAGTGAATTGTCATTTTTGTAATAGCCATTATCAATTTGATGTAGAGGAACTTAAAGTGATGTTTGAACACGCGACGAGATAATGTGCAGATACAAATTGTGGTGTGAAGAATTTATTTTTTACACCAATCTTCAGATATAGAAGGAACAATGAAATTGTAAGAATAGAATGGAGTATGTAATGGAAAACGAAGTTGTATCAAGAAATTTTATTGAACAGATTATTGATAATGATATTGAAGATGGACATTGTAAAAAAGTCATTACAAGATTTCCCCCAGAACCAAATGGTTATCTTCATATAGGACATGCTAAGTCCATATTATTAAATTATGGGTTATCGCAAAAATATCATGGTCAGTTTAATTTGAGGTTTGATGATACAAACCCAACAAAAGAAAAAGAAGAGTTTGTAGAGTCAATTAAAAGTGATGTGGAATGGCTTGGCGCAAAATGGCATGAAGATGTATTGTTTGCCTCAAGTTATTTTCCACAAATGTATGAGGCAGCAGTGAAGCTGATTAAAAAGGGGAAAGCTTATGTTTGTGATTTGACGCCTGAACAGATAAGAGAGTATAGAGGAACGCTTACACAGCCGGGTAAGGAGAGTCCATATCGCAATCGAAGTGTTGAAGAAAATCTTGAACTGTTTGAAAATATGAAAAATGGTGTATATGAAGATGGTGCTAAAGTATTGAGAGCAAAAATTGACATGGCCTCACCAAATATTAATATGAGAGACCCAATTATTTATCGCGTTGCTCATATTACACATCATAGAACAGGTGATACATGGTGTATCTATCCAATGTATGATTTTGCACATCCAATTGAAGATGCGATTGAAGGGGTATCACACTCTATATGTACGTTGGAATTTGAAGACCATAGACCGCTTTATGACTGGGTTGTAAAGGAATTAGAGTACGAGAATCCGCCAAAGCAGATTGAGTTTGCAAAATTGTACTTAAATAATGTGGTGACAGGAAAACGATATATTAAAAAATTGGTAGAAGATGGCATTGTAGACGGATGGGATGACCCAAGACTTGTATCCATTGCAGCACTGCGAAGGAGAGGCTTTACGCCAGAGTCTATCAAGATGTTTGTGGATTTGGTAGGGGTGACAAAAAGTCAGGGTGCTGTAGAATACCCTATGCTTGAGTACTGTATAAGAGAAGATTTAAAACAAAAAGCAAGCCGAATGATGGCTGTCTTAGACCCAGTAAAGCTGATTATTGATAATTATCCAGAAGGTCAAATTGAATATATGGAAGTTCCTAATAATCAAGAAAATCCAGAACTTGGTACAAGAAAAGTTCCATTTACAAAGGAATTGTATATTGAGAGAGAGGATTTTATGGAGGAACCACCAAAAAAATATTTCAGGTTGTTTCCGGGTAACGAAGTGCGATTGATGAATGCCTATTTTGTAACCTGTGTTGATTATAAAAAGGATGCATTGGGCAATATTACAGAAATTCATTGCACATATGACCCTGAGACAAAAGGTGGTAATTTTGCAGGACGTAAAGTAAAAGGAACGATTCATTGGGTTTCTGTCAGTGAAGGTGTAAATGTTGAAGCAAGATTATATGAAAATATAGTCGATGAAGAAAAAGGCGTTTATGATGAGGAGACAGGACAGATTAATCTCAATCCTAATTCGTTAAAAGTAGTAAAAAGTTGTTATGTGGAGCCAGCGTTAGCACAGGCAAATGCACAAGATAAATTCCAGTTTGTCCGCAATGGATATTTTTGCGCTGATATAAAGGATAGTATTAAAGGGAAACCCGTATTTAATAGAATTGTATCGTTAAAAAGTTCTTTTAAATTGCCAGTATAATTAAATTGTATCAGGCAAGAACTGCATATTATATTTTATAATATCTTATACTTGCTTTACTGTGATAGTTTCAAAACCGTCAAGAAGTAGCAAAGGCATAAATAGTGAAGCAGATTACAATACTGCTTTACTAATATACATAAAAAGAAGGGAAATAAATAATGAGTGATAGTAATCAACCAAAAGAAGCACAGTATCTTTTTGATAAAAGAGTGACTTGTACAATATGTGATAAGGAGTTTAAAAACAAGGTAGTTAAAACTGGAAAAGCAAGATTTCTTGGAACAGATGATGATTTAAGACCAAAATATTCTAATCTTGATACGATTAAGTATGATGTATATATGTGTCCATATTGTGGATATGCGTCAGTGTCAAGAGAGTTTGATAATGTTACGCCAAAACAAAGATTATTGTTAAAAACAGAAGTATGTAATCAGCAGTTTGGCATAAATAATCCAACAGAGGATATTGGCTATTATGATTATGATACAGCGATTGCAAGATATAAAAGGGCATTGCTTATTGCAATTAAGAAGCCTTCTAAGATTAGTGAGTGTTCTTATCTTCGCTTAAAAATTGCATGGCTTAATCGTTCCATGTATGAGGAGATTGTAAAGGATAAAGATGAGGAAGCTTTAACAGAAGAAGAAAAAGCAAAGTATGATAAATATAAAAGTGAAGAGGAAAGTTATTTAAAAGAAGCTTATGAAGGATTTGTAGAAGCCCTCTTAAAAGAATATCCTCCAATATGTGGTATGGATGAATGTACATTTAACTATTTAATGTCTGTGTTGTCTTACAAAAATGAAGAGTATGATAATGCGTTGCGATTTGGCTATGATGTTATTCAATCCATCAATGCATCATCAAAATTAAAGGATAAACAAAGAGACCTTCTTGATAAGTTAAAAGATATAAAGAAAAGCGAAAATTAGAGAGGCTTTTTGCAATATTTATTGACAATACTTAGCGTGAATGATAAGATGTATCTGGCATCGCTTAGATACCGCATATTTTTTTGGAGGTACTTATAATGAAAGGTACAGTAAAGTGGTTCAGCAATCAAAAAGGGTATGGATTCATTAATGACGAGAATGGCAATGATGTTTTCGTACACTACTCAGGACTTAACATGAGTGGCTTTAAGTCATTAGACGAGGGCGCTAGTGTAGAGTTTGATGTTACTGATGGAGCTAATGGTCGTCCACAGGCTACAAATGTAACAAAATTATAATCAAGGATGTGCTACAGTGTGCCTTTTTAAATATACAAGCTAGTGGTTATTATTGAAAAGATATATTGTTACAATTCAGATTATGAGTGGGGCTGTTGCAAAATGAGAAATTCTACAAGATGTGATATGGCGTTATTTGGCTGATATCAATATATTGTATGGAACTTCATTTTGTGGCAGTCCTGTTGCTTTATAAATACAAATCATAAAGTTGAGCAATAAAGGAGGATTGTTATGGATACAATTGATTTTAATCAGACATTGCCGTCAGGTATAACATTTATGCTGCAAGCGGGAGGATTTTTGGCTGTTTCTGTATTTCTTGTAATGTTTATTGTTATCAAAAAGAGATGGAAAGGAAGAGTTACACCATTTTTTTTAGGATTGACCGTTTTTACATTTGTCAGAATATTTGTTATGCTTACAGAATCGGCATTAGCTTTAATTCCCAGCATTGACATTGCATTTTCATACAATCCAATAACACTTACCATTGTTGATTGTCTGCTTTGCGCAACAGGATATATAGCAGGTCGAATCGTTCTTTGCAAAGTGTTGGCAGAACGTTTTGAGAGAAAAGGAGATATCTATTTAGGTGGTCTTGGTTTAGGATTTGGTGATGCGCTGTTATATGGATTTACAGTGGTTTCATATTTTGTATGGTGCATAGGTATAGAAGGTAGTGGTTTGGAAGCAGCACTTTCAGAAATATCAGGCGAAGAACTTGTTGCAACATATCAATCTATATCCGATTTATTTGTAGCACCCGTTGTATTATGGTTATTTATGGGTGTAAGTACCATTATTGATATGATTTTGCAGATGGCTTTAATGACAGTGACATTTGGTATTGAAAAGAAGATATTGCCATCAATGTTTCATGGTATCTGTTTTGTTATTAATGTTGTGTCCGTTATTACATTCCAAATTTATGATGTAAATTCTGTTACAAGTATTGATGTTTTATTTGCTATTAAATTAATTATATTTGCAGTTGTTGTTTATTATATATTTAATGTTATAGGAAGAAAAATTCAATATGAAGAATAATTGAAAAATGAAAATTTAAGAGTAAGTAGTGAAATGGATTAAGAATATTTACTTAACTTAAAAGATGAATTTCACACATGGTTTGTGTTTCGTACAAACCATGTGTGAAATTTTTTATTTTTACAAAAAAATTCAATCTATTAGCCTAAAGCTGTAAAATATAGCATCAGTTATTTTATAGGAAATTGCGTTGCGATAGTAGCTATGAGGTTATGAGCAAGTAGCACGGCAGATTTTGAATATACGCTTTGACAATACTCAATTTTTTGCTGCTTTTTTAGAAAAATCAGTAGTGACAAGTTTATCGTATGGAGCTTCTGCATCCAATTCGCCAGCTTCTGTAAGAATATCTTTTAAAAGGTCAAAGGAGTCTTTCTCAAATATCGTATCGCCTTTCCAAGTGTCTTGCGATTTGTATCGCTCTACTATTTTTGTGAGTGTTGCAATATCAGTCTCTTGAAATTGAGGGGCGATTGCTTGTGCTATTTCACTGCTTGTGTGGCTATTAACATAGTCAAGACCTTTTTGAATGGCATTGGTAAAAGATTGGATAATTTCAGGATTTTTTTCTAAATAACTTTTTTTAGCACAGTAGGCAGTATAAGGAACATATCCGCTATCAACGCCCATGGAAGCAACAACATATCCTCTGCCTTCATTTTCAATTGTTGTTGCGGTTGGCTCAAATTCGGCAGTAAAATCGCCTAAGCCTGATGAATATGCAGCCGCCGTAGAACCAAAATCAATATTTTGAATAATCTCTACATCGTTTTTAGGGTCAATTCCTTGTTTTTTAAGGATATATTCCAAGAGCATTTGAGGCATACCACCAGCTCTGCCGCCTAAAATAGTTTTTCCCTTAACATCATTCCAAGTAAAATTGTTATAGGATTGTCTTGATACCAAGAAATTTCCAGCTCGTTGTGTGAGTTGTGCAAAATTGACAGCATAATCTGCTGAACCACCAGTATATACATATATTGAGGCTTCAGAACCCATAAAACCAATATCCGCATCACCGCTTACCAGTGAAGTCATAACTTTATCTGCGCCAAATCCAGTAACAAGGTTTAACTCAATACCTTCTTCCAAAAAGTATCCTTTTTCAATAGCTACATATTGTGGTGCATAAAATATTGAATGTGCAACTTCATTTAAAGTGACTTTTTGAACTTTATCAACTTCATTTGATTTGTTTTTTGAACATCCAAAAAATGTCAGCAACATTACAAATGTCAATAGTAAAACAGACAATTTTTTCATAGTTGATTTCATTAGGTTAAATCCTTATTATTTTTTATTATATTATGAAATAATGTTAAATGTGTCACAAAACAGTTTTCAACTAAATTTTTATGTGATATAATATCTATATAATTAGAAATTTTGAAACAGAAAGGACGAAGGTGTTAAAGGGGTAATATATACATTTGTGCTTATGCTCGGAATTGTGAGCTGAACAAGAATGGAGGGGTAATACTATGTTTGGAAGGAAGAAGAGTGAAGTTCAAAATACGAACCATGATATTGAGTTGATGATGTCAATGATGGATAAGGTTATTGAGGGAGATTTTAGTGAGATTGATGTATCTCCGTTTGTGGACAAACGATATGGAGAAAAGATTAATGGCATGATTCAAGCTTTTAAAAAGGCAAATAATAATTTTGTTATGAGATTGAATGAAGCAATGGAATCAATTGGTGATAATTCTTATGTTAAAAATACGTTTGACCAGGTTCAATCTCAATATGAATCCATTAATGATATGGAAGAAGCCAGTCATCACCTTGAGACATCAATCAATGATATTTCGACATCAATGGAGGATATTCGAGATAATACACATGATATTCTTGACGTCATACAAAAAAGTGCAGTAGGTATGAACGAGAGCATTCAAGTTGTCAATGAGTCATCTGGAAAAATCAGTGTCATTAATGGACAAATGCAGAAGTTTCAAGATAAGATACAAAAAATTGGGGAAATTGTAGATATTGTAAAGGCTGTTGCAAGTCAAAGTAATCTTCTTGCATTAAATGCTTCAATTGAAGCAGCAAGAGCAGGGGAGGCGGGCAAAGGATTTGCAGTTGTAGCTGACCAAGTAAGAGAACTGTCAAGCAATACATCATCATCTGCGGAAGATATTGTAAAATATGTGAATGAGTTAAAAAATGATATTACAGAACTTGCTCAATTAATGGATGATACAACCACAAAGCTGGCTGAAGGCAACAGTAAAGTGGAAGGTTCACTAAATGATATTAATAGAATGACCAATCAAATGGAAATTGTCAAAGATAAAGTAGATAATATATTTAAGGCGATTGATAAACAGACAACCGTTACGGCAAGTTTTTCTAACCAAGTTGAGAATATTGCTGTAAGTTATGATGAATTGACAAAAGACTGCATGGCTCAGGGAACACATGTATATAAGATTAGCCGTTATATTGATACAACCAGAAGCGATATGGTTCGAGATTTTGCAAATGTTACGACACAAGACTGGTTAAAGATATTTGAGATAGACCATTTTATTCTTATGTGGCGTGTATATAGCAATGAAATTGGTTTTGAACAACTTAAAATTACACAGCTTAATAATCCTACAAGCTGTAAGCTTGGTATTTGGCTGGGCAAGCAGACAGACCCAGCAATTACAGGAAGTCAGGAGTTTGCGGCTGTTAAAAATGCTCATAATGAGTTACATAGATGTGCAACAGAATCATGGAAGGCAAAAGATGCTGGAAATACTGAAAAAGCAAAAGAGTGTTTTAAAAACACTTATGATGCATTTTATGTATATAGAGATGCGATTAGAAAGTTGCAAGATAAGTTAATGACATTAGGGTACACTGATAAGACAAAGATAGTTGTCTTCCGTAATTAATTTTTTAACCTCATCAGGAGCTAGTTAGCTTGCCTGTTAAAAAATGCCGCAAAGCGACAATGAGGTTGTAAGCAAGTAGCAAAGCGGATTATAAATATCCGCTTGACATAGCTACGCAATCAAAAATAGTTGTTGTTATAACAACTATTTGTATTTATTTTATCAGAAAAGTCCCCGCTTTTTAAGCGGGGGTATTTGATTTTGTGGAAAACTGTATTGTTTTATACATTTAATTTGCAGATTATGGAAAGGTATGGTTATTTTTATGGATAATCCAGTTTATGTATTTGGACACAGAAATCCAGATACGGATTCAATTTGTTCAGCCATTTGTTATGCAAGATTAAAGACATTGTTGACAGGTAAGGAGCATATTGCTAAAAGAGCAGGTCATTTAAATGAAGAGACACAATATGTGTTAAGTAAGAATGAAGTGAGTATCCCTGAATATATTAAAGATGTAAGACCACAAGTGCGAGATGTGGATATTCATATTATTGAGGGTGTTAGTGAAGACATATCAATGAAAGCTGCTTATCATTATATGAAAGAAAATAATACTGTTACATTGCCCATATTGTCAAATGGTGAATTAGAAGGGCTTATCACACTTGGCGATATATCCAAATCATATTTTGATGTCTATGATAGTAATATTTTATCAGTGGCGCATACCAGTATGCAAAATATTGTAGATACACTGGATGCAACTGTAATAACGGGTGATATAGGGCAAATTGTCGATAAAGGAAAAGTAGTGATTGCAACGGCAAATCCCGATATGATGGAACAGTATATTGAAGAGGGCGACATTATTATTCTGGGTAACCGATATGATGCACAATTGTGTGCTGTGGAGATGAATGCACGCTGTATTGTTATCTGTGAGGGTGTCAATGTGTCAAAGACCATTATTAAAGTGGCACAGGAAAATAACTGTATGATTATAACAACAGAATATGATACCTATACAGTGGCACGTCTTATTAATCAAAGTCTTCCTATTCGATTTTATATGACACCAAAAGAAAAAATGATTAAATTTAAAATAACGGATTATATTGAAGATATTGAGGATACGATGGCAAAAAGAAGATTCCGTGATTTTCCAATATTAGATGAAAACGGCAAATATATTGGTATGATATCAAGACGTAATCTTTTAAAACATGGGAAGAAGAAATTGATTTTAGTAGACCATAATGAAAAAAGTCAAGCAGTGTTTGGGGTAGAGACAGCAGAAATTCTTGAAATTATTGACCATCATCGACTAGGTTCTATTCAGACAATGACGCCAGTATTTTTTAGAAATCAGCCGTTGGGCTGTACGTCAACCATTATTGGATTGATGTATGAAGAAAATGGATTGATACCAGAAAAGACAATAGCTGCACTTCTTTGTTCAGCAATTATATCAGATACGCTCATTTTAAAATCGCCAACATGTACGCAGGTCGATATTGATATATGTAAAAAAATGGCACAGATAGCAGATATTGATATCGAAAGTTATGGTCGTGAGATGTTTAAGGCAGGCAGTAACCTTGTAGGAAGAACATCTGAAGAATTATTTGCCAGAGATTTTAAGAAATTTTCAGTTAATGACATTGTGATTGGAGTAGGGCAGGTAAATTGTATGACAAAGGAAGAGACCGACATGGTACGCCAGCCAATGATTGATTATCTTTCAGGCGATATATCAAAAATGGGACTGGATATGGCATTTTTTATGATAACCAATGTCTTAACAGAGTCTTCAGAAGTTGTTTGTTTTGGTAACAATTCTACACAGATTATTACCAATTCATTTAGTACAGTATCCGATGGCAATGTTGTCTCATTAAAAGGGGTTGTATCACGTAAAAAGCAGTTGCTGCCGGCAATTATGGAAGAATTGCAGCAGTAGATAAAATAAAATGGAAAGAAAAGATAACATAGGAATAAGGTTAAAAAATTAAATTTTTAATCACTAAATTTGTATCTGTGCGCTGCCAGTCAGAAGTTCATAAGTATGATTTGAGTTTTGTAAAAAGCAGCGCGGAAATGGAAATAAATATGAAAAAGTTAAAAAGGGAAGAACCTTGTTGGTGCAATAGCGGCAAGATGTATGGTCTATGCCATATGGAATTTGATAAAAAACTTGAAATGTATAAAAAAAAGTTTCATAAAGTACCTCCAAGAACGATTATTAAAAATGAAAAACAATTACAGGGTATGAGAGACAGTGCTAAGATTAATATTGCAGTACTTGACTATGTGGCAGAGCATATCCATGAAGGCATGACAACAGAGGAAATAGACCAGATGGTATATGAAAAAACAACGGCTATGGGCGGTGTTCCAGCGCCTCTTAATTATGAAGGATTTCCTAAAAGTGTCTGTACATCTATCAATGAGCAGGTTTGTCATGGGATACCTTCGCCAAAGATTCAATTAATTGATGGAGATATTGTCAATGTAGATTGTTCTACCATTCTTAATGGATATTTTTCAGATTCTTCCAGAATGTTTTTAATTGGAAATGTATCAGAAGAAAAAAGGCGGCTTGTAAGAGTGGCAAAAGAATGTGTTAAATTGGGTTTAGAAAGGGTGAAGCCTTGGGGACATCTTGGAGATGTTGCACAGGCAATCAGCGACCATGCAAAATTAAATGGTTATTCAGTTGTCAAACAGGTTGGCGGTCATGGTATAGGACTTGAGTTCCACGAGACGCCATTTGTAAGCTATGTAATCAAAAGAGGCACTGGCATGGTTATGGCGCCAGGCATGGTATTTACTATTGAGCCAATGATTAATATGGGTACATCGGATATATATATTGATGAAACAAATGGTTGGACTATTTACACAGATGATGAAAAACCTTCCGCGCAGTGGGAATTAATGGTGTTGGTGACCGATACAGGATATGAGGTTATAAGTTATTGATAAAGTCGGTTAGAAAAAGCTCCCTTTATAAAGGCAAGTAAAATCATAAACTTGCCTTTATATAAAGGGAGTATTTTTTTATTTGTGTCAAATTATCATAAAAAATGTTTGATATAACAATAAAATTATCTTTGCAAATTTATATTATACTATTTCTATATTGCATTTTAAAATCAAATATAAATATAAAAAATAAATAGTAACACTTACTTAAATGCAGGGTTAAAATAGTAATAGTTTTTAGAGTTTAATTTGTCTTGAACAATAGAGAGTCCCTCACCAAAACGCTGAAAATGGACAACTTCACGCGTACGCAAGAATCTCAAAGGGTCTAATACATCAGGGTCATCAGTTAGTCTTATAAGGTTGTCATATGTGGTTCTGGCTTTTTGCTCTGCTGCCATATCTTCAAAAAGGTCTGTGATAGGGTCGCCTTTTGACTGAAATTCACATGCGTTAAATGGAATACCGCCTGCTGCCTGAGGCCATATAGCAGCAGTATGGTCGACATAGTATGCCTCAAAAGGCGTTCCCTTTATCTGTTCCATTGAAAGATTCCTAGTTAATTGGTGAACCATTGTACTAATCATTTCAAAATGACCTAGTTCTTCTGTACCTACAAAAGCAACAGAAATGTTCCAGTATCTTAATGCTTTTATATTTTAATGAAAGTTTAACTTTTTCAATAAAACCTTAATAAAAGTACTTGATATATATGGTAATTTTTTTGCGATTATGTTATATTATAAAGGTGTGTTAAAGCTAAATTATAAATATAAAAGGAGGAATTACATTAATGAGAAAAAAATTATGCTTTAATCGAAAAAACACTTTAAAGTTAAGCACACTTGTGCTTGCAGGAATACTTACTGTTTCAGCAATGTTTATTCAAATTCCTATAATTAGCTATGCAGAAAACAGAGCAGCAAGTGATGCACAAAACGTTATAACTGAAATTCCGGGTACAGTATCAACAGAAAGCAATTATAATACTTCATTCCTTTCAGTTACAGGATTTGCTTCAGGAAATGTTCATGACAGAAGTGAATATGTCGGAACAGAGTATTACAGAGTGATTGATGACGAAAAGAAATTCCTTGATGCAATTCGTGATGCACAGAGTGGCAAAGTTAAAGTTATGGAAATCACAAAGGATATGGATTTAGGATACAAGTATCTGACAGAGTTGCTGACAGCAGAAGTGCTTAGAAAGTACAACTTTGTTAGGGAATATAAAAGACCATCAAATGAGTTGGCTAATGTAAATGGTGGATTTACAAATCCGCTTATGGAAAAAAGTGGTGTAACAACGATTACAGTAGGTAATATTGATGGTCTTACAATCTTTTCACCAAATGGAAGCAGTATTAAGCATACAGAACTTAAAATTACAGGTAATGATATTGTTATAAGAAATCTGCATTTTAAAGAGATGTGGCAGTGGGATGATGCTGGCGCACAGAAAGAAGTTGGCTGGTCTAACTTAAAAATTAATGGCGGTAAAAATGTATGGGTTGACCATTGTACATTTGAAGTTGCTTCTGATGGAAATATTGACTTAGAAAACGGTGCAACAGGAGTTACCATTTCATGGTGTAAGATTGGTGATGAAGCACTTGAAAATCCAGCAAAAGATAGCTCTATTTATCAGTCTATTATGTTTATGGAAGACCGATATCAGAAGGGAGAGCTTAATGCGAAAACGAGCTTATATCATCAGATGAGAACAGGTGGTGCAACACCTGAGCAGATTATGGCATATTCAGCATACCATAAGAAATGTCATTTAAGTGGTTCTGGTGATAAGGATTTCGTGAATTATGTATATGCAGATGGAAGAGTTGTAGAAGATGCAAACAGCAATATTAAGCTTACCCTTGCATATAATCATTATGTAAATGTTGGACAACGTGTGCCAATGATTCGACAGGGCGTAGGCAATCTTATTAACTGTTATATTGATGATTCAACACATCAGACAGCGGCAGCAGCTAATCCAATATTTAAACAAATTGGACCATATTCATTGTCACGTTGTCTAAATTCAAGAAATGGTGCATGTATTGCAGCTGACACATGTGTATTTAATGGCATTGAAGAACCAATTATAGGTGCTGAGGTTCAAGGTGATGATACAGGCAATATGGCTCAAGTGTGGGCAACTATGTTTAAGAATGTATACAATCATACTTTGATTGTTAATTCAACAGTAACAAATTCAAAGGGTACATATACAGGAAGCAGCTGGGATAATAATGGTGACAATTTATTTACAACAGGGTTTAAATATAGAGATAAGTCAACTGTTGGTAATTGGGCATGGGCATCTCATATAGTAAATGAAGATTCATATGAAAAGAGAGATTATACAATAGAAGAAGCAAAACCAATGGAATTTACATATGATACGGATGGAACACTTCCATTTGAATATCAAGTACTTCCGCTTGAGGATGTTAAGGAAGTTGTAACTGGAAATTCTGGTGCAGGTGTTGTGGAAATGACAAACACAGAGTGGCTTCAGACACAATATTCAGATTCTATCAAGCTTGGTGATATAGATGGTGATGGTGATAGAGATTCAACCGATGCTGTACTTTTAACAAAATATTTAGCTGGTATAAGAAACTTCGATATAACAATTAATGAAAAAGCATGTGATGTAAATAGAAATGAAATTATCGATGTTGGTGATGCCGTTCTTCTTTTGAAACATTTAGCTAAATTAATTGATATTGATGTTCTTTATGGTCAGAAATAGAGTAATTTTATCAAAAAAATATAAGATTTAGAGTTATGGATTAGGAGAAACCCCTGAAATGGAACATTTCAGGGGTTTCTCTATTTACAAAAACAACAAAAATATTTTAAATGACCTTATAAAAATTTAAACAGAAGGTGCAAAGAGTGGTTTTTTAGGTATATAAGGCTCTGCTTTTTTTGAGGTAATATCTCGTATAACGATAAAAGGGGTTTGTTCATCATCTTGACCAGCAGGATTATCTTCAATAAGGGCAGCTAAATTTTCATTTGAAATATTTTTTAATAGTGCGCATTTTCCAAGAATATTGACATGGATATCATTGGCATCAACAATCATAATTGGAATAGAAAATCGTTCATAAATATCATTACAGACTTTTGTTGGTTCTTTAGGATTTAGTGTTGCTATTGTATGATATACCTCGAAGGCAGAATGATTATAAAAACCATCAATGCCCGCCGTATCTTCACCTAAAATTTTATAAAATAATCCTCGTTTGCCAATTAATTTTCCAAAAGCGCCAATTACACCAGCATACAATACTTTGCCTAAACCATTTATATCAATCATTAATTGAAGTTTGTAAGGCTCTGTAATGCCAATTCCACTGTCTGTCTTTTTTCCCAGTTTGCTTATCAGCTTTGTAAATTGGTGTAATTTTACATCATTCATGTGTACAATATTTTTTTGACACATAGAGATAACTTTTTCACTAACACTGATAATATCTCCATTTTCTATAAAAGGAATAATATATTGCTGTATTAAATTCATATAATTTTCTCCAGCTTCAATAAAATGTGTCTTAATGCCATAACGTTCATAAGTGTGTCCATTTGCCTTGACAGTGCCGCGAATATAATATTCAATAGAACCTTTTTTTCGATAATTAACAGGTTCATTTAGATTTCCTTCATATAAATATTTTGCCATAATAGAAAGCCTCCTTTTTATTTATTTCATTTGTTAAGTTACCTATTTTTAAGTGAATATTAGAATGGATAAGTTTTTTAAAATAGCAATAATTGATTGTCTATAAATAAAAAGCTTTTGTTTGATAGAAATTTTATCAAACAAAAGCTTTTTGTAATTGAATATTTCATTGATTAATTACTAAGAAAATATAAATATAAGATTGAGATTTTTAAAGAATTAAGATGGTAAAGTGATATGAAATGTTGTCTGTTCTTGTTCACTTTCAGCCCAGATAGTTCCTCCATGCAGCAAGATAATTTCCTTTGAAATGGCTAGTCCAAGACCTGCGCATCCTGTGTTGACGGAACGTGATTCATCAAGGCGAAAAAATTTTTCAAAAATGGATTCTAGTTTATGTTTTGGAATGGTTTTTCCTCTATTTTGAAAATCAATATGAATTTCTTTTTCATTGCCGTTGGCAAAAACTTGAATTTCTGTATCTGGATAACTATAAGCAACTGCATTTTTTAAGATATTATTAAATACTCGTGCAAGTTTTTCAGAATCTCCATATAAAATTAAATTTTCATTTGCTTGAAGTTTAATAGTATTGCCATGCGCTTGGAGAATAGGATAAAATTCATCTGTTAGTTGGATAAGCATATAATAAAGATTGATACTTTCTTTTTCCAGACTGATTTGCGAAAGATTGTATCTTGTTATATCAAAAAATTCATTAATGAGCTTTTCTAAGCGCAGTGCTTTATCTAATGTAATATTAATATAATTGGATTTTTGTGTAATTGGCATTTCTGGTATTTCCTGTAATAAACTTAAATAGCCAATAATGGAAGTAAGTGGCGTTTTTAAATCATGGGCAAGATAAACAATTAAATCATTTTTTCTGGTTGCCTCTTCCTTTAATATTTGTTCGTGATGTTGTATGGTTGATTTAATTTCTACCATTTGAGCAAAAAGTTCTGCATTTTCTTCCTTATAGATATCAGGAATAGCAGTGTTTTCTATCATATAGGAATGCACCATTTTGTTGGCGTTTGATATAGTTTGATTCACTTTTTTTTCAGCATAAAGCCATGCTGCTATAAATATGCTTGTTGCCCATAAAACCACTGTTATACATAATGTTATCAAAAAGATTTGTTTAATTGTATGCCAGTTGGGTTCTATAGTAGATATTTTATACGTTTCATTTACAGATGAAATTTCGTGATGTACCATTAAATTATCAGAGAACCAGTTACGAATGGTGGTACTCCAATTCATATCTAACCAATAATACAACTTAAAACATAATATTAATAAAAGAATAATAGTAATAAAATATATCAAAAGTTTTTTACTGGTTTTCTTTAGATTATTTTTCAATTTTATATCCACACCCCCAGACTGTTTTTATATATTTAGGGTCTTCAAAAGAGTCGCCCATTTTTTCACGCAGGTGTCGAATATGAACAGTAATGGTGTTATTATTTTTACTAAAATATTCATCACCCCATATTTGATGGAACAGTTCTTCTGAACTTACGACATTTCCTTTTTGCTCACATAAGATTCTTAAAATGGAAAACTCAATCGGTGTTAGTGACAATGGCTTTTCGTTTAAAGTACATTCATGGCTTTTCATATTTAAAACCAAACCAGAATGAATAATGATATCATTTTCTTGATTTGTGTCTTGATTATAACGTTTATATCGGCGCAGTTGTGCTTTTACTCGAGCAACCAGTTCTAATGGCAGAAAGGGTTTGGTAATATAGTCGTCTGCCCCAAGTGTTAACCCTGTAATCTTATCAATTTCTTCACTTTTTGCTGTAAGCATAATTACAGGATAACAATAGTTTTCTCGGATTTTTTGGCATAGTTGAAAGCCATTAATATCAGGGAGCATAATATCTAAAATAGCTAAATCAAATATATTATTTTGAATAGAATTTAACCCATCCGTACCATTGTAATATTTAAAAACTTCATAGTTCTCATTTTGAAGATATAATTCAATAAGGTCGGCAATCTCGCGCTCATCATCAATAATCAATATCTTTTCTTTCATTATTTTAAAGTGTTAAAGTCCTTTCTTTTATATGTTTTTATTTTATCAAAATAAATCAAGGTTATCTTAAGATTTTATTAATAAATAGTAAAGATTTTCTTACATAAAGTTATTATCTTATATATAAATTATGTGTCTGATTTAGGGCTGCTTCTTGCTAAAAAAGATTTGTCAGCAAATGATATTCTTTATATGCAATGAAGCCTTCTACAAAAAATTTTGATTTTGAGAATAAGAAAAAAACAGTTCTTCTTTATGCGGCTTTTTGTATCTAATAGTTCGTTTTTATTGTTATATCGTACAAGCTTTTAGGAATACATTATATCAATATTTTATTATTATCTATAAATGGATAAGAGGAATAAATAATTGAAATGTCGTGAGTTTATTTATGATGGAGAACCTGTTTTGCAAATGAAAGAGCAGAAATATACAATATTTTATTTGCAATTTCAAAAATCAATATTGTCTTCTTTAAAAAAAAGAGAATTTTTGACAGATTCACAATATGAATGTTGTATACAAGAAATAGAAAAACAATATAATAAAAATATTTACAATCCAATTAAATAATGGGTTCTTTATATTTGCAATATGGTGACCATTTATAAGAAAGGAAACATTCATGTCTATTGATAAATATAAAGCCCTTAACAGGGAACGAACAATACAGCATGTGAAAAAAAGAGTTGCTGCATATTGTCGCGTTTCAACAGAACGTGAAGACCAAGTAAATTCATTTGAAAGTCAATGTATATTTTTTAAGCAATATATAGAACGTAATCCTGATTGGGAACTTTATGAGATTTTTGCTGATTCAGGAATCTCTGGCACCAATACGAAAAAACGTAAAGAATTTAATCGTATGATTGCCTGTGCAAAAAATGGTCAAATGGATTTGATTCTCACAAAAGAGATTTCCCGTTTTGCAAGAAATACACTTGATAGTATCTATTATACCCGTGACCTTAAAAAGTATGGTGTTGGTGTTCTTTTTATAAATGACAATATTAATACATTTGATGGCGATGCAGAACTTCGATTGTCGATTATGGCTTCGATTGCACAGGAAGAGAGCCGCAAGACTTCAGAGCGTGTGAAATGGGGACAAAAACGACAGATGGAGCAAGGTGTTGTGTTTGGACGCAGTATGCTTGGCTATGATGTAAAAAATGGTAAGATGTATATTAATGAGGAGGGGGCAAAAATTGTCCGCCTTATCTTTCATAAGTTTGTAAATGAGAGAAAAGGCGCTTATGTAATTGCTCGTGAGCTTTGCGAGGCAGGTATTAAACCTATGCGTGCAAAAGAATGGAATAATACCGTTATTTTGCGAATTATTCGCAATGAAAAATATTGTGGTGATTTAGTCCAAAAGAAAACATATACACCAGATTTTCTTTCCCATGAAAAGAAAATAAATCGAGGAGAAGAAGAATTTGTGATTATTAAAGACCATCATATACCCATTATATCGCGTGATGTGTTTGATAAAGCAAATGATATTTTAAATGAAAAATCTTGTTCTCAAAAAGGAAAAACAAAGTACAGCAATCGTTATTTGTTTTCTGGAAAAATAAAATGTGGTATATGTGGTGCAAGTTATGTTGCAAGGTATAAAACCAGAAAAAATGGCAGTAAATATAAAGCATGGAGTTGTCTTGAGCGTGTTAAAAATGGCAGTTCTTATATGGATAGGGCAGGAAATCAAAAGGGTTGTTGTGGAATAAGTATTCGTAATGAAGAAATCCTTTATATTATGTCTCTTATCTGTAAGCAATTAGATATAGAACGAAAAAAAATATCAGATAATTTAATGAAAATAATTTATAAAATTCTCTCAATTAATAGGGAAAATTGTAACAATATATGGGCAGAACAGATGAAAATAACAAAGAAAAAATATACCAATTTAATTGAATTATATACGAATGGTGATATTGACCGAAAGGAATTTATTGATTTTAGGAAAAAATATAATGCACAAATAGATGATTTGAAGATAAAAATAGAAGATAGTAAAAAGCAATCTGTTGTAATAGAGAAACAACAAAAATTAATAGAAAATATAAAAAATGTTGTTGATGAACTTATGAGTGGTGTTTTGTATGAAGATGAATTTTATGCAGGTTTGCTTGATAAAATAGTTATAGGGGAACAAAATAATATGGATGTATATTTAAAGGGGATTTCTTTTGAGTGGCGTTATATCATTAAAGGAAAGTGTTAAATAGTACCGTTTTTAAACATTATAATCGTTTCCAAGTTGTGTGCTGATATATTTATTTGATGGCTGTTGATAGAAATAAATACATTTATTAACAGAACCTTTTTTGTTAGTATAAGTAAAAAAATGAAAAAGTTACTGCTAATAAATGATTTATCTTGTACAATAATAAAAAAATAAGATTTAAAATTTTTAACGAGTAAGTTTGTTATTTATTTTTTCGTGAAGATTTATGATGATGTATTGTTTTTGCAATGGATTCCAACAGTAAAGGAACATCTATCGGTTTGGTAAGGTGAGCATTCATACCACTTTCAATGGACAACTGCTTGTCGCTTTCAAAAGCATTGGCAGACAATGCAATAATTGGAATATTAGCTAGTTCAGGATTGTCTAGTTTGCGTATGGCTTCTGTTGCCTGACGTCCATCCATGACAGGCATTTGGATATCCATTAAAATAAGAGCATATTCTCCGGGCTTGGACTGTTTGATTTTTTCAACAGCAATACTGCCATTAACAGCAGTTTCAATAAGAAATCCAAGTTCTTGTAACAGTTCTACTTCAATTTCTAAATTAATTTCATTGTCTTCTGCCAATAATATTTTTTGATTGAGCAGTTGAGTAATAATTTCTTTGCTGTCTGTAGAAAAAGGCAGTGGGCGATTTTGTATGCGCAGACGAAGTGTAACTGTAAAAGTGGTACCTGTACCAACTGTGCTGTCTACACTTATTTCGCCGCCCATCATATCAACAATATTTTTTACAATCGTAAGTCCTAGTCCTGTACCATGAATACCACTGAAAGTTGTATTGCTTTCTCGTTCAAATGGCTCATAGATATGTTCTAAAAACTCTTTACTAATTCCGATACCTGTATCTTGAATAGTAAATTGATACATTGCATAGTCGTTTGGCAATTCTTTTAGTTCGATTGCTGTTATATCTATGTTGCCTCCAGATGGCGTATAGGTTATAGCATTTTGAGCCAAATATAAAAGCAATTGTCTTAGTTTAGCTTTATCACTATAAATGTCACAATGCTCCAAAGAAGCACAATGTACAGAAAAGGTTATATTTTTTTCTGTTGCCTGTGGAAATAGTGATTTGTGTATATCCTGCATAACATCACATATATTACATTCACTTTCTGTAAGATGAATATTATTCGTTTCCATCCATGATATTTCTAATGTCTTATCAATCAGATCTAAAAGTTGTCTGCCTGCTGTTTCAAGCTTATCAAGACAAGTACAGACCGCTTCAGTATCATCAATATGTTGTTTTGCAAGAGAAGTAAAACCAAAAATGGCATTGAGTGGTGTACGCATATCATGTGACATATTGGACAGAAATGTATTTTTGGCAACAATGGCTAATTTTGCATTATCAAGGGCTTCTTCTAATATTTGCTTTTGCTCCATCTCACGTCGGACTTCTTCATCAACTCTTCGATATCCCATAACAATTTGTGAAATGTCTTTTTTATTTCCAACATTTACAATACGAAGCTGTAAATATTGGATTTCTCCGTTATTTATAATACGATAATTTACATAGTAGGTTTTATTATTTGATAATTGATTGCGAATATACTCAGGAGAAGTGGTTTCATAAACCCGTTCACGGTCTTCAGGGTGAACCCAAGTCTTAATGTAATCAGAAATATACCAAATAAATCGACGAGGCTGAAACTTTTTGCCAAATTGGAGTTGTGTTCGGTTGCTTAATCGGTATGGAAGAATTTTATCGGTATCCAAATCAGCATATAAAATAGATTCATAATTGATACTAAGCCCTTCTATAACTTCAAGACGTCGCAGATATTCTTGAGTGATTAAGCTTTTTTCTTTGTTATATTCTTCAAGAAGATTTTGCAGATGTTCTTCTTTTAGACTTTTTTTATTTGATTCTGCTTCTTCCAATAACAGACGATTTCTTTTTTCTGTTGCATCGCTTAAAAAAACATAAAAAATATCGCCTAAATTCTGTGTATGAATAAAATGTCCATAATCTTCAACCCAACGAATTTGACCATCTTTTCGGATAATTCGATATTCAACATAGTCTAAATCATACTGACTGTCAAAAATTTGTTCTTGTATACTTTGCTCTATTTTATCTAAATCACATGGATGAACCATTCCTTTAAAAGAATTTCCAGTTAATTCTGCAAATTCCTTTTGCGTTTTACAGCCAAAAATTCGCAGCAGAGCATCATTGGCATAAATAACACGCTCATCATCATCAGCACGATAAATTAAAAACCCGCCGGGCATTTCGTTCATAAATTTTATAATTTCATGCGCTATGCTTGCATTATTTGAATTGGAAAAGGGAGATAATTGTGTTTGTATGTAGTCTTCTGTCAAGTTATTTAGAAGTACAGTATCTAATATGGGTAGTATATGTTCAATCAGTCTATGTTCCATTTCTTGTTTGTTCATGCAAATAATCCTCCCAATATTTTGAGCAAATTTTAACATAAAAAAAATCATTTGTCATTATTCTTATGTGTGTATATATTAATTATTTTTATTTTATTGAGAAAAAATTGAATATAGTGGAACATTTCTGTATCTTCTGTACCTATATCGGTTAAAAGACCAGATACTTCCCTATAAGGCATACTATATCGTTGAGAAATATATCTCAAAGAAGCTCCAAGTTCTCCGTCAGGACCACCATACTTCATTAAGGGGTATATTTATATTATATATAGAAAAATATTTTTAAAGTATCTTTATTTTTATCGTATACCATATGGTCAACAATGCTTCTTAGTGCAGCTGCTCGAATTGTATTATCAAGTGTTTCATCTTTTATAATATCATAAACAGAATGAATTTCATTTGCGATTTGTGTTTTTGTTGCTGAATTTTGATTTATTGTTTGGAGTGTAGTTGTCAATGTATTACGTTCTTTTGATAAAAGTAATTTGTTTTCTTTATACTCTTCTAATGAATCAATCCCATCACGATAAGCCTGTTTGATGCGCTGTTCTTTATCTTCTATTTTTTTTAGTTGAATAGCAAGTAATTGTGTATTATTATCTGCTGTTTTATCAATATTGTTAGGTATAAAAGTAAATGTATCACAGTCCAATATTTTTTTAAAAGAATCTAGTACAATTTTTTCTAATATTTTAATTGAAATGGAGTGATTATCAGGGCAAGAGCCTTTATTATATTTGCCGCACTGATAATATCGTTTGTTTTTTACAACTAAAGACGCACCACATGATGAGCATTTTATCATGCCGCTTAACCAATGGGATGCACAACTTGCAGCCCTTGATTTATAAGGAAGCGTTCGCCTGTGTATTTGGTTTTGTGTTTCATCAAATAAAGATTCTGATATAATTGCTTTATGCTGACCTTTGGCAATAATCCATTCTGATTGTTCTTTAATAGTATGGTCGTCATGGTGTTGTCGGTTCCAGCGCACATATCCTTTGTAAAATGGATTTTGTAATATATATCGAATGGTTCGGTGTTCAAATGCCGCCCCACGTTTTGTTTTATATCCAAGAAGATTGATGTATCGTGCAATCTCAAGAAAACTTTTTCCCTCGTTATAAAGGTTAAATATAATCGTGACAACCTTTGCTTCAGGTTCATAAATTTGTGGACAAGAATGGGCTTTATCATATCGATAACCATAAGGAAGTGCGCTTTGATATCCGCCATGCAGTGCTTTTTCGGTCATACCACGCATCACTTCACCAGATAGGCGAATGGAATAATATTCATCCATCCATTCAATAATACGCTCAATAAGGCTTCCAAATGGACCATCAATAAGCGGCTCCGATATGCTAATAACTTCTACGTTTGATTTTTTTAATAGAGATTTATAAACAATAGATTCTTCTTGATTTCTTGCAAATCGGCTAAATTTCCACACTAATATAATATCAAAAGGATGTTCTTTTGATTTTGCCATACGAATCATTTTTTGAAATTGAGGTCTTTTTTCTGCTTTTTTGCCAGAGATACCATTTTCAATAAATAGATATTCTTCAGTTATTTTATAATTATTTTTTTTACAGTAATCAAGAATAAGGCGTTTTTGTGCATTGGGAGAAAGTTCTTCTTGTTTGTCTGTACTGACACGAATATAGGCACAAGCTGTTTTCATAATACCCCCTTTCTTATTAGTATATTGTATTAATTTATTTTAAAAATATTGCAGTATATATGGCTTTGTTATGTTCAATAAAAGTGGACTTTAGATAGGAACGAGGACAAAGAACGCCGAATAAATTAACTATAGATAAAAAGGATGGTTTGACTATGAATGTTATTTATTATGCTTGCAGCAGGTCTGATGGAATATTAAATAATGTAAGACTTTTTGATGATATGAGTAAACAAGAGCAAGATGAGTTTAAACAAGAGTTAATAGTAACATCAGCAAAAGCGGTAGGATATAAAATAAAAAATAGGAAGAACACCTGTAAGATACAAAAGAAATAATAAATATAAAAAGTATAGTGGAGAAATATAGTTATGGATTTATCAAGTTATGCAACGGTTTTGCCAATTGTGATTATATGTTATCTCATTGGTTGTGGATGTAAGGTTATAAAGCGTATGCCAAACAAATATATTCCAATTATTGTAGGGATAGCAGGCGGTATTCTTTCAATACCAGCCATAAAAATTATGCCTGATTTTCCAGCTACTGATGTTATAACGGCTGTTTCAGTTGGGATTATGTCTGGATTGACAAGTACAGGTATTAATCAGGTATTTAAAGTAATAAAAGAAAAATAAAGACTTTAAAATGGAGTGTAGTGTGAAAAATAAATTATTTCACAAGTTAAATAAAATTTAACTAGCAATTTGTGTCTGCGCGTTGCTTGACACAAAGTTACTAAAAGAACCTAAAGGTTCTTGCGCAAAAAGCAGCGCAGAAAGGGAGATTATTATGAGTAATAGTAATCTAGTTGATGTCGTTATAAAATCGCCAAATTGTGATAGCCCTAGAAAGGATACTATTCAAGGAATTACGATTCATCATATGGGAGCTGTATTAACAGCAGAAGAATGTGGTAAAAGTTTTTCAAATCCTACAAGGCAAGCTTCGTCAAACTATGGGATTGATAGTGATGGCAAAGTTGGTCTTTATGTAGATGAGGCAGACAGAGCATGGACGTCGGGAAATATTGAAAATGATAGCAGAACAATTACAATAGAAGTGTCCAATAGTGAAACAGGTGGAGAATGGCCAGTATCAGATGTAGCATATGATAAGTTAATTGATTTGTGTGTTGATATTTGTCAGCGAAATAACATAAAGAAGCTTAACTATACAGGCGACCTTTCTGGAAATCTGTTAATCCATAAAATGTTTCAAGCAACATCATGTCCCGGACCATATCTTGAAGCTAGAATGTCGGATATAGCAAGTAAGGTCAATGAGCGATTGGGGTCACAAGATAATGGCGAACAATCAATCCATGTCAGTTATCAAGTTCAGATAAGTGAAGGTAAAAGATGGCTTCCAGTGGTTAATAATCTTACCGATTATGCAGGGGTGACTGGTATGGAGATTATTGGCATTGCAATTAAAGTGTCAAAAGGATATGCACAGTATAGAGTACATGATGCAGATGGCTGGTATGGTATGATTGATACACGAAATACCAATATTGATGATTTTCAAAATGGTTATGCAGGCAATAACAAGCCGATTGACGCATTGGAAATCTATTATTACACACCAGATGAAATCATAAATAATACTGGATATAAAAAAGTGGCTTATCGTGTTGCACCATTAGATGGTGAATATTTTGACTGGCAATATGATAATGAAACAAAGAATGGTCAAGATGGATATGCAGGCACTTTTGGTGTACCAATTGACCGAGTGCAGATTGTAATTGAGTAGAAAATTTTTTGCCCCTTATGGAAGTATAGACCACCATATTGACTTATTATCATAGCTGCCAATGTTGGATTGGTCTGTTTGATATTGACAGGATATTCTAATCTTTTCTCATAATTCCACATATTAACAGCCCTCCATTTCCCAAGGCATTGGTGTTGCAACCCAAGTCCAATAGTTATCACAATCAACACTGGTAAAGGTTAAAGGACCTATTTTATCTTCATAAATTTTTACAGCTTTCTTATATTTTTCCTTCATCTTATTATAATATTCAATGGCTTCTAAGTCATTAGGATGTGTGTCAAGGTAAAGCAAAATTTCTGTCATAACAAATCCTAATTCATAGACATTCATACAAATTTCTTTTTTATTAAAACAAGATTTTTCAGGAATATTTGTATTATTACATGGCATATTCATATTGTAGGTATTTCTCATAGGCATTTGTCCGCGAGGACGCATGTTGCCTTGTATCATCATATTGTTGTTGCAGGAGTTATTCATATTGTTGTTATTCATTGACATTTACCTCCTTTAAAAGGTTTATCAAGCACAGCAAATAGTGTTCCTCGAGTAAATGCTTTACAAGGTTCATATAAATCCCCCCAGCGCTGCCACGGAACATATGCCATTGCAGGTGATTGGACTTGTGTTGTCCGATTGTTACAATCCATAAGAACTTCCTTCTGCCTGATTAAAGGCTTGAGTTATACTCAATTTAGGTTATGCACAAATTAATAGTTGTGTGAATAATTATTTGTTGTTAAAATAAAAACATTATGAAAGTTATATTTGATGACAAAGATATTATAATAAAGCAATTAAATGATTTTGATTTAGGACAAACATTGGAGTGTGGTCAATGTTTTCATTTTACAAAAATAGGGCATAATGATTATGGTATGGTAGCTTATGGAAAATTTTTACATGCTATTCAGAAAGAAGATGTGTTGATATTAAAGGATACTTCAGCCGTTGATTATTATTCTTTATGGCGTTCTTATTTTGATTTGAACAGGGATTATAGTAAAATAAAACAATATTTATTAAAAAAAGATAAAAAATTAAAAGAAGCAATTGAGATGATGTGGGGTGTACATATTTTAAATCAGGAATTTTTTGAAACATTAATTTCATTTATTATATCGCAAAATAAACAGATTCCACATATCAAACAGATTGTAGCACAGATTTCAAAAAAATATGGCAAATTGGTTGGACAAATTGGAGACATTGAATTTTACTCTTTTCCTGAAGTTGACACCATGTATAGTTTGACAGAAGATGAGTTAAGAGCATGTAAGACAGGATTTCGCGCACCCTATATATGCGATGCGGTAAGATGTGTGAAAGAAGGCGTTATTTTATATGAAAATTTGTTAAACGCGGATATAAAACAATGTATCAATCAGCTTGTTCAGATAAAGGGGGTAGGAAATAAGGTTGCAAATTGTGTTAGTCTGTTTGGATTGCAACATAGGGAAGCATTTCCCGTTGATGTATGGATAAAAAGGATTGTTGAATATCTTTATTTTGATGGCAAGGAATGTTCAACAGAAAAAATTGAGCAATTTGGCTCTAAACGGTTTGGTATTTATGGAGGATATGCACAACAATATTTATTTTATTATGGAAAAACGGTTAAGATGGGGTTAAATAGTAAAAAATTACAGTAGATAGCGAAAGTTTGTGACATCCTCTCCCATTTTGGAAATGGGGTCTTTTTGCTACGAAAGATAAAATAATTATAAATATATTGTAAACTTTCTAAATATAATTAAATTAGCTGTTGACATTTACCTGTGACAGTGCTATTTTAATCATATCGGTGTTAGCACTCAAATTAAAAGAGTGCTAACAGATAGGAAAATGTGTTGTTTGATTAAAACAACAGAATGGAGGAATACATTTATGAAATTAGTACCATTGGGAGACAGAGTTGTAATTAAAGCATTGGTTGCTGAAGAGACAACCAAGTCTGGTATTGTATTGCCGGGACAAGCTAAGGAAAAACCACAACAGGCAGAAGTTGTTGCTGTTGGACCGGGCGGAGTGATTGACGGAAAAGAAGTTACTATGCAGGTAAAACCAGGAGATAAGATTATATATTCTAAATATTCTGGAACAGAAGTAGAACTTGAGGAAGAAAATTTGATTATTGTAAAGCAATCAGATATTTTGGCAGTTATTGAGTAAATGTTTCATAATAGGAAATTGTAATTTTAGAAAGGAATGAAAATCATTATGGCAAAGGAAATTAAGTACGGAATTGATGCGAGAAAAGCGTTAGAGTCTGGAGTAAACCAATTAGCAGATACAGTGAGAGTTACATTAGGACCTAAGGGAAGAAATGTTGTTCTTGACAAATCATTTGGAACACCGCTTATCACAAACGATGGTGTAACCATTGCAAAGGAAATTGAACTGGAAGATAAATTTGAAAATATGGGCGCACAGCTTGTTAAGGAAGTTGCAACAAAGACCAATGATGTTGCAGGTGATGGTACAACAACAGCAACGGTTTTGGCACAGGCAATGATTAACGAGGGAATGAAAAATATTGCAGCAGGCGCAAATCCTATTATTCTTAGAAGAGGTATGAAAAAAGCAACCGATTGCGCAGTTGAGGCTATTGCTAAGATGAGCCAGAAAGTAAATGGCAAAGAGCAGATTTCTAAGGTTGCTGCTATATCAGCAGGTGATGAAGAAGTTGGCGCATTAGTAGCAGATGCTATGGAAAAAGTTTCTAATGATGGCGTTATCACAATTGAAGAGTCAAAGACCATGAAGACTGAGTTAGACCTTGTAGAAGGTATGCAGTTTGACAGAGGTTATATTTCAGCATATATGGCAACCGATATGGATAAGATGGAGGCTGTTCTTGACAATCCATATATTCTTATAACAGACAAGAAGATTGCTAATATTCAAGAGATTCTTCCATTGCTTGAGCAGATTGTTCAAAGCGGTGCAAAGCTTCTTATTATCGCAGAAGATGTTGAGGGTGAAGCTCTTACAACATTGATTGTCAACAAGCTTCGAGGAACATTTAATGTAGTTGCTGTCAAGGCACCAGGCTATGGTGACAGAAGAAAAGAGATGCTTAAGGATATCGCTATTCTTACAGGTGGTGAAGTGATTTCAGAAGAGCTTGGTCTTGACTTAAAGGATACAACAATGGATATGCTTGGAAGAGCAAAATCGGTTAAAGTTCAGAAGGAAAACACAGTAATTGTTGACGGCGAAGGTTCAAAGGAAGAGATTGAGGCAAGAATCGCTCAGATTAAGAATCAGCTTACAGAGACAACTTCTGATTTTGATAAAGAAAAATTGCAGGAAAGACTTGCAAAGCTTTCTGGCGGAGTAGCAGTTATTCGTGTTGGCGCTGCAACAGAGACAGAGATGAAGGAAAGCAAGTTAAGATTAGAGGATGCTCTTGCAGCTACAAAGGCAGCCGTTGAAGAGGGCGTTATCGCAGGCGGCGGTTCAGCATATATCCATGCTTCTAAAGATGTTGAAAAATTGATTGAAGAATTGCAGGGAGATGAAAAGACAGGTGCAAAGATTATCTTAAAGGCACTTGAGGCTCCATTGTTCCATATTGTATACAATGCAGGTCTTGAAGGCGCTGTTATTATTAATAAGGTAAAAGAATCTGAAGCAGGCACAGGTTTTGATGCATTAAAAGAAAATTATGTCAATATGATTGAAGCTGGTATTCTTGACCCTGCTAAGGTTACAAGAAGTGCGCTTCAAAATGCAACAAGCGTTGCTTCTACACTTCTTACAACAGAATCAGTTGTTGGCACTATTAAGGAGGATATTCCACCTATGCCAGCAGGCGGCGGAATGGGCGGCATGATGTAATTTATTAGGTGAAAATCTGATAGAAAAATGTAATGAATAATGAAAAAAATGGAGTTGTCGTACTGAAAATGCAAAAAATATTATTTAATATTACATTTTACAATATTTTGTGTTTGATTTTCTTTGTATGACAGCTCCATTTTTGTTGTGATATATGCTTTTAAAAACAGTATAAAAGACCTCAAAGTATCTATTGGTATATGTATCTATTTTAGGCTTTTACATTAAATTTTGATACCAAGTCAGCCATACAAGTTGCCTCTGCTGTTAATTCTTGACTAGTTGCGGAAGTTTCTTGTGCTGTGGCGGCATTAGACTGTACAATTTCAGAGATTCTATTGATGCCCTCCGTTGCTTGATTCATAGCAACAGATTGGTCAGCAGAAATATCGCTTAAATCTTTAGAAGTTGAAGCAATATTTTCTACACCATCAACGACATCTTTTAGTGATTCAGAAGTATGCTGTGTAATGGTATTGCCATCAGCTACTTCATGGAGTACATTTTCAAGTAATGACCTAGAATCGACAGCAGATTTTGCACTTTGTTCTGCCAGTGTACGAATTTGGTCAGCTACGACAGCAAATCCTTTTCCGGCTTCACCAGCTCTTGCAGCTTCAATAGAAGCGTTTAGGGAGAGCAGATTTGTCTGGCTTGCAATATCTTCAATATCAGAAATAATATGTGCAATCTGTTGTGTTGATACACTAATACGTGACATTGATTCCATTAAGGTTGCCATATCACTGCTGCTTGTCTCCGCCAGTTCTGAATATTTTTTAGCATTTAGATAGGCTTCTTTAAGTTGTGAAGCAGTAGATTGGATGCCGTCTGAAATAGTTGTAATCGTTGCTTGCATTTCTTCAACAGAAGCTGCTTGGTCTGTGGAACCTTCAGCTAATACTTGAGCTGCTTCAGATAAGTTGTCAGAACCCATAGATACTTGAGCAGCAACTTGGTGAATATTGGTGAGCATATCGGTCATTTGTTCAATCAAAGCCTTTATAGAAGCAAGCATATGCTCAAACTTTCCTACATATAGTTCTTCATGTTGAATGTGAACAACAAAGTTTCCTTGTGCCATTTCATTTAACACAAGGTTCGTGTCATTAATGATATTTTGTAAGCGTCCTGCCATATTAAGGACTTCATTTATCATATCAGCAATTTCATCTTTGCTGTCTACAGTGGGGAATGGTGAATCAAAATCGCCTTGTGCAAATGTTTTAAAACGCTCGCCTAGAGCCTTTAAAGGCTTTTCAATACCTCTTGCAATCTTTTTGGCAATTCGCGCCGATATAATAATAGCTGTGATAATAGCAATTATTATAAGAGCGATTAGGACAAATGCCAATATAGATAACATATCGTCAGCAGAATCCCCTTTTTCTATATTAACATCCATTAAGCTAATCATTGCCTCATCTAGTGCGTTATATAAAGGTTCCACTTCATTTATCATTTTTTGCTGTGCCTGAAGGATGGAAGTAGCATTGGCAGTAGTTCCCATTGTTATTACAGTTGCATCAATTTCTTTGTATGCTTTCCATGTAGTATCAATTTTGTCCATACAAGCAAGCCCTTCTTCTGTTATCATAGTAGGACGAATTTTTTGCAGATAGTTTTCAAATTCATTGACAGCACTGTCATGTTTGACAAGAATTTTATCAATCAATTCTTGACTGTCATATCCAATAACTGCACGCGTTGCACTTCGTACTTCGGCGCTTGCATTCATTAACCGTCCAATATCTCCTTGTGGAAAAGCGTAATTTTCTAGTACTTTTTGGTATTGATTTACCATGAAAAACAAAGCAATACCAACAATCGCGCAGACAGAACTAAAGATTACTACAATAATTGTAAAAGCAGTAATTAGACGTTTCCTAATGCGCATTTCATTAAATTTCATTTTTAACCTCCATGCTGCGACTATTTTTTTAAAAGAACGGATGATACAAGTTTTGGTAAAAGCGCGCAGCAATTTTTTACACAATAACTTGTAGATTAAAAAGTTTAATTTTTAATCGTTGACTATGTTTTCATAGCCTTCTTAATACTGTATTCATTGTTTATAAAAAAGATAAAAGTGTCATAAAATAAAAAATATACAAGATATTGATATTATAACTTAACTTACATCAATATCTTGTATAGGAATTTTATTTTGTGACACTTACGTTTATGATATATGTTAAAAGCTATCCATGATTTATGAGCAATGCTTCAAGTATTAATTATATGATACTACTTTTTAAAAATCTTTCAACCCTTTTTAACTGTAAAATAAGTTTTTATAAAATCTTTTAATTTGGTTGATTGTTGTCTTGATTTTGCTGATTTGAATGCTCAGGTGCAGTGGAATTTATGTTGTTATTATGGTTGTGAATATTATTGTTCATATTGTCATTTGTATGGTTGTTTATATTATTACCCATATTAGGATTTGGATGTCCTTGTGGTCTTCTCGTATAGTTTTGTGGATTTTTCTTCTTTTTATTTTTTGTTATTTTAAATATAATGAATATAATAATGGCAATGATTGCAATGTAAGGAAGAAAGAATATAAATATAAATAGTATGGTTTGGCATATATATAAGAAATATTCCCAACTTCTCTTTACCGTTTCTTGCAATTTTTGCAGGAAAGTCTTTTCAGAATAAGGTGTAGTGTATTCTGTAACTTCATTTAATTCAATATTGACATAAGAATAAGCAACATCATTATTCATCTTATTCATATTTGTTTTTAGTTTTTTAATTTCAATTTCAATATTGGTTAATTCTTTTTCAATGCTAATAGCATATTCCTCATCGGTTATTGTACTAAGCATTTTTATATAGCGGTCGCGTTTTGCCTCATAAATTTCAAGAGTGGTTTTTGCATCGCTGTATTCTTGACTAATATTTTCAGCTTTTGCAACCTTAGAACGAAGCGTGCCTATAGAATCTAAACCAGATACAAAGCTATCATATTTACTGCTAGGGATTCGTACCGTTGCAGAGTATGTGTGCATTAACGTTTTGTCATTGTTGAGGTAATGGCTTTTTGAGCCATTATCTGTATAGTTTTCCGATTCAACAAAGCCATTATATTCTTTTAAGGTACTTTTAAATTCGGATACAGCTTTTTGAAAGTCCATCACATCAATTTCCATATTACAAGAATACACAAGCATTTCTTCTGATAAGGTTAAGTCTTCCGAATTATTATTAGAAGTGTTGTTATCTTGTTCTACTTCAGATTTTGAAATGCTGTCTTTTGAACTAGATGATTCGCTAGAAGCACCAGCATTATTCAAATTATTTTTACTAGAAGAAGATCCTCCACAAGATACAAGGCATAATAAAAATAAGATGATTACACATGCTGTTATTTTTCTTTTCATAATAATCCTCCATTTCTACACTACTTTTTATTAAATTTTTTGAAACAAGTTTATGTCAAGCAACACATAGACATAAACATTTGAGTCTATAGATGATAAGAGATATCAGTATTGCTTTAATATACTTATAAATGGAAATGGTCTGCTTCAATATTCACCATTATATTCGTCATAATCATCCACTGAGAAAAAATTAATATGGTATGGCATATAAACATTCTTTATTTTAGGAAAACAATCTTCTAAAAATTGTATAATATCCTCTGTCATTTCTTTACAAAAATATTCTTTACTTAAACTGCCGCTTAAAACGGCATCATTACCTATATATTGAAGTAGTAAGTATCCATATGAAGGTTCAACAATTACTAAATTACTTAATAAATCAGAATACAGTTCATTTTTGGCAGCATAAAAACGAACCATATCTGCATGGTCACTATGGAAATATTCTACATTATAAGAACAACCATGACTGTGAAATATTTGTCGCATTTGTATCACTCTCAATTCCAATTTATATATTTATTATAGTATATCAACAATATTGTTGCAATGTATAATTTATTTTGTTTAAATAAATAAGTAAAAAATCTTGACGAAAATTATAATATGACAGATAATTACGATAAGTAATAAAATTGCATAAGAATGGGGGTTTTTATGGAAATATCCGAAATTTCAGTTGAACAGATTATTAAACAAAAAGCGTCAAATAATTCTATTATCTTTAAAGTGGTGATGATAATTGCCTGTATATTGGCTGCCACGACCATTCCATCAACACAATCCTTTGGATTTTTGGTGCTTTGTCTGCTTGTTGTATTTACAGTTATGTTATTTAGATATTATAAGATAGAAATTGAGTATGCGATTGTTGACAATGAATTAATAATTGATAAGATAACAGCCAGAAATTCCAGAAGAAGATGTGGCAGATATAGTCTGGAAAAAGCCGAACTAGTTGCAAAAAAAGATTCACAAGCAGCACTTAGAATGGCGCATAAAGATTTGAGAACATATGATTATACATCACGTGAAAATGAAGAAAACATTGTTATTATATACACTTATAATGATAATAATGAAATGGAACGAATATTGCTAGAACCGAATGAAAGAATAATAGAGCGCATAAAAGAAATTGTGTCAAAACAATGTTATAAACTTGATGAAAATTGATTGACTTTTATAATCCAATTTGCTATGATTAGCAACAATATTATCATAGAAAGGATTAGATATAATGGGAACAATAATTGGTGAAGGTATTACATTTGACGACGTTTTATTAGTGCCACAATATTCAGAAGTGACACCAAACATGATTGATTTATCGACACAGCTTACTAAAAATATCAAGCTTAACGTTCCGCTTATGAGCGCTGGTATGGATACCGTTACAGAGCATAGAATGGCAATCGCTATGGCTAGACAGGGCGGAATTGGTATTATTCATAAAAATATGTCTATTGAGGCGCAGGCGGAAGAGGTGGACAAGGTTAAGCGTTCTGAAAATGGTGTTATCACAGACCCATTTTATCTGCATCCAGACAATACATTAGAAGATGCCAATGAGCTTATGGCAAAGTTTAGAATTTCAGGTGTGCCAATTACAGATGAGTCTGATAAGCTGGTTGGTATTATCACAAACAGAGATTTAAAGTTTGAGGAAGATTTTAAGCGACCAATTAAAGATTGTATGACAAGTGAAAATCTTATCACAGCAAAGGTTGGAATAACGCTTGATGAGGCTAAAAAGATTCTTGCACATGCCAGAAAAGAGAAGCTTCCTATTGTAGATGACAATTTTAAATTAAAAGGGCTTATTACAATAAAGGATATTGAAAAGCAGATTAAATATCCAACATCAGCACATGATTCGCAAGGCAGACTTCTTGCAGGTGCGGCTGTTGGTATTACATCAAATGTGATGGATAGAGTTTCAGCACTTGTACATGCAAAGGTAGACTGTATTGTTATTGATTCAGCACATGGACATTCAAAGAATATTATCAATGCCTTAAAGGAGATTAAGTCAGCATATCCAGAGTTACAAGTTATTGCTGGCAATATTGCAACTGGTGAGGCTGCGAAAGCACTTTGTGAGGCGGGCGTTGATGCTGTTAAGGTTGGTATTGGTCCTGGCTCTATATGTACGACAAGAGTGGTAGCAGGTATTGGTGTACCACAGATTACAGCGATTATGAGTGCATATGCAGAAGCTAAGAAATATGGTATTCCAGTCATTGCAGATGGTGGTATTAAGTATTCTGGCGATATTGTAAAGGCAATTGCTGCTGGAGGCAATGTATGTATGCTTGGCAGTCTGCTTGCTGGCTGTGATGAATCACCGGGAACATTTGAGTTGTTTCAGGGAAGAAAGTATAAGGTATATAGAGGCATGGGTTCTATTGCCGCTATGGAAAATGGCAGCAAAGACCGATATTTTCAGACGGATGCAAAGAAACTTGTCCCAGAGGGAGTTGAGGGGCGAGTTGCATATAAAGGACTTGTTGAAGATACGATATTCCAGCTTATGGGAGGTCTTCGCTCTGGTATGGGGTATTGTGGGGCGCAAACCATTCCAGTGCTGCAAGAGACCGCTAAGTTTATTAAGATGTCTTCTGCTGCATTGAGAGAAAGTCATCCACATGATATCCATATTACAAAGGAGGCTCCAAATTATAGTGTGGAAGATAAATAAGTAATAATAGGAAATTAGTTCTATACTTGCACAATTATTTAATATATTGTATACTAAGCTAAACGATTATCTAATCTCTATGTCATATTTATAGAGAGCAATTTAGAGAAAACTGTAACTGTGTTTAATATAGGCTGAGAGGAAGTTGACATATGAATAATGCAATGTTGGGTAGTTACATTGCCAAGAGTCATAGCAATGGCAATTTTACAGATTATGAATTAAAAGTGTTAAGAGAAAATAATCTGGATGATATGGTAGCTACATTTATTAAATTAAAGAATGATAGATATACAATTCAGTTTCAGTGTATTTTTAAGACTCTGGAGTATTTTGTTGGTGATGGTTTTATGCTGGAACAGATAAATACAGCAAATGAATATGGCGGACATTTTATAGGATGTCAGTTTATGGACGGAGACGAAAATGTTTTTTTCGGTATCAGTGGCGATGATGCTGCACTTTTAGAGTTGGCATCTATTTTTGCAAAAGAAGACTTTAAAGATTTTGATGATAATGCGTATGATTCCGTTTGTGAACTTATTAATTGTATCAATGGTCTATTTGCAACAAGATTGAGTGATGAAAAAGTAGAGGTTGTATTAAGACCACCTGTTTTTTATGGTGATGCACATATTGTTAGTGATAAGACATTTTATATTGCTACTTTTTATGTAAAAGGCAAAAAAATTGATATGATTATGAGTGTTTCTGGTAAGATTCATTTAGAGAGTAATTGACATTCCGTAGACAAAGTGTGCCATTTAGACAGATTGGAGGAATAGTTATGGCAAAAATATTGATTGTAGATGATTCAATGACTTCAAAGAAATTTTTAAGAAATATGCTTGAGAGAGCCGGCTGTGAAATTATAGGAGAGGCTTCTGATGGTCAGGAAGGTATTGATAAATATAAAGAATTGAAGCCAGATGTGGTTACTATGGATATTACTATGCCGATAAAAAATGGAATTGAAGCACTAGAAGAGATTATAGAATATGATTCTAATGCTAAGGTTGTTATGGTGACAGCAGCAGGACAGAATACAAATATGGTAGAAGCCTTAAAGTTAGGTGCTGCTGATTTTATACAAAAACCTTTTGAGATTGAACAGATTTCTGCTGTTATTAAAAAGGTGTTAGAAGAGTAATGTATAATTATAAAATAAGTATACAATATGATGGTGGAAGATACGAAGGGTGGCAGCGAATTGGCAAGGATTTTTCAGCAAATACAGTTGAAAATAAAATGATCACAGTCATAGAAAAGATGACAGGAGAAAAGATAGAACTGCCATGTGGTTGTCGTACTGAAACAGGTGTTCATGCGTTAGGGCAAATTGCCAATTTTAAGTTATTGCAAAAGAAAGATAAAAATGATATTAAAAATTACTTAAACCGATATCTTCCCAGAGATATTGCAGTTCTTAGTGTAGAGCAGGTTGATGAGCGTTTTCATAGCCAGCTTAACGCAAAGAGTAAAACATATATGTATGTGTTGGATATGGGCAATGTTGCAAATGTATTTAAGCGTAAATATTCTTATCATACATTTCATCGCTTAAATATTGAAGCAATGCAAAAGGCTAGTCGTTTTTTTATTGGTGAGCATGATTTTAAATTATTTACCACCGCTAAAAAAAATAAATCTACAGTAAGAAATGTAGAGGCTATTAACATCAATGTTCAAGGAAATCAGGCAGTTATTGAAATAACAGCAAACGATTTTATGCACAATATGGCAAGATATATGATAGGTATGCTGCTTGATATTGGTAATGAAATTAGAAAGCCAGAGATAGTAAATGATGTGTTTGCAAATAAAGAAGTAACAATGTCATTTCCAGCAGAAAGTTATGGATTATTTTTAAAAAATATTATGTATTAACATCAAAATCTTTGAATGAATGGGCTATCGCAGTAAGCTTTAAGTATACAAGATATCAGATTCTTGTATCTTTTGTTTCGTGCGGCAGCCTTTGTTTTATACTATAAGAAATATGGAGGGATTTATGGAAACCATTATTGAAAAGATAAGTAATGTGCTTGGTCAGGCATTTACATTGTGTGGTTATGATGCAGCATATGCAAAGGTGACGATTTCCAATAGACCTGATTTGTGTGAATATCAATGTAATGGCGCTATGGCAGCAGCAAAAGTCTATAAAAAGGCGCCATTAACCATTGCTGATGAAGTTGTAAATCAATTAAAAGAAGATGTTATATTTGAGCAGATAGAGAGTATAAATCCCGGATTTATCAATATTTGTATTTCACCAGCATATCTTGCAGAATTTCTTAATACAATGTCTGTATCGAAGCAATTTGGATATGTTCCTAAAGTGACAAATAAGACGGTTATTGTAGATTATGGTGGAGCGAATGTTGCCAAGCCACTGCATATAGGACATTTGCGTTCAGCGGTAATTGGTGAAAGTATCAAACGTATTCAAAGATATGCGGGTAATACAGTAATAGGTGATGTTCATTTGGGAGACTGGGGACTTCAAATGGGGCTTATTATAGAAGAATTAAGGGATAGAAATCCCAACCTTGTCTATTTTGAGGAATCCTTTTCAGGAGAATATCCATCAGAGCCACCATTTACCATATCCGAATTGGAACAGATATATCCAATTGCCAGCAAGAAGTCAAAAGAAGATGAGGCATTTATGGAGAAAGCTCATCAGACAACATTAGCATTACAAGGCGGCAATAAAGCATATACAGCAATTTGGAAACATATAATGAATATTTCCAAAGCAGATTTAAAGAAAAATTATGATGAACTCAATGTAGCATTTGATTTGTGGAAAGGTGAGAGTGATTCTCAAGTCTATATCAAAGATATGCTTCAGCAAATGAGGGATGATGGTTTGACTTATGAAAGTCAGGGCGCTATGGTTATTGATATACAGGAAGAAAGTGATAAAAAAGAACTTCCTCCATGTATTGTTCAAAAATCCGATGGTGCAGCGTTGTATGCTACATCAGACCTTGCCACAATGGTTCAAAGAGAATTGGATTATCAGCCAGACGCTTACATTTATCTGGCGGATAAAAGGCAGGAACTTCATTTTACACAGGTATTTCGCGTTGCAAAGAAAGCAGGTATTGTAAAGCAAAATACGGATATGACCTTTTTAGGATTTGGAACGATGAACGGCAAAGATGGAAAGCCATTCAAAACACGTTCAGGCGGTGTGATGAGATTGGAGTACCTTATAAAAGATATTCAGGATGCTGTGTATGATAAAGTTATGAATAATCGAGATATGTCCGATGAGGAAGCTCGAAATATAGCTAAAATGGTAGGATTAGCAGCATTAAAATATGGCGATTTGTCCAATCAAGCCTCAAAGGATTATGTATTTGACATTGACCGATTTATATCATTTGAGGGAAATACAGGACCTTATATTTTGTATACCATTGTAAGGATTAAGTCCATATTGTATAAATATCAAGAAGAAGGAAATTCTATTTTATGTGATAAAGTACAAGTTGCTTCATCTGATATTGAAAAAAATCTTGAATTAGCTCTTGCTAAATTTTTAGATATGATAGATATGGCATATATGGATAAGGCACCACATAAAATATGTCAATATATTTATGAAGTGTCTAATATATTTAATCAATTTTATCATAATACGAAAATACTTGGTGAAAAAGATAAAAACAAAAAACAAGGCTATATTGCGTTGATAAGTTTAACAAAAGATATTTTGCTTACATGTATTGATTTATTAGGGTTTGAATGTCCTGATAAAATGTAATGTAAAAAAGTTTGACTTTAAATAAGAATTTATGCTGAAGCGTTATAAATTCTATTTATTGCAGGAATTGTTGCAAAATAGGCAACAGTCTTGTTTTCCTTAACATAAAACGCTTCGGAATGGAAGGCAGCATGAAAATAATATCGTTTACAATACCATGTTATAATTCTGCGGCTTATATGGATAAATGCATCCAATCTGTATTGGCAGGCGGCAAAGATATTGAGGTAATTATTGTTGATGATGGTTCTACAAAAGATGACACAGCAAGGATAGCGGACAATTATTCAAAAAAATATCCAGATATTGTAAAAGTGATACATCAAGAAAATGGTGGACATGGAGAGGCAGTTAATACTGGACTTGCACATGCGACAGGAAAATTTTTTAAGGTTGTTGACAGTGATGATTGGGTTGATTTGAAAAGCTATAAAAAGATTTTATCGGTTCTTAAAAATTTTGAAGATGGAGAAGAACCAGATATGCTGATTGCAAATTATGTATATAATAAAGTTGGCGTCAGCCGTAAAAAAGTCATTCATTATGATAATGTTTTTCCTGTAGAAAAAATGTTTAGTTGGAATGAAGTTGGAAATTTTAAAATTGACCAATATATTCTTATGCACTCTGCTATTTATAAGACGCAAATACTAAGGGAATGTTCTTTACAATTGCCAAAGCATACATTTTATGTAGATAATATATTTGTCTTTGAACCACTGCCATTTGTTAAAAAAATGTATTATGTAAATACAAATTTTTATCGGTATTTTATTGGAAGAGCAGACCAATCTGTAAATGAAGATATTATGATATCAAGAATTGACCAACAGATTGATGTCACCAAACGAATGATTAATTTCTATCTTGAAAGCAATGTAGAAAATGAAAAATGCAATTCTTATATGATTAAGTATTTAAGAATTATGATGGAGGTATCATCAATATTTTTAATAATATCAGGAACAAAGGAAAATTTAGCAAAAAAGAAAGAACTTTGGAATTATGCGAGAAAAGATAGGAAGCTGTATAGAAAATTACGATATAGTTTACTTGGATTTTCGGTGAATTTGCCGGGAAAAGTTGGTAGAATGATATCAAAAAATGGTTATAAAATAATGAATAAATTGATAGGATTCAATTAAATAAGATTAAGAAATAGGACTGCCTCAAAAGGAAGAGTAAAAAATTCATTTTGTGACAGTCCTATTTACTATCATTAGGTAATCTGTTACGCTGGTGAGGTTAAATCGTGTTTAAAAGAGAACTTTACAATGATTCATATCAATATGTGATTTAATATATTCTGATACAAACGAGCGTTTATCTTCTGGAATATCCCCTTCTCTTAGCATAACAATCATTTTTGATTTATTAAAGAAAAGATAAAATCCATATTTTTTATAAATGGTGGTTGGCTCGTCCCAACTGTATGTTTCTGTTCGTTCAAAATCAGGTATATCAGCTATAATACCTGTGTCTTGCAAGGTCATTTTACATGGCGCACTCTCGGCAGGGTCACGGTGTTTTAGGTGATAATGGACACTGTTTTTAAATTGTATCAAGAAAATATATAATGGGTAAGCCCAACAGGCAGCATATAAAACAGCAAGATAAGTGTTAAAAAATCCCATAACAGTAAGTACGATGGTAATGATAGAAGGAATCCATGTTAAAATAGTTTCTAATGGATTGCGGATAAAGCGATTCCAAAATACAATTTTTTTATATTCATCACCACATGCCTTTAATGTAGTTGTATAAGTAATAAAATCCATAATAATAACTATGCCTTTCTATGTTTTGAGGATAATATAACAGTTCAGCCATGTATTGCTAAGTGTAAAAAATATGTTTGTATGTTTTTATAAACAAGCAAATATATAAGTTTAGTGTCTATTTATAAACAAAAACCGCCATAGGCATTGTTGCAAATAGAATGGCTGAATTATTACAGAATATAATAACATTTATAGATAACCATGTCAAAACACTTTCCAAATACTTCAAAATGAGATATACTGTAATATATTTAGGTGAAAAATTAAGATGAGAGGACGAAACGTTGGATAATTATAATTTGAAAGACGATGTAATGACAAATATTGTTAATCTTCTTGACAAAGACGGCACATTTATGGAAATCGTTGAAAAGATTATCCATGAAACACAAAAGTATCTTTGTACGTCACATGCAGCTATTTTGCAGATAAGCGTTGATAATAGCTGGATTAATTCGGTTATAAGCTATGTGGGGGAGGACGAAGACCCTTTGCCTGTAACGAATATGGCAGTAGAACGGTTTAATGTTGGTGGTGAGGAATTAAGATGCTGTAATATGAATAATGCTACAGAACAAGAGCGTAAGACATTACAGTATATGGGGATTAAATCAATCATTATTGCTCCAGTGTTTATTAATGATATCCGAGTAATGTATTTTGCTGTTATGGATGTTCATTCGATTATTGAGTATAGCAAAGAACAATTAAAGTTTATAAGTGATGTTGTCAATATTATTCAAGCGATAGCACAAAAGAAGGTAACCAAAAATTCATTACTTTCATCATATGAAGTTCTTAAGGCAATACTAAATAGTATTGGTTCAGGTATTATTGTGTTTGGCAGAACAGATGGCAATATATTTTTTGAAAATGATATTGTACAAAATATTGAAGAAGTAAATAGAACAGCTAATAAGGCTGTAAAGGAGTTTCTTCATATCAGTAAAAGAAGAACGAAATTGTTAAAACCAATCGAACATTACGACCCACAGTCTGGTTTATGGTTTGAAGTAAAGTTTTCAGATTTAACTTGGATTGATGGAAGTGCTGTGAGTGTTTGTACGATTATGGATATCACTCAAAAAAAGAAAAATCAGCAAAAAATTGAATATCAAGCAAATAATGACTTTCTTACAGGCATATATAATCGAATGAAATGTGAAGCGGATTTGAGAACCATTTTAAGACAAGCCGTTGAGGAGCATGTAAAAGGAGCAGTGATGTTCCTTGACTTAGATGATTTTAAACATATTAATGACGGTTTAGGACATCAATATGGCGATGTGCTTTTACAGCAAATTGCAGCAGGTTTACAGAGTGTTCCGGGACTTCATGGACATTGCTATCGAATGGGCGGTGATGAATTTTTAGTAATTATACCACCTAATCAATATAGTAATTTAGAGAGGATTGTTGACAATGTAATAGCGATGTTTAATAAGCCTTGGTATCTTATAGGTACAGAGTATTTTTGTACAATGAGTATGGGCGTAGCAACATTTCCTGATAATAGCTGCGAAGTTCACGAATTGGTGAAAATGGCAGATACAGCAATGTATGATGCAAAAAAGTCAGGAAAAAATCGTTATTCCTTTTATGATAGTAAAAAAGATGTCAATACAATCAAACGATTGGATATTGAAAATAATATGCGTCAGGCGATAGCAACGCAGATACAAGAATTTATTGTATTTTTTCAGCCAGTTGTTGATATAGAAACTAGAAAATGTGTGTCGTGTGAAGCACTTGTAAGATGGGACAGTAAGACATTAGGATTTATGGGACCGGGTGATTTTGTACCTCTTGCTGAATATTTGGGATTAATAACCGATATTGGCGATTATGTTTTGGAGGAGGCTTGCAAACAGTGCAAATTGTGGAATGATATGGGATATAAAGATTTTCATATCAATGTCAATTTATCTGTTGTTCAGCTTCTGCAAAAAGATGTCGTTAAAAATGTGCATGAAATTTTTGATAGGACAGGCGTCAATCCATGCAATATTGTACTAGAAATCACAGAATCGTTTGCCATTAATGATATGGACCGTGTAATGAAAATTATTGATGGTTTAAAAGAATTGGGACCAGAAATCGCATTAGATGATTTTGGAACAGGATATTCTTCATTAAATTACATAAAACAACTTCCTTTAAATATAATAAAAGTGGACAAAACATTTATTGATGATATTGTAGAAGATGAATATGCACAGGCTTTTATTAAGCTAATTGTTGATTTATCTAAAACAATAGGGACAGAGATTGTCGTTGAGGGAATAGAAGATATCCATCAGTTTAAGTTATTAAAGGAAATTGGTGTTAATTATATTCAGGGATATTTCTTTGGAAAGCCAGTAGATGCGGAGAAATTTGAGGAAATATATCTTGGAAAAGTATTAGGAAAAGAAGCATTGTAACAATGGAACGGAGGGTAAGAATGAAAATTTTAATTAAAGGCGGAAGGGTGCTTGACCCTGCCAGCAATACGGATGCAATAAAGGACATATTGATAGAAGATGATATTATTGCAAAGGTTGAAGAAAATATTACCGATGAGGTAGACAGTATTATTGAAGCAAACGATTATTATGTTATGCCAGGACTGATTGATTTGCATGTTCATTTTAGAGAACCCGGCTTTGAACATAAGGAAACGATAAGAACAGGAGCTAGAGCAGCAGCAAGAGGAGGGTTTACAACAGTTTGTTGTATGCCAAACACAAAGCCTGTAATTGACAGTGTTGAGATGGTTCAATATATTGTTAATAAGGCAAAGGAAGTAACCGACATTAATGTATTGCCGATTGCTGCGATAACGGCAGGACAGGACGGCGAGTATCTAACAGATTTTGAAAAGTTAAAAGAATGTGGTGCTGTTGCTGTGAGCGAAGATGGAAAGTCTGTTATGAACGCGCGAGTGGCAAGACAAGCTATGAGACTTGCCGCAGAAGTGGATATACCTGTATTTGCTCATTGTGAAGATAAGAACCTTGTGGCAAGAGGAGTGATGAATGCAGGAGAACACGCAAGACAACTGGGGTTGTATGGCATTATGAATGCAGTGGAGGATGTTATTGTGGCAAGAGATATTATACTAGCAAAAAATACAGGTGCTAGGCTGCATTTATGTCATTGTTCAACAAAAGACAGTGTTCGTATGATTGAGGATGCAAAGAAAGAAGGATTACAAGTTACAGGTGAAGTGACACCACATCATTTTACATTAACCGAAAAATCAGTGACATCAGACGATGCAAACTTTAAGATGAATCCACCGCTTCGCACACAAGATGATGTGGATGCTTTAAAAGATGGATTGAAACATGGCATTATGGACTGCATTTCTACAGACCATGCACCACATCATAAGACGGAAAAAGAGCGACCTTTTGCGGAGGCGCCATTTGGTATAACAGGGCTTGAAACTTCTGTTGCAATTACCATAACCGAACTTGTAAATACAGGTATACTCACGCCATTACAGATGGCAGATAAAATGAGTTATTCGCCAGCCGCCATTATTAAGAGTGACAGAGGTACCTTGCTTCCCGGACGAATTGCGGATATTACCATTATCAATCCAAATGATCAATATATGATAGACAGCAATGCTTTTGCATCACTGGGGAAAAATACACCATTTAATGGAAAGACTGTCAAGGGTAGAGTGGTCTATACCATTGTAGGAGGAAAGACTGTATATTCTTACAGACCAGGACGTGAGTCAATTGTTGATAAAGATGTGCTGAAATATTAGTGTACAATTGTTTGATGATGGTGAAAGAAATGGCTTATTTTATATGATATATATTAAAAAATATAATAAGAAAGGTATGCTCCATGATTAATAAGTTAATTGATAGTATTAAAAAGAAAAATGCGCCTATTGTTGTAGGTTTAGACCCTATGATGAAATTTATTCCAGCGCATATAAAGGATGCTGCATTGAAAGAATATGGCGAGACGTTAGAGGGGGCAGCAGAGGCAATATGGCAGTTTAACAAACAAATTATAGACCAGATATATGATATTATTCCAGCAGTAAAGCCGCAGGTGGCAATGTATGAACAGTTTGGTGTTCCCGGACTTACAGCGTTTCAAAAGACAATTGATTACTGCCATGAAAAAGGATTGATTGTGATAGGTGATGTTAAGCGAGGTGATATTGGGTCAACGTCAGAGGCATATGCGGTTGCCCATTTAGGTAAAGTTTTGGTAGGCAATACCTATATAAGCGCATTTGATGAAGATTTTGCAACAGTTAATCCATATTTGGGAACAGATGGGATAAAACCATTTTTAGATGTATGTAAACAGGAGAAAAAAGGTATTTTTATTCTTGTCAAAACATCCAATCCGTCCAGTGGAGAATTTCAAGACCAGCTTATAAATGGCAGACCATTGTATGAATTGGTTGGAAAGAAAGTTGATGAATGGGCAAGCAGGTGTATGGGTGATAGCTATAGTTATGTGGGTGCAGTTGTTGGCGCAACATATCCAGAGATGGGAAAAGTATTAAGAAAAGTTATGCCAAAGTCTTTTATATTGGTTCCGGGTTATGGCGCACAAGGCGGAAAAGCTGAAGATTTGGCACCATACTTTAACGAGGATGGATTAGGTGCTATTGTAAATAGTTCAAGAGGCATTATTGCTGCCTATGCAAAAGAAGAGTATGCTGCGTTTGGCGAGAAGAATTTTGCAGAGGCTTCAAGACAGGCTACAATGGATATGATTGAGGATATTAATAAGGCGTTAGGTAAAAATAAATAGGCAAACTTTAATGAATTTATTGATAGGATGATATATTTAAAATAAAAAAATTAGAATAGTTTAATTAGGAAATGGGGTAAAATATGCCATATAGAGAAAATGCTGTAATAAAAAGTACATCATGTCTAGCAACAGGTGTGTATGAGATGTGGTTTCAGACATCAGATATTGCTAAAGAAGCAAAGCCGGGACAATTTATCAGTGTGTATTCAGATGATGGGGTGCGTTTGCTGCCACGACCAATCAGTATATGTGAACTTCAGAAAGATTTGTTAAGGATTGTTTATCGTGTTGTGGGAGATGGCACAAAAGAATTTTCTAAAATGAAAGCAGGAGATAGACTTTCTATACAAGGACCACTTGGCAATGGATATGATGTAAAAGCACCTTATGCTGAAAAAAAAGCGATTCTTTTTGGTGGAGGAATTGGGATTCCACCTATGTTAGAATTGGCAAAACAATTACATTGTGAAAAAAATATTGTCTTGGGTTATAAAGATGAGCTGTTTCTCAATAATGAATTTGAACCCTATGGAACGGTTACTATTGCAACAGAAGATGGCAGTGCAGGGGTAAAGGGAAATGTACTTGATGCGGTTGATAAATATTCTATACAAGCAGAAGTGATATACGCCTGTGGACCATTACCAATGTTAAGAGCAATCAAGGCATATGCACTAGAACATCATATTGATTGTTATCTTTCGCTTGAGGAAAAAATGGCTTGTGGAATAGGTGCATGTCTTGCCTGTGTCTGTGATTCAACACAAATTGATGAACATTCCAAAGTGAAAAATAAACGTATTTGTAAAGAAGGACCTGTATTTAATGCAATGGAGGTTGAAATTTGATGGATAAGTTGATAAATATGAATGTAGAGATAGCAGGTGTACATTTTAAAAATCCTGTAACGGTTGCCTCTGGCACATTTGGTTCTGGTATGGAATATGCTGATTATATTGACTTAAATAGGTTGGGTGCCATCACAACAAAAGGTGTTGCAACAGTGGCTTGGGCAGGCAATAAAACACCAAGAATTGCAGAGACATATGGAGGCATGATAAATGCAATCGGTTTACAAAATCCGGGCATTGATACATTGTTAACAAGGGATATACCATTTTTAAAACAATATGATACAAAAATTATTGTCAATGTTTGTGGAAGAAGTAAGGAAGATTATGTTGAGGCAGTAAAAAAGCTTTCAAAAGCTCCTGTTGATATGTTAGAGATTAATATTTCGTGTCCAAACGTGAAAGAAGGCGGCATTGCATTTGGACAGAATGCAGCAGTAGCACAAGATATTACGGCGGCTGTCAAAAAAGTATCAAAGCATCCTATCATAATGAAATTAAGTCCTAATGTCACAGATATTACAGAGATGGCAAAGGCAGTGGAAGCAGGCGGAGCCGATGCCATATCGCTTATTAATACAATAACAGGTATGAAAATTGATATTCATAAAAGGACATTTGCGGTTGCAAATAGGACAGGTGGACTATCTGGACCTGCTATTAAGCCCGTTGCAGTGCGTATGGTTTATCAGGTTGCAAATGCAGTAAAGGTGCCTATTATCGGAATGGGTGGTATTACCAATGCAGCGGATGCACTTGAGTTTATAATGGCAGGCGCAACGATGGTAGCTGTTGGAACAGCGAATTTTAATGACCCCTTGACCACCGTTAAGGTAATCGATGGAATTGAACAATTTATGAAAGAAAAAAATGTAAAAGATATCCATGAATTGATTGGGTGTGTGAATAAATAATCAAAATGGAGGATTAATATGAAAAAACGAATTTCTTTGAAAATTATGATACCACAGTTATTTTTATTGATACTTACAGTTGTTGTCAATATCACCACAACAACAAAGATGCAGCAAATTAGAACATTTCTTGAAGGTGTGATACAAAAACCAGATATTTCATCCAATATTGCATCTTCTGCAGCACAGATGAATACCAGTATTTCCAAAAGTCTTTCAATTAATGGAATTATATCTTCTTTGCAGCTTTTAAATGTTGTTTTGGTTATTATTGTTACATATTTTTGTATTGTTCAGCCATTAAGAAAGTTAAAACAACAATTAGATAAGATAATTATAAATATTGAAAACAATGAGGGGAATTTGAATGAGCGTGTTTATATCAAAAAGACCGATGAGATTGGTCGATTGGCACAAGGTATCAATCTTTTTATGGATAAATTGCAAGTGATTATGAAACAGATAAAAGAACATTCAAGTTCCCTTGATAAAGCATCACAAAATATATTGGCAAAGGTAAATGATTCTACAAATGATACAGAGATTGTCACACAACAGACCGATGAGTTATACTCAAAAGTACATACAATTTCCAATTCTGTTGAAGATATTGTTAATGCAATGGAGTCTCTTAATGGAAACAGCAAATCAATACTCCAAGATGCAAACAATGGTAAGGCTTATGCTGTAGAGATGAAAGAGCGAGCAAATGAAATTAAAGATATGGCAGAAGGGAGTAAGAGTGCATCTGTAGAGATAATAACGACGTTAAAAGCAGATTTACAGCAATCGGTTGAAAATAGTAAGAGTGTTAATGCAATTTTAACGCTTACCGATGAAATCTTATCCATAGCAAGTCAAACAAATCTGTTAGCACTCAATGCATCAATTGAAGCGGCAAGAGCAGGTGACTTAGGTAAGGGGTTTGCAGTAGTTGCCGATGAAATCAGGGAATTGGCGGATAATAGCCGAAATACTGCAAATAGGATTCAAGAGATAAGCAATGAAGTTACAACAGCAGTAGAAAACTTGGCAAGTACTTCAGATAAACTTTTGCAGTTTGTTATAACCAGTGTGTTAGCTGATTATGACCATTTTGTAGAAGCTTCTGCACAGTATCTAAGCGATGCTGATATATTGGAGGATATGATGGGAACATTTATGAACACATCCAATTCTTTTGCACAGTCAACAGATAGAATGAATAATAGAGTGTATGATATATCCGATGCAATCAATGAAGAAAACGAGAAGATAGAAAGGCTTGCTGTTACAATTGGAGAATTGTCATCAAATATGTCACAAATTCAAGAGTACACAGCAATTAATGAAGCAGTTTCAGTAGATTTGAAAAATGAAATACAAAAATTTAAGGAGATTTAAGGAATGGAACAGTATAAACAGGATTTTATTCAATTTATGGTGGATTGTGATGTATTACGATTTGGCGAGTTTACATTAAAAAGTGGAAGAAAATCTCCATTTTATATGAATGCGGGATTGTATGTTACAGGAGGACAGCTAGAAAAGCTAGGGCAATTTTATGCAAAAGCAATACATGATAACTATGGTGATGATTTTGATGTACTTTTTGGACCAGCATATAAAGGAATACCTTTAAGTGTTGCAACAACGATGGCATATCATACATTATATGGCAAGCAGATACGATATTGCTCCAACAGAAAAGAGATAAAAGACCATGGCGATGCAGGCATACTTCTTGGAGGTCCGATTAAAGAAAATGATAAAATCGTTATTATAGAAGATGTCACAACGTCTGGAAAATCAATAGAGGAGACTTTTCCAATTATAAACGCGTATAAAAATGTGACAATTAAAGGCTTGATGGTGTCTTTAAATCGTATGGAGCGTGGAAAAGGTGACAAGAGTGCATTGTGTGAGATAAAAGAAAAGTATGGCTTTGATGCTAATGCAATCGTTACAATGGAAGAAGTTGTTGAGTATCTTTATAATAAAGAGTACAATGGACGTATTGTGATAAATGATGAAATAAAAGCTGCATTAGATAAGTATTATAAAGAGTATGGTGTAAAAATAGCAGAGTAAAGAATGGAGGATTGTTTGTTATGGAAGAAAAATTGTATAAAAAAATGAAGCGTATAGGAGCATCGGATTTAATATTTGGTATAATAACGATGGTGTTTGGCATAGGAGTAGGTATTATGATGATTGTCAATGGTGCAAAGTTATTGACCCATAAGTCCGAAAATTTATTTTAACCATATTGTGAATGTCTGCTTGCTTAAAAATATGATTGATTGTTGAAAGGTATGAAAGAATTAATTTGAAGAATAATAAAATTAAATCCGTTATAAAATGGGTAGCTTTTTTAACATATATAATGATACTTATATATTTTGTATTTTTTGCGGAACTGTTTGGCAGAACACATTTAGCTACAGAATATCGCTATAATCTTGTGCCTTTTAAAGAGATTAAAAGATTTATTATGTATTATGATACTTTGGGAACAATGGCAGTCTTTTTAAATTTGGCTGGAAATGTGTTGGCATTTATGCCATTAGGCTTTTTTCTGCCATCAGTATCTGGACATAAAATGGGATTTTGGAGTATATTATGTACGTCTTGTGCATTAAGCGTAGCAATAGAGTTAGTCCAGCTTATAACGAAAGTGGGTTCATGTGATGTGGATGATGTTATATTAAATACATTAGGAGGAGTTTTAGGATATCTGGTATACAAATTATATGAGTTTTTTATAAAAAGTAAGAATGAGGTTTGAACATGAAATTGTTTAACAGATACAAATTTTCAGATAAAAGTCAGACATTGGGAGGAGTTATATCCACATTGATGGGTATAGCTTCTCTTTGTTGTCTGGTTTATGGTGTATATATGTCTTTTACCAAAGGAGGAGCAGCAGGCTTGGAGGTTGGAGGATTTGGACTGCTTGCACTAATGTTAGCTGTAATTGGTACAGTGATGGGACTGCTTAGTTTTAAAGAAGACAATAAATTTTATACACTCTCAAAGATTGGTTCCTTGCTGTGTGGGATTCTTACAATATTTATGATTTCTGTATTAATTATGGGATTAGGATTCTAACTATCATTGAGATTAAAATTTGGAAAGGCGTGGTTTGGTGATGTTTGAAGATAATTTAAAAGAACGATATGAATTGGCTGTTGACCGAATAAAAACAATAAAAATAGAATGTGAAAGTGCAGAGTGTCCATTATGTCCGGATGCTGCTTGCTATTTTAAAAGTGTTTCTTCTTTTCTTGAGCGTTGTATTGAATGGTCTCAATGGATTAAAGAAGATGGGCATAAAAAGGATAGTCTTGAAAAATTGCAGATTGTTAATTATCAAATGTATGAAGATATACTTGTATGTAATTATGATAAAAGTTATGCCAATCCTGCCTATGCAGTAAGTATTTTTGGCATGGAAATGGGACAGCTTTTATCGTTTCTTTATATGGAATTAAGAAGTATTCTTGTGATGATTTTTGAGAACAGAGTCGGAGAGATTACATCACTATTTGAGTTATTTATTGAAATATATTGTTGTTTTTTAGACGAAAATCCGTCCTATCAAGAATTAAAGGATATTATATATTGGTATGTCAGTGATTACAGCGATGAATATATAGAGTATCGAGTGCGAGAGCAAATAGACCCATCGTTTCATTTTGCCACCAATATTATAATGAATGAAGACTTGTCTGATGTGCGTTATCTTTATCAGTTTGGAGAATATATTACAGACAATGAAATCAAGACAGCACAGTATCTAAATAGCTTATCAGAAGAAAAAATACAAGCGATGGCATATACATTTACAGAGGGATACAGAAAAGGGTTTGAGTTAGGAAATAAAGATATAACGAAGAAAAAAACGGTTAATATTCGATATTGTTTGGGGTTTGAAAGACTTGTCCGAGAAGAAATAAAGCAATTTAAGCAAATGGGACTAGATACAACCATCTATAGGGCAGCAGTGAATACAATTAATAAACGTATGCACATTAAAGTGGGGTATTATGCTGCCAGTCCAAACAGACAGATGGAGTACGACCATCGTTTTGACAGTGCTTTATATATGGACAGTGCTTTTGTTGAGCGAAAACTTGGCGCATTAAAATTAGCGTATGAAAAATATGCCAATTTAGCAGGCGTATTTGGTGGACCTGCTGTGATGGAGGTATTTGGTGAAACGCCTTTTGAACCGATAGACAAACCAGAAAATATGCAGTTTAGTGAAAAGCAGCAAAAACTTTCTGTAAGATATGATAATGAATCCTCAAGTATTGTCAATCAATATATTAAAGGTGAGGAGAGAAGTTTTACAATTATTGCCTATCCTATACCAGAAATTGGTGAAAAATTTGAGCAAATATTTGATGAAGTGGTCAAGATTAACACACTAGATTATGAAGTATACAAAAAAATTCAGCAGCATATTATCGATGCCCTAGATGGTTCAGACTATGTAGAAATCAAAGGCTGTGGCAAGAATATTACCGATATGAAAGTGTGTCTGATGAATATTCAAAATCCAGAGAAAGAAACGATTTTTGAAAATTGTGTTGCTGATGTCAATATTCCGTTAGGGGAAGTTTTTACTTCACCAGTGCTTGAGGGTACACAGGGTGTTCTTCATGTCAGTAAAGTATATTTGAACGATTTATTATTTAAAGAATTAAAAGTATATTTTAAAAATGGAATGATAACCGATTATACCTGTGAAAATTTTGAAGAAGAAGAAAAAAATAAAGCATTTTTTAAAGAAAATGTATTATATAATCATACATCATTACCGCTTGGAGAGTTTGCAATCGGCACCAATACAACTGCGTATGTGATGGCGAATCAGTATGATATTGTCAGTAAACTGCCAATATTAATTGTTGAAAAGATGGGACCACATTTTGCAGTGGGGGATACATGCTATTCAAGAGCAGAAGATGTAACCGTGTATAATCCTGATGGAAAAGAAATTATATCAAGGGATAATGAAATTTCTATATTAAGAAAAACACAGCCTGATAAGGCTTATTTTAATTGTCATACAGATATTACCATACCATATGATGAGATTGGTCGAATATCTGCTGTAAAGAACAATGGACAAAAGATTGATATTATTAAAGATGGACGATTTGTGCTTGAAGGCTGTGGAGAGTTAAATATTCCATTTAATGATTCCGTTAAACATTAAATAATTTATAATGTTATGGGATAGGGTTATTTTACCATTATGTAATGAAACAGATAAAATTTGGATGGTAAAATAAATACACAAGGAGAACATGTAAAATGGATATAGAAAAATTATATGAAGGCTTGCAGCGGTTGTTGGATAAAGGTGTAATTGGAAATGCGTATGGCGGTTGTGGATATGGCTTTGACGAGTCCGATATTAATGTATTGGATGACTTTTTTGAGTACATTATAGAGAAATATGAACATTCTATGCCACTTTGGCAGAAGCATTTATCCAAGTTTATAGTTGGCAGTTTCAAACGCTGCATGAGTGTGCAGAAACCTATTATGAGAATCTTTATGGTGATTCAGACTATAAAACAATTAAAAGAGTTGCAGGTTATCTATGGGAGCATGGGTATGATACGATAGCACAGCCTTATGAGGCGGCAGCAGTAGATTGTAAGCGTTACCAATATCCAGAAGAAAAGGCTCATCTTCTTCCAGATGATTGGATTAGCAATAATGATGAAATCATTTGGAATTTTTATGTTGACATATTGATAAAATATAAAAATATATTAATAAAGTAAAAAATATTTTAACAAAAGACTATTAATAGAACAAATCATTTGACGATTATGGAAAAACAAAGTAAAATAGGTCTGTGTAATTTAGAGTAAAGTGTTACAGAATGGAGGAAATATGGCACAAGTTGGAATTGTTATGGGCAGTGATTCAGATATGCCTGTTATGGCAAAGGCAGCAGATATTTTAGAGGAATTGGGCATTTCTTATGAAATGCGAATTATATCTGCACACAGAGAACCCGATATATTTTTTGAGTATGCAAAAAATGCAGAGAGCAATGGCGTGAAGGTCATTATAGCAGGGGCAGGTATGGCAGCACATTTGCCGGGAATGTGTGCTGCGATATTCCCAATGCCTGTTATTGGAATACCAATGCACACTACTTCACTTGGAGGTAGGGATTCATTGTATTCTATTGTCCAGATGCCTAGCGGAATACCTGTTGCAACGGTTGCGATTAACGGTGGTGCCAATGCAGGTCTTTTAGCAGCAAAGATACTTGCAACATCCGATGCAAAACTTCTTGAAAAGTTAAAAGAGTATAGTGAGTCTTTAAAAAAGAGTGTTCAGAAAAAAGATGAAAAACTACAGGAAGTAGGATATAAAAATTATAATTAGGCGATTGCGAAACTCAAATTTTTTCATACTTTGAAATAATGAGTTTCGCAATTATCTAAAAAATTATAGTAATTAAAAGGAGTTTTAACATGATGGATTATAAAAAAGCTGGTGTAGATATTGAGGCAGGCTATAAGTCTGTGGAATTGATGAAACAGCATATTGCAAAGACAATGAGACCAGAAGTGCTTGGCGGAATTGGTGGATTTTCGGGAGCATTTTCAATGGAAAAGTTTAAGGATATGGAAAAGCCTACATTGGTTTCTGGTACAGATGGAGTAGGCACAAAATTAAAGCTTGCATTTACAATGGACAAGCATGATACTGTTGGTATTGATTGTGTTGCGATGTGCGTAAATGATATTGCATGTGCAGGCGGTGAGCCATTGTTTTTCTTAGACTATATTGCATGTGGAAGAAATGAACCAGAAAAAATTGCAACGATTGTAAAAGGTGTTGCAGAGGGGTGTGTTCAGTCGGAGTGTGCTTTAATTGGTGGAGAGACTGCCGAGATGCCGGGATTTTATCCTATTGAGGAATATGACCTTGCAGGGTTTGCAGTTGGTGTTGTTGATGAAAAGGATTTGATAACAGGTAAGGATATTGTGGCAGGGGATACGCTTATAGGTATTGCTTCAAGCGGTATACACAGCAATGGATTTTCTCTTGTTAGAAGTGTATTTACAATTACAGAAGAATCCCTAAATACATATTATGATTCACTAGGCAAGACGCTTGGTGAAGCACTTATTGCGCCAACAAAAATTTATGTTAAGACACTTAAAGAAATAAAAAAAGCAGGTGTTCGTATCAAGGGATGCAGTCATATTACAGGGGGTGGTTTTTATGAAAATATACCTAGAATGCTACCTGAAAATGTCTGTGCAGTGATAAAGAAAGATAGTTATACGATTCCTCCAATTTTTCAAATGCTTGCAAAAGATGGAGATATCAATGAAAAAATGATGTATAATACGTTTAATATGGGAATTGGTATGGTTCTTGCCGTTTCACCAAGTGATGCAGATAAGGTACTTGAAGCGATTGCAGCAGCAGGTGAGACAGGATATAGGATAGGGCATGTTGAAGCTGGTCAGAAAGGGGTTACATTATGCTAAAAATTGCTGTGCTGGTTTCTGGAGGCGGAACAAATCTTCAAGCAATTATTGATGGTATAGATAATGGTACGATTACCAATACACAAATTGCAGCAGTTATCAGTAATAACAAGGATGCATATGCACTTACAAGGGCGAAAGAGCATGGAATATCAGCACTTTGTATTTCTCCAAAATCGTATGATACAAGAGAGGCATTTAATGATGCCTTGTTAAATGAAGTGAATAAACTTCAAGTAGATTTAATTGTCTTAGCTGGATATCTTATAAAAATTCCAGAAGCAATGGTGCATGTGTATTCTCATAGAATTATTAATATTCACCCTTCTTTGATACCTTCTTTTTGCGGTGTTGGGTTTTATGGGCTTCATGTGCATGAGGCAGTATTGGAAAAAGGTGTCAAGGTTACAGGTGCGACTGTACATTATGTAGATGAAGGTATGGATACAGGCGAAATTATTTATCAAAAGGCTGTTGAAGTGTGTGATGGTGATACACCTGAAATTTTACAGAAAAGAGTGATGGAGCAGGCAGAGTGGAAACTGCTTCCTGCTGCTATCAATATGATTGCAAATCAAGTGAATAAAGAAGTGTAAAAGCGGCACAGAAATGAGGAAGTTATGAAAGTTTTAGTAGTGGGCAGTGGCGGTCGTGAACATGCCATATGTTGGAAGATAGCAAAAAGCGATAAAGTAGAAAAGATTTATTGTGCGCCGGGCAATGCAGGAATTGCACAAGTTGCAGAATGTGTTGATATTGGTGCAATGGATTTTGATAAACTAGTTTCTTTTGCCAAAGATAAAAAGATTGATTTGACAGTTGTGGGAATGGACGACCCTCTTGTTGGTGGTATTGTTGATGTGTTTGAAAAAGAGGGATTAAGGGTTTTTGGACCTCGAAAAAATGCAGCGATATTGGAAGGCTCTAAAGCATTTTCTAAGGACTTGATGAAAAAATATAATATACCTACAGCAGCATATGAGACATTTACCAATGCAAAAGAGGCAAAGGCATATCTTGAGACAGCAACATTTCCTATTGCATTAAAGGCAGATGGATTAGCACTTGGCAAGGGCGTTTTCTTATGTGAAGATTTGGAACAAGCAAATGAAGCCGTTGATGAGTTAATGCTTAATAAAATGTTTGGTGATTCAGGAAATACCATAGTAATAGAAGAATTTATGATTGGTCGAGAAGTTTCTGTTCTTTCTTTTGTTGATGGGGATACGATTAAGATTATGTCATCAGCAATGGACCATAAAAGAGCTTACAATGGAGATTCAGGACCAAATACAGGCGGTATGGGCAACATATCACCAAATCCATTTTATACAAAGGAAATTGACGAATATTGTCAAAAGCATATTTATCAGGCGACAGTGGATGCCATGAAAGCAGAAAATAGACCATTTAAGGGTGTTATCTTTTTTGGTCTTATGCTCACAGAAGATGGTCCAAAAGTGCTTGAGTACAATGCGCGTTTTGGAGACCCAGAAGCGCAGGTTGTATTGCCAAGAATGAAAAATGATATTATTGATGTTTTTGAAGCGTGTATTGATGGAACATTAGACAAGATAGACCTTCAATTTGAGGATAACGCGTGCATGTGTGTTGTCTTAGCTTCCGATGGATATCCAATTGAATATAAAAAAGGATATGAGCTTTTTGGACAGGAAAGTTTTGATGGAAAGGACGATTATTTTCTGTTTCATGCAGGAACAAAATTTGACAGTAATGGAAAAGTAGTGACAAACGGAGGTCGAGTTGTGGCAGTTACAGCGCTTGGCAAGGATTTACAAGAAGCTCGAAGAAAGGCATATGAAGCTACAGAGTGGGTTCAGTTTGTTAATAAATTTATGCGACATGATATCGGCAGAGCAATCGATGCGGCGGATATTTGATTGAACATAAGAGTGGTTTGCAAAGCGTGTCGCACGCTGTTCTTATAGCATTTGTCAATTTGCAGATTATGGAAAGGCATGGTTATGATTATGAAAATTACATCGGTAAAAGGAACGAATGATTATCTTCCAAACGAAGTAGAAATAAGGGATTATCTTATCAACAAGATACTTGAAGTATATAAAATCAATGGATTTGAGCATATTATGACGCCTGCTGTTGAAGATATAGAAAATCTTAATAAAAGTGATGGCGGAGAAAACCTAAATCTTATCTTTAAAATTCTTAAACGTGGCGATAAGCTGGATAAGGCGTTATCATCAGGTGTTCTTACAGATGAAAATACGTTAGTTGATATGGGATTAAGATATGATTTAACGTTGCCTTTGAGCAGATATTATGCAAATAATAAAGAAAAATTGACATTGCCTATGAAATGTATACAGATTGACCGTGTATACAGAGCAGAACGCCCTCAAAAGGGACGATTGAGAGAGTTTATACAGTGTGATATTGATATTCTTGGTTCAAAATCAGCAGATTGCGAAGTGGAGTTGATTCTTACTACAACAAAAGCCTTAGATGCGATTGGTATGAAGAATTTTAAAGTTAAGTTAAATGACCGACAGATTTTAAGAGCAGTGCTTCTTTCCTTTGGCTTTAAAGAAGATGACCTTGACAGTGTGTGTATTACGTTTGACAAGATGGATAAAGTGGGAATTGAAGGCGTTACACAGGAATTAAAAGATAAAGATTTTGATGAAAAGAGCATTGAAGATTTTATCCATTTTCTTCAAAAAGGTGATTTTACGTTGGATGCTGTTTCTGGTTTGCTTCAAGAAGTATCGCCAGTAGAAAATATAAAGTATATTATAAATGCTGTCAAAAAACTTTCGGATATTGATTTTGATATTATGTTTGATTTGACATTAGTTCGAGGGCAAGGCTATTACACAGGAACTGTATTTGAAGTAGAAAGTGTTGATTTTAAAGGTGCTATTGCAGGTGGTGGAAGATATGATAACCTAATTGGCAAATTTTTAAATGAAAATGTGCCAGCAGTAGGTTTTTCAATAGGTTTTGAAAGAATTTTCTCTATTTTTATGAATAGCAATTTATCCATTCCAGAACGACCAAAAAAGATTGCGGTAGTGTATGATGAAGGAAATGTGATACAGGCGATAAAAGAGGCTGAAAAATTAAGAGAAGCAGGAAATATTGCTTCGATATATATAAGACCAAAAAAACTTGGAAAATTATTGAATCATCTTGAACAACATCTATATGATGGCTTTTTAAATGTAGGTGTGAGTGATGAAGTGAAAATGTTTCAGGAGCAATGATAGTGTAAGGAATAAATGATATTGAAATCATTTTTATGTAAAATAGCATAGGTTTAGACAAGATGAATGAAATCCCTTTTATTAGACAAAACAAGTCTAATGAAAGGGGATTTTTTATGCCATTAGGAAACCTTTTTGCCTTTTTTTATGTTTATATAAAAATTATTGACAAAAATAATACTTCGTAATATGATATATTACATATAAGGAGGTATGGCATGGATATTCAGTTGAAACGTGGTCTTTTAGATGTTTGTGTATTGGCTGCTATTAAAAGCGAAGATTCCTATGGCTACAAAATTATTAAAGATATGAAGCCGTATATTGAAATGTCTGAATCGACCTTGTACACGATTCTAAAGCGTTTAGAACTGGCAGATATGCTGACAGTCCGAACCGCAGAATATGGCGGAAGACTGCGAAAGTATTACCACATTACTGATGTGGGACTAAAACGCATTGAGGATTTCAAAGATGAGTGGAAAGAAATTATGTCCATATATCGATTTGTAACCAAGGAGGATGATGACAATGAGTAAACAAGAATTTCTTGACGAATTGAGGAAAGGATTGTCTAGCTTACCGCAAAGCGACCTAGAAGAACGACTGATATTTTACAGCGAAATGATTGATGACCGAGTGGAAGAGGGTCTTACAGAAGAAGAAGCTATTTCTGAAATTGGAACGGTAAATGAAATTTTATCACAAATTATAGAGGAAATTCCTTTATCTAAGCTTGTAAAGGAAAAAGTAAGACCGAAGCGAACATTGCGTGTGTGGGAAATTGTACTTTTGATATTGGGTTCGCCTATATGGATTTCTCTTTTGATTGCCGCATTTGCCATAATCTTTGCGGGTTATGCTGTATTATGGTCTGTAAGTGTTTCCTTGTGGACAATTGAGGTTTCATTGATGGTGTGTTCAATTGGCTGCATAGTATCGGTTGTGATTTTTGTTTTTCAAGGTAATGGATTTGTGGGGATTGCTATGTTTGGCGCTTGTATTTTTTTTGCGGGACTGTCTATTTTTTTATTTTTTGGGTGCAAAGCGGTTACAAAAGGAATTTTGTTTTTGACTAAAAAGATGGTTTTTGGTGTTAAATCCCTAATTTTCGGGAAGAAGGATATAGTGTGAAAAATAATGTGGATGCATTTATTGTTTCACAAATAAGTTTGTCGCCTATTTGTGCCGAAGCGTCACAAATAAGGCTTGATGCGACAATAGAAATTGCCTCCACGAATGCTTTAGCAGTTTTTTCTATTGCGCAATTCCTATGTTACGCTTCGGAATGGAGGATTAAAATGAATAAAACAATGAAAAGATGGTTTATTATAGCAGGTTTTCTTGTCGTGTTTGGATTTATTCTTTTTATGGGTGTGATGGCAGTTTATGATTTTTATGATTTGGAGAAACTTAGTACTATGAAATATGATACAAATACTTATGAGGTAAATGGAGCGTTTGATAAGATATCAATCAATGTAGACACAACACAGATTGAATTTGTGCCATCCGATAACGAAAGCTGCAGAATTGTTTGTTTTGAAACAGAGAAGATGAAACATTCTGCTATAGTTCAAGATAAAACGCTTATAATTGATATAGTTGATACTCGAAAGTGGTATGATTATATTGGCATATCTATTGGATGTCCAAAGATGACCGTATATTTGCCGCAAAATGAGTATACATCACTTTTTATAGATACCCATACAGGGGATATTGCTATACCTCAATATTTTACTTTTGAAACGCTTAAAATCAACGGGAATACGGCAGATGTGGAGTGTTTGGCATCGGTTTTAAATGTTATAGAAATTAAATTAAGCACAGGCAATATCAAGATAGATAGCGTTTTAGCAGGTGGGATTCGCCTTGCCTCTACAACGGGCAAAATCAATATAAATTCAGTATCTTCTAAGGGAAATATTGAGATAAAAACAACTACTGGAGCAGTAAATTTGACAGATGCTACTTGTACTGATTTCACCGCAGAAAGTAATACAGGCAGGATTTCACTAAAAAATGTTATTGCTTCCAACAGTTTTTTTATTGAGAATGATACAGGTAATGTGAGATTTGAAAACAGTGATGCGGCACAGATTTCTATTAAAACAAGTACAGGTGATGTTACAGGTACGTTACTTTCTGAAAAGGTGTTTATAACCGAGACTTCAACAGGGAATATCAGTGTACCAAAAACGATAACAGGCGGTAAATGTGAGATTACAACTAGTACAGGGGATATTAAAATAGATATAAAATAATATTTCGTGAAACTGAAAGCTTTAGAAATTTTGCTAAAATTTGGATAATAAATTTATGGAGAAGGGCATTTAGATAATGGCTGATGGTACGACACCAGAATTTTGTATTATTTTCTTGAATGGAATTTTATCCTGCAAGGGTTTGTTATCAACAAAGATACATTAGACATGATTATAACCGTTGTATATGAATGAAAGCAAGTAAGTAAGATACACATTTGCAGCAGAATACAAAATAAAAGGGATGGTTTTGGAAAGCAAAAAAGCCAGAGAATGACAGAATATACATGGTCATTCTCTGGTGTATTTTTTTGCTCTTATAAAGGCTTAACCATTATTTTTTCAACCTCTATATTTTTAAGAATATGTTAATCCGTTTTTTGCTGAATATAATGATAATCACAAATAATATGTTCCAATGTAATATTTTTTAGACTTTCACATAAATCGCTTCTAATTTTCTGATAAGAGCAATCCAATACATGATGAATATTTTTTCCTATAGGACATAATGGCGAAGGTAATGCGTGGACACCAATTAGTTTAGAAGTAAAGTCTGGCTCTATTGCGTTGCATATGCGATATAAAGTTATTTCGTTTAATGGGCAGTTCAGTGTTGCGCCGCCTGTTCCAAATTTAACAGATATTATGTTATCTTTTTTCAATGAACTGATGATATTTCGTATTGTAACAGGATTGGTTCCAGTAGATAATGATAAAAGGTCGCTGGTTACCTTTTTTTTATCTCCATATTCATAAATAAAAATAAGACAATGAATCGCAACGGAACATTTTGTACTGATGTGCATGGCATTTCTCCTTTCTATGTTAGAGTGTAACATATTTATATATTGCTGTAAATCTTGACATTACACCTTGCTGTTGTTATAATGGTGTAAATTTAAAAATTACAGGAGAAATAGATATGAAAGTCTCACAAATTATTTTTAGCCCAACGGGTGGAACTAATAAAGTTGCAGAAATCATAACAAAAGCATGGGGAATGCCTGTCAATAAAATTGATTTATCGAATGCAAAAACAGATTATTCCTCACTTAGATTAGAAAAAGAGGATATTGCAATTATTGCAGTTCCTTCTTATGGAGGACGTGTTCCTAGTCTTGCTACTCAAAGAATTGCAAATATTCATGGTAATCAGACTCCATGTGTTATTGTTTGTGTATATGGCAACAGGGCATATGAGGACACTTTGATGGAATTGAAGGATGTTGCTGAAAAAAGCGGCTTTAAAGTAATTGCCGCCATTGCTGCTATTGCAGAGCATTCTATTATACACCAGTATGGGGCAGGTAGACCTGATACGAAAGATAAAAGTCAATTAAAGAGTTTTGCTAAAAAAATATTAGAAAAAATAAAGGGCAATTTAACTGAGATTTCTGCGCCGCCAATTCCGGGAAATCGCCCTTATAAAAAAGCAGGTGGAGCAGGTTTAGTTCCAAAAGCAAGTAGTAACTGCACAAGCTGTGGTTTTTGTGCTAAACAGTGTCCAGCACAGGCAATAAGCAAAGAAAATCTGAAAGTTACAGACCGTAAAAAGTGTATTTCATGTATGCGTTGTGTTGTACAATGCCCACAGTCAGCCCGTAAAGTGAATGGGGCTATGGTTTCTGTTGCAGCATTAGCTCTAAAAAAAGCCTGTTCAACAAGAAAAGGAAATGAATTATATATTTAAAATATATAATATATTATTAATATCTATCGCAGTCAATAACACATTGAATAACCTTACAAAATATTTTGTAGATAAGTAAAACAAGATGTCCTTTTTACGCCTATATATAATAGTAGTATAAAAGGTAGTATATAAATTCTACCTCAAACAGTAACATGTAGAATATGCAGTTTTTCCTTTTTATGATACATTCATTTTAGCAATTAGCGAAGGAGGAGTTGTATGAAAAGAATAAATATTTCTGCTATAACAGGTTTTATGTGTTGCTTTGGAATGATTCTTATTGGTGTTGCTACAAATGGAGGGTTAAAAACGATATTGAATTTTATCCATATACCTTCCATGATAATCACATTTGGAGGAGCATTGTGTGCAGTTATGATAACATCAAATTCTTTTAAGGATTATATACAAGCACTTATAAGCATAAAAAAAGCATTTTCGAGCAATAACACAAGTTTAGATGAAATTGGAGAACAGATATATGAATTGTCCAATATTGCAAGAAAAGAAGGGCTGCTAGCTTTAGATGAACAAATGCAAAGCTTGGATAACAAGTTTATGGAAAAGGGAATTAGAATGACGGTTGACGGCACAACGCCAGAATTGGTAAAAGATATATTAGAAACGGATTTGATGAATCATGTGGAGGATAACAAAAGACATATTCAGTTTTGGGAAAGTTTAGGTGCATATGCACCTGCATGGGGAATGGTTGGAACGCTGTTAGGTCTGATTAATATGATGAAAGCAATGGGTACAAATCCAGATTCAATAGGAGAAGGTATGTCACTGGCTTTGATTACTACATTATATGGTTCAATACTTGCTAATTGGATATGTATTCCAATCGCTGCAAAATTAAGAAAGAATAGTTTAGAAGAAGAGTTACAGATGGCATTGATTATTGAAGGGGTGTTGTCTATACAGGCAGGAGAGAATCCTATGGTAATCAAAGAAAAGATTAGAGCCTTTAGAAATGATTGGGAAGAAAATCAGGCAGCATAAAAAAGTTACATTTTAAAAATATAAAATATATTATTAATGATATGATACGGTTATAAATTAAGGGTAGTATAGAAATATACTACCTATTTTTGCGTAAAGTAGTATATACAATAAAATAGTAGTGTGTTATATTTTGAGATGTTAAGAAGCTATAGCGCTTACATAAAGAAACACAATTGTGAATGTTATACCTATTTGTGCCAAAGTGTCATAAATAAAGTTTGATTTGACAGTGGAGGATTGATATGTGGAAAATTAAGGTAGAAAAAATAAAAACAGAAAAAGTAGAAAAACGTAAAAAGATGGATATAGGTAAGATGCTGTTAATTGAAATGTTAGTTATAATTGTAGGATTAATGTATACATTAATGGCAACAGGAGGAGCGAATGATATAGTAATGTTAATTGATATGCCTACTCTATTTTTGATAATACTTTTTTGTGTACCAGTACTTATTATATCAGGATTATGGAAAGATTTTATAAAAGCATTTTCAGTCAGTAAACAAAAATATTCCATTGCTCAATTAAGAAGATGTTTGGAAGCCGTTTTAGTAACACAGAAATTAGTGTTAATCAGCAGCTTTTTTATAGCATTTATTTCAATTATTACGTTATTGAAAAAACTTGATGTGCCAGAATCTCTTGGACCCAATCTTGCAGTGATATGTTTATCAGGACTTTATGCAGCTATTATTGAATTTTTATTGTTGCCTTTAAAGACAAATGTTCAAGTGACGTTAATTCATGAGATGGAAATAAGCAATGAAGAAGATGAGACAGAAACGGACAATGAAGAAAAATAAACTTATATTTTATTTACTTATTATTCTTTATAGTGTTCTTTTTATATTTACATTTATTATGCAATGGATTAGTGTGCGAAATCCTAATCTTCGATGGATTATTAATGGCAGTACATTATTGTTAGGATTGATTGCTGGTACTCTTTTTTATTTTTTATATCAAAGCAATAATAAAAAAAATGTAGATATTAAAAATGATAAAAATGAAGAAGACAACAAACAAGATGTATCTATGTTAGAAGATAATAGAGTAGAAGATAGTGCAGCAGAACAAGATAATGCAGTAGAAAAACAGGAAGAAGTACCATCAAAAGAGATTTATATCAAGTTTGCCGATGCATATATATTAACAAAAAGGGAAACTCAAATAGGGTATTTGGTGTTTAGTGGATATACAAATCAGCAAATTGCAGAGGAATTATATATATCTGAAACGACTGTAAAAAAACATTTAACACATATATATGAAAAGACACAGACAGGAGGAAGAAAGGAATTTAATAGTAAAATAAAAAGTTATTGTAAGGAAAGTTCGTAGTATTTTATTGGAAAAATTCCTCACGTCCTTGATATTCACTTTGTATAATTTCAAATATTTCTTCTAGTGTTTCCTTACAGCCATAATTTGAGAATCCTAGTTAAGTCACTTTTAAAAAATTCCATGTGATACTAAAACGGTCGCCAAAATGTTTTTTTGCAAGGTCATAGTCATAATTTAAAATTTTATATTTTTTGTCGTAACCTAATTTGAAATAGGTTTGATAAAAAATTTGATTTTGTTGTATATGGCGAAAAAGGATGAGATAGTTATGTGAGTTATACTTTTGTGTAATTTCATCACTATATAATACTGCAACATCAGCAATATCAAAACCGTTTACATAAAAAGGGATTCGTCAGAGCATGTCGCGAAAGGGAGGAGGAACTGTTCAAATGGACTACTATATAGCACCTGCTGAATGGGATGATGAAATCATTGACCATCTAATTGACATTTTCCCCGAGTTAGAGGATGAGATAAATGAAGAGATTTACTATAATTTCTCTGCATACCTTGTTTTTGATATGATACTTTTTCCTCGAGTGCTGGAATGGGCAGAAAACAATCAGACTGAAAAATTAAAAAAACTTTCGGATTTACTGGAAGAAATGTTGTTGTCTACGGATAATATTTGGATTCCTAATGTTGTTGAGGTTTCATTTTTAGAAGCATTAGTATTGGAGGATGGCGATATAATTTCAAAACTAAGACCGTACTTTCATACCCAAACACTAAAATCGTTGCGGTATTGGATGAACCGATATGGGAAACAATAGGAGGAATAAATTGTTATTTGTAAAAGACAGTGGGCGTTTTGCCTGTTGTCTTTTTTATAGCGAGAGGAGGTGCTACTACGACCATGACCTACATCCGACCCTACAAGCAGGTGGCGGGACTGAATACCGTCCAGACGATGTGAGATGGTCAAGCTTTTTTGTAGTTATAAAAAATATCATCAATAGAGTTGTTATATGCCATAATACAAGCAGGCAAATTAATAACTCTTTTTTTATTATTATAATTTTGTTAAATACAATTTATTTCAGACAGATTTAGAAATATTTTGATTTGCAGATGGCTAAAAACGGTATATAATCATATTGATTGATACAAAGAAAAAATAAAGCATTGAATTATATGGATTTACAAAAAAAGAAAGAAATATCAGTCTGTAAATGAAGTCCAAAAAATGTTCATGTAAAAATCAGCACAGAACTAGAAAATCGTGTGAAAAATAAAATGTACAGATTATGGAAAGGCATGGATATATGAACAGTGAAGAAATTTTGGCTCAAATTAAGAAGATATGTTTATCTATTACAGAGAGTTCTTATGATAATGGAATACAACAAGGTTATGAATTGTTGATACAATTACATGATTTGGGATTAGAAAAAGAAACCATATATCAAGCACTGTTTCAATATTATAATGGTTTAGAAGATGGTCTTTTGCGTGATTGTATGGCAGATATGATGGACTTTATAGTTGGCTGGTGTTCACCAGATAAATATGTTTGGAAAGAACATTAAAATGGTAATATGGAGTGCAATCTTTATACTCTAATGTATTATCTGTCATACCGCCTTGCTTTAGATATGGGGAGTATCAAAAAAGTATAAGTTTTGTATCAAAATTCTTTGCACAAAAGTAGTGCAGAAATGGAGGATAGGGTGAAAAATACGAAAATTTGTCCAAAATGTAATTGTTCCGATATTCTCATTGTGGATGGAAATGTGGGTGCTTATGGCTCTGGAAATAATATTATGACAGGAGCAACAATTTTTTCGGCTGTAAATGTGAATCGTTATATTTGCTGTTCTTGTGGATATACAGAAGAATGGATTAACAGAGAAGATATTGAAAAGGTTAAAAGGTCAAAAAGAGCGCATTATTGATTTACTGGTAAAATACAGCCCTTGTTTTTATGGTTCATATTTTATATAATAAAAATAATGTAGTTTAGAAATGTCACATATTTTGTGGCTGTTATATAAAGTGTGCCAACAAATAAAAGTGGCACAGAAAAGAGGATATTATGTTAACAAATGATGCTACCATTATGAAAATTAAGCATGAAGTGAATTATGAAGTGGCAAAGCTTGTCTATGCAGGGACATTTGAAGAACAAAAAGAAGAGATACCATTTAAGATGATACCGGGGCTAAAACCAAAGTTTCGCTGCTGTGTATATAAAGAACGAGAGATTATAAGACAGAGAGTAAGACTGGCAGAGGGCTTAAATCCAAGTGATAATAGACATGAAGATTCAAAAAATATAATCCAAGTGATCGGTTCTGCATGTGCGGACTGTCCATTATCACATTATCTTGTTACAGATAATTGTAGAAAATGTATGGCGAAAGCATGTCAGCAATCTTGTAAATTTGGCGCCATAACAATGGGACGTGACAGAGCTTATATTGACCCTGATAAATGTAAAGAATGTGGTATGTGTGCGAAGGCTTGCCCATATAATGCGATTGCAGACCTTATTCGACCTTGTAAAAAGGCTTGTCCAGTCAATGCAATTACGATGGACGAAGAAGGTATCTGTGTAATTGATGATGAAAAATGTATACGTTGTGGAAAGTGTATACATAGATGTCCATTTGGTGCTATTGGTTCAAAAACAGATATTGTCAATGTTATCCATGCAATTCAATCCGACAAAACAGTTATTGCGATGTTTGCGCCTGCTGTGGAAGGGCAGTTTGGCAGTGATATTACGATGAGTAGTATTAGAAGCGCATGTAAGAAATTAGGTTTTGATGATATGATTGAGGTTGGACTTGGAGGCGATATGACGGCTGCGGCAGAAGCCGATGAGTGGGTTGAAGCATATGAGTTTGAAAAAAAGAAAACGACTTCTTGTTGTCCAGCATTTGTCAATATGATTCGCCAGCATTTTCCAGAACTTTCAGAGGATATCTCAACAACCGTATCACCTATGTGTGCTGTTTCAAGAATGGTTAAAGCAGGTAATCCAGAAGCCATTACTGTGTTTGTAGGACCTTGTATAGCCAAAAAAGATGAAGCAAAAAGAAATCCTGTAAGAGGAAATGCAGACTATGTTCTTACGATTGGTGAATTTCGTTCTATGATGAAGGCAAAAGGTGTTAAGTTTGAACCAGATAGCGATAATGTTCAACAGGCAAGTGTTTTTGGTAAGCGTTTTGGCAATGGCGGAGGCGTTACAAATGCAGTGCTTAAAAGCATAGAGGAAGCAGGGCTTGACCCATCACAATATAAAGTTGAGAAATGTTCAGGAGCCGATGAATGTAAAAAAGCATTGTTGCTGCTTCGAGCAAAGAAGTTGAATGCAGACTTTATAGAAGGAATGATGTGTGAGGGCGGTTGTGTAGGAGGACCAAGTCAGCATAAGACGGAGGCGGCATTTAAGAAAGACCGTGACAAGATGATTGGCGAGGCAGACGAGCGTGGTGTTCGTGAAAATCTTGAAAATTATCCAATGGATTCGTTTAGTATGTACAAAAAGTAATATGAATTTATATAAGGAAAAAATAAATTATGAAATTTAATAAGATAGAGAAGGTTCATAAAGGAAGATTTATTGACCGATATGATATTACATATACAACAGTTGATAATCAAAAGAAAGTGTATGAGATTATTAGTCGTAACAAAAATATAACGACCCCAGAGGAAATAAAAAATCCAAATACAGATGGTGTTGTTATTGTTATGACAGATGAAGCAAACGAGAAAATTCTTTTAAATAAAGAATTTCGATTATCGGTAAACGATTATGTCTATAATTTTCCTGCAGGATTGATTGATTTGGGTGAGACGCCAGAAGTGGCGGCAGCAAGAGAATTAAAAGAAGAGACAGGACTAGATATTGTAAGGATAGAAGATAAATTGTATGACAGTTACAGCGCAATAGGATTTTCTAATGAAACCAATGCAGTTATTATTGGTGTAGCAAAAGGTGAATTTACCCCAAGCACATCGACTGTTGAAGAAATTGAAGCAAAATGGTATACACGTGACGAGATAAAGGAGTTGTTAAAAGATAAGCATTTTGCGGCAAGAACACAGGCATATTGTTATATGTGGTCAAAGGGGCGATAAGGTGAAAAGTAATAAAATACATTATATTTTAATGATAATGTGCAGTGCCATTATATTATGCTTTACAGGTTGTGCAAAAAAGAATACCATTCAATATATTCGGTATGAAAAATTAGATAATGGGACATATTGTGTAAAAGAGCTTACCGATGCTGGCAAAGATGTTTCAGAGATTACAATACCATCTGAATATGAGGGAATCAAAGTGACTACGATAGGGCGTGGTGCTTTTCAGGATAGTCCAAATCTTAAAGCCGTTCATATTGCAGACAGTGTTACAAGCATCCTTGAAAATGCTTTTCTTCATTGTAGTGGGTTAGAAACAATTGAACTATCAGAGAGTACTATTGAAGTAATAGGAGCCAATGCGTTTGAAGGAACAAAGTGGCAAAGTGATATCTTAGCAGATAAAGGTGTTGTGATAGTGGGGAGTATATATGTTCATGGAAAACAAGTAAGTGGAGAATATACAATTCCTGATAATGTTAAGGTTGTTGCAGCAGAGGCATTTAAAGATAATAAAAATATAACAAAAGTTATTATTCCAGAAGGTATTAAATCACTTGGCGTATATAGCTTTTCTTCATGTGAAAGCCTTGAGAGTGTCAGCATTCCAGAGTCGTTGGAAAAAATAGGATATGGTGCATTTAGTTATTGCAGCAATCTGTCAATAATTATTCCAAAGACTGTTAAAAATGTTGATAACGATGCATTTTTAGATATTAAAGAAATAGAATATCAGGAGGGGTAGTCATGGCTGTTGAAAAGAATCATTCAAACACCGATTTATCTACATGGACTTTTTTATCAACAAGTGGATTGTGTAATATACATGTGTGTATATGGTATCCCGATAAAATAAAATATACAAAGCCAATAGGGATTATTCAAATTGCACATGGTATGGTAGACCATATTGAACGATTTGAGAATATGGCAAATTATTTTACAAAAAGAGGATTTATAGTGGTTGGCAATGACCATCTTGGACATGGTGATTCCATTGTAAATAAGGATAATTGGGGCTATTTTGCTGACCATGAGGACAGTGGAACATACCTTGTTAAGGATATGCACAGACTTACCAAAATTATGAAAAAGAAATATCCCGATTTGCCATATATTCTTATTGGTCATAGCATGGGTTCTTTTTTGACAAGAAAATATATGATGATGTATAAAGATGAATTGGATGCATGTGTTGTGTTAGGAACAGGCAATCAACGCTTGGCAGTTGTTCAAGCTGGCAAATTGTTGGTTCGTATAACAAAATATTTTAAAGGGGATAGGTATCGAAGCCCTATTTTAAAAAAGCTAATGTTTGCTAATTATAACAAAGGAATAAACGATAGTAAAAGTGAAAATGATTGGCTTACAAGAGATTTTGATATTGTGAATCAATATGACCATGATGAAAAATGTTCGTTTATGTTTACTGTCAATGCCTATGAAGGAATGTTAAAAGTAATACGATTTGTCATACGAGATGCTAATATTAGACACACACCACGCTATTTACCAGTATTGTTTGCGGCAGGAAACGCAGACCCTGTAGGAGAGTATGGCAAAGCTGTCAAGAGAATTTACCGCAAATATGCAAGATGGCTTGATGATGTGGAGTTAAAGTTATATGATAATTGCAGACATGAACTTCACAGTGAAATTAATAGAGAACAAATATTTGAAGATATTTATTTATGGATATTAAAAAAAATAAATGTATAGTAATTTTTTGTAAAAAATAAGACTGTTGCAAAATAGAAAGTTTCCATCAAACCAAGTGTTATTGAAATGAGGATAACAACATTGAATGTTAAAACTTCTTTTTGCAGCAGTCTTTTATGTAAATAATACTTATTTGCCTTGTTTTACACAAAATGCAAAATAACCATTTCTTTTTGTATTAAACAACAAGCTGTAAGATGGATATTGTTTATCAAACGATTTAGTAAGCTGTTCAAATGTCATAATATCCATCTTTTCTAGTTGATAGGTTTCATCAAGAACAAAGTGTTTTGCAATACATTCCATTAGTTTTTGCGAGAACATCTTAAATGTGTAAGTAACGGTTTTATCAACTTTTGTTATTTGTTTGTCAAGCATTCCGCTAAGTATATTAAGAATCATTTGCTGTTCATAAATCATATAAACTTGTATGGGTTCTTTTTTGGAATTATAATAAAGCAGTCGATAACAAAGCTGACTGCCAGCGGAAAAATCTTCTCCACTATAGTGTATACTCATAAGCTGTGCCTTTATTCGGAATAACTTTTCTAATGTTTGAACGATTGCTTTTTCAAGAGAATCAATTTCATTTTCTGAAGCTTGATGTACCCATTTTTTTGAGACGCGTCCTGTAAGTGCATAGTCCTCAATCAAAATATGTGCATTGAGCCAACCAATACAAATTCCAAGAAAGTGTTGAACCGATGCCACAGAGTAATTATGTGCCTCTAATTCTTCCTCAAGAACTGGAATAGTCTTATCGCGCATATTGTCATGTAAACTTTTGTGTAGTTCATAATCACCATAATGAATAGACTGCATGTAGGCTTCTTCTTCAGCAAAGTGTTTTAGTGCATAGCTCTTAAAATACTTGATACCCTCTCGACAGGCATGTTGCTGTTTTGCTGTATCTTCATTGAGATTTAACAATTTAGACACAATCGAAAAGAGTCGCTGATGTGCCTTGTCAATATAATCTACACCGATATTAAACCAATCATTCCATTTTAATTCATTCAATACTTTTACTCCTTTCTAATCTTTTTAAATTTGCTGTGAAAATGTTAGACTTCCACAAACAATGAGCCAAGCGAATTACGAATATCCGCTTGACTTATTGTATTAGTGTAACATAAATAGATAAATTGTACAATCATTCAAAAAGAAAAAAGGAAAAAGAATTTAGATTTCACTTAGCATCGTTTCATATTTTGGCATAAATCCAATACCAGTAGTGTATGCGCCTGTATGACAACCTGTAATAATGCTGACACGACCATCAAAACGTTCACGACTTTCAACACATTTTATATTAAAGGCTTCCTCAATATTTTTTCTTAATTCATCTCGTTCTTCATAGCGATTTGCTGAACCTGTGCTGAAATTATAAGTTTGTGGGTCAATATGATTGTTTAAAAAGTGCTTTTTAACATTTTCAAATATTAATTGAATTGATTTTTTTCTTGTTCGGCTTATACCAGCTATATTGAGTTCCCCATTTTTAAGGAAAATTGTTGGACGAATATTAAGTACACCAGTAATAAGAGTAGCAAGTTTTCCAATGCGCCCTCCCTTTTTTAAGTAATCTAGGTTTTCAATAGTAAATATAACCGTTCCTATACTTGTCATTTTTCTAAGAATTTTGACTGCTGTATCAAAATCAACATTACCACGATTCATACGGACAGCCTCATAGACAAGAAGCCCTTGTGCCGCAGAATTTAATTGTGAATTGATAACTTCTATTTTGGCATCAGGATACTTTTCTTTTAGTTGTTCTGCAGCGATTCTTGCAGAATTATAAGAACCACTAAGCACCGTAGAAATGGTCATAGCAACAACAGGTATATTCTTTTCAACATAAGGCAAAAAGGTATCCGTGTAATCTTGGACACTAGGAAGCGAAGTTTTTGGGTAAATTTTATTGTTAATGATTTTTTGATAAAAGTCTTCTACAGAAAGTTCATATAAATCTTTATAATAATTTTTTTCATCAAATGTAACATAAAAAGGAACTAATGTAACATCGATAGAATTAGCATAATCAAGTGTGTAATCACATGCAGTATCGCTTATAATTTTAAACATAATAATCTCCATTTCTACGCTGCTTTTATGTTGAAGTAAGTTGTGTGAAGCAACGTCAATTACTAAGTAATGTAGTTTGATAAAATGTATTATAATAATATTCAATAATATAACACATAGTTTTTAAAACTACAATATATTTTTTATTTTATTATAAAAATTTTTATTGTAAAAAAGTAGAAGATATACTTGATAAGGTTAAATACTATTATTTACATTTTTAATTCAAAATATCAATGTGGTAAGTTGTTGTTTAAAAAATTTATTGTGTAAATTTAAGGTGGGATTATGTTATAATAAGTTCGGCAAAAGCTGAGCTATAAAAGTTTGCTGCGCAAACTTCTGGTATCCTGCTATGTAAAAAATTATGTTATAATAAGCTCGGCAAAATAAGGTGTTTGGAAATGAGGAAACAATGAAAGTAATAGAAGTCAATAAAAGAGTATTGGAAAAAAATGATGATATAGCAAGCTCATTAAATCAATATTTGCATGACAGAGGAATTGTACTTATGAATTTGCTTGGAACACCCGGCTCAGGAAAGACAACCTTATTAGAGCGGATTCTTGAACGAGTAGATTGCAGTAAAATTGCAGTAATTGAGGGCGATTTATATACAGATAGTGATGCAAAAAGAATAGAAGCATTTGGTGTAAAGACCATTCAACTAAATACATATGGAGCTTGCCATCTTGAAGCCTCTATGATAAAAGAGGCGATTTATGAATTGGATTTAAATGGAATCGAAGTTATTATAATAGATAATATTGGAAATTTGGTTTGTACAGCAGAATTTAAGCTAGGAGAGGATAAAAGAATCACTGTTTTTAGTGTTACGGAGGGAAATGATAAGCCATTAAAATACCCTCTTATGTTTCAGACAACAGATATTTTAATTATCAATAAAATGGACTTAATAAGACATACTAATTTTAATATAGAAAATTTTAAAAAAGATGTGTGGACATTAAATCCACAATGTCATATTTATGAATGCAGTGCTTATCGTAATGAAGGAATAAATGATATATTGAATATAGTATTCCTTTTAAATGAATAAGACTTTATTAAAAGAATAACAAAACAGATGATGAAAAGTAAAATCAGTATATAAGAATCCAACAAATTTAAAATGAAAATGGTGATTTATTCAAGATTAAAAAAGTTTGTTTGTCAAAACATATTATTTTTTATAGCTTTGAAGTTTTATTTATTAGTATCTATTTATCAGTACCATTATTGTCATCAATTTCTATAATTGTTTCAAGAAAATTGTCAAGTTGAGTTTGTGCCTTCTTACTAAGTTTTTGATATAATTCAAGATGATGTGCTTCTTTAAAAGTTTTAGGCACCAATGTAATAGTAAAAGTTTCTTGTGTTCCATCAGCAGTTTCATAGCCGATTAAATAATCAATAGATGTATTAAAAAAGCTTGCAAACTGTTTTAGTGTGGCAAAATCAGGTTCAGCAAGACCATTTTCATACTTATAAATAGATTGTTGGCTTAGGCAAAATTTGTCAGCTAGTTTTTGTTGACTCAAACCACGTTCTTCTCGTAAAGTTCTAAGGTTTTTCAAGATAAAATCTCCTTTCTTTTGCATGTTTTAATATTAACAACTTTCCATATAACATTCTAAAGGCTTTAAGTAATTCTGTACAACAACCATTTGTAGTTATATAATTTATTAACAAATTATAAAAAATTATACAAAAAAATGATTATTGATAATGGGTATAAATAGTGTTACTATGAAATTGCAAGTTTATTAAATTTTAAGTAAGTTCTTACAAATAAGTCATAAAGCAGATTATAAGTATTGATTTGAGTAAATTATGATTACAAAATATAAGATATAATTTTTATAATAAGTAAATAAATTTTAAATATGAAGGAAGAATTAAATGATGTCTGTACAGGGAGAAATTAAAGAAAAAACGAAGATAAATATACAAGAACCAAAACATTATAGAGTAATTATGCACAATGATGATTTTACAACAATGGATTTTGTTGTTGAAATATTGATAGATATTTTTCATAAAGATAATGCAGAGGCAAAGCGTTTGATGCTTTTGGGGCACGAAAGCGGCAAAGCCATTGTTGGTATATATCCCTATGATATTGCAGTGTCAAAGGTTCAAGTTTCAAAGGAACGAGCAAAGCAAGCAGGATTTCCATTTCGACTGACAATAGAGGAGGAGTAACATCATTATGGATATGTCAAAAGAAGTAAAAGAAATTTTTAATGAGACAGTATTGATTGCAAATAAGAACCATTATGAGTTCGTAACGCCTGAATTATTGTTATATAGTATTTGTCACAATTCAATATTTGTGCGGGCTTTTAAAAATTGCGGCGGCAAAATTCGTTCTTTGCAGGATAATCTAAGAAAGTATCTTGATAAATATATGGAAATTGTACAAGATAACAGAGTTCAACATTCTTGCGAATTTTCACAGGGAATGAAAGAAATATTGGCTTATGCACTAGAAGTGGCAGAATATGGTGGTAAAAATAAAGTAGAGCTGCCTCATATTATATTTGCTATATATCAACTTCAGCAAAGTTATGCGGTTTATTATATGAATTTGCAAGAGATAGACCAAACAGAATTATTACAAGAATTGACAGTTGCTTATGAGATGATGACAAGTCATGGGTATGCATCACATAAAGACAACAATGTTGTATTTAATCAAAGAAAGCATACAAATTCACAGCTTTATTCAGAAAATCATAGAAAAAATGATAGAGAAATTTATAAAAGCAACCGTTCTGAAAAAAACACACAACAAGCAGCTTGGCAGGAGTATGCCCTATGTTTAAATGATAAATTAGAAGGAAGCAATCCTTTGATTGGCAGACAGCAGGAGTTAGAAAGAACAATGCAGATTCTTTGCCGCAAAGAAAAAAATAATCCTCTTCATATAGGAGAACCAGGTGTTGGCAAGACTGCAATCACATATGGTCTTGCAAAGCTTCTTAATGAAGGAACTGTTCCACAACCATTAAAAGGAGCGAAAATTTTTTCTTTAGATTTGGGAAGTCTTTTAGCAGGTACACAGTATCGTGGGGATTTTGAGAAGCGTTTTAAGATGGTGATGGACAGTATAAACAATGAGGAAAATCCAATTATTTATATTGATGAAATTCATAATATTGTGGGTGCAGGTGCAGTCAATGGAGGAGCATTTGATATTTCAAATATGTTGAAACCATATCTCGTGGAAGGACATATTCGTTTTATTGGTGCAACTACGTATGAAGAATATAAAAAACATTTTGAAAAAAATAAAAGTTTGGTAAGACGTTTTCAAAATATGGAAATAAAAGAACCAAGCATTGAGGATACCGTTAAAATTTTGGAGGGTTTAAAAGATAATTATGAGAACTTTCATGGTGTTACTTATAAAAAAGGTGTGCTTCAATATGCGGTTGAGATGAGTGCAAAATATCAAAATGAACGATATCTTCCTGACAAAGCGATTGATTTGATAGACGAGGCAGGCGCTTATCGTCAAATTCATCCATTAGAGCAAAAAGTACAATATGTCAATAAAGAATTGATTGATGAAATTTTATCAAAGACATGTCGTATTCCCAAACAAGTGGTGGCAAAAGATGAAACCAAATCACTTGCAACGCTTGAAAAGCGTATGCTTAATGATGTATATGGACAAAATGATGCCATATCGCAAATTGTCAATGCTGTAAAATTTTCAAGAGCAGGGCTTTTGGAAGAAGGAAAGCCACTTGCAAGCTTTCTTTTTGTAGGACCAACAGGCGTTGGAAAAACACAGATAGCAAAAAGTTTGGCAAAAGAACTTGGTGTAAAACTGGTTCGTTTTGATATGAGTGAATATGAAGAAAAACATGCTGTGGCAAAATTGATTGGCGCGCCAGCAGGATATGTAGGATATGAGGAGGGCGGACTTCTGACCGAAGAAATCCGAAAAAATCCGCATTGTATTCTTTTATTAGATGAGATTGAAAAGGCACACCCAGATATTTATAATGTCCTTCTTCAAGTAATGGATTATGCAACATTGACGGACAATCAAGGAAGAAAAGCCGATTTTAGAAATGTGGTTATTATTATGACTTCCAATGCAGGAGCAAGCAGAATAGGCAAAAAAGGGATTGGGTTTGGCGATGTCGATATAAAGTCTGATATTATTTTAGAGGAAGTAAAGCGAATTTTTCAGCCAGAATTTCGCAATCGTTTAAGTAAGATTATTGTATTTAATACAATTAATGAAAAGATGGCAGAACAGATTGTTGACAAAAAACTTCGTGAACTTCAGACATTATTATTAAGAAAAAATGTGAAGATAAATGTTGATAAAAAAGCAAAGAATCTTATCAAACAGAAAGGAATTAGTGCCGAATTTGGCGCTAGACAGATAGAACGTGTTATTCAAAGTGAAATTAAGCCCTTGATGGTAGACCAGATATTGTTTGGTATGTTAAAAAAAGGTGGTAAGTGCAAACTAACCACAGTTGAAGAACGTTTTGATATTCAGTTTTTATCAAAAGAAGGTGAGTAAAGTATGCCTGTTTATTTATTAAATAAGAAAGAAATTTATTTTCCCAGTCCTATTTTTGCCAGAGCTGATGGACTGCTTGCTGTTGGAGGAGATTTGAGCATAGAACGTCTTTTACTGGCTTATAAAAATGGAATATTTCCATGGTATAGTCCGGGAGAAGAAATTATGTGGTGGTGTCCCAGTAAACGCTTTGTTATTTTTCCGAATGAAATACATATTTCACATTCAATGAAAAAATATATCAAAAAATATCAGCCTAGTATAAAAATAAATAGGGATTTTGCAGATACTATGCATCGCTGCCGAATAAAAAGAGAGTTTAACGAAGGCACATGGATTTCAGATGAGATGGAAAATGCTTATTATAAGTTACATAAGGCAGGATATGCGTTGAGTGTAGAAGCTTTTGAAGATAATGAGCTTGCAGGTGGACTTTATGGTGTCTGTATTGGACGTTGTTTTTTTGGGGAAAGCATGTTTTCCGAAAAGGAAAATGGTTCTAAAACAGCATTGATTTTATTTTCAAAGTGGCTGTGCAGCAATCAATATTTGTTTATTGATTGTCAATTTCATACAGAACATTTAGAGAGTATGGGTGGAAAGTATATTTCATGGGAAAAATATGACAAGATGCTGCAAAATGGAATAAAAAATAGAGATAAAATATAAAGAATTGACGAAATTTATTAATTTTAGTAAAATTATTATAGACAACATATAATAAGCAGATTGTTCATTTGATTGGCAAATTAAGCAAGAATGGGGGTATATAAGAATGTTGTTGTAAATTTTTATAATAAGGGGGAAAATTATGGAGGCTTTATTAGTTTTAGTCATTGTAGCAGCATTGCTTGCACTTGGCTATGCAGCTTTCAACTTCATCGGAATCAAAAAGTTGGATGAAGGAACGGCTCGTATGTCGGAGATTGCAGAGGCAATCCGCGTAGGGGCGAATGCGTTTATCACATATGAATACAAGATAATTACAGTTGTTGTGGTTGTTATTTCTGTTGTATTTGCAGTGATATTTACAGTGCAATATGGTTCATTTAGTTGGGAACCATCAATATGTTTTATTATTGGGGTGATAATGAGTGCCGCCGCAGGTTGGGTTGGCATGAAAATTGCTACATATTCTAATGTAAGAGTTTCTAATACAGCGCGCTTAACAAAAAATATTGGCTCTACTTTAAAGGTTGCATTAAAAGGCGGTTCCGTTATGGGACTTTGTGTGGGCGGTTTTGCGCTTTTAGGATTGTTTCTTGTCTATATTATTTTTGGTTATGGTTTGGGATTGATTCAATATGAATTATTAATTGAAGGACAGCATCTATTTACACAATGTCTTTCGTGTTATGCACTTGGTTGTTCTATTGTGGCGATGTTTAATCGTGTTGGCGGCGGTATTTATACAAAAGCTGCCGATATGGGAGCAGACCTTGTTGGAAAGACAGAAGCACATATTCCAGAAGATGACCCACGTAATCCAGCTACAATAGCAGATAACGTAGGCGACAATGTAGGAGATGTTGCGGGACTAGGTTCTGACCTTTTGGAATCCTTTGTAGGAGCCATTGCATCTTCTGTTATTCTTGCAATTAGTTTAGCATTACATGCAGCCGTTGATGCGGATGCATTTATTCCATATGATATCTTACAAAAAATGATGTATTTTCCACTGGTATTTGCTGCACTTGGCTTGATTGCTTCAATGCTTGGAATAGCATTTGTATTATTTAAGAAGGGTTCAGATAATCCTCACAGAGATTTAAATATTTCTACATGGAGTGCTGCTGCTATTACTATTATTGGTGGGTTTATTGCCACACAGATGATGTTTGGTAATATGAATTATAGTTTGACAAATGTTGGATTTAGTATTGGTTGGATTTCGCCATGGGTTGCAGCATCACTTGGTGTTTTAAGCGGTGTTGTTATTGGTGGAATTGCAGAGTATTACACAAGCTATGATTATAAACCAACACAGATGATTTCGGAAGCTTCCAAAGAAGGACCAGCGCTTACTATTACACAAGGGCTTGCAGTGGGAATGAAGTCTTGTATGTATCCGCTGATTATACTAGGTATTACAACTTATGTCAGCTATGCGGTGTCTGGAATGTTTGGCATTGCTATGGCAGCAGTAGGTATGCTTTCCTTTGTATCAGCGACCGTTTCCGTTGATACATATGGACCTATCTCAGACAATGCTGGCGGTATTGCCGAAATGGCAGAACTTGAGCCAGAAGTAAGACAAATAACCGATAAACTTGATTCAGTTGGCAATACAACAGCAGCTATTGGTAAAGGATTTGCTATAGGTTCCGCTTCACTTGCAGCACTTTCGCTGATGGTTAGCTTTTTGTATGCGTTTCAGCCAATAGAAGCAGAACTGAATTTAAATTTTACAGACCCAAAGATTTTAGCGGGAGCTTTAGTTGGCGGAGCATTGCCATTTTTGTTTTCTGGAATGTTGATAGAGGCTGTTGCAAAGGCTGCCAGAAAGATGGTTGAGGAAGTGCGCCGCCAATTTAAAGAAATTCCGGGAATTTTGGAAGGCAAAGCAAAACCAGATTATAAGACTTGTATTGAAATTTCATCACAAGGTGCCATTAAAGAAATGAAAATGCCAGCCATTATGGCAATTGTCTTTCCATTAGCATCGGGTTTTCTTTTTGGTCCATATTTTGTTGGCGGATTGTTAATCGGGGCGACACTCTCTGCAATTATGCTTGCAATCTTTACAGGTAATGCAGGTGGTGCATGGGATAATGCTAAAAAATATATTGAGTCAGGAGCAATAAAAGGACAGAAAAAAGGTTCTCCAGCACACGATGCAGCTGTTGTAGGCGATACAGTAGGTGACCCATTAAAAGATACAGTAGGACCATCACTTGATATTTTAATTAAAATTATGTCTACAGTATCACTTGTAGCTGCCGTTTTATTTAGTAAGTATAATTTGTTAGATTTTATAATGAATATGTTTAATAAATAATTTGTGTAATGGTTATGATTTTATTATTATAAAAGCATTATATGGTATATAATTATAGAAAATATGGCATTATAATTAGGAGAAGACAAAATCTTCTCCTAATTTTTAACTTATAAAAAATGATGTTACCTAGTATATTAACTTATAAATTGAACGTATAAGACAGCAAAATGATTTATCATTTTTATTTTTTAAGAAAAATTATTTTTAATGTATGCAAATAATGTATTTATTTTTTTTATTTAATTGTAAAAAATAGTTGGTGATATTTGTAAGACATGATATAATCGCCATATATTTGAGAATGCTTGCAACGATTTTATAAAAAATGTAAAGATTGGCTGTTTTGTCAAGTATGCTGTATGGAATATGAAGCTGTTTTTAACCATATAGATTAAACAAGAATGGAGGATTAGCGTGAAGGTTACAACATTTTTAACAGAAGGATTTGAAACAGTAGAAGCGTTGGCTGTTGTTGATATATTAAGAAGAGCAAAGATAGTAGTAGAGATGGTTTCTATAACTGGAAACCGCAATGTTACAAGCGCTCAATTAATTACAGTCAAGGCTGATACATTATTTGAAGATGCAAATTTTGAAGATTCCGATGTTTTATTTATACCGGGTGGACCGGGATACAAATCGTATTTAGAACACACAGAACTTCTTGAGTTAATTAAAAAACATTGTGCAAAGAAAAAACGAATTGCGGCAATTTGTGCAGCACCTAGTATATTGGGAAAATTAGGGTTGTTGGAAGGAAAAAAAGCGGTTTGTTTTCCGGGATTTGAAGAAAGTTTAAAAGGAGCAGATGTATTGTCAGACCGCGTGGTGACGGATGGTAATATAACAACTTCAAAAGGTATGGGAACCTCTTTGGATTTAGGATTAGAACTTGTGCGATTATTGGTAGGACAGGAGACAGCAATAAGTTTATCAGATTCTACACAATATGGAATGTTTCAATAAATAGATTTGATAATAGGGCTATAGATTAGTTGCTTTTAAAAATAAGTCATAGCATGGAGATGAATAATGAATGATTTTTATGATGATTATAATATAGAAATAGCCAGACAAAATGCAAAAAGACGAAAAATACGAGCGATGAGAATGAAAAAATTAAGGCAAAAGAAGATAAGAAAAATTAAAGCATTTGTTTTTCTTATATTCGTTGTTTTTATCATTTGTGTTTCTGGTGTTGTGGGGATGATTCGTGGTGGTGATAGCGAACTTAAAGATTCTATTAATGAGAGAGAGACATTACAAGTAGCAGCGAACAATATAAAAAAACAGGATACAATACAGCAAACAACTATGCCAAAAGTAGAAAAGAGTAGTAATTATACAAATATTGACAGTGAAAAAGTAATCTCTCCTTATATTTCTTTAATTGATGTGAAAAATAATCAATTGATTGCTGGCAGAGAAAGTGAAACCAAGATATATCCAGCCTCTATGACAAAAGTTATGACATTGATAGTAGCAGTAGAAAATGTTAAGAATAAAAATGATTCTTATACATTTGGATTTGAGATGTTAAATCGATTATTTTTAGAGGATGCATCGGTTGCTGGATTTTTAGAAAATGAAACAATTGATTTTAATGAATTACTTTATGGACTAATTCTTCCATCAGGAGCAGATGCGGCAGAGGGACTTGCAGAGCTTATAGCAGGCAGTCAGGATGCATTTGTGGAACTAATGAATAAAAAGTGTAGTGAGTTGGGATTAAGCAATACACATTTTATGAATGTATCTGGATTATATGATGATAATCAATATACCACATGTACAGAGATGGCAATGATAATGAATTATGCAATGAGAAATCCAGAATGTGCTAAAGTATTGTCCACTTATCAATATACAACAAAAACAACACAACAGCATCCAGAAGGCATTTTACTGACCAGTACGATGTTTAGCAGAATGTATGGAACAGAAGTTGAAGGCGTAACAATTACGGCAGGCAAGACGGGATTTACCAATGAGGCGGGACACTGTATGGTAAGTTATGCTACAAAAAATGGTAATGCTTATATATGTGTTACAGCATATGCTGGAAATAAATGGCATTCAATTTTTGATTCCTTTGAGATTTATGGGAATTATTTACCATAAATAATTTTAAGAATACAGCACATAATAACATCAAGATAACGTAGATGTTTTCAGGGCGACAAATGCTGTCTTGATAGGTCTATGTTATCAAGACAGCAAGAATGTTGTCAGATATAGCTTTTGTCAATAAAAGTTAACAAAATAAAACTTTTTAGGAGGTGTTATTATGGCAAACTATTCATCAAACAGTAAAACTAAGGGAGAGGCTAAGAGCGCATTAGATAAGTTCAAAATGGAAGTAGCTTCTGAAATTGGTGTAAATCTTAAGGAAGGTTACAATGGTGACCTTACAGCTGCTGAAGCTGGTTCAGTAGGTGGTAATATGGTTAAGAAGATGATTCAAAGACAAGAAGAGCAGATGTCTGGTAAGTAATTAAAAAAGTTTAAAAAACTTATATCTATCTTCAATATTTTGGCTGTAGTGCTTTTGTACTACAGCCTTTGATTTTTTTTATAAATATATGTTGTCAACAAAGGAATGGGTATGATATAATGGCAACAGTTGTGCTGTGACATTTGAAGAAAGTCCAAAACAAAGATAAAAAATGAGTGAATTTATGAAAGGAAAAATTTATAATGAGTTGTAAGGTAGAACAGTTAGAAGAAAAAAATATGGTTAAACTTGTAATAGAAGTTTCATCAGAAAAATTCGAGACAGGTTTAAATAAAGCATATAATAAAAATAAAAACAAAATTAATGTGCCTGGTTTTAGAAGAGGTAAAGCTCCACGTAAAATGATAGAAAAATTATATGGGGAGAGCTTTTTCTTTGAAGAAGCAGCCAATATGATTATTCCAGAGGCTTACACAGAGGCATTTGAGGAGAGCGGACTTGATATTGTTTCACAGCCTAAAATTGACGTTGTTCAGTTAGAACAAGGAAAGCCATTTATATTTGAAGCAGAAGTTGCCATAAGACCAGAGGTAGAATTAGGACAGTATAAGGGCGTTGAAATCTCAAAGGTAGATGCTGAAGTTACCGATGCTGATATCGAGGAAGAATTAAAGAAAGTTCAAGAGCAAAATTCAAGAATTGTCACAATTGAGGATAGAGCCGTTCAAGATGGTGATATGACCGTTATTGACTTTGAGGGATTTATTGATGGTGAGGCGTTTGATGGTGGAAAAGGCAACAATTATTCTTTGACAATTGGTTCTCATTCATTTATTGATAATTTTGAAGAACAACTTATTGGAATGAATATTGACGATGAGAAAGAAATTCATGTTACATTTCCAGAAGATTATCATGCTGAAAACCTTAAGGGCAAGCCAGCTATGTTTAAAGTAAAAATCAATGAAATTAAAGAAAAATTACTTCCAGATTTAGATGATGATTTTGCAAGTGATGTTTCTGATTTTGACACATTAGATGAGTATAAAGAAGATTTAAAAAAGACAATTGGTGAGAAAAAAGAGAGCGAAGCGAAAACAAAGAAGCAAAATGAAGCCGTTGATAAGGCAGTTGAAAATGCAAAAATGGACATTCCAAATGCTATGATTGATACACAAGTGCAAAGAATGGTTGAAGATTTTTCACAGAGACTTCAACAACAAGGACTTACCATTGAACAATATTTTCAATATACAGGTCTTACGCCAGATAAAATTATTGGCGATATGAAGCCTGAAGCTGAGAGAAGAATTAAGAATAGTCTGGTGCTTGCTGCTGTAGCTAAGGCAGAGAACATAGAAATTTCAGATGATGAGTATGAAGAAGAATTGAAGAAGATGGCAGAAGTTTATCATATGGATGTTGATAAGATTAAAGAATTAACAGGTGAAGAACAGGCTGGGCAGATTAAAGAGGATATGAAAATCCAAAAAGCTGTTGCGCTTATTACCGAGGCTGCTGTTGAGAAAGCCGAGTAATATTGTAATTAATGAGCTTGGGGCTGTTGTAAAAAGAATTTTTAATGTTAGATATAGTTCTTATATCTAGCATAAGAGTTCTGTTTTGCAATAGTCTCAAGATTTCTGTATGTATATATAAGATAAAGGAAATTTTATTTATAAGTAGAGTTCATTTGTATATGAATTTATAAAAAATGAAATATTATAGAAATGGAGGGTTTTTATGAGTTTAATACCTTATGTTGTTGAGCAAAATAGTCGTGGAGAAAGGTCTTATGATATCTATTCAAGATTATTAAAAGACAGAATTGTTTTTTTAGGAGAAGAAGTCAACGATGTATCAGCGAACATTGTTATTGCGCAGTTACTCTTTTTGGAGGCAGAAGACCCAGCAAAAGATATTCATATGTATATCAATAGTCCGGGTGGCTCTGTGTCAGCAGGTTTTGCCATTTATGATACAATGCAGTATATTAAATGTGATGTGTCAACAATATGTATGGGCATGGCTGCAAGTATGGGTGCCTTTTTGTTAGCTGGCGGTGCAAAGGGAAAGAGATTAGCATTGCCTAATGCAGAGATTATGATTCATCAGCCTTCTGGTGGTGCTAGAGGACAGGAGACGGAAATTAGAATTGTCGCAGAAAATATTTTAAAGACACGTAATAAATTAAATGAAATTCTTGCTGCTAATACAGGAAAATCAATAGAAGAGATTGCACGAGATACAGAACGAGATAATTATATGACTGCATCAGAAGCTTTGGAATATGGATTGATAGATAGCATAGTAGAAAAGAGAGCATAATATCAGTTAGGAGTAAAGAATGGTTGGAAAGAATATGAATGAAGTGCTTAGATGTTCATTCTGTAATAAATCTCAAAATCAAGTGAGAAAGCTTATAGCTGGGCTTGATGGAACATATATTTGTGATAAATGTGTAAGTATATGTGAAGAAATCCTTGATGAAGAGTTATATAATGAAGATGATGACGACAGTATATATAATGAGTTGGATTTAGATATCAATTTATTAAAACCAAAAGAAATAAAAGAATTTCTTGATGAGTATGTAGTTGGTCAAGATACTGCAAAAAAAGTATTATCCGTAGCTGTTTATAATCATTATAAAAGGATTCTTTCAGGTAGAAAGGTAGATGTAGAGTTACAAAAGAGTAATATACTGATGCTAGGACCAACAGGTTCAGGTAAAACATTTTTAGCTCAAAATCTTGCTAGAATTTTGAATGTGCCATTTGCTATTGCTGATGCAACCACTCTTACAGAGGCAGGTTATGTAGGTGAAGATGTAGAAAATATCCTTTTAAAGGTTATTCAGTCAGCAGAGTATGATGTTGAAAAAGCACAATATGGCATTGTATATATTGATGAGATTGATAAAATAACAAAAAAATCAGAAAATGTATCTATAACAAGAGATGTGTCTGGTGAGGGTGTTCAGCAGGCATTGCTTAAAATTCTTGAGGGGACAGTTGCTTCTGTTCCACCACAAGGAGGAAGAAAGCATCCACAACAAGAGTTGATACCAATTGATACCACGAATATTTTATTTATTTGTGGCGGAGCATTTGATGGATTAGAAAAAATTATTGAGTCAAGAATGGATAAAAGTTCCATCGGATTTAATGCGCATATTAAAGAAAAAAAGGATGCCAATGTAGGAGAGATGTTTTCTAAAGTGCTTCCACAAGATCTTATCAAATATGGTTTAATACCTGAGTTTGTAGGGCGAGTTCCCGTTGTTGTTTCTTTGGACTCGCTTGATGAAGATGCACTTGTGCGTATTTTAAAGGAGCCAAAAAATGCAATTATTAAACAGTATAAAGCATTGTTTTCATTAGATGAGGTTGACCTTGAATTTACAAACGATGCTATTATTGCTGTTGCAAAAAAGAGCTTTGAGCGCAAGACAGGCGCAAGGGGTCTAAGGTCTATCTTAGAAAATGTAATGAATGATATTATGTATACGATTCCTTCTGATAATACCATTGCAAAATGTATTATCACAAAAGAAGCCGTTGAGGGAACAGCAAAGCCGTTGATTGAGTATAGAACAGATATCGTGGGGAAAGAAGCATAATTAGCTGCTCCTAAAAGTTAGTCGCAGCATGGAGGCTAAAAATGGTTATAAAAAAAGTAAATCTGGATATTGTTATTGGTATCACAAGTAAGATTCCAGAAACAACCATGATGGAAGTTGCTTTTGCAGGCAAATCAAATGTGGGGAAATCCTCACTTATCAATGCTTTAATCAATCGAAAATCATATGCAAGAACATCGTCACAGCCGGGTAAGACACAAACAATTAACTATTATAATATTAATGATAGTATGTTTCTTGTTGATTTGCCGGGTTATGGTTATGCAAATGCCAATGAAGCCATTAAAGCAAAATGGGGTAAAATGGTTGAGAAATATTTAAAAAGTTCCCATTCACTAAAACAAATTTTTCTTCTTATTGATATTCGGCATAACCCTTCAGCAAATGATATAATGATGTATCAATGGATTATAAGCAATGGATATCATCCTGTTATTATTGCTACAAAGATGGATAAGCTGAAAAGAAGTCAGATTGATAAGCATATAAAAGAAATTAAAATAGGGCTTGGTATGGAAAAAGATGATTTGCTTATCCCTGTTTCATCAGAGACAAAGCAAAACATCAATAAAATATGGGAATATATTGAATCATTGAATACATTATAATAAAAAATAATTATTTTATTTGCATTAAACGTTTCATAACAAATTCATATATATCACCACTTGAATTTTTCCAATTTGCACACATAACATCAGCTTGATGCTCAAGAGGAACACTAATATTTAGTTCAATTAAATTGGTATTACCTTCTTTTACCATACAATGGACGATATAATCACCGTCTGTTGTTCGATGGTAATCGGAGGTTGTGCCAATTTCTTTTTTTAATTCATAGTGATGTTCCACTAAATAAGAATTGATATCCTCTTTTACTTCGATTGATAATTTATTTGAAAAAAAGGTTATTGTTTCCATTGCTTCATCGGTTAATACATATTGTGTGCTGTTTCTATGTATCATTTCACGGATAAAGTTATCGGTAAGTAAAGAATTGATAGCTTCTTGTATTGTGAAATAAGTCGTATATTGTTTTTCCAAAAAAAAGTTTGTTATTTGTGTATTTGATAATGGAAAACTGACTTTATTTAGCATGTAAAGAATCATAAGTTTGTAAAGAGTTTTCGTATCCATATTTTAGTACATTTTTCCTTATATGTGATTAATATTTGTAGAACAATTTAACCTCATCAAGGAAGTCCCCCACTTCAATACCACAGAGGCATAAGTGGGGACTTCCTTGTTTCAGTGAGAGTACAAGCTTCCACTGAAAAGCCGCAATAGCAGCTATGAGGTTATGAGCAAGTAGTGTAGCAGATTACGAATATCTGCTTTGACTAGATATGCTCCATTACTGCTTTGCTTACCACATCAGACACACGTGGGTCAAATGCTTCAGGCAAGATATTGGTATCACTTAATTCATCATCAGATAGTAAGCCAGCAATAGCAGTTGCGGCGGCAAGCTTCATTTCTTCTGTAATCTGCTTTGCATGTCCTTGTAATGCACCTTTAAATATTCCCGGAAATGCAATAACATTATTTACCTGATTTGGAAAATCAGAACGTCCTGTTCCAACGATTCTTGCGCCCGCAGCTTTTGCAGCATCAGGCATAATTTCAGGTACAGGGTTAGCCATTGCAAAAAGAATTGCATCTTGATTCATTGCAGAAACCATTTCAGGTTTCACGATATTAGGGGCAGATACGCCAATAAAAATATCAGCACCTACAAGTGCATCAGCAAGAGAGCCTATCTTATTTTCAAGGTTGGTTAAATCCATCATCGTCTCTTGCATCCAGTTTAAGCCTTCACTGTTTTTAGAAAGAATCCCTGTCTTATCACACATAGTAATATGTTTAAATCCATAAGAAAGAAGCAGTTTTGTTATGGCTATACCCGCAGAACCCGCACCATTGACCACAACTTTGCAGTCTTCCTTATTCTTTTTAGTCACTTTAAGACTGTTGATAATACCTGCCAAGACAACGATAGCAGTACCATGCTGGTCATCATGGAAAACAGGAATATCTAATAATTGTTTTAAGCGTTCTTCAATTTCAAAACATCTTGGTGCAGAAATATCTTCAAGATTAATTCCACCAAAAGCAGGTGCAATATGCACAATGGTTTTAATAATTTCTTCTGTGTCCTGTGTATCAAGACAGATTGGCACAGCATTGACACCGCCAAAAGACTTAAAGAGAACAGATTTTCCCTCCATTACAGGCATAGCGGCATAGGCACCAATATTTCCAAGACCAAGTACAGCGCTTCCATCCGACACAACAGCAATGGTGTTTGATTTAATGGTATATTTATAAGCAGCCGATTTATCTTGGGCAATTATTTTACAAGGTTCTGCAACACCTGGTGTATAAGCAAGTGCCAAATCCTGCCTTGTGGCAATCATCATTTTGGGAGTGGTCTCAAATTTGCCATTCCATTCTTCGTGAAGTGCGATAGCTTTTTCTGCATTTGTCATAATAATTGATTTCCTTTCAATGTAAACTTTTATAGTAATATAAATTTTATCATAAAAAATTGCGCTTTGGCTATTTATTATAGCATAGTTGCAAAAAAAAATCTATTTGAATTTTGGACAAAATAGTGTATAATAAATTTAATTCCACGAGGGTGGTGGATTTAATTCTTAATACGAGTTCAGTATAATATCCCTTGATTATTTTAAAATTTAACATTTATAAAATAGGAAAATAGCTAAATAAAATTTAGTTAGTAAATTTGTGCTTGTGATTTGCAAGTTGAGTAAGAATGGAGGACTTTTATGAGAAAAAAGTTAGAAACATTATCACTTGTTGTTTTACGTGAGTTTGCAAAAGATAAAAAGTTAAAAAATATTTCTTCAATGAGAAAGGCTGAATTAATTGATGCATTAATTGCTGTATCTGAACAGGAAAAACAAGAAGAGGAAGAACAAGATAAACAGGATGATATAAAAGAAGAAAAAATAGTTGAAAAGAAAACTGTTAGAGGTGAGATAAAAGGAAATAATAGTGAAAAAAGGGAACAAAGGGAACAGGGAACAGAAAGTCCCCAAATGTTAGGATATTCTCATCAACAGACAGCACCACAAGAGGTTGCAAATGGAATCTTAGAAGTAATGTCAGAGGGATATGGATTTATACGTTGTGAAAATTTCTTGCCGGGTGATAATGATGTATATGTATCACCATCTCAAATAAGAAAGTTTAATCTTAAAACAGGTGATTTTATAAAAGGACCTAAAAGACCAAAAAATCAAGGAGAAAAATTTTCAGCTCTAATGTATCTTGAATCAGTAAGTGGTATGAGTCCTGCTGAAGCGACTAAAAGACCATCATTTGAAAGTCTTACACCAATATTTCCTAATGAGAGAATACATATAGAAAAAAATAGCAGCACCGTTGCTATGCGAGTTGTCGATTTGATTTGTCCCATTGGAAAAGGACAAAGAGGTATGATTGTATCACAGCCAAAATCTGGAAAAACTACGCTTTTAAAGCAGATAGCCAATGCGATTACAAGGAATAATCCAGAGATGCATTTGATGATACTGCTTATAGATGAGCGTCCAGAAGAAGTAACCGATATAAAAGAATCCATTATTGGTGACAATGTAGAAGTGATTTACTCAACATTTGACGAACTTCCAGAACGACATAAAAGAGTTTCAGAGATGGTCATTGAGAGAGCAAAAAGGTTGGTAGAAAACAAAAAAGATGTCATTATACTTTTAGATAGCATAACAAGGCTAGCAAGAGCCTATAACCTTACTGTTCAGGCTAGTGGAAGGACACTTTCAGGTGGTTTAGACCCTGCTGCACTTCATATGCCTAAACGATTTTTTGGTGCCGCCAGAAATATGCGTGAAGGCGGCAGTCTTACAATACTTGCCACAGCATTAGTTGAGACAGGCAGTAAGATGGACGATGTGGTATTTGAAGAATTTAAGGGAACAGGCAATATGGAGTTGGTGCTAGATAGGAAACTTTCAGAAAAAAGAGTGTTTCCAGCTATCAATGTTGCTAAATCAGGAACAAGAAGAGATGATTTGCTTTTAAATAAAGATGAAAAACAAGCAGTTGATATTATTCATAAAGCGTTAAGTGGTTTAAAAGCAGATGAGGCAGCAGAAAGAGTGCTTGATTTATTTAGCAAGACACGTAATAATAATGAGTTTGTGCAAATTGTATGTAAAAATAAACATATATAGTAATTGGTATTTTTTTTTTAATGTATATATTGATATATGTGGGATTGTTTCCTATTGTTGAGAATACCTGTTAAAAACAAAAATTGTAAATAAGGATTATAAGCAAATCTTTATTTACAAAAGTCAAAACAATAAAACAATAAAAAAAGCCTTGCATATGAGTATAACATATGATACAATATCAACGCTGCTTATTGAAGACAAAGATTACTTTGTAAGATTAAGTCTTGCAATGAATAAATAAATAATTGTTAAAGAGGTGAAAATCATGAGAGAAGGAATCCATCCAGAGTACTATCAGGCAAAAGTTGTTTGTAACTGTGGCAATGAATTTGTGACAGGTTCAACAAAGGAAGAAATCCATGTAGAGATTTGTTCTAAATGCCACCCTTTCTATACAGGTCAACAAAAGGCAACAACTGCTCGCGGTCGTATTGATAAGTTTAACAGAAAGTATGGTGTTAAGAATAATTAATGCCTGTTTAAGATTGAGGTCATGCAGGTCTCAATCTTTTATTAAATAAGGATGCCGCGCATTTGCGTGGCATCTGTTGTTTTATTCTATAGGAAAGTTCAACCTATTAGTAAGTTCATAACAAATATTGTTTGTTTTATGAACTTGCAAGAGTTGCACAGCAACTCTTTTATTTACTTATAGAAAATTGTGCCGAAACGTCACAAATAAGGATTGATGCCACAATGGAAAGTCTTTGCAAATTTCTATTGCTCAATTCCTACGCGACACTTCGGAATGGGGGATTAGTATGAAAAATTCTGGAATTGGAGGGCAGGCTGTACTGGAAGGCATCATGATGCGCAATAAGGATAAATATGCAATTGCAGTAAGAAAGCCTGACAAAGAAATTGAACTTGTTGTAAAAGACAGTAAAATGTTGACTGATAAATATAAATGGCTGAATTATCCCATTATTAGAGGTATATTTAATTTTGTTGATTCAATGGTAACAGGAATATCAACAATTACGTACTCTGCCTCATTTTATGACGACCCTGCTGAGCAGAAAAAAACAAAGGCAGATGAGATTGGCAGAGCTGTGTTTAAAGATAAATTAGAATCTATACTAATGGCTGTCACAGTCATTGTGTCTGTTATATTAGCCGTAGGATTGTTTATGATATTGCCATATTTTGTTTCCAGATTACTAAAAAATGTAATTTCTTCTCAAATCTTGTTAAATTTTATTGAAGGCTTGGTAAGAGTTATTATATTTTTACTATATATGGTTGCTATATCACAAATGAGTGATATTAAAAGAACATATATGTATCATGGTGCAGAGCATAAGTGTATAAACTGTATAGAAAATGGAGCAAGACTAACCATAGAAAATGTGATGAACAGCTCACGACTGCATAAGCGATGTGGCACCAGTTTTATGTTTTTAGTTATGTTTATCAGCATTATATTTTTTATATTTATAAGAGTGGATAATACCATACTACAGGTTGTTATTAGAATATTTATGATTCCTGTTATAGCAGGAGTTTCTTATGAAATATTGAAATGGGCTGGAAAAAATGATAATATTTTTGTAAATATTGTCAGCAAGCCTGGTATGCTGCTTCAAAAGCTTACAACAAAAGAGCCAGATGCTGATATGGTTGAGGTTGCTATAAAAGCAGTAGAGGCCGTTTTTGACTGGCAGGAATTTCTTGATGTATATTATGAGAATGAGAGTGATAAGGAAGCTGCAATACAAGCTTCTGAAAATTTGTTAAAACAAAACATACAAGCGCTTGATATTAAAATTTCTAAGGATAGTAATTCTGTTGTGAAATCTGTTGATAAGCCAAATGAAGATACAGACACAAAAGAGCCAAATATGGATACTTCTGTATATGCAGACACAATAGAAGATGATATAGAAGAGTTTGAGTTTGAAGGTCATGCAGATATTGAATTTGAGGATTTAGACAATGATTCACCACATAGTTCATCAGAAAATCAAGAGATTTCTGAACAGTTAGAATTGGATATTGAAGTTGATAGCCTTTATGATGAGTTAGAAGATGATATTGAATCAGAAGATGTATTTGATGGAATTGAATTTGAAGAACCACAACCTGAAGTTGTTGAGGAATTAGTTGCAGATGAGGTTCCTCTTTTTAAAGAGAGAAAAACAGATAAATAATTGTATGAGTAATATATCTTATAGAGAGGCAGTTTTGAGTGCTGCAGATAAATTAAAAAAATGCGGTGTGGATAATCCTCAATATGACAGTCAAGAATTGTTGATGTATGCGGCAAATATGGATAGAACGACGTATTTGCTGCACTGTGAAGAGCATATTGATGATAAATTATATGCTGTATTTGAAAAATTAGTGAAACGGCGAGCTGCTAGAGAGCCATTGCAGCATATTTTAGGTTATACTTATTTTTGGGGAAGAAAATATCTGGTTAATGAAAATGTGCTTATTCCTAGACAAGATACAGAAGTGCTTATAGAAAAGGCACTAGAATATATTTGTACAGGTGATAGTGTATTAGATATGTGTACAGGTTCTGGTTGTATTATTATTACACTTGCCTGTGAAAAAAAATTATCTAGGGCAGTGGGCGTAGATTTATCAAAAAAAGCACTTGAAGTAGCAAGAAAAAATGCAGTTAATCTTTTGGCAGATGTCGAATGGATAGAAAGTGATTTGTTTCAACAGATGGATAAGTCTATTGAAACAAATAAGCAAATGAATGTTTTATATGATGTGATAGTGTCCAATCCGCCCTATATTGAGTCCGATGTGATTGATACATTAAGTGATGAAGTGCGGTATTTTGACCCATTAATGGCGTTGGACGGCGGGAACGATGGGCTTGTATTTTATCGAAAAATCACAGAACAATCTGTAAATTATTTAAAACAGGGTGGCTGGCTGCTCTATGAAATAGGAAGCAATCAATCAAAACAGGTAAGGGACATAATGGCTGCCAACGGTTATGAGGATATACATATCGTTGAGGATTTAGCTGGTTTGTGCAGAGTTGTAATGGGAAGACTTAAATGTAAGTAAGAAGAAAGGTGTGTAATTATCAATGGATATGTTTGATAAATTGGAAGATATAGTAAATAGGTATGAGGATATCACAGCAGAACTAAGCAATCCAGATGTAGTGAATGACCAAAATAAATTTAAAATGCTTATGAAAGAACAAAATAATATTGTTCCTATTGTTACAGCATTTACAGAGTATAAAAATTGTAAGCAAAATATTGAAGACAGTTTGACAATGTTGTCTGAAGAAAGCGATGCAGAACTTTTAGAGTTGGCAAAAGAAGAATTAAACGATTCCAAGAAAAAGATGGAAGCATTGGAAAATGAGTTAAAGATACTATTGCTGCCAAAAGACCCTAATGATGAAAAAGATATTATTGTGGAGATTCGAGCAGGCGCAGGCGGTGATGAGGCTGCCTTATTTGCTGCGGAGCTGTTTCGTATGTATACACATTATGCGGAGTCAAAAAGATGGAAAATTGAAGTTGTCAATGCTGATGAAACAGGTATTGGCGGAATGAAAGAAATTGAATTTATGGTAAAAGGTCAAGGCGCATATTCTGTGATGAAGTATGAAAGTGGCGTTCATAGAGTACAGCGAGTGCCAGAGACTGAATCGGGAGGAAGAATCCACACATCAACAGCATCAGTAGCAGTTATGCCAGAGGCAGAAGATGTGGATATTCAAATTAATGATAAAGATATACGAATTGATGTTATGCGTGCTTCTGGTAATGGCGGACAATGTGTCAATACAACGGATTCAGCAGTTCGTCTTACCCATTATCCAACAGGTATTGTTATTTATTCACAGACAGAAAAGTCGCAGATTCAAAATAAAGAAAAGGCATTTGCATTGCTGCGCGCCAAATTATATGATATGGAGATGCAAAAAGCCCATGATGCCGAAGCTGATGCAAGAAAAAGTCAAATTGGTACAGGAGACCGTTCTGAAAAAATTAGAACATATAATTTTCCACAAGGTCGTGTAACAGACCATAGAATTGGATTGACTTTATATAAACTTGATAAAATTATGGGGGGAGATATTCAGGAAATTATTGATGCATGTATCGCCGCCGACCAAGCGGCAAAGTTAAGCAGTATGAATGAAGAGGCTTAAAAGCCTTGAGTTTACCAGAGTTTGGTGAAAATATAGGATTTTTAAAAGGGAATAGTTGAGGAAAAAATCGGTCTGATGGGTGAAAAATCAGACCGATTTTTGATTTTTTTGAGTTTTCGATGTACTATCCACACTGAAAAGTTGCTTTTGATAGTTTCATAGCCTGTGAAAAATTTTATAGATAGCTTTATAGCATCTGTTTGGAAGTTTTGATAGTTTTATAGCGTGAGGTTGTTTTTGATGTATTGGATAGCCTCAAAATGGCTTTAAAATGTACTAAAATAGGACTTTATATTTTTGATTTGAAATAATTGGAGTTAAGGGATTTGCCTACATTTGATACCAATGAAGCATTGCACATTATTCTGACAGATTTAGAATATGAGTTAAAACCTTTGTTATCGCAACTGATAATGTGAAACTCTTTAGAAACTATTATGAATTATGATATTTTACTCATTCAAGGCATACATCCAATTTTCATTAGTATTTTGCCAATCAGCTAAAGATTTGAAAAGAGCCAGTTCATTGATTCCTAGAAATAATATGAATGATAAATATGCAATGAGGACATGGTTATGCCGAATGCATCTAAATGGCGATGAGTTCAAAACTTGTCATAAGTTTATGATAAAAAGCCTAATAGGGGAATCAGCTTTTGCAGACACTGCTACTAGAAAATTAATTGTAGATGATGACTTTAATCCAGATGAAGTGTTTAAGTTTTAATGAGGGTACTATGCTTGTATTTTTCTACAAAGATAAAGAAATCATAGCAGTAAGAGCGTATTTGCTGAATGATTTTTTAGAGCGGATACATCTAAAAATCGAAAAAGAGATTAAGTATAATTTGGATTGCATTGATGAGAAATGGAAAGATAATCAATGTATATTATATCACTAAGATGATTGAACTGACTCTCGGAGATTATGTGGAGGTTGGATTTGATGTAAGGCTCTGGAGATGTTGAAGTATGGTGGGGATTTCTGATTCTGCCTTTTCATATCTGGAGTATGCTTTTAAAGTGGTGAAAAAGACTGTATTATACAACTGTTCCATTAAAAGATTATTTAATGAAGTTATTACTATTATTAAGATAGATTATTAAGACTTTCCTATTTTGTTAGGTTTTTTCTAATAGAGTATCATATCTTATTTATTTTCATATTGTTATTCATATGATTCATCACATATAAGTAACACTTTATCTATGTTACTTATATAAAAAAGGTAAGATAAACATAGTTGATTTCATTATAAGATAAAAATAAATAAGATGAAGAAGATATGTAAGATAAATAGAATGAATAAGATAAGCGAGATAAATAAGATTTTTTTAATATCAGCAGAGTTTGCAAATGTGATTGGAGTATCATTATTAACAATAAAGAATTAGAATAGAGATGATATTTTTCATTCGTATATGAGGACACTAACAGGTAAACGCTTATATACACAGGTTCAGATTTAGAAAATATAGGATAAAGGTGCTGAGGAGTAATGAAGATAAAAGAGAAATTTGATATAGAAGATGTTATTTTTCCATTAGATACAATAGAGCCATCTAAAGATATAAAGAAAATTTCGCATATGACCTCGACAGTCTCAACTTTATAAGAGATAGAAAGCGTTGGCAAGAAGAAAAAAACAGATAAGATTTTTAGTATGGCTGGCAAGGCGATATTGGTAGTATATGTGATATTTGGAGGTATTCAGTCTTTCAAACGAGAATGGAGAATATCCGTAGCGATAGGTGGATATGTTTCACAGTTTTATAAGTTTGTAAGAAGCTGGACAGATAGCCTTAGAAAAATAGAGAATGAAGGAGTAAGTAGATAGTATTCCAAAAGCAAATAATAATGAGATAGGCTTTACCATTGAAGATGAGCCTGTTTATTAAAAATAGAAGTTGTATAGTATCAAAACAAGAGGTATAATATAACTAAAGGTAATTTGATATAGCATTTACAGTAAATGGGGTATTAATTTTAAGTTGTAGATAGAAAGAGGTGTTTATATGTTAGCTTTGCAAGGATACTATGATGGAAATGCAGTACAAACATTAGAGAAAATTCATGCAAAAAAGAATCAAAAATTGATTATTACAATATTAGATGAATTTATTGAGGATATAGATGAGGATGTTAAAAGTCTGTCAGCAAGAGGTTCATTATCACAATATGCAAATCCTAAGCTACAAAAGAAAGAAGATTCTGCGTGGGAGGAGGAAGTGAAAGATAATTATGATAATACTTGATACAAATATGATTTTAAGATATCTGTTAAATGATAATAAAGAAATGGCAGATGAGGCAGAAAAAGTTATCAAACAAGGTAATGTAGGAGTGACAATAGAAATTATTGCAGAGGTAGTGTATGTTTTAAAGAGAGTTTATTCTATAGAGCGTGATTCAATAAAAATAAGTTTGTTAAATTTTTTATTAGAGGTGCAAGCAGATGAAAAGGAGGTAATAAAAGTTGGTTTAGAAATTTATGGTAAACAGAATTTAGATTTTGTGGATTGTATTTTATATGCCTATAATAGAGTAAAAGGGTATGAGATAAAAACATTTGATAAGAAACTAAAAAAATTATTAGAGCATGAAGATTAATGGAGTATTCGTTTAAAGCACCAGTAAAATTAAAGTATCAACAGACGAGAGGCTTTTATGTGCCAGAGAGATTAACATGGAAAGAGATTCAAGAAAAATATCCTGACCAGTGGGTAGGATTAGTAAATATTAAATGGAAAAATGATTCCAACATTGAGTCTGCTATTGTTAAGTATATAGATAAATCAAAAGATGAGCTGCTTATGATGCAGATAAAAGATGAAATTTTCAGTTGTTACACTACTCCAGATAATGTATTTCAGTTAGGAACAATGGGGTATTCATAGAGCAAGGAGCGATTGATATGTTAAGTATAGACAATAAATATTATACATGGCAGGAACTTACAAAAGAATTTCCAGATAAGTGGGTAGTAATTGAAAATGCAACTTTAGATAGTGGAGGATTTATTGTATCAGGTAATCTTATTGGGGTATGCTCTGATAATGAAATTGATGATTTTGTAGTTTCTTGTTACAAAGAAGATAAGCATATAAGCTATGAGAGAACAACAGATTGAAGATACAAAAGATATGGCGGCAGACTTTAGAGATATGTACATAAATAAAACTAAATTAGAGAGCTAATAAAAGAATCTCTTTACCCTTTGATATTTCTCATCTTTTTCCTGATATAACCTTGAAAATACTCTGTTTTAGAGTTATACTACCATACCATTAAACAATAAAGGGTGGTGGTAAGATAATGGAGCAGATGAAAGTAAGCAGTATTATGACATGATATTTGGGGTACTTTTTCAAGAAAATGAATAAGCGTATGAATTTTAAAGGAAGTATATCATAGTATTCATAAAACAGGTCATATCATTTTTTAGATAAATGATTGATTTACTGTTTTAGGGTATGATAAAAGTCGCCAAAGGTTGGCATTCCATAAGGATGTTAAATCCAAAGACTTTGTACTCAGCCAGAATGATTGAATTGTAGGCAAATTCAAATCATATGGAGGAATTGCAAAATGGCAAAATCAATTTTTGAGAGATTAAGCGGCGAATATGAACAGCAAGAAGATTACTTAATACCACGCTTGACTGTACCCGCCGAAGAAGAACATTCAATAGGAATATGGGGACAGCAGCATCTGGATTATCTGAAACAGTGCCACAAATTCCTAAAAGACTTTACAATTCGGATTGCGGCTGACGCAATCCGATGCTCGCTATCCCTGTGGACATCCCGAAAAAGCCATTTTAGTAAAGATATCTTCTTTCGGCAAGTAAAGTTGAATATATTTTTGAGTTTTGTCCTTATCCAGTGTCATGCTTAGCAAAAGTTCTAATCTGTATTATCCTGGTATTTTTACATCACTGACCTAAAATTATCCTGTCTAAATTGCATCAGTCTTTTTCATATCCATTTCTTCGATAAAGTACTAAAAATACAAGAATGCTAATGATTAATTCTCCGATAAGCACTGCGATGTCCAGAGGTTTTAACGTATATGACATTCCCTCTGCAAATCCACTTGCCATCTCTGTCAACACTCCAGTAAACAAAAACCCTGAGATATGGTGCAATTTTTCGGAAAGATTTCCAAACATTGGAATCATCATAAACACGATCATCAATGGATAAGAAATCAAATTTGCATTCATCTGATTTTTGGCGCAGAGACCAACAATCATTCCCATTACACAACTAATCAGAGAGGCTACCGCACTGACCAGTAAGAAAGCCACGACAGATACCTGGCTCATAGAAATACCACTAATCACCAATACCACAATATTGATTATATTCATCAACACAAATGGAAATAGAATACTTCCGATAAAATACTGCATTCCAGTGACTGATGACGTCATTAAGACCCGTAACGTATGTTTCTCTTTCTCTTCTGCAATGGCAGTCCCTACCATCAGGAATCCATCCATACACAAATTAAGGGAAATTCCCAAACTCAGAATCAAAGACACCAGAATGGGTGATAAATCACCTCCCGAATTGATGCTATATAAAATTTTGACCATCCATACCATCGCCACGGTTAAAAGCGGTCCGATCATAATCGCTGTATTGCGGCTGATACAAATCCATTTAATCTGTGCAACTGCTGTTAATTTATTAATATTATCCATATTAAAACTCCTCTCACATACTGGCTAATCCAAGGGATGCCCCTGTTACTTGTAAAAATACATGTTCCAATGTTGGCTCACAAGAATGAATACACTGTATTTCATCTCTCTGCATCCATTCTGAAATTTTTGCAATATTTTGAGGACTTTGCTCTAAGACGACTTCTTCCTGATTGTTCAAAAGTAGATGATATTTTTTATTTTGATTATATTTCAGGCAAAGTTCTTTGGGCGATCCGCACTCGACAATTTTCCCCTGATACAAAAGTGCAACTCTATCACAAAGTTTTG
>CAJUKN010000008.1 GCA_910587485.1 uncultured Lachnospira sp.
AGTTGAATGTTGAGAATAATGAAGTGGTAAAATGATATTCTTTTTTCATAACAGGAGGATAAAATTATGAAAAAAATGATTAAAATAGAATTGGAAAGAGCATTTCGTGGTGTAGGTTTAAAACTTTCGCTAATTATTGGCATGATTATAACTATAGAACATTATATTAGAAATGTAATTCCAATGGCGATAGAGCCGCTTCAGGTTTATGAATATAATAATGCAACAAGTATGCCATTAAGTGCTTTTGAGTGTTGGATAGGTGGGGGAGTTAATTTTGAAAATGAGTTGTTTGTAAGAATCATTCCACTTCTGGCAGCGATTCCTTATGCGATTACATATTGTTCAGATATTCGGACAGGCATTGTAAAAAATTATTATATAAGAACAAAGAAGATAAATTATTTATTTTCAAAATATTTGGCAGTTTTTTTAACAGGAGGAACAGCTGTTACAGTGCCATTGTTGATTAATTTTTTAGCTACAGCGGCAGTCTTACCTTCTATTGTTTGGCCAATAGGAACTTTTCCTATTAATGCAAATGGTATGTGGTCAGCTATTTTTTATTCCGCTCCTTATCTTTATATAATTATGTATTTTTGTCTGCAATTTATCTGTGGAGGATTATTGGCAACGTTGGCATTGATTATTTCAAGTTGGATTAATAATATTTTTATGGCACTTTTATCACCCTACATTATATGTGAATTTTTAAATGCAGTTACACGTTTAGCAAAAACAGCATGGGGAAAGGGATTAGCACCATACAGAATGCTTAGTATGTGTCAGGTTACTCCTAATTATACTGTTTGTTATGTGATTTTTATTATTATTATTTTATGTATGGGAGTACTTTTTTATTTTGTAAAGGGGGTTTATGATGAAACATTTTAAACATAAAAAGAGAATGGCTGTATGTTTGATAGCAGCATTATTTATTGTGTTATTTATCATAGGATTTATTGATGTTAATTTACGATTCCCTAAGCCGCAAGAAGAATTGTATTCTATTGATGAATGGGTGTCATGGAATGATGATATTCGGATTAAGGCAAAAAGTATAGATTATTGCAGCAGCAGTGAACTTACGCAAAAATATGGGATAAAAGAAGGAAATAATGATAAGATTTTTTATATTGTAACAAAACTTGAAGTAAATAATACATCAAACAAAGATATAAATTTTGAACATATATTTGAAAAATTTAATCTTGTTATGTATCCAATAGGATATGAAAATCAGGGAATGATTTTTACAGATTCACCAATAATTGCTGCAAATTCAACAGAGGAAAAAATTGCGTGTTTTACAGTTTCTGAAGGCTTAATACGAAATGAGAGAAGAGAAGCGGCACTTCAAAATGATATTTATTTGTGTTTAAAAGTATATCCAGTAAGACAAGCCATTGTATTTAAGGGGGTTCAATGAAAAAGATAAAAGCCTTATTAAATATTAATGAAATTACATTTTCTGTAGTAATCTTGCTTCTTGTAACCATTTCAATACCAACAGAGTTGATATTGAGATTGACATCGCCAGCTATCGTATCGACAAAAGGTGTGCCTTGTGTTTATGATGCATTTATAGTTATTTCTTTATATTCTGTGTGGCTGTATATTTTAGCATTTATTTTATTTTATATTCTTTACATAGAAAAGTATCAGTTGAATCCTGTATTAATTCTTAGAAAGAGAACAATAAAAAAGGTTTGGAAAGATGTTCTTTCTGATTTATTGGTAATGGATTTGTTGTTTTCTTTATATATAACAATAGTAACAGTAGCAGCAGGATTTTTGATGACAGGTATAATGTGCAATTGGGAAAAGCGGGAAAGCAGAGCGTATAGATTTTCAGGAAATGTTATAGAAAATCCACCGAATATAGCATTAATAATAATAACATTTTTTGTTATAGTTTTTACACTTATTTTTGTGGCAGGAAGTATTATGTTATATCTTTGGTGGATTACAAATTGGCAGTGGGCAGGTTTTGTTGCAGCTATAGTGATTATTAGTACAGAGAATGCTTTAAAAACAGGTTTTTTATGGATAGTTTACAGATTGAGCGATAAAGTCTATATCAATGGAATAGACATAGGCTGGCAGATTATTTACCCAACTGTTTTGTGTATAGGTGTATATATTTTAACAATGTTAACCATTTGCAGAAAGGATTTTTTGAAATAGTATGAAGATAATGTTCTTTCAGTTAAAATATGATTGTGTTCATGGTATATTGTATCAATGGAAAAAATTTGTGTTGCTGGCAGTGGTCTATGCTGTGCTTATAATTGATTTTATCATTCGCTGTTCAAATAGGGGGCTTGCAGGTACATATTCAATAGGGGATATAGTGCTGTGGCTTTTTAAAGGGACAAAAGAGTTTGATATTGCTGCTAATAATATTTTGGATATACCAACAGCTTATATATTGCCTAATATTTTAATTGCATTTATTGTGGGTAATTACCCATTTAAAGATTTGAATGGTTTTGGAACAGCTGTTTTAGTGCGGACAAGAAAAAAAATGGTATGGTGGCTAAGTAAATGTGTATGGTGTATATTATCAATAGTAACAGCTTATACAATATTAATAGCAGAGCTTCTTTTTGTTGGTATTGGTTCAAAAAATATTTCTTTTATTCCGACTATGCAGGTTTGTACGAAAATATCAGGCTTTGATAAGGTGTTGATAGAACATTCAGCAAATTTTAATGAGATAGCAATATATATGTTGATAGGTGGAGTATTGACATCAATAGCAATTTCAATGCTTCAAGTGAGTTTGTCGCAAATCTTATCACCAATAATTGGGTATATTTCGGTTGTGGCATTGTTGATTGCAGGTGTATTTTTTAGTTTTGAAGCAGTTATAACAAATGGTTTTATGGTGATAAGAAATGGAATGTATCTATCAGGAGGTTATGATTACACTATGCTTATATCCATTGATATATTGCTAATTGCCACTGCAATAACAGTAGGACTGATACATTTTGTTAGGACAGATATTTTCAATAAAAGTGAATGGAGGATTTAGTGGTGAAGATTAAACTTACAAATGTTTCTAAGGTTATAAAAAAAGCGACCGTGTTAGACCATATTAATCTTGAATTTGAAAGTGGTAAAGTGTATGGACTTAAAGGTAAGAATGGTTCAGGAAAAACTATGCTTATGCGAGTTGTATGTGGATTAATCAGTGCTACAGAAGGAACAGTAGAAATTGATGGAAAAATTTTAGGTAAGGATATGTCATTTCCAGAAAGTGTAGGAATGCTTATAGAAAATCCTGCTTTTATTAATAATTATACAGGTTTTAAAAATTTACAGGTTTTGGCATCAATTCAAAATAGAATTGGTGATAAAGAGATTCGAGAGGCACTTTTACAAGTTGGTTTAGAACCAGAGGATAAGCGAACTTTTCGTAAATATTCACTTGGTATGAAGCAAAAGCTTGGAATTGCAGCGGCGTTTATGGAACAGCCTGACATTATTATATTAGATGAACCTATTAATGCTTTAGATGAGGCTGGTGCTAAACAGGTACATACTATATTGAAGGAACAAAAAGAGAGAGGTGCGCTTATTATTATTGCCTGCCATGATAAAGAAGAACTTGAAATGTTATCTGATGAGATTATAGAAATATATGATGGGAAGATTGTAGCATAGTAGGAAGATAATAAAAATGATAACAAGAACGGTTGTAAAATAAAACTTACGTTTATAAAAAATTCTGCAAAATATAGTTTTTAACCTCAACAGAGAAGTTTTCCAATTTTTAAGCGGGAAACTTCTCTGTTTGCTTTGTAAAAAAATGCTACGAAATGGTAATAAGGTTATGAGGAAATAATAAAATGAATTGCGAATATCCGTTTGGATAAACAATTTAAACACAATTTAATTTTTAAATGAATTTTACTCAAAAATTGCAAAAAAATTTTTATAAAAAACAGAATATAAATGGATAAAAACACGATGAATTATATTTTTATCCAATAAAATTTTATAAATTATCTGATAATTTATAAATAAAAATAATAATTATCAAACAATCAGACAATAATTGAAAAAATCCTATTTACAACACTGGAAAATGGGTGTATAGTATTACTTAAGAAAAATAAGTTGATTTAATAAAAATAATAACAAATTAAAGTTTTATTTATTATTTTCATTAAATAATGATGAAAGGAAGATGTATTTATGGAAAAAAATGCACAATGCACAATGCACAATAGACAGTTTGGACTGTACAGTCCTGCTTTTGAACATGATAACTGCGGTATTGGTGCAGTTGTAAGTATTAAAGGGGTAAAGACACATCAAACTGTATCGGATGCACTTAGTATCGTTGAAAATCTTGAGCATAGAGCTGGTAAGGATGCGGAAGGTAAAACAGGTGATGGTGTAGGAATATTGCTTCAAATTTCACATAAATTTTTTGAGAAAACATTAAAGCCTTTAGGGATTAATATTGGCAATGAGAGAGAGTATGGCGTTGGCATGTTCTTTTTTCCGCAAGATGAACTGAAGAGAAATAGGGCAAAAAAAATGTTTGAAATCATTGTAGAAAAAGAAGGGCTTGAATTTTTAGGCTGGCGAGATGTTCCTACCGTTCCAGACGTGCTTGGAAAAAAGGCCGTTGATTGTATGCCTTCGATTATGCAGGCATTTGTAAAAAAGCCTGCTCATGTAAAAAAAGGAATTGATTTTGATAGAAAATTATATGTGGCAAGAAGATTGTTTGAACAGACCAATGAAGATACATTTGTTGTTTCTTTTTCAAGCAGAACCATTATATATAAAGGAATGTTTCTTGTTGGACAGCTGCGAACATTTTTTAAAGACCTTGAAGATGCAGATTATGAATCAGCGATTGCACTTGTACATAGCCGATTTTCTACCAATACCAATCCTAGTTGGGAAAGAGCGCATCCTTATAGACTTTTGTGTCATAATGGTGAAATTAATACCATTAAGGGCAATGCAGACAGAATGTTATCAAGAGAGGAAACGATGGTTTCCGATTATCTTGAAGATGAGATGACAAAGATTATGCCAGTTGTCAATACAAGTGGTTCCGATTCTTCTATGCTGGATAATACATTAGAGTTTCTTATGATGAATGGAATGCCCCTTCCTTTGGCACTTATGATATGTATTCCAGAACCATGGGCAAATGATAAGTCGATGTCACAGGAAAAGAAAGATTTTTATCAATATTATGCGACGATGATGGAACCTTGGGACGGTCCGGCTTCTATCCTTTTTACAGATGGTGATATGATGGGAGCAGTGCTTGACAGAAATGGTCTTCGTCCATCACGTTATTATGTAACGAATGACGGTTATCTTATCCTTTCATCGGAAGTAGGTGTTCTTCCGATTGAGGAGAGCAGGATTTTGTCAAAAGACAGGCTTCGTCCCGGCAAAATGCTTCTTGTAGATACAGTGGAAGGGAAATTAATTGATGATGATGAATTAAAATCACAGTATGCGAGCAGTCAACCATATGGTGAATGGCTTGACAATAATCTGGTTCAACTGCATGATTTAAAAATACCAAATAAAAAAGTACAAACGCATACAAAGGACGAGATAGCAAGGCTTCAAAAGGCATTTGGATATACATATGAAGATTTTAAGACATCTATATTGCCAATGGCGTTAAATGGTTCAGAAGCTATTGGAGCTATGGGAATTGATACACCGCTTGCCGTTTTGTCTAATAAACATCAGCCATTATTTAATTATTTTAAACAGCTTTTTGCACAAGTTACTAATCCGCCCATTGATTCAATCCGTGAAAAGGTTGTGACAAGTACGGCTGTATATCTTGGTTCTGATGGCAATCTTCTTGAAGAAAAGGAAGAAAATTGTAAAGTACTTCGGATAAATGACCCAATTCTTACGAATACAGACCTTCTGAAAATTAAAAATATGAAGGTAGATGGTTTTAAAGTAGAGACGATTCCTATTATTTTTTATAAAAATACATCATTGGAAAAAGCGATTGACCATCTATATGTAGAAGTTGACAGAGCTTATAGAGAAGGTGCAAATATTATTATACTTTCAGATAGAGGCGTTGATGAAAATCATGTTGCAATTCCTTCACTGCTTGCAGTTTCGGCGCTTCAACAATATTTGGTGCAAACCAAAAAAAGAACAAAGATGGCAGTGATACTAGAAAGCGGTGAGCCAAGAGATGTTCATCATTTTGCAACGCTTTTAGGGTATGGTGCATCGGCTATCAATCCTTATCTTGCACAGGAAAGTATACAGGAATTGATTGATTTGAATATGCTAGATAAAGATTATTATGCAGCTGTTGACGATTATAATGCCGCAATACTTGGAGGTATTGTAAAAATTGCCGCAAAGATGGGTATATCAACCATTCAATCGTATCAGGGAGCAAAAATTTTTGAGGCGATTGGCATCAATTCCGATGTGATTAATAAGTATTTTACAGGAACGGTAAGCCGAATTGAAGGAATTGGCTTAAAAGATATTCAAGAAGATGTAGAGTCACTTCACAATAAAGCATTTGACCCATTGGGTTTGCCAACAGATACAACACTGGACAGTTTGGGTGCGCATAAGCTAAGAAGCGGTAATGAAGAACATCTTTACAATCCACAGACAATACATTTGTTACAGCTTGCAACAAGAACGGGCGATTACAATACTTTTAAAGAATATACAAGTTATGTCAATAAAGAGACCAATGCTATGAATTTAAGGGGACTTATGGATATTAAGTTTCCAAAGAAAGGCATCAAATTAGAAGAAGTAGAAAGCGTTGATTCGATTGTCAAACGATTTAAGACTGGAGCAATGTCTTATGGTTCAATATCAAAGGAAGCCCATGAGACAATGGCAATTGCAATGAATATACTGCACGGTAAGTCAAACAGCGGTGAAGGCGGCGAGGACGAGGAACGACTTACTGTTGGAAAAGATGGGTTAAATAAATGTTCTGCTATAAAGCAGGTGGCTTCTGGCAGATTTGGCGTAACATCAAGATATCTTGTCAGTGCTAAGGAAATTCAAATCAAGATGGCACAGGGGGCAAAGCCGGGAGAAGGCGGACATTTGCCGGGAGGAAAGGTATACCCATGGATTGCAAAAACAAGACTTTCAACGCCGGGCGTATCGCTTATATCGCCTCCGCCACACCATGATATTTATTCCATAGAGGATTTGGCAGAGTTGATATTTGATTTAAAAAATGCAAATAAAGATGCAAGAATTTCTGTAAAACTCGTTTCAGAGGGCGGCGTTGGCACCGTTGCTTGTGGTGTTGCAAAGGCTGGCGCACAGGTTATTCTGATATCAGGTTATGATGGAGGCACAGGAGCTGCACCTAGAAGTTCCATTCATAATGCAGGACTTCCTTGGGAACTTGGTCTTGCAGAAGTGCATCAGACGCTTACAATGAATGGACTTCGCAATAAGGTAATTATTGAGACCGATGGAAAGTTAATGAGTGGGCGAGATGTAGCGATTGCAGCTATGCTTGGTGCAGAGGAATTTGGTTTTGCAACTGCCCCTTTGGTAACGATGGGTTGTGTAATGATGAGGGTGTGCAATTTAGATACATGTCCTGTTGGAATTGCTACACAAAATCCAGAACTTAGAAAGAGATTTGCAGGAAAGCCAGAATATGTTGTGAATTTTATGCGCTTTATAGCAGAAGAACTGCGCGAATATATGGCAAAATTGGGTGTTAAGACGGTTGATGAACTTGTTGGCAGAACCGACTTTTTGCAGCAGATAAATATACCAAAGAGTGGGCGTTCCCAAAAAGTGGATTTGTCAAGAATTATCAATAATCCATATATCAAGGAAGCTGGAAAAATTTGTTATAACAAAAAGAATGTATATGATTTTGAGCTTGAAAAGACGGTTGATGAGAAAACGCTTATCAAAAAATTTGCAACAGCATTGGAAAATGGCGAGAAAAGAAGTATGGTGATTGATGTAATCAATACAGATAGAGCAGTTGGCACTTTGCTTGGAGCAGAGATTACAAGAAGATTTGGTGAAACGCTTGATGAGGATACCTACACCGTAAAATGCAATGGTGCAGGAGGACAAAGTTTTGGTGCATTTATTCCAAAAGGACTGACTTTGGAATTGATTGGTGACAGTAATGACTATTTTGGCAAGGGACTTTCTGGCGGAAAGCTTGTTATATATCCACCAAAAAGTGCTGCTTATAAAGAAGATGAGAATATTATCATAGGAAATGTGGCATTGTATGGTGCAACAAGCGGAAAAGCATTTATTAATGGCGTTGCGGGAGAACGTTTTTGTGTGCGAAATTCGGGTGCAACAGCAGTTGTTGAAGGTTGTGGAGACCATGGCTGTGAGTATATGACAGGTGGTCGTGTGGTTGTACTTGGAAGAACAGGAAAAAACTTTGCTGCTGGTATGAGTGGCGGTATTGCTTATGTATTAGATGAAGATACCACTCTTTATAAAAGATTAAATAAACAGTTGGTGTCTATGGTATCTGTAACAGAAAAATATGATGTGCTTGAGTTAAAATCAATTATTACAGAACATGTGGCATATACAAACTCTGAAAAAGGAAAACACATACTAGATAATTTTGCACAATATTTGCCAAAGTTTAAAAAGATTATTCCACACGATTATGAAAATATGCTCAAGGCGATTGTTCAGATGGAAGAAAAAGGATTAAGCAGTGAACAGGCGCAAATTGAAGCATTCTATGCTGTTACAAGGTAAGACGAGGCAAGCTAAATAAGAGTTAGCTGACCGTTTGTGTCTGTGCGTTGCTTGACACAAACTGTTAAGAACCTTTGGTTCTTTGAGTAAGGAAGCAACGCGGAAATGAGGAAAACATGGGAAAGCCAACAGGATTTTTAGAATATGATAGAAAAGAGGCAAAAGCCATTTTGCCAAAAGAAAGAATAAAGCATTTTAACGAATTTCATATACCGTTGTCAGAGGAGGAACAACGCTGTCAAGGAGGTCGCTGTATGGACTGCGGCGTACCATTTTGTCAATCTGGAATGACAATTAAGGGAATGACATCGGGCTGTCCTTTAAATAATTTAATTCCAGAGTGGAATGACCTTATCTATACAGAAAATTGGGAACAGGCATATTACAGACTGCGTAAGACCAGTAATTTTCCTGAATTTACAAGTCGTGTATGTCCTGCTTTATGTGAGAAAGCATGTACTTGTGGTCTTGATGGAGACCCTGTATGCACAAAAGAAAATGAAAAGGCAATTATTGAGCGTGCCTATGAAAACGGGTGGGCAATGCCAAGACCGCCAAAGGTGCGAACAGGAAAGAAGATTGCAGTGATAGGCTCTGGACCTGCTGGGCTTGCAGTTGCAGACCAACTAAACAGCAGAGGGCATAGTGTTGTTGTATATGAGCGGGCAGACCGAATTGGCGGTTTACTGCGATATGGTATACCCAATATGAAGCTTGAAAAGCATATTATTGACCGAAAGCTTGATATAATGAAAGCAGAAGGAATACAATTTATTACGAATGCTGATGTAGGTACAACAGTTAAAGCAAAGGATTTGTTAAAGGATTATGATGCAATCGTTTTGGCTTGCGGTGCTTCCAATCCAAGAGATATCAAGGTGGAGGGACGAGATGCGCAAGGTATCTATTTTGCAGTTGATTTTCTTACTTCAACAACAAAAAGTCTTTTGGATTCCAATCTTAAAGATGGAACATATATTTCTGCAAAAAATAAGAATGTTCTTGTTATTGGCGGAGGAGATACAGGGAATGACTGTGTTGGAACTTGTATTCGACATGGCTGTAAATCTATTGTACAATTAGAGATGATGCCAAAAGCACCAGATGAAAGAGCCGATACGAATCCATGGCCACAGTGGCCAATTGTATGCAAAACAGATTATGGTCAAGAAGAAGCCATTGCAGTATTTGGACACGACCCAAGAATTTATACAACAACAGTGAAAGAATTTAAAAAGGATAAAAAGGGAAATGTATCTAGTGTGGTAACAGTTCAGTTAGAGTCACAAATCGATGAAAAGACAGGCAGAAAGATAATGGTGCCTGTGGCTGGTACTGAAAAAGAATTGCCTTGTGAGATAGTTTTAATTGCTGCTGGATTTCTGGGAACACAAAAATATGTAACGGATTCGTTTGGCGTAGAATTAAATGAGCGAACCAATATTAAGACACGAGCAGAACATTTTGCGACGAATGTAAAAGGAATATTTACAGCAGGAGACTGTCATACAGGTCAATCGTTAGTAGTAAAAGCGATAAGGCAAGGGAGGGACTGTGCAAGAGAAGTTGATGAGTATTTAATGGGTTATACAAATGTGTGATTTTTTATTGAATGAAATACGATAGTCCAGTTTATAAGTAGAGTGGCGGCACAAAAAAGTGATGTGCTGCTACTTTGTGTTTTTGATTATCTTGCAATTAATGTAAAAAATCATTTGATGTTGATTTTTAGTAGATAATGTCGTATAATGTTGTATGCTTTTGGGTGACAGTTTATTACAAGAGCAACAGATAAGCGCATTTGGAGGAACAATATGTTTACAGTAAGCATTTTGTTAGATTCAGTGGAGAAGGTACAAAGGTTTGTAAGTATAGTGAGCAAATATCCTTGTTCTTTTGATATTGAATTAGGAAATAGCTGTGTAGATGCAAAGTCTTTAGTGGGACTATTTAGTTTAGATATCAGTAAACCGCTGCATCTTACAATTCAGGATGATGGTGTGCAGCTTGAGGACATTCTTATAGATATCAGAGAATTTATGTAATGTTGATATTTTAGGGATTGACAGATAAGACATCTTTGTTTACAATTAGTCTGTTCTGTAAAGTGTATACCATAGTATGTAAAAAGCGGAAGTGTCGGAATGGCAGACGAGCAAGATTCAGGTTCTTGTGTGGGTTACCACGTGTGGGTTCAAGTCCCATCTTCCGCATTGGCAAAAAAGGAAGTCAGAAGGCTTCCTTTTTTGATTCTTAGTAGAAACCCGCTTGTTTCATGTGTAAAAATATGTTAGAGTATAAATGTAATTTTCGTGAATGTGTAGAGGAATGATATTTGTTCGTTTAGACGGCAGTTGACAGGAGGAAATGGATATGTTTGGACAGCTTTTTGGAAAATATCTTGTAAAAGAAAAAATAATTAATGAGGCTGCTCTTGAAAGCATTTTAAGTGAACAGACCAAAATACGTGTAAAACTTGGTATGATTGCAGTAGCAGATAAGATAATTACACAAGAACAAGCAGAAGAGATTAACAAGATTCAGTTAGAGCAGGATAAAAAATTTGGCGATATAGCAATAGAAAAAGGATATCTTACAGAATTGCAGGTTAAGGATTTATTAAATGAGCAGGGCAGTCCTTACATGCAGTTTTTGCAGGTTCTTGTTGAAAAAACAGATATAAAAGTTTCAAAGATAGATGAATATCTTGAGGGGTTTCAAAAAGAACAAGGATTTGATGACAAAGAGATGGAAGCATTAAAAAGAGACGATGTTGATAAATTGCTTCCAATTTTTGCATATGCTTCTAAGAAATATGTTACAGATATTGTTGGGCTGGTTATTCGCAATATTACGCGTTTTGTGACCAATAATTATTATATTGGACATATACAGTCGATTGACAGTCTTGAATATCGATGTATGGTAACGCAAAGAAGTACAGGAGATGTTGATATATGTATTGGATTTGCGATGATTGAGGAAAACCGTTCATTTAATAACATTGCAAATGGTTATATAGGTGAAAATTTAGATGGACGCAATTCTGATATTTATGATGCCGTTGGTGAGTTTATTAATTGTATTAGCGGTTTGATGGCAACATTTCTTGCACATAGTAATGTTCATGTTGATATAAAGCCACAAGTATGTTATGAAAATCAGATAGCAAAAGGGACAGCATATATTATACCAATATACATAGAAAGTTATGAATTTAAATTATATATAGCAGTAGATAGTGCTGTAACGATTGGCACAATGCCAATGATAAGCAAAAAAGGAGTTATTCTTTCAGAGGAATTAAAAGAAAACTCAAAAGGGCGTGTCCTTATTGTAGATGATTCAGGTATGTCACGTAAGATGTTAAAGAATATACTTGAAGAGGAAGGGTACAGTGTTATTGCAGAAGCTTCCGATGGAGCGGAGGGTGTGCTTGCATATAAACAGTGCAGTCCAGATTTGGTTACACTTGATATTACAATGCCTAATATGGATGGCACACAGGCTTTAAGGCAGATTATAGACTTTGATGAGGATGCAAAAGTGATTATGATAACAGCGGCAGGGCAGCAGCATAAGATTATTGAAGCGCTTAAAGTCGGGGCTGAAAAGTTTGTAACCAAACCGTTTGAAAAAGGAGAAGTGTTAAAAGCTGTTCGGGAAACAATGGGAAAATAAAATATTGTAAAAATATTGTAAAAAAATGTTGACAAATAATAAAGTTAATGGTAATATAATCGAGTGCTGAAAAGCACGAGATAACGCAGTCGTGGCGGAATTGGCATACGCGCTAGACTAAGGATCTAGTCCATATTGCTTGGGTGCGGGTTCAAGTCCCGCCGACTGCACTTAAAAAGCTCTTGAGTATTCAAGAGCTTTTTTGCTTGTGTTAATTAGAAAAATAGAATTTTGATTTGACGATAAAAATCGCTATCGCAAATTGCTATTGTGTAATTCCTATGTTATATTTTGGAATGGGAATTAGTGTGAAAAATAAATGGTTTAATAAGTTCAATGAAATTTAACTGGCAATATATGTCTGTGTGTTATTTGACACAAAGTTACTAAAAAGAATCTTTGGCTCTTTGCGCAAAAACCAGCACAGAAATGGGGGATTTTTATGGATATAAAAAAAGTATTGACGATTGCAGGCAGTGATTGTAGTGGCGGTGCTGGAATACAAGCAGACCTTAAAACGATTGCAGCGCACAAATTATATGGAATGAGTGCGATAACATCATTGACCGCTCAAAATACAACAGGTGTTTATGGGATAAGTGATGTTACACCTGAATTTTTAGAAAAACAGCTTGATTGTATTTTTAATGATATTGTTCCCGATGCAGTTAAGATTGGAATGGTCTCAAATAAAGAATTGATAGAGGTTATTGCAAGAAAGCTGCAGCAGTATCATGCAAAAAACATTGTGCTTGACCCCGTTATGGTATCGACAAGCGGCAGCGATTTATTACAAAGAGAAGCAGTAAAAGCACTTACAGAAAAATTAATGCCAATTGCTGATATAATTACACCCAATATACCAGAAGCAGAAGTGCTATCAGGAAGTTCAATACATGAAAAAAAGGAAGTATTAGAAGCTGTTAAAGTTATATCCGATAAATTAAACGATGCAAATCAACATTTTGGAGATGATGCTTTTATATCAAGCAAAAAGAGAGCTATTTTATTAAAAGGCGGACATCATTGTAATACAGCCGATGATATGCTTTATTATAATGGAAAACATATATGGTTTCGAGGCGAAAAGATAAAAAATCCAAATACACATGGGACAGGTTGTACATTATCGTCTGCCATTGCGTGTAATTTGGCAATGGGATATACTATGGAGCAGGCGGTTGGGGCGGCAAAACAATATGTATCTGGCGCAATTCGAGCAGGTCTAAATATCGGAACAGGAAAAGGACCGTTAAATCATATGTATAATGTCAATGTGGTAAGGGAACATGGATAGTTTTATATATAGTATTCATTCAACCATTCCTATTTTTTTAGTTATGATTGTAGGGTGGATTATTAAGAAATGTCAAATTATTGATGATAATTTTGTAAGTAAAGCAAACAAATATGTTTTTCATGTTGCACTGCCTGTTTTATTGTATAAAGATTTATCCAAAGCTGATTTTGTGTCACAGTTTGATATTGCCTTTGTTTTATTTTGTGTGATTGTTACTACAATTATGTTTTTAGGTGTTTGGGGCTTAACTGAATTTTTTATGAAAGAAGATACAATGAAAGGGGCATTTGTGCAGGCAAGCTGTCGAAGCAGTGCTGCTATATTGGGTATTGCTTTTATACAAAATATGTATTCGGATGCTGGAATGGCGCCATTGATGATACTAGCAGCAGTTCCGTTGTTTAATATATTTTCTGTTGTAATACTTACCTTTAAGGCGCATAAGGAAGTGTTTAATCATCAAATAGATAGTACTTTTCATATAAATACAGATAGTACAAATATAGATAAAATAAATTTGAATACCAATAAATTGGATATCAATATAGACAAAAGGAATATCAATGCAAATCAATCAAATGATAATAAAAAAGCGATTAGACAATCGTGTATTAATATAGTGAAAAATCCAATTATTATAGGTATTTTTATAGGATTTATCGCTTCATTAGCACATATTAAACTTCCTGTGATTTTTGATAAAACCATTGAAAGTATTGCACAGACAGCAACACCAATGGCGTTATTGTGTATTGGTGCAGGATTTGAGGGGAAAAAGGCAATTAAAAAGATAAAGCCAACACTGATTGCTTCTTTTATAAAAATTATAGGATTAGCCGCACTTTTTTTGCCAGTGGCTGTATGGATGGGATTTAGAAATCAAGAACTGGTTGCCATTCTTATTATGCTTGCTTCACCAACGACCGTAACGGCATATGTTATGGCTAAAAATATGTATAATGATGAAATTCTTACATCAAGCATTGTTGTTGTCACAACATTTTTATCCAGTATAACACTTACAGGCTGGATTTATATATTAAGAAGTTTTAACTTGATATGATGGAAATGTTATGTTATAATGCAACGTAGTTTTGAAATTTTATCATTGTTAAAGGAGGAATTGTCGTGAAACATATTAAGACAATCAGTAATGGTGCATTAAAGGATACAATGAAGCATGGCGGTTGCGGCGAGTGTCAGACATCTTGTCAGTCAGCATGTAAGACGTCTTGTACAGTTGGTAATCAGAGCTGTGAGAATAAGAATAAATAATTTTAGGAAGATATGAGTGGAGTGTTAGAGCGTGCTTAAAGCGTATAGGCACGCTCTTATTCATGACAATAGGTATTGTTTGTGACAGCAAAGGGGAATATGTGTGTTTTGGCACTTCACAGATGTTGAGAAAGGCATGGTCATTTATGGTACATCAGTTTAAAAATAATGGCTATAATATTGTTCTTGATACAAACAGCGGAGCTGTTCATGTAGTGGACGAGCTTGTATATAATATTATAGCATTGTTTGAACAACATTCACTTAACCAGATTTTAGATATGCTTGAAGAAAAATATCACGAAGATGATATTTGTGAAGCTTATTATGAGATTAGGGAGTTAAAGGATGTAGGGCAGCTATTTACAAAAGATATATATGAACCTTACATAAATTCATTTAAAGACAGACCAGTTGTTGTAAAGGCATTATGTCTTCATATTGCGCACGACTGCAATCTTGCCTGTAAATATTGTTTTGCAGGAGAAGGAGAATATCATGGCGACAAAGCGCTTATGAGCTTTGAAGTTGGAAAAAAAGCGCTTGATTTTCTAGTGGCTCATTCTGGTGCAAACAAAAATTTGGAAGTAGATTTTTTTGGCGGCGAGCCTACCATGAATTTTGATGTGGTAAAAAGAATTGTAGAGTATGGACGCAGCATTGAGGAAGCAAATCAAAAAAAGTTTCGATTTACATTGACAACAAATGGTATACTTCTTGATGATGATATGATAGAATTTGCTAATAAAGAGATGAGCAATATCGTTCTTAGTATAGATGGACGTAAAGAGGTCAATGACAAGATGCGTCCTACAAGAAATAATCAAGGCAGTTCATATGATATTGTCATTCCAAAATTTGAGAAAGTGGCAGCAAGCAGAAATCAAAATAATTATTATGTAAGAGGAACATTTACACATCATAATCTTGATTTTTGCGAGGACGTTCTTCATCTTGCTGATTTAGGGTTTGAACAGATATCAGTAGAGCCTGTTGTAGCGCCAAAAGAAATGGATTATGCCATCAAAGAAGAAGATTTGCCAACAATATGTCAACAGTATGATAAACTTGCGAAAGAATTGGTAAAGAGAAAAAAAGAAGGAAAAGGTTTTAATTTCTTTCATTTTATGATAGATTTAGATGGTGGACCTTGTGTTGCTAAAAGACTATCAGGCTGTGGTTCTGGCTGTGAATATTTGGCAGTTACACCTTGGGGTGATTTTTATCCATGCCATCAGTTTGTCGGCAATAAAGATTTTTTAATGGGCAATGTCGATGAAGGAATTACAAGAACTGATATACAAAAAATGTTTAAAGACAGCAATGTATATACAAAAGAACAATGTAAAGATTGTTTTGCAAAATTTTATTGCAGCGGCGGGTGTGCTGCAAACGCATACAATTTTAATGGCAATATTAACGACACGTATGATATAGGCTGTACTATGCAAAAGAAAAGAGTAGAGTGTGCTATTATGATTAAAGCCGCACTTGCAAATAATGGATGAATATATAAGCAATAAAATAAAAATATTGTTATATGTATATTAAAATAGTCTAGCAGATATTTAAAATCTGCTTTGTACTGAATAGTCTCATTATTATTCGATGAGATTTATATAACAAAAAATGAAGGGAGTTTTTACTACAATGAAGTACAAAAAAGGTAAAATAATTACCTATTCATTGATTATTGTAGCATTGCTTGCAGTTATAACAGTAGCTGTGACAGTAGGTTTAGGCAATGGATATGGTAGTGCCAGCAACATCAATCTTGGTCTTGATTTAGCTGGTGGTGTAAGTATCACATATGAGATACAAGAAGACAATCCAACACAGCAAGATATAAGAGATACAATTGCTAAATTGGAAAAGCGTATTGAGGGAAAGAGTACAGAATCTCAAGTTTACGAGGCAGGCAGCAACAGAATTACAGTTGAAATTCCGGGTGTAACCGATGCCAATGCAATTTTAGAAGAACTTGGTACGCCAGGTTCCCTTGAGTTTCTTGACACTACACAATATCAGGCTAAGACAAATGGAGATTCATATACGCCGATTCTTACAGGTTCAGATGTCAAGAGTGCGCAGGCTTACACAGATAATAATTCAACATCATCAACACCATATGGTGTGCAGCTGACATTTACAGAGGAAGGCGCTACAAAATTTGAGACTGCAACACAACAGAATTTAAATAGTACAATTTATATTGTATATGATAATAAAGTGGTTAGTGCGCCAACAGTAAAATCGGTTATTTCAGGCGGTGTTGCTTCTATTACAGATATGGAATCTTATGAATCCGCAGACAATTTGGCAGTTTATATAAGAGTTGGTTCTATTCCATTGACTTTGAATGAAGTAAGTTCCAATATTGTTGGTGCGCAGTTGGGAAAAGATGCCATTAATACAAGCTTGATTGCTGCTATTATTGGTCTTGCAGCACTGTGTATCTTTATGATTGTTATTTACAGAATACCAGGCGTTGTTGCAACAATTGCCCTTTGGTTATATTCTGTGCTTATATTGTTCTTGGTAAGTGTGTATGATTTAACGCTTACACTTCCAGGACTTGCAGGTATTATTCTCGGCATTGGTATGGCAGTGGATGCAAATGTTGTTATCTACTCACGTATCAGGGAAGAGATTGGAAGCGGCAAAAATGTAGAAGGAGCAATCCTTTCAGGTTACAGCAAGGCAACATCAGCAATTGTTGATGGAAATGTCACAACATTGATTGCAGCAGCTGTGTTATATATGTTTGGTACAGGTCCAATAAAAGGTTTTGCAATGACACTTGCACTTGGTATTGTCGTTTCAATGTTTACAGCATTGGTAATAACAAAAGTTATTATGAAACTGTTTTATAACTTTGGATTACAAGATGCAAAGTGGTATGGCAAGACAATTCACAATAAAAAAGTGGACATACTTGGCAAGCACAATATATTCTTTATTGCCTCAGTAGCAGTGATTATTGCAGGCTTTATAGGAATGGGTGTATTTAATGCAACAAGTGGCTATTCATTTAATTACAGTCTTGAATTTGTAGGTGGTACAACAGCTACGTACACATTCCAAGAAGAGCTTAGCCAAGAAAAGATTGAAGATGAAATTATCCCTCTGATTAAAGAGGCGACAGGTGTAGCTGAAGTACAGCAGCAGAAAGTAAAAGATTCAACAAAGGTTACTTTTAAGACACCTGTTTTGAATCTTGAGCAAAGAGAAGCAGCAGAAAAAGCTGTTTGCGAAAAGTTCCCAATTCAAGAAGGAACGGTTGTTGAATCGGATAGTATTGGTGCGGCTGTAAGTTCATCAATGAAGCAAAGTGCGATTATATCGGTTATTATTGCTACAATATGTATGTTAATTTATATCTTTATTCGATTTAGAGATATTAAATTTGCTTTGGCAGCTGTTATTGCGCTGCTGCATGATGTGTTGGTTGTTCTTGCATTTTACGCATTTTCAAGAGTGCAAGTTGGTACAACATTTATTGCATGTATGCTGACAATTGTAGGTTATTCAATCAATAGTACAATTATTATATTTGATAGAATTAGAGAATTGTTAAAGGATTCAAATAAGAAGACAAATATTGCAGAATTGGTAAATAGTGCAATTAATCATACATTTACCAGAACAGTAAATTCATCTCTTACAACATTTATTATGCTGCTCGCCTTGTTTATATTAGGTGTGGCATCGGTTAAAGAATTTGCTCTTCCTCTTATGGTAGGTGTTGTTGTAGGTGCTTATTCATCTGTATGTATAACAAGTGCTTTGTGGTATGTTTTTGGCGGAAAGAAGAGAGGCATTACAACACAAGTGCCTAAGGAAAAGAAAACAGTCAATGCAGACGGTTCACAGGTATAGTTATTCATTAAAAATGTTCTAATCTAAGGGGCTGTTGCAAAATGAACAATTTTATAAGATGTGATGCCATAGGGATTTGTGGATTTCATATTTTGTATAAAAATTCATTTTGCAGCAGCTTTTTATTGTTGTCAGATAAGTTTATAAAGTATATTCATTGTTGTTTAACAAAGAATAAATTGATAAGATAAAGTATGTAATTTTACATAAGAAGATTTGTAAAAATAAAGTATGTATTTTACATAAGAAGATTTGTAAAGTTTGGAGGCTTATATGAGCAATTGGAGAGTATATTGCAAGAAAGCAGATTTTGCCAAGATTGGCAAAACATATGGTGTAGACCAAGTGATTGCCAGAATAGCAAGGAATAGAAATATATGTACAAATGAAGAGCTGGATGCCTATTTTTCGGCTTCGTATCAGTCCCTCCACAATCCAGCACAGATGAAGGATTTGATAAAGGCAGTTGAAATTATCAATAAAAAAATTGATGAGGGTGTTAAAATTAGGGTAGTGGGCGATTATGACGTTGATGGGATATGTTCTACAACCATTCTTGTAAAGGCAATCAGAGCATGTGGAGGTATTGTTGATTACAGTGTGCCAGACCGAGTAAGTGATGGATATGGAATTAATATAGCTATTATTGATAAAGCACTGCAAGATGGTATTGACACGATTGTGACTTGTGATAACGGAATTGCTGCGATTGAACAAGTTAATTATGCAAAGTCAAAAGGAATGACCGTTGTTGTTACCGACCACCACGAAATTCCTTTTGATGAATACAATGGAGAAAAACACTATATTTATTCTAAAGCCGATGCCATTGTTGACCCTAAACAGGAATCTTGTGCGTATCCATTTAAAATGCTGTGCGGTGCAGGTATTGCTTATGAGATGATGCAAGTTTTGTATGAATATAAAAGGACACAACGATTAAAAGAACTGGAAGAGTACAAGCAATTAGCGGCAATTGCTTCTATCTGTGATTTAGTTGATTTGGTTGATGAAAACCGAGTTCTTGTACGGTTTGGACTGGATAGTATGAAAGATACAACCAATAAAGGAATACGGGCATTGGCAGAAATCTGTGCCATTAATTTATCAGAAATTTCTTCTTATCATGTTGGATTTGTATTAGGACCCTGTTTAAATGCCAGTGGGCGATTAGAAAAGGCAGATATTGCAATACGTTTATTAATGACGGAAGATACCAGTGAGGCAAAAGAACTTGCACAGCATGTAAAGATGTTAAATGAAACGCGAAAAGAGATGACCGAACAAGAAACACAGAAAGCGATTGATATGGTAAATAACAGTGATTTAAAAAACGACACGGTGCTGCTTATATATTTGCCTTCTTGCCATGAGAGCATTGCAGGCATTATTGCTGGAAGAGTGAAAGAGCATTTTTATAAACCAACCTTTGTTATAACGAAATCGGTTGAGGGTGTAAAAGGTTCTGGGAGGTCTATTGAAACATACAATATGTATGAAGAGATTAATAAATGTAAAAATCTGCTCACAAAATTTGGCGGGCATCCAATGGCGGCAGGTTTGTCTTTTCCAGAGGAAAATATAGAACCTTTAAGAAAAATGCTAAACCAAAATCAGACGTTGACAGAAAATGATTTGATTCCTGTTCATTGGATAGATGTTGCTATGCCATTATGGTATGTGACAATGGAATTGATTCATCAGTTTAAAAGACTAGAACCTTTTGGAACAGGCAATGAAAAGCCTTTATTTGCCGATTCTAATCTTCTTGTAAAACGTGTAGATATTATTGGAAAAAATAAGAATGTTGCAAAATTTGTGTTGGAAGACGTGGATGGCAGGATATTTGATGGTATTATGTTTAAGATAACTCAAGAAAATTTACCGCTAAAAGGACAAATAATATCCATTTTGTATTATCCATCCATTAATGAGTATAATGGAAAAAAGAAAATACAATTTGTTATTGAAGAAATAAAGGTGAAGGAAGTATCTTAATTGTTATTGATGTGTGTCTTTGTACATAACATAAGAATTGCTTTAAAATGAAAAAAGAAAGGAACGGTTTTAATAAAAAATGAAAAAATGGATTGAAAAAATCGTTGTGGTAATGCTTTGTATAGCAATGTTTATCATAACAGGGTGTCAGACAAACAGTACTGCAAATAATGATGGCACAACAAATCAGCCTACAACAGATGGCAATGCGACAACAAATGCCACGCTTGACTATGTATCACAACATGTTAAAGTGGCTGCTTTAAAAGGACCAACAGCGATTGGTATGGTAAAATTAATGAAAGACAACAAAGAAGGGCAGGCTGCCAATAACTACGAGTTTACGATTACCGCTGCTGCCGATGAATTTACATCGCTTTTGATTAAGGGAGATATTCAGCTTGCGGCTTTGCCATGCAATGCGGCGGCTACATTATATAATAAAAGTGAAGGAAAGATTCAATTGTTAGGAATTAATACATTAGGTGTATTGTATATTCTTGAAAATGGCAATACCATTCAGTCTATTGCTGATTTAAAAGGTAAAACCATTTATACGACAGGAAAAGGAACAACACCAGAATATACGTTGCGTCATCTTTTAAAGAGTGCAGGGATAGACCCTGATAAAGATGTTGTAATTGAGTTTAAGTCGGAGGCAGCAGAGGTTGCACAGACCATGATGGCAGCAGGAAATGGCGCAGTAGCTATGCTTCCACAGCCATATGTCACAACACTGCAAAATAATAATGCGGATATAAGAATTGCCTTAGATGTGACAAAAGAATGGGAAGCTATTACAAAAGATGGCAGTACCGTTGTGACAGGTGTTATTGCAGTTAATACAAAGTACTATGAAAATAATAAGCAAACAGTAGATAAATTTATGGAAGAGTATCAGGCGTCTGTATCTTATGTCAATGCCAATGTTGAGGATGCAGCAAATCTTGTAGAAGAATTTGATATTTTTAAAGCGGCTGTTGCCAAAAAAGCAATTCCATACTGTAATATAACATTTATTACAGGAGAAGAGTGCAAAAATAAGGTATCAAAATATCTTACTGTATTATTTAATGAAAATGCTACAGCAGTAGGCGGCAAAATGCCAGATGAAAATTTTTATATTCCGTAAAATTTTTAGCAAAGTTTGATTTTTAATATAATTTTATTGGGCAAGTCTAATTCCTATTTTTAACATGGAGTTCGACTTGCCTATTTTGTTATAAATAGTTGTTCAATTTATGTTATTGTAAAATATATAGTGTTTTTTTATAAAAGTACAGGTGATAAATGTACATATTGCACAAAAAAATAGGGGGGGTATAGTGAAAAAAGAGAAATAAAAGGTGTTTTGCAAAATGAAATTGCATAAGTTAAAATTATTATTTTATAATAATTTTATAAAAAAATTAGAATGAGCAAAACATACTAAATTTATAGGTATTACTTTATAAGTCAAAGCGGATATTCGCAATCTGCTACACTACTTGCTCCTAACCTCATATCTGCTATCGCAACGCAAGTCCTCACCCACCACTTATGTCCCTGTGGCATTGAAGTGGGGGACTTTCTTGATGAGGTTAAAAAAAGGCGTTTAAAACTATATAAATACTTGTTTTTTTAGTTTGTTCATAGCTAGTTTAAAAAATTGATAGGAGGATTCATATGAGAATTAAACTTAAAAAAGGTATAGTTTATACCTTGACAGCATGTATTGCCATAGGTCTATTTTCTAGTGTGTTAAGCGGCACAATGAAAGCCAAAGCAAAAGATGATAACACGTTAAATATGACAGCCTATGCCACAGCAGAGCAGTTAAAAGATAATGCAAATTTTGCGCTGTCTTCATCTTATAATGGAGTAGCAAAAAAGGTAGCATTTGGACAAGATGGTTCTGGCAATACACAGTATTGGTATATTGCAGGAGCAGACCCAGATACAGAAACAAATGGAGGACTTGTACTGTTAGCAGAAACACCACTTGCAAAAGAAAAGTTCCAGACGATTGCAAGTACTATTTACAATGACAAGATAGAAGGAACTTATGAAGGTGCGAAAACTCAAGCTGTTTTCCCAAATCATTATGGTTCTAGTACCGTTCGAGATGTGTTGCAAAGCTTAGAAAAAGATAGCAAGTATTTTTCAACAGCAGAACAGGATTTGATGCAGGAAACGACTGTATTTACATATGATAGAAAGAATAATAGTACATACAGCACAACAGATAAACTGTATCTTGCACATGGTGTTACGAATGATGACTATATTACAGTTGGTTCCAATTCTTCACAAGATTTGGGCAAAGGATTAAAAGTTGATACCTATAAACCATATATTAACAATAATTTAAGTTTTTGGCTTCGTTCAACACGCAGCAATGGTCAAAAAGATGTCTGTATGGCACAGACAGGTTCTGTTGTAAGCGGTCAATGGGATGTTATTATAAAACATGATATTTTACCAGCTTTTAGTTTGAATTTATCGTCTGTTCTTTTTGCATCGGCAGTTCCGACATCGGCTGTTGGTTCAGAAACAATTAAGGCAGAGGATGCATTTATAATGAGAGCAGATGGAAGTACAAAGTTAAGTGGAAGTGCTGTAAGTTATACAGCAAGTGAAGTAACGGTTAAGCCTGCGGCAAATACAACCGTAACTTTTGTTGTTCAGGGAAATGACAAAACAAATGACTGGTATTATGCTGATTCTGTAAGCAGTGAAAAAACAGTGTCTGCAAGTGCCATTCAACGTGCCTTAGGTTTAGCGATTGAGCCAGACATGAATGATTGTGAAATCTGGATTGAAACAACACAAGATAATATAACGTATGCAGTGAAGGCTATAAAAAATGGCGAAACAGAGAAAAAAGAAATTAAGAATGTTGAAATAACAGGCATTGATACGCCAGTGGCAGGAACAGCACTAGATACTTCGGCAGTTTCTGATATAGTAGGAATCAGTGCAGTATCAGCAGTTACATGGACACCAAATGATGAGACAGCAGACTATAGTACAACATATACAGCAAGCGTAACATTGACACCTTTGGCAGATTATGTATTTACTGCATCAAGTACAGCATTTGTAAATGGCAATGCTGCAACAAGTGTTAAGTTCAATGATGACAAAACATTAACTGTAACATATCAGTTTGCTGCAACAGCAGATAAAGACCCAGTGCCAACATACAATGTTCAAGTTGAAAATGATGGTAATGGTACAGCTAGCGCTGATGTCAACAGTACAACAGCAGGTACAACTGTTACACTTACAGCCGTGCCAAATGAAGGATATCAATTCAAAGAATGGCAAGTTGTTTCTGGCGGTATTACTGTTAATGATAATAGTTTTGTAATGCCAGCAAATGATGTTGTTGTAAAAGCTATTTTTGAACAGAAAACAACAGAGGGTAAGGTTGATGTAGATGTTGTTGTTGGCGAGAACGCACCAGCTATGACAATATCAAATACAAAGGAAGAGATTATTGATAAAATATCATGGACAGAAGATGAGCAACAGTCAATAGCAGAAGGTAATGATGTTAAGGTTTCACTAGAGATTACGGATTTAAACAGTACTATAAGTGAAGATGATAAAAAGGCAATTATTGATGTGCTTAGTGATAACACAGTGGGTCAGTATATAGACATTTCTGTATTTAAGCAGGTTGGAAGTTTAGAAAAGACACCTGTTAAGGAAACAAATAGTAAGATTAAAATTACAATAACATTACCAGAAACGCTCAAGTCTGATGAGGCAAACACAAGAATGTATCAAATGGTTCGAGTACATAATGGTAAGGCAACTATATTGGATGCAGATTATAATGCAGCAAATGGTACACTGACTTTTGAATCGGATATGTTTTCAACGTATGCTATTCTTTATAAAGATGTGACAGAAGAAAAACCAACACAAGAGCAGCCAACAGAAAAGCCAACCATAGAAGAGCCAACGGAAAAGCCAACTGTGGAAGAACCAACGGCAGAAGAACCAACAGAAGAGCCAACCGTGGAAGAACCAACAGAAAACCCAACAGAACAATCAACAACGAAAGATAATAATACAGTGACAGATACACCGGGAACGGGTGATAATGCACCAATTAGCTGGTTATTTGCATTTATATTAATTTCAGGAATAGCTGTTGTAGTAACTGGATTGAAGCTGAAAAGAAACGAAAAGAAGTAAAAAAGGAGGTGCTTAGTTATGAAATTCAAAAAATATCTTGCAATCGTTTTAGCTGTTTTAATGACATTGTCTTGCATGGTATTGCCACCACAATTACTCGTTTTAGCAGCAGGAGATTATGGCATAGTTACTACCAATTCTGATAAGTCAATAACCTTCTCTTTTGGTGAGGATAGTATCACCCAGAGCGGTGGCGGCGCACTTATTGAGGATACAGTTAATGTAGGATATAAAAGACCAGATAATTTAAAAACCAACAGCAGCGGTGTAGCTGTTTTGACTTTGCAGACTATAGAACTTAAGGATTCTGGTTTTGATAAAATTGATTTGTATGCTGCATGTAAAAATGATATGGCTGTCACTATCAAGGTTGGTGATACAACCGTAGCGACGTTTGATAATGTCAATAGTGGTGCATGGGATGTATATCGAACCAATACAGCAGAGCTTATTACAACACAGGCAAGCGGAAATGTTACACTCAACATAAGTGGTGCAACATCAAAGTATTGTGGAAATTATGTTTATGTAAAGATGTACAATAGCAAGGCTGGCATGGATGGTGAAAATTTTCCATATCTTGATACGTCACTTTCATTTGAAGAACGTGCGGCTGACCTTGTATCAAGAATGACCGTTGAGGAGAAAGTATCACAGCTTGGTTACAAAGCAGCAGCCATTGAGCGATTGGGCGTAGCTGCTTACGATTACTGGAAAGAGGCACTTCATGGTGTTGCAAGACAGGGACAAGCTACAAGTTTCCCTGTACCACTTGCTATGTCAAATACATGGAACAGAAATCTTGTATATAAACTTGCTGATATTACCTCCACAGAGGCAAGAGCAAAAAATAACCAATATAATCTTTCTTATTGGAGTCCAACAGTCAATATGGCACGTGACCCTCGTTGGGGAAGAAATGAAGAGACAATGGGTGAAGACCCATATCTTACAGGACAGCTTGGTTCTGAATTTGTTAAAGGTATGCAGGGAAATGATGATACATATCTAAAAACAATCTCAACATTAAAGCATTTTGCAGCAAATAATAATGAAAAAAATCGTAGTAGTGGTTCATCGTTAATGTCTGAATTTAATTTTAGAAACTACTATACAAAAGTATTCCAAAACATTACAGAACAGGTTATGCCTGCATCAATAATGTCTTCATACAATGCAACAACAATTACCAGAAATGGTGAATATATTTACAATTTTGTACCATCGCTTGCAAATTCCTATCTGCTTCAGGATTTGCTTAGACGTAACTGGGGCTTTGACGGATATGTAACAAGTGACTGTGGTGCTGGTGAATATATGTTAAGAAGCAAAGCTTTTAAGATGGGAATGTTAGGCAGTGCTTCACTTCCAGACGAACAGTATATTGCAGAGATTTATAAGTCTGGCTTAAATGTTGAATGTAACTTAGGCGGTGGCAACAAATCAACATTATATGGTGTTGCTGCTGTTGAAAATGGTTACTTGAGTGAATTAGAATTAGGACGTGTTGTATATGAGTTGTTTTTACAAAGATTTAGAACAGGCGAATTTGATAAGGATTCCGCTTATAGAGATATTACTTCAAGTGTAATTGAGAGCGATGAAAATGTTGCTGTAGCAGAAGAGGTTGCAGAGGAATCATGGGTACTTCTTAAAAATGATGACAATACGCTTCCTCTTAAAAATGACGTAACAAAGGTTGCTGTTGTAGGCAATATGGCAAATACACTTGCATTAGGAGATTATACAGGTACACCTACAAAGACAGTGACCCCTATACAGGGTATTAGAAAAGAACTTACAAATTTAAATGCCAATGTTTCAGTAGAACATCTTGGTGTTGTTTCAGATGACGAACCATTATTTAATGTAAAGAGTATCACACTTGTATTAAAAGATGGCTCAACAAGAGCTGTTGATTTGTCAAAGGCAACAGGCGTATCAGGAATGACTGCTTCCAATGGCACATTTACAGATGTTACGCCAACAGCAAAGGCAGTAATATCAAATATTAATTTTGTTGATGTAGCAAGTGTACGCGTAGAAATGGCGACAGGAAGCAGAAAGGGCGGTTCTATTAATATTGCTTATGGCAATGGCGGACCTACCGTTGCTTCTGTTTCATCACAGACAACTGCAAATACAGAAACTTATGTTACATGTACAGGTGATTACACAGGTGAAGATGGAGGATATAATGGTACTGCTGATATGTATATTTCAGCAAGCGTTGCTGTTGAGCCATTTTCTGTAACAGCATATAAAGCACAGCTTGATGCAGCAGATGTTATTATTGCATATGCTGGTACAGTACCAAAACAGGCTGGATTTGGCGATGCGGATTCATCAGAGTCAAAGGACAGAGCTTCAATAGACCTTCCTGAATCACAGTCACATGTCACTGAAATTACAAAAGCTTACCCTGATAAAACTGTTGTTGTTATGCAGACTGTTGGGCAAATCAATGTTGAGCCATTTATGAATAATTGTAAGGCTATATTGTGGACATCATATAATGGACAGACACAAGGTACAGCACTTGGCAAGGTATTGACAGGAGAAGTAAACCCATCAGGCAGACTTTCTACAACATGGTACAAGAATGAAGATGTCAAGAAGATGGAGCTTTATGGAACAACAAAGACGATTGAAGATATCAAGGATGCTTATACAGATTACAATATTCAGGCTGATGGAAGCAATCCGGGTCATACATATCAGTATTATAGCAAAACACCTGTTTATCCATTTGGTTATGGCTTAAGCTACACAAGTTTTGAATACTCAAATATGACAATCGACAAAACAAGTGTTGATGCAAACGGAACAGTAAATCTTACAGTTGATGTAAAAAATACTGGCTCTGTAGCAGGTAAAGAGGTTATTCAACTTTATGTTGCCGACCCAAATGCAGGCGTTGGAACAACTCCTATAAAACAGCTTAAAGGCTTTGAAAAAATTGAACTTCAGCCAAATGAAACAAAGACCGTTTCGTTTACTTTAGATATTAAAGATATGTATCTGTTTGACGAAGCAGCACAAAAAGATATTGTCGCAACTGGTACATATACAGCATATATAGCAAAGAATGCAAATGATACTGCATTGTCAAAGCAATTTGAAGTGACAGGTGTGCTTGCTTCAACACTTAAGACAGTTAAGGCTATACCAAGTGGTATTTCGGTACAAGGTCTTATCTGTGAAGATGGCACAGGACTTGCGCCAGCTACAACAATCGATTCTAACGTATCAGCAATCATGTCTGATGAGGTATGGGTTGATTTAGATGCTGCTAGTACAACGGTTGTTTATACAAGTGCAAATACAGATATTGCATCCGTAGATGCAAATGGTATTGTTACATCAGGAGCAAAAGAAGGTGTTACAACAATTCATATTGCAGTAACAGTAAATGGTGAGACAAAGACAACTTCATATCCTGTAGTAAACCAGCTTGAAATTAAACCATATCCAGAAGAAATTGAGGCAGCAAAAGCAAAATTGACAGACAGCTATAATAGACTTCCAAAAGAAGCGTATTCAGATAAAAATTTTGCAGAACTTACAGCAATTTATGAGAAGGGATTAGCTGACTTAGACGCTGTTTCAACAAGAACAGAATTAGATACAGTGCTTGCAAAAGCAATCAATGATTTAAGTTCTGTTGATATGGATAATCTTACAGTAAGTTACAGTGTTGAATCAGTCAATCCAGAACACATCAAAGCGGGTGTGATTGATTACCGCGATGGCGGTATTCCTATGTATAATGGAGCAACAGGCACAATTACCAATATAAATCCATATGAGGGAATAACGCTTAAAGTACTTGATAAAGATGGAAATCCTATTGATAACTCAAAACTTATGTGGAATGTCCGTAAGTTTGATGATTCTGTGCGTAAAGTTGCAGATATTGATGAAAAGGGAAATCTGACAGTATATGGAAATGGTATTATTCAGATTACAGCTTCTGATATTGAAAATATGACCTGCGGAAAAATCATGGTACATGTGAATATGCAGATTGAGGCAGAATATGCTGATGATGCAAATGGTGCTGACTTGTCTGATGCTCAAAATGGTTCCAGCGGCGGTCATGATGCAGGCAGCACAGGCAATACATGGATAGAATATAAATCCGTTAAGTTGTCTAACCTTGATAGTATTGTAGCAAGATATGCAGGTAAAAATGCAGGTGTAATCAATATTAGCTTTGATAAGAGTGTTTCACCAGATAAATTAATCGCATCGGCATCCGCTTCATCAACAGGTGCATGGAATACATGGGCAGATGTGAACCTTACATTGAATACAGAAAACTTGCAAAATGCTCAAATGAATGGATTGTTTGATGAATATGGGTGTGCTACGGTTTATGTTCAGACAAATGGCATGAATCTGGATTATTTTAGATTAAATTATATTGAAAATAATGATGAGATACCATATATTATTGAAAAGGTACTGAATAAGACAAATGGTAACATCAAAGCAACATTAAAATATCGTGGAAGTACACTTGCAGAAACCGTTAAACTTGTTGTAGCCGTTCTTGATGCAGATGGAAATGTTAAGAGTACTGTAAGTACAGATGTAAAGGGAACAGGCGGATTTGAAATAGCAACAGGTGCAACAGATGGTGAAACAGTAAGATTGACAGTTTGCGATGCCAACAATAATCCATTATCAGAATCGGTTGAAAAAGTTTATGTTACTCCAGCAGACAGTGAGATTGTGGTTTATTCGCTTGACAGCAAAGATTTCGATTATACACCATTGACAAACGGGACGGATAAAGTTGCATACACGGATACTATAAATGGTTTGAGTGGTTATGGAAAATGGGCAGTAGCAAGCAAGAGTGGCAAATATACATATACAGATGTAAATGACAAAACGTATGAGTATAGCTTTACAAAGGCATGGCAGGCTGGAGCTGGCGGACAGAGTAACCGTAATTTATACTTTACGCCAAAAGCGCCATGTAAGGTAACAGCTGTGTTCTTAGGTGGTGATGCTGCACGTAGCATGACTATATACCAGAGTGATGAAAACAGTGCTACACAGCCGGGTACAGGTTCAATAGCTTCTGTTAGTCTTGAAGTTACAGATACAACGAAACCAGTATATATTTATGGTGGCAGCAGCAATAAGCAATTATTTGCCGTTATTGTTGAATATTATGCTAATTCAGCTCAGACAAGGTCTACATCGTTTCTTAGTGTAGCAGCACAAGAGAAAGCGATTGACCGTCCTGTACAGTTTATTACATGGGGAAATAGTGATGTTGTACTGACAAAGCACGATACATCAGGAGAAACCAAAGTATGGATGCAAACAATAGATGGTTCAAGAATACAGCTTGATACGGATTATTTCTATGAAGCAGATGTTCCTTACAACTATGATGATAAGTACACAATCAACACGCTTGCAACATATAAAGATAGACTTTATGCCGGCTGTGATAACGGACTTGTAATTGTATTTACAGATTGTGAAAAATGTTATAAGCTGAAAAAAGTTGGTGATATCGATATTAAAGAAATGAGCATTGTTGATGGCATTATGTATGCAGGTGATGGTCAAACCGATATTGAAGTCAATATGAGTGATATTGGCGGAGACTCTATTGAGCCTGATGAAGCAAGAGTTCTGATGTTAAATGGAGCGGTACTTATAGATGTAAGAACTGAGGCAGAATTTGCAGAACAATCGGTAGAAGATGCTGTCAATATTCCAATGGATAGACTAGAAGAAGGTCTTGCGGCGTATGATACAAATACAGTTTTAGTATTTGGTTGTGCATCAGGCGTAAGGTCAGCAAAGGCAACACAGATGGCAGCACAGCTTGGTTTTACCAATGTATATAATCTTGGAAGCATCAATAAATTAAATTAACCTTTGCAGATAAGCAAGGAATTGTTTATAATCATTTTAGGAACAATCAAAGAACATTTGTCTGTCTGATGATTATAACTAGAAATTAATAAACAATGTTTAAGAGCTATAACAGGCTATCTTCTGGGTGTAGGAGATAGCCTGTTACTTTTTGTGGTGATTGTCTATATAAGTTTATGATAAAATTGTTTATTGACAGCTCGTTAAAAAATTACAGCAATTAATCCCAGCATCCGCAGTTGACCATAAGCATATGATTATCTTTTATTGCTAGGTATTCAGAATCACCATGATATGCTCCGCCAATTTCAATAACAGCAGCATGTTCAAATTGTTCTATATAAGGCTTTTGTTTGGAAAAAGGAATGTTGTTTATCTGTGCAAAATCTTTTATTTCATTGGCTAGATAGTTCCAGTCTCGTTTAATTAATCGTAATTGTTTTGGAATAGCATAGCTTTTATAAAACGAACTTCCTTTTTTCAGATAGAATGTTCTTTCCATTTGTGGTATATCCCAAAAATCATTATCCCATTCTTCATCAAATGCCATGCGGGAAAAAAGCGCTCGGACGTACGCTTGTGCAGGATGATTTTGTATATATTCTTGTGGAAACTCAAAGGTATAAAGGTACATGCCTAATGCACAATAAAACCAATCATCATAGTGAGATTTAATAGAAATCCATTCAATATTTTTTGCAACCAAGCAAAAGACGTCATAATTGGATACAATATTTTTTAAAGCAGCTATATAGTCCATAGGAATCCTCCATTCTGAAATGTAATTTTTATATTGTTTTTATGCAAATGATTTGTTTGTAAAAAATAAATGTATTCTATTTTAAACGCATTAGGGGAGAATTGAACATTCTTGAGGCAAGCGGATATTCGCAATCCGCTACGCTACTTGCTCAAACCCTCTAGCTGCTATCACAGCTTTATAAATATATAATAGCATATTTTAGTTTTTTATACAAAAAATAAGATAATAGTAAAAAATGAATAGAAGTTTTTACATTCTCTATGATAAAACAAACGAAAGTTCTAAAAATGGATGCTAAAGTATTTGTATGTTTATTATACTTTAGCATCCAAAATTTTTTATAAGACATAAAAAAATCTTGAAATAAGTCAATATAATGGTATAATTATATAAAAAGTGTCCAATAAATTGGAAAATATGTTGCATAAAATGGAGATAAAAACGATGCATTATTCGGCAACTGAAATGGCAAAAAAATTAGACATATCAAGGTCGTATCTTTATTATCTAAAGAAGAATAACGTAGTAGAGATTCAAGAAAATGAACAAGGGCATCCGATATGGAATGATGCAGTATATGAAAAATTATATCATTATATAAGAAAAAATCATATAAAAAATAAAATCCGTACACAAAAACCAGAATATAAAACGACAAAGATTAATAACAGGCGATATTTGGGGAACAAATATAAATTACTGCCTTTTATAACAAGAATTGTTGACAAAGAATGTACAGGAATTTCAACAGTAGCAGATATATTTGCCGGTACAGGGGCAGTGTCATCAGCTTTTACAGATAAAAAACTAATTACAAATGATATTATGTACAGCAATTATATTTGTCATTTGGCATGGTTTAGTCCAGAACGTTATTCAGAAGAAAAAGTAATTGATATGATTGTTGATTACAATAAAAAGAAAGTCCTTGAAGATAACTATATGAGTAATAATTTTGCAGATACCTATTTTTCATTGGAAGATTGCAGAAAGATTGGTTATATTAGACAAGATATAGAAAACCAGTACAACAAAGGCAGAATTAATCAAAGAGAACGCGCATTGCTGATTACATCGTTGCTTTATGCGATGGATAAGATTGCAAATACATGCGGACATTATGATGCTTACAGGCAAGGAACCATGTTTGAAAAACATTTAGAATTATATGTGCCAGTACCAGACAGCAAGTTAAATGAAAATAATATATGCTATAATATGGATACCAATACTATTGCTTCTACCATTGAGGCTGATTTAGTATATATTGACCCACCTTATAATTCAAGGCAGTATTGCGATGCGTATCATTTATTAGAAAATGTGGCAAGATGGGAAAAGCCAGAGGTGTTTGGCGTGGCAAAGAAGATGGATAGAACATCTCTAAAGAGTGCATATTGTACACAGAAGGCTGTAAAAGTATTTGAACAGTTGATTGATTCGATTCATGCAAAGTATATCTTGTTATCTTATAATAATATGGCAGAAAAGGGAAATGAACGCTCCAATGCGAAGATAAGCGATGAGGATATTATAAGAATTTTAAGTAAGAAAGGCAGTGTTCAAATATTTTCGGAAAAATATAAGACGTTTTCTACAGGAAAATCCGATATACAAGAAAATCAAGAACGCTTATTTTTATGTACATGTAATATTGATAAAAAATCCATCATTCCCTCTGCGCTAAATTATACAGGCGGAAAGTATAAATTACTGCCTCAAATATTGCCTTATTTTCCAAAAGATGTGGATAAAGTGGTTGATTTATTTTGCGGAGGCTGCAATGTAGGAATCAATGTTGACTGCAATAAAGTAGTATTTAATGATTCTAACGCATATCTCATTGGACTGTTAAATACGTTTCGGAAGTTGTCAAAAGAAGAAATTTTAAATTGGCTGTCTAAAGCTATTAAACAGTATCAATTGTCCTTAGTAAGCGAGTTTGGGTATGAATATTATGGGTGTGATAGTTCATCAGGCGTCGGTTCTTACAATAAAACAGGATATAATAAACTGCGTGATGATTTTAATGCCAAAAATAAGATGGATGATGAATATTATTTAATGTTATATTTATTGATTGTATATTCGTTTAATAACCAGATGCGGTTTAATCAAAAAGGAGAGTTTAATCTTCCTGTAGGAAAACGTGATTTTAACAGTAAAATGCAGGAAAAATTAGTTGCTTTTATTGATAGAATCAAAAGCAGTGACTATCAATTTACAAATCAGGACTTTCGGCAGATGGACGTGGACAGCTATTCAGAAAAAAGCTTTTTTTATGCAGACCCGCCATATTTAATTACATGTGCAAGTTATAATGAGCAGAATGGGTGGACAAAAAAAGATGAAGAAGAGTTGCTTGCATTTTTGGAACAATTGGATAAAAAAGGAATCCGGTTTGCACTTTCTAATGTGCTGGAAAGTAAAGGAAAAAAGAATGAGATATTAAGCAAATGGATTTCAAAACATAAGCAATTTAATGTAATTTCATTAAACTATAATTATTCCAATTCCAATTATCACACAAAAGGGCGAAATGAAATTACAAAAGAAGTATTGATTGTAAATTATAAAGTAGAAAATGAATAAAAAGAATGTGGTGGAAAGAGTGTTTATTCTTTGTGCAAAATCGGTGCAGAAATGAGGAAAATGATGGCGCATAATATCCATTTTAAGAGTTATTGCTGGTCTGTTGGAACAACGAGTTATAGAACCGACAATTTTAATATGAATATTGAGAGGCAGCTTGCTTTGATGAAAGAATTTCGGGAGCTGCCCCAAAACTGCAATCAAGTATGGACAGGAAATAATGCGTTTCAAAAACAATATTATGATTTTTTGAAATCAAAAAATTTTGTGTCAGGCGATGCAAAAAGACCAGATAAAGATGCCAGAGAAAAAACATCAGGGCTTCGTGATATAGGACTGATGGACGATGAGAGAAAAATTACATCAGCAGGCAATAAGCTGCTTTACATAGCCGCGTTCCAAAATTATAAGTCCGATAATTTATTAGAAATACCAAGTGATAGTTTTCTTTATTTTAAACAGTTATTAAAGACATGCAATGATGTAGACGGTAAAAAGGTAAGACCATTTTTAGTATTTTTATATGTTGTAAGCAAGTTGAACTATTTGACTTATGATGAATTTACCTATTTGTTGCCATTGTGTGTTGATAGAACAACAACCGATAAAATTATTGCGTGTATTCTTGATTCGCGTAAAGGTAGTACCAATTATGAGGAAATTATTATATCGATATTGTTTGATATGGATAATTATAAGGAGGCGCTGCATTTATTGCAGACACAGCCTTTATCAGAGGAGTTAATTTGTGATATAGGCATTAACCGCAAAAGCTCAAAGTATGATAAGCCATACTATCAATTATATTCGATTTTGTTAAAAATTGTATTTTATAAAGAAGAGGCAGCTCTGGAATTATATGAAGCGACAAAAAAGTTGACAAACAGTAAAGTGGGCGGAAGCTGGCGAAAATATTTTTTTAGCAGTCTCGTAAGAAGCGTTATTGTCAAAAAAGGGCGCAAAGTATTGCACAATGTTCCAATATTGATGGCAGAAGATATGGAAACATTTAATAATGAGTTTTTTAAGATAATGCACTTATTTAAAGCAAAAGCTACGCTGTCAGATTATTTTGACCTTAATAGAAGATATTTTAAAATAACAGATATAGTTCTTTTTGAAGATAATAGAGTACAGCTTGATATGCTGCCGCGATGTTATATAGAAGATATTGCAGATGAACTTATTGAATTTGCTTTTTTGGAAAGTCATTTAATCAATGAAGATGTCCCGCTTAAAGCGATAGCGGCTTGTTTTGAGATTAAGGAAGATGTACTTTATAAAAAATTAAGCCAGATGCTTGGCGTTGCTATTACCGATAAAACAGGGGCAAAAAAAGTTATTCAAGACGAGCGTTATGTGCGATTCAATAAACTTATTGATGAAAAATTTTCAACAAATACACTTATAACTTTATTGACCTATTTTGAAAATAGAGAAGATAATAGTATTAGGGATTTAGTGACCGATAATGCAGATATACCTACGATTTTTGAATATGTATTAGGGATTGCATGGTATGTTATCAGCGGGCGAGAAGGAAACGTTTTGGAGTATATGAATCTTTCGCTTGAAGCCGATTTGCTTCCTAAGACACATGCTGGCGGTGGGGAAGCTGATATTGTATGGAAGTATGATAGAAAGCAAGATTATGAAAAACATACATTGCTTATCGAGGCAACGCTTGCTGACGGCAGTAATCAGCGCAGAATGGAAATGGAACCTGTCTCAAGGCATCTGGGTGAATATTGTTTAGCAAATCCAAATGATGAGGCTTACTGTGTATTTATTACAACCAGTCTTAACAACAATGTCATTTCCGATTTTCGAGCAAGAAAATATATGGAATATTATAATCATTCAGGGACAGCATTTATTACAGGAATGAAAATAGTACCTTTGCAGACGTCGGAATTAAAGAATATATTGCGGTTAGAAATTGGTTATCCGCAGATATATCAATTATTGGACAGCGCGTATCATAGTGGTGGCGCGCCAAAAGAATGGTATGAGGAGTGTATTGTGAAGGGGATTTTGAGGGTGTGAGAATGTTATAACAAAAGTAAAATATATAGATATGTTTTATTAATGCTATATCTTAAATAGGAAATTTAAAGCAGAATTTCCTAATGAAAAATAGAATGGATTGAAAATACATAAGTAGAAAATAATTTAATATTAAAATAATATTGTGTTTTATAGATACAATAACAAAAGGTATGTGGAATAACGATATGAACCATGCACCTAAATTTTTTGCCATTTTGTTGATTCATCTTAAAAGAAGGCATACAAAGAGAGATACAACATGATATAAGAAGATATTTTGCTTTAATTTACGTAGAACTATTATTCATAACAAAAATCAAAGGAAACTCTTATAATGTAAGAATTTCCTTATATTTTACTTAATGATTTTATATCTACTCCAGCTTCTATGCCTCTTGTAGCAAATGTATGTTATAAAATATGGTAATTGATAGAAGATACTACACATAAATCAAAAATACGATGAAATCTATATTTATATTTGAAACAACATAAATAGATTGAATAGATAGGTGCATTGAAATAATAAGTATAAGTATTAAATTGGATGAAATTGGAATGTTTCCTAATGATGATTTTGTTTTAGGTTTATCTACAACAAGCCTTGTAACAAAAGCAATTTCCATATTTCTATTTTTCACCCATACAATAATTGACTGAACATGAATAACTTTTTTGTCAATATCAATATCATTTCACTTTAAGGCGCATACTTTACCAATATGAAGACTTATATATAATGACAATAAAATTCTTAATCCAATACTATCTATTTTTTTAATTAATTTAAACTCCAATTTATGTTGATCTGATTCATTTAAGACCTTTAATTCCTTTTAAATAAAAATTTATTTATATTGTTTCAATAAATGATTTACAATGTTGATTTTTTCAAGAAAAAATAATATAATAAATAAAATTATTAAACTTAATTCTATGTTATGAATTAACAGTTTTACACAAAGTATATTCATATTTTTTATTATTATTGCCAAATTACTAGATAAGTTATAATAAAAAATTGGATTTATTGTTTTACAAGCAATTTGTGTTTGTGTGTTGCTTGACACAAATTTTGATTTTTGCGTAATAAAGTAACATAGAAATGGAGGTCTTATGAATGAGAAAATTAAAAAAATTTTAGCAATGATATTAATTATTTTTATTACTTTAGAAGCCGTAAGTGTTTATAAAGAACCAATCATTGCAAACGCCATGACTAAAAATGAATATGATCAAAAAATTAATGCGTTTATTAATGATTATAGGTGGCGTAATGGAGTTGAATGGGGGTATTATAAGGAACCTTTGATTGCTTATAATGGAATAGGATGTTGTGCTTATGTTAATGATTTTGTTAGATACGTATATGGTGCTGATAATCAAAATGTAGGTGCAGAATATACAGGAGTTTCCAATATTCAAACAGGAGATGTTTTATATATTTATAATTCATCGTGGAAAGGACATTGGATAGTAGTGTTAGGCAGAAATGGAAATACATTATACACAGCAGAAGGGAATGTCTATGACTATAAAAGTGGTGCTTACAAAGTTAGAATATCCAATAATCAATATCAGATAAGTGGAGATGCACTAAATAGTAATTATGTGGGTACATATACCTTAACAAAAGGGTACCATTATGACACGATTGTTTCTAATCCTCAAGTAGATTATATGCAACTTTATGTGGATGCTCCGATGGACGGAGATGTTGTAAAAGGGAAACAATTAGAAGTATGGGGATGGAGTCAATATAAAAAATATGAAAATGACCCACTTATTGGTGCTAATATAACTGCTAGTATAAATGGAAAAACATATAATTTACCACCAGTAGAACACCTACTTGAAGATAAACTCCCAAGATTTTGGACATTCTTGCCAGAAACTGCAATTAAAGGCGGTAAAAATACGATTACTGTAACAGCTTCTTACAATGGAATTACACAATCTCAAACAAAAACATTCACAGTTACAACACCTAGTATTTCTAATGTAAAGTGTTCTGAACAAGATACCTCATCAAATCCATATTATACAGTTACTTGTAATGTGTCAGATGATACAGAAGTAGCCTATGTAGATTTTAAAATATGGACAGAAGCGAATGGAGAAGATGATGTAGAATGGCAAAAAGCAGCTGTTAATAAAAAAACTGGAACTGCAACATGTAAAATATATAAACATAAAAATGAAAAGGGTAAATATAAAGTAACCATTTATGCTCACCGAACTGAAACTATATATAGTGAAAGTACTTATAGTTTTGAATCACTATTTGTTTATCCATTAAAAAACATTAGTTTAAATAAAACAGCAATGAGTATAAATACTGGTGAGACTGAAAATTTATCAGTAAATTATAATCCTTCTTATACAACAGATAATAAAGCTATTACATGGAGCAGTAATAATCCACAAATAGTAACGGTTAGTAACACAGGACAAGTTATGGCAAAAACAAAAGGTACTGCTATAATAACAGCAAAAGTTGGAAATTACAGCGCCTATTGTACTGTGACAGTCAATGATATTATACCAACTGGTATTAGTCTTGATAAAACGAATATAACATTAACTAGTAAGAATGAAACAGCAACATTAAAAGCTACAGTAAAGCCAGATGATGCAAAAGATAAATCAATAAAATGGAGTACAGATAATTCAGCGGTAGCAATAGTAGATGGAAATGGAAAAGTAACCGCAGTAGGAAATGGAATTGCAACAATAACGGCAATGACAAACAGTGGAGCAAAAAGTGCAACATGTGTAGTAATAGTTAATATTCAAAATAAAATAATATTGGGAGATGTAAACAATGATGGTTTTATCAATATACAAGATGCTGTAATTTTAAAGAAACATTTGGCAGGAGTTTTGATTTTAAATATTAATAAAACAGCAAGTGATATTAATAATGATGGTAAAATAGATATTTCAGATGCTGTTGTCTTATTAAAACATTTGGCAGGAATAATTGTATAATTTGAATAATCAATATAATGATTTGGCTTATTGTTTTAGAAAATGATGGAGTAAACCATAAGATGAAAAAAGTTTTGATGCTGATATTAACTTGTTATATTCTATTGGAAATATCTGGCTGTGGTAATAAAAACAATGCAACACAGAATACAAATTTTTTTCTATGAAAATAAATACATACAACAAGTCAAGTTATCTGATACTGTTTTAAATATTAATGACAATGCCTTCTCAGGTTGTTTAGTGCTTGAAACAATTAATTTCCTAGAAAGATTACAAACTATAGGTAAATATACATTTAAATCATGTGAAAAATGAGACAATGTATGTATACCTAAAAATGTAAAATCTATAGGATTATGGGCTTTTTCTAATTGTTTATCTTTAAATAGTATTATAATATTTTATTTTAATCTATGTAATATATATCTTAGATAAATACATGAAAGAACTCTTTAATGATTATCAAGCACCAGATTATATATTCTCTGGTTGTTAAAAAAATATGATTGTTCATACTATTCAAGATCCAACAATAGATACTTATATAAAAAAATTTATAGTTTATGATATAATATATGATTTATAGTCAATAGAAGTTATTGGTGACGTAAAACTTGATAGTGAAGTAAATATTACAGATGTTGTTATTCTAAAAAAATCTGTCAATGTAAGTTTGGATTCTATCCATCCCACATTGACAGATTTTTAATGCGTTTTTTTATTAACATACTCCGTCTTATATTTTGAATATATAATTTTCTGGCTGTTATATAAACTGTAATATCCTGAAAGCAAATATCCAATAGCAATACAGAGCATACAAAATTTGATGCTCTCACCACCAAACATTTCTACTGATAATATCAGTGAGGTGAGAGGACAATTCGTTACCCCACAAAATACTGTTACCATGCCACAGGCAGCACATAGTCCAGTTGGAAGCCCCAAAACAGGTCCTAAAAAACTTCCAAGTGTTGCACCAACAAATAATGTTGGGACAATTTCGCCGCCTTTAAAACCACCACCAAGCGTAATAGCAGTAAATATTATTTTTAACAAAAAAGCATACCAGATACTTTGAGTTACAAAACTTTTTGCAATAATATCCGTTCCTGCACCAAGATAATCCGAACTGCCACATAGAAAACGCAGTACAATAACAAAAATACCTGCCACAACAGCACGTAAATATTGGTTTTCTAAGTGTTTGCAATAAAGTGCATGAACATTGTGAAGTGTTATACATAAGAGAATACTTGCAAGTGCAAAAAGTGCAGACATGAATATCATTTTTGCGGCATTTCCTAAGGAAAAAGAGGGTATGATACCAATATCAAAGTGTGTTGCAGATATTCCAAATATGGAAGAAATACCACTTCCTATAAGTGCTGAAATGGTGCATGGAACAAGAGCAGCATAGTACATAATGCCAACGCTGATAACTTCCATTGAAAAAACAGCAGCAGCGATAGGCGTACCAAAAAGTGCGCCAAAACATGCACTCATACCACACATAATTAATATTCGTGTGTCTTTCTCATCAAAATCAAAAAATTTGGCAAGTGCATTGCCAATAGAGCCGCCTATTTGGAGAGCAGCTCCCTCACGTCCGGCAGACCCACCACACGCATGTGTTAACAGTGTTGAAATCATAATAAGCGGTGCCATTTTTCCGGGTACTTCTTCATTGGACTGAATAGCAGTTATAACTAAGTTGGTGCCACGACTTTTTGCAGCATGGGCAGCATGATAAATAGCTGTTATTAGTATTCCTGCAATGGGAAGAAGAAAAAGCATCCACCAATAAGTTTGACGAAATTCAGTGACATATTCAAGAAGAATGTGAAAAATAGTACCAATAAAACCGATTACGACACCTGCAAAACAAGAGCAGGCTACCCATTTAAAAAATGTAAATAGAGATAATTTTAATCGTTGTTTCATAACACGATATTTTTCATTTTGAAAAACTGATTTCATAGTATACCTTTTTATTCTTGCAAAATATTTGATTTATTCTTTTTTTTATTAAATTTTTTCTGACTCATATGGCTGTTGTGATAGGCTTTTTCATGGGTGACATCTTTTGTAAGCCAATTTGGCGGTATATAAGAATTGGCTTCTTCGATGGAATCAAATTCAACTTCAGCTAAAATAGTTCCTTCAAATAGTCCGTCAAAAATATCTAATTCAATCGTTTTTCCTGTTCCATCTGGTATTTCATATCGATGTTTTGTGATAATGTTGCCATCCGCTTTTTTAATTAAATGCTCATATGATTTTTTGGTGAGTGGAAGATTATATTCTTCACGAGCCATCATTCCTCCGCCTTTGTAAGTAAGCCAGTAAGAATCGTTATCTTTTCTTACACGCACAACAGGTTTTGTTGAAAGATAGCCCTGTTCAATAAGATGACATGTATATTTTGTCAAATCTGATGGAATATCCGATACAAGAAATTTACGTTCAATTTCCATTATTAAAATCTCCATTTCTGTGTTGGTTTTTTATAATCTTTAAATTTTAGAACCTTTATGTCAGGCAACACATAGACACAAAGTAATTACTATTTTACCATGGAAGAAAAAGAGACTGCCGCACGACAGCCTCTTAAACGTTTCGCATATTTACGTACCAAAAATGTAAACATTACTTTTTTGTGTTTACAATTTCTTTTAGAGCCTTACCAGCCTTAAACTTAGGTGCCTTGCAAGCAGCAATATTGATTGCTTTACCAGTTTGAGGATTCTTTCCAGTTCTTGCAGCCCTATCAACAACTTCAAATGTACCAAAGCCAACAAGCTGTATTTTGTCACCCTTCTTTAACTGCTCAGAAACGGTTTCAGTAAAAGCTTTCAGCACTTTTTCTGTATCTTTTTTGGATAATTCACACTTTTCAGCCATTGCTGCAACTAATTCTGTCTTGTTCATAAAAAAACACCCTCCTTATATGAGTTGATAATTATAAGCTATATATACTACTTAATACTACATTTGTCAACAAAAACCGTCATGGATAGAAGACAATTCTTCCCATTGCTCATACAATGTATCCAGTTGTTTTGATAAATCTACTTTTTCATTGTGTAGTTTTGTTAATTTTTCTGTATTACTAGAAATTTCAGGCTGCATATATTCTTTATCTATATTTTTAATTCTTTCCTCTAATTGATTAATTTTTTCTTCTACATTTTTAAGTTGATTTTTTATTTTTTTAAGCTTTGCTTGTTCTTCTTTTGACTGCTGCCATAATTCTTTAGAATTTTTAGATTCTTCAAAATTTTTAAATTCGTTAGAATGGTTAAGTTTAATTGCTGATACGTTCTCTATTTTAGAATTTATATTTTTGGTATGATTGCCAAACGCTTTGTTGGTTAGTATGTCACGTTTATTTAAATAATAATCATAATTTCCTATATAATTTATAATTGATTTATTCGTTAATTCAATAATTCGAGTTGCTGTCGTATTGATAAAATAACGGTCATGTGATACATAAAACACGGTTCCTGTATAATTATTTAACGCTTCCTCAAGAATTTCTTTTGATACCATGTCAAGATGGTTGGTTGGCTCATCCAGTATAAGAAAATTGGCGTTAGATAACATCAGTTTAGCAAGGGATAATCGACCTCGCTCTCCACCGCTTAGTTCATGGATATATCGAAATACATCAGAACCTGTAAATAAAAAGGCTGCCAGTGTATTGCGAATTTTCGTATGATTAAGGTCTGGATAAGCATCTTGAATTTCCTCAAATAATGTTTTTTCAAGGTCTAGCACATGATGTTCTTGGTCGTAATAGCCGATAGCTACTTTTGCTCCAAGTTGTATTTCTCCAGAATTAGCAGGGATAAGATTGTTAATAATTTTTAGCAGGGTGGTTTTGCCTGTGCCATTATTGCCGATAAGTGCAACACGCTCACCACGCTTTATCTCAAAGCTAATATCATCAAATAATATGTTGTCATCAAATGACTTTGATAAATTTTTGACAGAAAGAACATCATTGCCACTTAGAACTTCTGGCTCTAATTGGATATTCATTTTATTATTTACTTCTATTGGCTTTTCTACACGCTCTATTTTATTTAACATTTTTTCGCGGCTTTCAGCACGTTTAATTGATTTTTCACGATTAAACTGTTTTAGCTTGGCAATAACTTCCTCCTGATGTTTGATATTTTGTTGTTGATTGAGGTATTCTTTTAACTGCATGTTGCGAAGTACCGCTTTTTTGGCAGCATAATCGGTATAATTGCCTGAAAAGCAAGTAACTTTAGAACAATCAATCTCAATGATTTTGGTTACAATTTTGTCAAGAAAATATCGGTCATGTGCAACGATAATAACGCTGCCATTATAGGAAGCTAAATAATTTTCCAGCCATGTAATGGATTCCATATCTAAATGGTTTGTTGGCTCGTCCAAAAGAATAATATCAGGAGAAGACAGAAGTAATTTACTTAATGCTACTCTGGTCTTTTGACCACCAGAAAGTGTGTCTACTTTCAATGTAAAATCATCTTCCATAAATCCTAACCCTTTTAGTACACCAACAACCTCACTGCGATAAGAATATCCATTAATAAGTTCAAATTGATGTGTAAGGTTTGTATATTTGGTTAAGAGTGTTTCAAGTTCGTTTCCCGAAAGATGGTTCATTTGTTCTTCCATTTCTCGTATATCTGCTTCCATTTGAAGAATGTCTTGTCTAGTGCCGACTACTTCATCATAAATCGTTTTATGAGTTGATAAGTTTTGTTGTTGTGCAAGATAGCCTAATGTCTTACCAGAAGAGATAGCCACATTGCCTGAATCGGATTCCAATTCACCAACAATAATTTTTAATAAAGTTGATTTACCAGCTCCATTAATGCCAATAATAGCTGCTTTTTCGTGTTCTTCTATATGAAATGTTGCATCGGAAACAACCGTATGGTCGCCAAATGCTTTTGTTATATGACTACATGATAAAATCATTTTATCAAAATCCTTTCTTAAATACATATAAATTTATTGTTGCGAGCATAAGTCAAGCATTATGTTTGCATAAATATTTACTATTATTTGATAAATAGTAAAGAGGATTACCAATATCCACTCAACTAAAAAGTCCATTCTTTTTAACGACAGTTATTATATAATAGCAAGAAATTTCTAAAAAAAAAAGAGTCGTAATAATAATCTTGAAATAAATGTAAAATAATTATATTATTGTAAAATAATTGTATTATTGAAAATAATTATATTATTGAAAATAATTATTTTATTATTAAGATAGCCACGATAACGTTGTAATATTGTAGAAATTAAATTTGTTTTTGTAAGCAATGGCAAATGTCATGCTAAAATATATTAATGGCTACAAGATATTTAACTGAAAAAGAAAGGTGACTATATAAACAATCACCATATAGAAAGGCGCATTTATAATGATAACAGAAAGTTTGAAGCTTGAAAAATTAAATCGAAAAGAAGCATTAAGATATCTAGGTTATTCAGGAGAAAAACTAGATAAGACGATAGAACATCTGATTGATATATGTGAGGAGAAAGTTCTTACATCGGCAAAACCAAGATATGTGTATAAAGTATGTAATATTATGACTACAGAATCCGAAATCAATAAAAATCATGGTATCATGGTTGAAGGATGCAATCTTGTGCTTACAGGTGAGTCTATTAAAAAGCATTTAAAAGGCTGCGATATGGCTGTGCTTATGGCTGTGACATTATCGGATAGCATCGACCGATTAATTCGTATTACACAAGTTGAAGATATGGCAAAGGCTGTGATTGTAGATAGTCTTTCAAGTGTTGCAGTCGAGCAGGTTTGCGATAAAGTCGAGCATATGATAAGACAGGCATACCCTGATAAATATCAAACATTCCGATTTGGCATAGGATATGGTGATTTGTCTATTTTACTGCAAAAAGATTTTTTAAATGCACTTAATGCGCCTAAGCGAATTGGATTAAATGTCAATGCGTCTTGTATGCTTACGCCAACTAAATCGGTGACAGCAATTATTGGATTGTCAGATAATCCAATAGAAAAGACAGCAAGAGGCTGTCAGACATGCAATATGAGAGAACAATGTAATATTAGACAGAAAGGTGGTCATTGTAATGGCTAAAGATTTTAAGGCACTATTAGAGAGAGAGTATATTGTGTTAGATGGGGCAATGGGAACAATGCTTCAGGCAGCAGGCATGAAAATTGGAGAGATTCCTGAAATATTAAATATAGAAAATCCGCAATTATTGATATCCATACATGAAAAGTATTTGAATGCAGGTGCCGATATATTATATACCAACACCTTTGGAGCCAATTCATATAAGCTTTTAGATTGTGGATATGGCGTTGAAGAACTTGTAATTGCAGGTGTTGAAAATGCAAGGAAGGCAGTCGAAAACGTAAAGCCAGAAGCACTTGTAGCATTGGATATTGGACCAATAGGACAATTATTAGAACCAACTGGAACGCTATGTTTTGAGGAAGCCTATGAGATGTATGCAGAAATTGTGGAAGCTGGAAGCAAAGCAGGAGCAGATGTTATTGTTTTTGAGACAATGACAGATTTGTTGGATATAAAAGCAGCTGTTCTTGCAGCAAAAGAGCATAGCAGTCTTCCTATTATGTGTACAATGACATTTGAGAGCAATATGCGAACATTTACAGGCTGTATGATTCCATCAATGGCGCTTACTTTGAAAGGATTGGGTGTTGATGCACTTGGTGTCAATTGTTCACTTGGACCAAAGGAATTAGAACCTGTTATTGAGGAGTTGTCAAAATGGAGCGATAAGCCGCTTATTGTGAAGCCAAATGCAGGACTTCCAGACCCAAAGACGAATGAATATAATGTCACTGCTGTTCAGTTTGCAGAATATATGAAAGACTTGAGAAAGTATGGAATTAAAATATTTGGCGGGTGCTGTGGAACAAATCCTGAATTTATAGAAGCGTTGTCCAATATGCTAAAAGTAAATGGAAATAAAGTGACAAAGCAAAAACCAACAATACCAGCAGCAATCTGTTCAGCAACAAAGGTGGTTTCTGTAACAGAGCCAAGAATTATAGGAGAGCGAATTAATCCAACAGGAAAGAAGCTATTTAAAGAAGCATTAGTAAAAGGAGATATTGACTATATTCTCAATCAGGCACTAGAACAAGTGCAGGCTGGTGCTGATATTCTTGATGTCAATGTAGGGCTTCCCGGAATTGATGAAAAAGAAATGATGATTACTGTAGTGAAAGCGCTTCAATCTATAGTTGATGTTCCATTGCAGATTGATTCAACCATTCCAGAAGTGCTTGATGCAGCACTTCGCGTTTATAATGGAAAACCGATTGTCAATTCAGTAAATGGAGAGGAAGAATCTCTAAATACTATTCTTCCGCTTGTTAAAAAATATGGTGCTGCGGTTGTAGGCTTGACATTAGATAAAGATGGCATACCTAAAAAAGCCGAAGACCGATTTGTAATTGCTAAAAAAATAGTGGATAGGGCAGTCCAATTTGGTATTCCAAGAGAAGATGTATATATTGACTGTTTGACACTCACTGCATCAGCTGAACAGGAAGGTGTTGTTGAAACGCTAAAAGCAGTAAACAGGGTAAAAACAGAGCTTGGCTTAAAAACGGTATTAGGTGTGTCTAATATCTCATTTGGATTGCCGAATCGTGTTCTTGTCAATCATATTTTTCTTACAATGGCACTTGAAAATGGTCTTGATTTGCCGATTATCAATCCCAATATTGAGGAAATGACAGGAGCAGTCAGGGCGTTTAAACTCTTAAAGGGTTATGATAAAAATTCTGTTGATTTTATTAGGCATTACGCAGGAAAAACCGTTTCAAAAATTGTGGTGGATAGTCCAAAAGCAGTGGATAATGTAAACGCAGAGGCTACATTAAACATTGATGTAAACAGTATGCACGAAAGTAAATTAGAAGGGGATAAATTAAAGCTGTATAGTGCCGTTCTTAGTGGTCTTAAAAAGGAAGGGGCAGATTATACTGCAAAATTGCTTGAGCAAGTGGAGGCAATGGAAGTTATCAATGAAGTGCTTATTCCAGCATTAGATAAGATAGGCGATGACTTTGAAAAAGGAACACTATTTTTGCCACAGCTTATTATGTCTGCATCGGTGGCGCAATCTGCATTTGAAGTGATAAAAAATTATATGGCAAACAGCAATGCGGCTCCTGTGAGTAAGGGTAAGATTGTGATTGCAACGGTAAAGGGTGATGTACATGATATTGGTAAAAATATTGTAAAGGTTCTTCTTGAAAATTATGGATATGAAGTGATTGATTTAGGAAAAGATGTTCCATATCAAAAAGTGGTGGATGCTATTATAGAACACGATGCAAAATTGGTAGGATTGTCAGCACTAATGACAACAACACTTGTTTCAATGAAAGAGACGATTCAACTAATACATGATAATCATCTGGATTGTAAAATTATGGTTGGAGGGGCTGTATTAACTCCAGAATATGCAGAGGAGATACATGCCGATTTCTACTCAAAGGATGCAAAAGAATCCGTTGATATTGCAAAGAAAGTATTAGGATAGTAACCATTTGACAATACATGGCTAAACAATTACTTAGGAATTACCGTTTGACAAGGTTTTGACAATTATTTATCCTCGAGGTATAATTGTGATAGTGATGAGGCTTAGCGAAAGGTGCGTATAGAATATGGACGAAAATAAAAAGATTTCTTCAGCAGTAATAAAAAGACTTCCAAGATACTACAGATATCTTGGAGAATTGATTGAAGGAGGCATTCAAAGGATTTCTTCAAAAGAGTTAAGCATGAAAATGAAAGTAACTGCTTCACAGATAAGGCAGGACTTAAATAACTTTGGAGGCTTTGGACAGCAAGGTTATGGGTATAATGTTCAGTATTTGTATGATGAGATAGGAAAGATACTTGGCATTGACCGCACACATAACATGGTGATTATTGGAGCAGGCAATCTTGCTTCTGCGCTTGTCAATTCTGGTGATTTTGCAAAGAGAGGATTTTTAATTCAAGCGGTTTTTGATAATAATCCAACACTTGAAGGTTTAGGAATTGGTGATTTAAGGATAAAAATGATGAGTGAGTTTTCTGATTATATAAAAAGTAATGATATTGAAATTGTTGTTCTCACTGTGCCTAGGCAGGTTGTAAAAGAAGTAGCCCATATGGTTGTCGATTGTGGCATTAAAGCAATATGGAATTTTGCACATACCGATTTGAATTTATCAGATGATATTATTGTGGAGAATGTGCATTTGTCAGAAAGTCTTATGAGACTGTCTTATACCATTGCAAATAATAAAATTATAAATTAAAATGTGGTGGGCTTGTCGCGCCAAGCAAATGATTACAAGATATAGTCAAGTTTCATGTTGAAATGTGCTGTCTCTTGTATATTTGTTTAGGGCGAAAGCCCTTTTTTGGAGGGATTATGGCAGAGATAACTTATGAAGTATTAAAAGAAGCTCTGGCTTATAGAAATGTTCCGATACTTACATTAAATCAGCGTTGGTATCAATTAGTACCGGAAATCAGCAAAACGGATGAAATTCGTTATTGGGAAGGTCAGGTTAATGAATTATTAAAAAGACAAGGTCAGGTTACAAATGACCTTACAGATGTTAAAAAGATAAAATCACAACTGATACAAGATGTTGTTGAAAATATGGAAGAAGACAGCAGCAGTAAGCATAAAAAACGAATGAACAAGAATCAAAAATTGATACATGAAGCAAAAGAAAAAATATTACAGTTGGAAGATGAAGAAAAAGAGATTCCAAAAAAATTGGCAGAGGCAAATCATAAACTTTTAATTGAGACAGCAAAAATGTGTTTTGATAAGATTAATGAAAATAATAAGGATTTAGAAGTACTTAATAAATGGATTGATGCTACAAGAGTGAAATTAAAAAGAAATTTATTGATTAAACAAGATAAAGAAGAAACAAATAATCAGTTATATGCTGGTATGCACAATATATTGGGTGCAGAAGTGATGAGAATATTGGATAAAATTAACGACCAATAAATTTTTATAGAAGTACATAGGGTAAATTGTAATAATTTATTCCCGCGAGCAATGAGGAAAATAGTCATGTTTACATGGATATTTGATGAATGCCGCGAGGACCAAATCCCCATTGCTCTGTAGCGTTGCAAGCTTGATACCCCGTTGCTTACAGCGGGGTCTTTGATTAATATAAAATATTTGAAAATGAGGACTATAATGGAATATGTATTAAGTTCAGAACAGATGAAACAAGTAGATGAACATTCCATACATCATATTGGGATTCCTTCGATGGTGTTGATGGAACGTGCTGCATTGGCTGTTGCTGATGTGTTTTTGTATATGAAAAAAGGCAGTGTGCTGGTAGTGAGCGGTTCTGGCAACAATGGCGCAGATGGTTTGGCTGTTGCAAGGATTCTTTATCAGCGTGGATTTGATGTTAAAATTTTGCTTGTTTCAGATAAAGAAGGAACAAAAGAATATGCCATTCAAAAATCAATCATAGAGAATATGGGAATGTCTCTTGTAAACAAAGTCGCCGATGCAACATATGATTATATTGTAGATGCTATATTTGGAATTGGACTGTCAAGGGAAATAACAGGGTATTATAAAGAAGTTATCAATGTTATTAATCTTATTCATTCATATAAAATTGCAGTAGATATTCCATCTGGAATTAATGCTTCGACAGGTGAAGTGATGGGTGTTGCTGTAAAAGTGGATAAAACCGTTACTTTTGGTTATAACAAGATTGGCATGTTATGTGGCATGGGTAAAAATTATTGTGGAACCATTGTTGTAAAAGATATTGGATTTGTCTATGACAAATTTGTCTGTGACAATATCTTGTCTAATATAAATACATTTTCCATCAATATGGAAGATGTCTGTCAGCTTCCAAAACATAAACCAGATTATGATAAAGGAAAATGTGGAAAAACACTTATTATTGCTGGTTCAAAAGATATGTGCGGCGCTGCCTGTTTAAGTGCCAGAGCAGCTTTTCGCTCAGGGTGCGGCTTGGTTCGTGTTTTTACACATATGAATAACAGAACGCCTCTGATTGTGAAGGTTCCAGAGGTAATTCCAGATATTTATAATCATTATACAGACAAAGATGCGATTCATCTGAAAGAGTTGATAGAGTGGGCAGATTGTATTGTTGCAGGTCCCGGACTATCTACAGAGGAAACATCCATTAAAATGGTTAATGATATCATTCATTATATGGTAAAAGCAACTTGGAATACTGCTAAAACGCTTGTTTTGGATGCGGATGCACTCAATATAATTGCAGCGCAAAACCAACAACAGGTAAATCAGTCGTTGATTAAGCAACTAGAATATATAAAAGAACAAAATAAGGTTCATATCATTATTACACCACATATTGGAGAGGCTTCAAGGCTTTTAAAGAAAGATATCTTACAAGTAAAAGAGCATCCTATTGAATCGGCAAAAAAATTGTATGCAATGATATGCAATGCCTGTGTATTAAAAGATTATGCTACTGTTACAGCAGGAAAAGATGGAACATATATCAATACATCTGGAAATTGTGGTATGGCGACAGCCGGTTCAGGTGATGTATTGACAGGAATTATTGCAGGGATTGCCTGTTTATACAAATATGAGGAGGCATCACCAGAATGGATTGCTGCAATGGCTGTTTATATTCATGGCTGTGCAGGTGATATATGTAAGGAAGAAAAAGGCATTAATGGCACTGTGGCATGGGATATAGCAGAAGCAATTGTAAAATTGCTGTAAATAATTGGCATATGAAAAGAAAGGCTTAATTAGTAAGATGAGTAAGTATTATAGAGTTTATGCAGATATCAGGCTGGATATCATACGTGATAATGTTGACCGATTGATGGCACTTACACCTTCTGGTACAAAAGCATTGGCTGTGGTGAAAGCAGACGGATATGGACATGGTGATATTGCAGTTGCTAAGGCTGTCTATGATAAAGTATATGGCTATGCAGTTGCAACATTAGATGAGGCAGTCAATTTAAGAGAAAATGGAATTGATAAGCCTATTTTAATTCTTGGTTTTGTCAATACAGATGAATATACAACGCTTGTAAAATATAATGTTGCAGCGACCATATTTGATTATGAGACAGCAAAAGAGCTTGATGAAACAGCAAAAGAATTAAATAAGACGGCAGTATGTCATATTAAAGTGGATACTGGAATGAGACGTATTGGATTGGAACCAGACATAAGTGGAGTCACTATTATTAAAAAAATTGTGGCACTTGAAAATATTAAGGTACAGGGGATTTTTACCCATTTTGCAACGGCTGATGAAAAGAATAAATATCAGACAAATAAACAGTTTGAAAAGTTTTCCAATTTTGTTGAGTATTTACATGGGCAAGGTATTGATTTTGAGATTCAACATTGTGCAAATAGTGCTGCTGTCATTGATATGCCCTATACATATAAGGATATGGTTCGGCTTGGAATTGCAATGTATGGTATGTATCCTTCATATGAGGTTGAACAATCAAAAGTGGATTTAAAACCAGCACTTGAATTAAAGAGCCATGTCACTATGGTAAAAAGTGTAGAGGCTGGACAGAAAGTGAGTTATGGCGGCACATTTGAGACAACAAAACACACTGTCCTTGCAACCGTTTCAGTGGGTTATGGCGACGGCTATCCAAGAAATTTATCATCAAAAGGATATGTTTTGATACATGGGAAAAAAGCACCTATTGTTGGCAGAGTGTGTATGGACCAATTGATGGTGGATGTTACCGAAATTGAGTATGTAAAACGCAATGATATTGTGACATTAATAGGTAAAGATGGAAATGAGGCTATCACCATTGAGGAGATTGCAGAACTTGCAGGAACATTTAATTATGAATTTGTATGTGATTTAAATAAAAGGATTCCAAGAAATTATTATATGAATGAAAAATATATAGGTAGTCACGACTATTTCCATGAAGAATGGGATGGTTTTAACTTAAAATAAATTTATTTGAATACACGCCGACAGTCTGGAAATACTAAAATCACAAGAGCGATTTTTGAGGGAGTGTGATTGGTGTGGTAGTAAAACGTGGAGATATATTTTATGCAGACTTAAGACCCGTTGTTGGTTCAGAACAAGGTGGAATAAGACCAGTACTTATTATACAGAACGATACAGGAAATAAACATAGTCCAACTGTTATATGTGCTGCGATTACCAGTAAAATGACAAAGGCAAAACTTCCAACACATGTGGAAATTGATTCTATGCGATATGACCTAGTAAAAGATTCTGTAATTCTTTTGGAGCAGCTTCGGACAATTGACAAAACAAGATTAAAAGATAAAGTTTGTCATCTCGACAGTGAAATTATTGACGAGGTAAACCATGCTTTGCTGGTAAGCCTAGAGATGGGGAAATAGGATTTGACGATAAATATTAATATATGGTACAATAGTCACAGATAAAAATAAATCCATTTATAAAATAAAAAATTATTTTAATACTTAGAGGCAATGTACCAAAGTCACAGTTTGAGCATAGACTTTGGCACTTGCCTATATAAAATTTTATAGTAAGGTAAAATAGCGTTTGGATAACGCAGAAATGAGGATAATTATGAATGATGGTCACCCCACGAGAAAAACAGAAGGTATGATATCAGCTTTTTTCAAGAATCTTTCTAAAAAGGTAAGAAAAGAGGAAGATGTGACAGAGGAAGAAATTATAGATATGGTCAATGAAGGTCATGAACAGGGTGTTCTTGCCAAAAATGAAGCTGAGATGATTCATAATATTTTTGAGTTTGGAGATAAACAAGCCTCCGATGTTATGATACATAGAAAAAGCATTATTGCATTGGATTGTAACACAACAATAAAAGAAGCATTTGAATTTGTTATGAATGAAAATCACACAAGATATCCGGTATATGATGGCAATATAGATAATATACTGGGAATATTACATTTAAGAGACTTGATTAAAGTATATGTTGATGATGATAAAAGAAATTTAAATAAAACATTGGCAGATATGCGCAATCAAGTTTTGTTTGATGCATGTTGTATTCCAGAGACAAGAAAATTAAGTGTATTGTTTAAGCAGATGCAGTCAGAAAAGATACATATGGCGCTTGTTGTTGATGAGTATGGACAAACATCTGGTATGGTTACAATGGAGGATATTCTTGAGGAGATTGTGGGAGATATTCTTGATGAATATGATGACGAGGAGATATTGATTGTAAAACAGCCAGACGATTCTTATATTCTTAAGGGAACAATGTTATTAGAAGATATTGAGGATATGTTTGATATTCAATTTGAATGTGAAAATATAGATACCATCAATGGATTCCTTATTGATAAAATGGGAAGAATACCTCAAGAAAATGAGGATTTTCAATGTGTTTATAAAGGATATGAATTTAAAGTAGTTGAAGTGAATAATAGAATGATTACAAAGGTTTTTATGACGTATATTGGTATCGATGAGAATATACAAGAAGAAAAGTGAAAATTTGCGGACTAAGAAAGGAGCTTATTAAAAAATGAGTAATTATGAAATTGAGACAAAATGTATCCAAAGCGGTTGGGAGCCTCAAAATGGTGAGCCAAGAATAATGCCTATTGTTCAAAGTACAACATTTAAGTATGGTTCTAGTGATGAGATGGGTGCATTGTTTGACCTTGAGAAGGAGGGATATTTCTATTCCAGATTGGCAAATCCAACCAATGACTGGGTGGCTAAAAAAATATGCGATTTGGAAGGCGGATATGCCGCTATGCTTACAGGGTCCGGTCAGTCGGCAAACTTTTATGCAGTGTTTAACATATGTGAAGCGGGAGACCATTTTATTAGTACATCAGCAATTTATGGCGGTACGTTTAATTTATTTGGCGTGACAATGAAAAAGCTTGGTATTGATGTGACATTTGTTGAGCCTGATGCCACAAAAGAGGAGATACAGGCAGCGTTCAGACCAAATACAAAATGTATATTTGGAGAGACTATTGCCAATCCAGCATTGGTTGTGTTGGATATTGAAAAATTTGCGGATATAGCCCATAAAAATGGAGTTCCATTTATTGTTGACAATACATTTGCAACACCAATTAACTGTCGTCCTTTTGAGTTTGGTGTGGATATTGTCACACATGCAACAACAAAATATATGGATGGACACGCTATGACTATTGGTGGCTGTATTGTAGACAGCGGCAATTTTGATTGGACAAAGTATGTAGACAAGTTTCCGGGATTGACAAAGCCTGACGAATCCTATCATGGTGTTGTCTATACGGAAAAGTTTGGAAAGATGGCTTATATACAAAAGGCTACAGCACAAATTATGAGGGATTTAGGTTCTGTACAGTCACCAATGAATGCCTTTCTTATCAATATTGGTCTTGAGACATTGCATTTGAGGGTTCCAAGACACTGTGAAAATGCGTTGAAGGTGGCACAGTTTTTAGAGAGTAATGAGCATGTCGCATGGGTGAACTATGCCGATTTGCCTAGCAATAAATACCATGAATTGCAGCAAAAGTATATGCCAAATGGAACATGTGGGGTAATTTCATTTGGATTAAAAGGGGATAGAAATACGGCAGTTGCATTTATGGATAATTTAAAAATGATATCAATCGTTACACATGTTGCAGATGCTAGAACATGCGTTCTTCATCCAGCAAGTCATACACATAGGCAGATGTCTGATGAGCAGCTTGTTGAGGCAGGTGTGCAGCCTGACTTGATTCGTTTATCTGTGGGTATAGAAAATGTAAATGATATTATATCCGATATCAAGCAGGCGATGGAAAAGTCAAAGACTTCGCAGGAGTAAAAGCATAAATGATGTTTATTACAATTTGTATATTTTACAAAATTTATATATTATACAAAATTTGTACATTGTACAAATAGTAATAATCTTATGGGGGTATAAGTATGACACAAGTTAGTACGAGTATGATAAATAATGACATTGTTGAGGCAAGTTGTGTTATTGATGACAAGTATTCTATCATTATGGGGGATGAACGATTTTATGGAATGATAGGTAAAGAATTACCCAATTCTTTATTGAATCTTCTTTCTTTAGATGACCAAGAGACATTTTGCAGCTTTATTTCAGACATGCAGATAAATAAGCCAGTTGTCGTTCGAGTAAAGGTAAAAAAAGGTATATATAGATGGGTGCTTGTGCGAAAACTAAATATAGATTTAAAAAAAGAACATACAGAAATTAATTTGATGTTCCATGATGTTGTTGCTCAGAGTGATACATTTAAAATTTATTATGATAATACCAGAAAGTATCGAGCATTTATGAATTATGTTCGAGATAAATTTTTTGAGTATGAATTTGGCGCCGATTTGATTACAATATATATGTATGTCAATGGACGATGTGAGATTTTTGAGAAAGACACGTTAGATGAATGGGAAAAGCGTATTTTAAGACTTGGATTTGTTGAAGCGGCTGATATTGATATGTTTCGTCGATTGTGCAGCAATATTCGAGATGGTGTTGATGTATTTAGTATTAATATACACACTTCATTAATGTCTAAAGGCTTTAGAATGGATACGCTTAACTTTCGCGGAGAAACCATTGTTGATGTTACTGGCAAAGTAATGGTTGCAGGGCTGATTACGGAGATGAATGGGCGATATGACTTAAAAAGTATTATGATTGGCAATGATGCAAATAAAGATTCTGCTACAGGTCTACTCAATAAAAGGGCTGTGACAGATGATATCCATGACATCATACAAAATGCCAATAGTGAAAAAGACTCAAAAAAGCTGTTTCTTATGATTATTGATATTGATAATTTTAAGTCCGTTAATGATACATATGGTCATCGTTTTGGAGATGAAGTTATTGCCGATTTAGCATCAGAATTAAGAAGAACCGTAGGGGAGCGAGGTATTATTGGAAGAATTGGCGGCGACGAATTTATGTGTCTGTTAACCGATTACAACAGCATTGAGGAAGTTCGTGTCTTTTTAACAGCAATCCGAAGTAAATTAAGAATTGAACTTGCCAAGAAAAATCCAGAATATACATTTACAGTATCGATTGGAATTGCTGCTTATCCAGATAATGGAACCGATTATGACACCTTGTTTAAGTTGGCTGATGGTTGTCTTTATATTGCAAAAGAGAAGGGGAAAGACCGATTTATTATTTATACGCCAGAGATTCATGGTGATTTGATAAATCGTGATACAAAACTTAGAAATCTTCATATTGGCGCTAATTTTATGAAGCCTATTGATAAGTTGGAGATGATTGCAAATTTTAACGATAAATTATTACGAGAGGGACGAGTTGTTCTTGACAACGTGCTAGAGGATATTATGAATCGAATGGATATTCATGGTATTTTGTTGTTTGATAAGGATAAAAAGTGTGATAAAATTTTTGGACATTATAAAGTGTCAAATGTTAATGGAGAATTTTTTGAAGATGATAAATATATGGAATTATTTGATGAACATGGGGTGAATGTAATTTTCAATATATCAGCTATATCAGCTAATTTTCCAAAGGTTTATGAAGCTTTTTCACAATTGGACGTATGTTCAACATTACAAATAAAACTAATAAGAGATGGGATGCTGCAAGGAATTATCTGTTTTGATACATTTGGAGAACACAAAAGAAAATGGAGCGACACAGATGTTTGTATTATGTATATGTTTGTAAGGATAATAGCAAATGTTTATTAAACGACGAAGGCAACGCTTTGTGAGCCATTTTTCTGTCAAATCAAAAAAGAATTTGTTGATGGTAAGAATATGGATAATTGCAGTATGGCTGTGTATATGGCAGTCTGTATGTGTTTTAACAGGACTTGAGCTTATATTGGCAAGTCCTGTTAATGTGTTTATAGCATTATGGGAATTGGTTAGGACAAGTGTATTTTATACGGTTTTAATAAATAGTTTTTTTCATATTACCATTGGATTTTTAGCTGCTTGTATAATAGCGGTTGTATTGGGGGTTCTAGCAGGTAAATATCGAATGGTGCATGAATTTTTTATGCCATTGATTCATATGATGAAATCATTGCCTATTGCTTCATTTATTATTTTGCTGCTGATTTTATTTGGTTCTTCTAAAGTTTCTGCGCTTATTGCATTTATTGTTGTGTTTCCTATGGTATACAGTAGCGTTGTGGCTGGAATGAGGCAGACCGATAAAAAATTGCTTGAGATGGGAGAATTGTTTTCAATAGGATTTGTGCGAACAATCAAATATATTTATTTGCCGCAAGTATTATCTTATACAAGAAGCAGTTTAAAGACAGCGATAGGCATGAGCTGGAAAGCAGGTGTTTCAGCGGAAGTTATCGGGTTGGCAAAAAATTCGATTGGTGAACAATTATATTACGCAAAACTTTATTTATTAACGGAACAATTATTTGCTTGGAGTATTATTGTTGTTGGCGTAAGTTTATTGTGCGAAAATATATTTTTTTATTTTTTAGTATGGTTAGAAAATTATGTATTTCGAGGTAAAATACAAGGAAAATTGGTGACAGCTAACCAGTCTGATATACAAAAAATACATATATTATCAATAGAAAATATATGTAAGAAATATGGAGATACCATTGTTTTAGAAAATGTTTCAGCAGTTTTTACAGATGATAAAATTAATTGTATTATGGGAAAATCAGGAATAGGAAAGACTACAATGCTTAAAATAATAATGAAATTGTTGCCATCTGATAGTGGAGAAATATCAAAAACAGGAAAAATTAGTGTTGTATTTCAGGAAAACCGCTTAATTGATAAAATGAGCGTTATTCATAATATTATGCTTGTTCTTGAGGATACTAGTAAAGAAAATGAAAAAAGAATACGAACATTGTTGATGTCTATATTGCCAGAGGAATGTATGGATATGCCTGTTAAAAATCTTAGTGGCGGTCAAAAACGACGTGTGGCGATTGCAAGGGCATTGCTTTGCAAATGCGATATTTGCTTGATGGACGAGCCATTTACAGGGTTGGATAGTGAGTCCAAGCAGCATGTGGTAAAATTTGTTAAAGAGTATACAAAAAATAAGATAACCATTATAGTAACACATTCAGAAACAGAGGCAAAAGCCCTTGACAGTAGGATTTACGTATTGACAAGCAGCAATACAGTTGTTACAATACAGTGAGCATCATATGTTAGATGAAAGTCGTGTGAAAAATGAAATTTTCACACACAAGTTTAAAGAACAGCAAGTGATTCTTTAAATTTGCAGGCAAAGCAAGAATGGAGGGATAATATGAGACATGCCGTTTTTTCTATGTTGGTTGAAAACTCAGCTGGTGTGCTTAGCAGGGTAGCAGGATTATTTTCCAGAAGAGGATACAATATTGATAGTTTGACAGTAGGGGAGACAACAGACCCTAAACTATCAAGAATGACCGTTACCGTTACAGGTGATGATGACGTCTTAGAGCAGATTGAAAAACAGGTATCTAAGCTGATTGATGTAAAAGAGATTATAGAACTTCCAGCAGAAGCTTCTGTATGCAGGGAGCTTGTTCTTGTAAAGATTGAATGTGATGCGTTGCGAAGACAGGAAGTAATAACACTTAGCAATGTATTTCGAGCAAACATTGTCGATGTTGCGATGGAATCCATTATTGTTGAGCTTACAGGTGCGCAGAGCAAATTAAACGCATTTATTGATTTATTGAGCAGTTTTAAAATTACAGAGCTGGCAAGAACTGGTATAACAGGTCTTGCAAGAGGCGCTGCAAGTTTAAAATAAAAATAGGCTGTTTTGATAAGAATAGCCCAAAAATTATTATATTACTATTTGGAGGTATAAAAAAATGGCAGAAGCTAAGATTTATTATCAGCAGGATTGTAATTTGTCTTTATTGGATGGCAAGACCATTGCCATTATTGGTTATGGTAGTCAGGGACATGCACACGCATTAAACCTGAAGGATTCAGGCTGTCATGTGATTATTGGTCTTTATGAAGGCTCAAAGTCATGGAACAGAGCGCAGGAGCAGGGATTTGAAGTATTTACTGCTGCTGAGGCTGCAAAGAGAGCTGATATTATTATGATTCTTATCAATGATGAAAAACAGGCCAAGTTGTATAAAGAAGATATTGAACCAAATCTTGAAGCAGGTAATATGCTTATGTTTGCACATGGTTTCAATGTTCATTTTGGACTTATCAAGGCTCCAAAAGGCGTTGATGTTACAATGATTGCACCAAAAGGACCGGGACATACAGTAAGAAGTGAGTATCAGGAAGGCAAAGGTGTTCCATGCCTTGTAGCTGTAGAGCAGGACGAGACAGGAAAAGCATTGGATATGGCATTAGCTTACGCATTAGGAATTGGCGGAGCAAGAGCAGGCGTTCTTGAGACAACATTTAGAACCGAGACCGAGACTGACCTTTTTGGTGAGCAGGCCGTTCTTTGTGGTGGTGTATGCGCTCTTATGCAGGCTGGATTTGAGACATTGTGCGAGGCAGGTTACGACCCAAGAAATGCGTATTTTGAGTGTATCCATGAGATGAAGCTTATTGTAGATTTGATTTATCAATCAGGTTTTGCTGGTATGAGATATTCTATCTCAAATACAGCCGAATATGGCGATTACATAACAGGACCAAAGCTTATCACAGAAGAGACAAAGAAGACAATGAAAAAGATTCTTTCTGATATTCAAGATGGTTCATTTGCTAAAGAGTTCCTTTTAGATATGTCGGATGCAGGCGGACAAGTTCACTTTAAGGCTATGAGAAAACTTGCTTCTGAGCATTCATCAGAAAAGGTTGGTGAAGAAATCAGAAAGCTTTATAGCTGGAATGATGAGAAGGATAAATTGATTAATAACTAATTTTTATTAAAAATAGTAATCAATTTGAGATAAAGTGTAATATTTGTAATGAAGCATAAAGGATAGTGCGTAAAACGTTCTATCCTTTATTTTTTTTGTTAAATATAAATTAATTTTTTCTATTGCAAATTGTGTTATACATTGATTTTATTTTTGAATTATATTTATTTTATATTTAAAATATTATTAATAAAATAAAAATCTTATTGTGATTCATCAATTCATCATAAAGTCTTTTTTAAGGATTTATAACTTTTTTATCGGTTTTCCTTCATAGGCTGTATAAGAAAGTGGATTTTTACGATATGCAGCAGGAGAAATACCTAATTTTTTAGTAAATTGTCGTATAAAATATGTATCATATTTAAAGCCACAATTTTCAGCAATTTCATGGATTTTCATATTGGTGTTAGATAAAAGTTCCTGAGAAATTTTCAAGCGATAATTCAAAAGATATTCCATACAAGTACATAAAAATTGTGTTTTAAATTGTTGATTTAAGGACGTTCTATTCAAATTTACAAGACTGCATAAAGTACTGAGAGTAATATTTTCAGCATAGTGGGCATGGATATATTCAGCACAGACGGAAGCAGGGGTGTGGCTTTCAGGTGTGTTAAAGAGTTTTAATTTACGTTGGTCTGCATAGATATCAGAAATACAAGTAATTAGTTGCCTTAACATTCTTCTTATTCGACAAGTCCAAAAACTATCACTTTGGGAAAATGTTTCTGCTCCAATCATAAGTAAAAGTTCATTGATATGAATATAGTTTTGAGGAGTAAGAGAAAAAATCCCTTGAAAGTGGTCATTGTGTTTTGTGAACATATAAAGATTGATGCGGTCATATGTATATTGCGGTTCAATTTCAATAAAATCGTCAAGGTTGTCAAAGCAAAGACAAGCTTTAATATACCATGGGTCAAAATGAAAAGATTTAGCACTTAAATTTTCAGAATGGATTAATTCTATCGTATCATACTGTGACAGGCAAAGCACACAAGGGGAATGAAGCAGACGAATACAATTATTAATTTTTATAGTGGCATTTCCACAAGTCAGCAATACGATAGAGCAACGGTCTTTGACAGGTAACGTTTCAAGTTTATCATAAAAAGTAAATTCAATTGGAATGAAACGGTTTTTATGACGGTCTTGTTGTGGCATAGATAGTTCTCCTTTTTTCTTTTTTATTTTTACAGGCAAGCTGTTTGGTATTGTTATTGCAGAAAGTATATAAAAATCGTGCATATCTTTTATTGTTATCCATTTTAATAATTGATAGACTGTAAAAAGTATAACAAATAGCAAAGGAGATGTACAGTATGATACGATTAGCAAATTATGCAAAACCTTATTTGGGGCATATAGTAATTACGATATTGGCAAGTATTGGATGTTCTATTGCAAATGTATGGATTATTGATATTTTAAAGCAAGTAATTGATGAATCTGTTAAAGGTACAATTGGCGCTATATTGCCAGAGCTTATTGTGAAAGTTATATTGATAATTATAATAGGAATGTCTGCTAATTATTTCGTTCGATATATAACTGGAGTTTTTGGTGCAGGAATTTTAAGAGATTTACGACGTGATTTAGTAAATCATATCATAAAGATGGCGCCAGATTTTATGGAAAGGAATAATTTTGGAGATATTGTTGAGAGAGTGTCATCCGATGTTGAAGGAATAGCAGCATATATGCAGAATTATTTTAAGGATTGTTTGTATGTACCAATAATGGTTGTTGTATTTACAGTTTATTTGTTTTTATTAAATCCATTGCTTGCCATAGCATGTCTTGGTCTATTTGTTGCTTTGGTTCCACTTAGTATTAAGCTTTTAAAACCAGTTAAAATGGCACAAGCTGCCTATGTAAAACTTTTGGGATTGACAAACAATCATATATTAGAAGCCTTTGATGGAGCAGATGTAATTAAATCATATAATCTTCAAAAGAAAATGCAAAATAAATATTATACAGCTTTAAAAGAAACATTTGATATTTCCAATCGAAATGATTTATGGCAATACAATATTGAACCACTTTCATGTCTAATCAGAGAAGCACCAAGAGCTATTGCGTTATGTATTGGAGGGTATTTGACTTTTAAAGGAAATATAACGTTGGGTGTATTATTAGCATTTATCAGTGGGATTGAGAAAATAAATGAACCGCTTGTCGATGCATATCAGTTGGTGGTTAAAACACAAATAGCAATGATATCTATAAAACGTGTATTTGAAATAATGGATATGCCTATAGAGGATACAGAAAATAAATTACAAGAAGTAAGTAAAACAACAAAACAAGTCTTTGTGTTTAAAAATGTATCATTTACATATTCAAAATTGATGGAAAGCAAAAAACAAGTTTTAAAGAACTTAAATTTAACAGTTGAAAAAGGAAGAAGAATTGCTTTTGTAGGTCAGAGTGGATGCGGTAAAAGTACCATTATTAAATTAATGTGCAGACAATATGAAGTCCATAATGGTGAAGTTTTATTTTATGGAAATAAATTTTCAGACATTACTCCAGAAGTTGTAAGAAAAGATTTGGCACTAATTTCACAGGATACAGTAATTTTTCCAATGAGTGTACTAGACAATATTCGTATTGGCAATCCACAAGCCTGCAAAGAGAAGGTAATAGAGGCTGCAAAGATAGCGGGCTGTGATGATTTTATTAAAGAGTTACCAAATCAATATAATACCTTGCTTGAAGAACGAGGAAGCAATTTATCTGGTGGTCAGAGACAGCGAATTTCTATTGCAAGAGCAATTTTAAAGGATGCACCTATTCTTTTATTGGATGAGCCAACTTCCGCTTTGGATAAAGAAACAGAAGCATTTGTAAATGAAACTTTAAAAATGATTTCACAAAATAAAACTGTAATTACAGTGGCACACCGTCTTACCACAATAATAGATTATGACGAAATTATTGTTTTTGACGAGGGCAAGATTGTGGAATCTGGAACACATAAAGAGCTTATGAAAGCAAAAGGAACATATTGTAAAATGTATCAAAATTATATTATGTCAGAGGTGTAAAGTAGTGAGAGAATTAAAAAGATATTTTTCATATATTGGAACATATAAGATTTCATACTGGAGTATTTTTATAATAACGCTTGTTACATCTGTTATATTAAATTTAATATATCCATATATGAATAAATTAATTTTTAATGCGTTGGAATATCAAGATAACAATTTATTTGTACAAGCAGCAACATTATGTATTATATTGGTTGTGCTAAACTGTCTAGCACCATATAGAAGATACTTTCAAATTAAAGTTGTCCGAAAAATTGTGTTTGATATTAAAATAGAGCTTTTTAAAAAACTGATGAGAATGGATATGAATTATTATGAAAGTCATCATAGTGGGGAAGCACTAAAAACATTAAATTGGGATGCCAATTCTCTTAAGGATTCGTATTTTTCACATATTTATTGGGTGTTTGGAAGACTTATTAATGGTGTGACGTCAATTATTGCAATGATGGTGTATAATCCAATGTTGGCGTTTATTGCTATTAGCTTTTGTTTGGTGACTGTATATATTTCTATTAAAATGAATCAGCAAATCAAAAAGATAGATAAGGATATTCAAAATAAAATATCAAAACTCACAGAACGTTTAAGTGATATTTTATTAGGATTTTCAACACTTAAAATGTTTTGTGGTTCATCCCTTGTTCTGGATTCTTTTCAAAGTGAAAATAATCAGGCAACCAATGAAGAAAAGCAGAAAAGTAAAAAGTTGGCAGTTCTTGAAATGATTTCTTTTTTCTTAGGAATATTGGCAAGTTTTGGGACGATTGGTGTAGGAGCATTTTTAGTGGCACGTGGAAAACTGGATTATGGAACTGTTATGGCAATTGTATCATTGCAGATGGGTGTTCGTTCCATGGTGCAAAGTTTTGGTTCTGTATGGACTACATTTTCGTCATCATTAGTAAAAGCAGGTAGAGTTTTTGACTTTCTTGAATTGGATTGTGAAGAATTAGGTTTTGAAAAAACAGATTTTGAGGAGCCAGAAAATCGTTATAGAATAGAACCACAAAAGATGAGCAAACCAATTGAAGTGGTTAATTTAACATTTTCTTATGATGGAAATATAGATGTTTTTAAACATTTTTTTATGGAGGTTATGAATGGCGAAAAGATTATGATTATGGGAGAGTCTGGCTGTGGAAAAAGTACATTATTAAAACTGTTTATGCGTTTTTATAGGCAAACTTCAGGTAAAATAAAGCTGTATGGACATGATATAAATAAATATTCGCTTTGGCAGTTAAGACAACTGATTACTTATATACCTCAAAATAGTTATTTATTTGAAGGCAGTATTCGTGAAAATATTGCTTTTGGATATTCTGGAAAAGGGTCAGTGAGTGATGAACAAATTGTAAAAGCAGCAAAGTTGGCATATGCAGAGGAATTTATTGAGATGTTACCACAAGGCTATGATACCCTTCTTGAGGCTGGCGGTCGTAACCTATCTGGTGGACAACGTCAGCGTATTGCAATAGCAAGAGCATTTTTAAAGGATTCACCAATTCTTTTAATGGACGAACCATCTTCTGCATTAGATGTTTGGAGTGAGAAAAAAATAAATCAGGCAATGCAAGAATTGACGAGACAAAAAGTAGTGCTTATGGTTACACATCGGTCAACATCATTTGAGGAGTTTAATCGTGTAGTGAGATTATAAAAAAGATGGTATATGAAAATAAAAGGATTGATATAAAAAAAGAAAGTAAATATAATAAGCCTTGATATATTGTGTCAAGGTTTATTTTTTTGCTAAAGGAGGCACTCTGAATGAAGGAGAGATAGAATATTGGAAATAAGAATTTATCTGATTAATCATAACAATGATTTTAACCCCTATGACAAATCATCATATGCTGCATTTACCATCTTGTTTAAATAATTTACCTATTTTAGACGAATAAATATTTTCCAAAATTTATTGACAAAATTCTCTTATTTAGTACAATGCTGTTAAAAAGAAGTGTTTTTTCTATTGTGCAATTTCTACGTTACACTTCAAAATGGGGATTAATAAAAATGAAAAAAGTGTTGGTTGCTATTATTTTAATTGTGGTTTTTATTTTTTTATCTGTTTTAGTAGTTGCGCCAATCATAAATGATAATATAGCGAAGAAAACAGCAAATAAGCTTGCAGATTTGCCACTTCCAAATAATACTGAATTTATTGAGATGGTATATATAGCAGGAAAATTAATTGGAAATGGTAATGGAATGCAATATTTTGGAGCGATTTTAATTAAAAGTGAGCTTTCTTTGGAAGAATTAAAAGAATATTATTTACAATTTGCAAAAGATGAATGGGAATGTGTGGTTGAAAGTCAGATAGATACAGATATAAAAATTATAGAACATACGAAGTTAACATTTAAGACGAATGTAGAGGGAGATGATTATTATATTGTTTATTCATGGGGAGATAATAACACTATTTTTCATGGATTTGATATAAGAGGTCACTGATATAACACCCAATTTATCGGATTTCATATAAATAATAATTACTAACAAAGCAAATTGCAAATATTCGTTTGATTGGCTCAATCTGATGAAATAGAGTACATCAAGTTTGTCTAAATAGCATTACCACAATCACAACAAAATAGTTATATATCATTAGAGTATATAGAAAATCCGTCTATATGCTCTATTTTTATGTAAAGGAGCAAGATATATGAGTAAAATTCACAAAATAAAAAGTAATGCTTATGATTATACATCAGTCAATGTTATTTAAGAGATTTAATTGTATTGTAAGATTGTATAAATATAAAAAAGATAATATTTAAGAATAAATTGATATAAAAAAAGAAAGTAAATATAATAAATCTTGACATATCGTGTCAAGATTTAAGTGTTATTCTTTTGCTAAAGGAGGAAATCACAATGCAGGAAAGCAGATTATTTAAGATTGTGTACCATCTGCTTGATAAGGGACAGGCTACAGCCCCAGAATTAGCAGAAAAGTTTGAGGTATCCGTCAGAACAATTTATAGAGATATTGATGCTTTGAGCGGGGCAGGTATTCCCATTTATGCAGAAGCAGGCAGAAATGGTGGTATTCGTTTAATAAATGATTTTGTCTTAGATAAAGCAGTACTGTCAAAAGAAGAAAAACAAGAAATTCTTACAGCATTACAGAGCATCAATATTACGCAGAATATTAGCAGTAGTCAAACACTACAAAAACTTTCGGCAATTTTTCATCTTCATTCAGAAAATTGGCTTGAAGTAGATTTTTCCAGATGGGGGGATAAAGAATTTGATAATGAAAAGTTTGAACAATTAAAATCGGCAGTAATCCATTGTAAAAGTGTTAAAATTCATTACGCAAGTTCCTATGAGGCTATAACTGAAAGAGTAGTGCAGCCATACAAGCTTATTTATAAAGCAAAAGCATGGTATTTGAAAGCGTTTTGCACCCAAAAACAAGACTGGCGATTATTCAAATTAAATCGTATCTTAAAGTTAGAAATTTTGAATGATAGTTTTACTCGCCAAAATTTCCCAAAATCGAGTAACCATTCTGAACAAGAGTATAAACAAATTACACTTCGTTTTCCAAAGGAAATGGCATATCGTGTATATGATGAGTTTGATGAAACGCAAATACAGCGACAAGAAAATGGAGATTTAATCGCTTCTGCTAAAATGCCAGAAGATACATGGCTGATAGGTTTCTTACTATCATTTGGGACACAGGTAGATATCCTTTCACCTGTCTATCTAAAAAATGTCTTAGCACAACAGGCAAAATTGATATATGAAAAAAACAAATCTTAATATAAGCTTATAAGCAAAGAGCAAAATAGATTGCGAATATCTGCTTGACTAAAATTATAATATAAAAATTTTATATTTTAATTGATAATAAAAAAACACAATAGGAATTTTTGTTAAATAAAGAAAGGAAAAATAAATATGGGCAGACCAACAACAAAAACAGATTTATTAACCGCAGCAACTGCAAATTATGAAAAGCTAAATACTCTTATCTTAGAATTAACAGAAAAAGAGCTAAAAACACCTTTTGATTTTTCGGGTGATGAAAAAAAGAAAGAGGCTCATTGGAAAAGAGATAAAAATCTTCGTGATATTTTCATTCATCTTTATGAATGGCATCAGCTTTTGCTAAACTGGGTACAGTCAAATCAAAATGGCGATAGTAAACCATTTATACCTCAGCCTTATAATTGGAAAACTTATGGAGACATGAATGTGGAGTTTTGGAAAAAGCATCAAAATACATCATTAGAGGCTGCAAAAAGTATGCTTCAAAAATCGCACACTGAAATTCTAAGGTTGGCTGAAACATTTTCAAATGATGAATTATTTTCTAAAGGCGTTTATAAATGGGTTGGTGGAAGCACTTTGGGTTCGTATTTTGTCAGCGAGACATCAAGTCATTATAATTGGGCTATAAAGAAGTTAAAAGCACATAGGAAAAATTGTGCTGGTATGTAAGGAGAGATAGTGTGCAAAAAGCAGCGCAGAAATGGGGATTAAAATGCACTTTGTGAATGCAAAAGGAATTTTATCATCAAAAAATACAATGAATTTATATCGTGGTTGTTCACATGGCTGTATTTATTGTGACTCCAGAAGCAAATGTTACCATATGGAACACGCTTTTGAAGATATTGAAATTAAGGAAAATGCAGTTGACCTATTAGAGTATGCCCTTAAACATAAACGGAAAAAATGTGTAATTGGTACAGGTGCTATGACTGACCCTTATATTCCCTTGGAAATGGAAATCAGAAATGTCAGAAAAGCATTGCATTTAATATATGAGTATGGCTTTGGATTTACAGTCATTACAAAATCAGACCGCATTTTACGAGATTTAGACCTTTTGCAGAAAATAAATGAAAAGACAAAATGTGTTGTGCAAATGACTTTGACTACTTATGATGAAGATTTGTGCAGAAAAATTGAACCGAATGTGAGTACAACAAAGGAACGTTTTGAGGTCTTAAAAAAACTCCGTGATGCAAAAATACCTGCTGTTGTGTGGTTAAATCCTATTTTGCCATTTATTAATGATACACAAGATAATATTTTTGGAATTTTAGATATGTGTATTGAAGCAAAGGTTTATGGTGTTATTTGTTTTGGAATGGGACTAACGCTTCGTGAAGGAAATCGAGAGTATTTTTATGAACAGTTAGACCATTTATTTCCACAGTTAAAAGAAAAATATATACAAACATATGGAAATCGGTATATAGTTGACAGTCCAAACAATAATTATTTAATGAAGTTATTTTATCAGAAGTGCAAACAAGAAGGAATTGTTTATAACAATGAGCAGATATTTCAGTATATACATACCTTTAAGGAAAAAGACTTCACCAAACAATTAAGTCTTTGGGATTTGGAAAATAGAGAGTTTTAGTGCATAGACAACAGGTAATCTATTATAGATATTATTTTAAAGATTAAGGAAGGATGATAGAAATGCAAAATATATCGGTTTCATTTAGGATTGCGGTAAATGCCAATAAAGAAAAAATTATAGAGATTTTTATCCTAGAGATGATACTATCATGCTTGAAAATCAAGTTCAATTAGCAAAAGAAATTTTACAAAAATTGACAAATTATGGGATAGCATCAGAAATTATAGCAGAATTTGAAAATCTGTTATAATAAATAATATTTTGTATTGATTAAATAAGCAAGAAATGTAGTTTTCATATCAACAAAACAATTAATTTCTTAAATTAAAAATTAGAAAGAAAAGTTAAATATTAGATAATGAGTAATATTTAAAAATAACATAAAAGAAATTAGAAAAATGATTGTTGATAATATAAAAAGGGCTGTTGCAAAATTTTTGTAACAGCTCTTATAAAATGAATTTATTTTTACAAGTATAAGTTATGTCATAAATGAAATGTTTATCGTTTTCTTCTGTGTGCCTTACGGCGTTTTTTTTCTATTTTTGCTTTGTATCCTAACAGTGCAATAGCTAAAATTAAAATGATAAGAACAACAATAATAAGAATAATAATAAATTTATTATTTGAATTATCTGGTGTTGTTGTATTCGCTTTTAGTTCATCACTTGCTTTTTTGGATTCCAATGCAAGTTGTTCTTGTTCAATACTTCTGGATTCTTCCTCCGCTTTTTTTGCTTCTTCTTCTTTTATTTTGGCTTGTTCTTCATAGGTTACAATATTTTCAAGCATATCATTGCCTGTATCCATACCAACTGTTGTGCGGTATAATCCAAAATCAGCACAGCTATATTCATATTCATCAGAGACATAAAACCAACACCATTGTTGCGAATCATGTTTTAGATAGGCATCCTTTGCAACCTCAACGGCAGTTCTGCCATTCATATTGCTTAAAGGTTGTCTTAAGTCCATCGTAAGTTTATTTTCGCCATAAAGGTGGAGATAAGTTTTAGGGGTATCCCAGACACCATATGAAGTGACAGAATCCGTACAAAAGGATGCATCGTTACTGTTGTCAACAGCTTCACATACTGCTTTAGCAAGAAGCATATGTCCACCATGACCATATTCACCATTTAAGTCCTGTGTGACAACTATCATTGGTTTAAAACGACGTACTTGTGTTGTGATATAGTTTAATACTTCATCATAAGAATAGTAATTTAATGCCTCTTCGATGCTCTCTGCATATTTATCCCAAAATTCACTGTTGACAGGGTAATTTCTGACACCGCTTTCCCATAAGCCATCGAGTTTTTCATGCTAACGACGTCTGTCACCATCCCAATAGTTTGTCATATAACAAACTTGTACATTTAAGTGTTGTTGTCCAGCATACGTTGCTAAGACACCGCCTAAAAAGAGAATTTCATCATCTGCATGAGTAGAAAATACAAGAATATCAGCTTGACCTTCACATGGCTTTTTCCAAAGCTGTACATCAGAAGGAAGGGTTCCTTTTGAGTAGGCACTTATCTCACTGATTGCCATTGCGCTATCAAGTGTAATGGTACAACTGGTAACATCTTCAGAAAAGGCAGCATATTCATGGAGAAAACCATATTCGCCTTTTATTTCTGTCTTGTTATTGTATTGAAGTGTCCAAGTCTGTACAGGGTCATTAAATTTGACATATATGCCGCCCATTGCTGTCTCACTTGTAATCGTAATTGTATCTTGCGCTTCAAAAGATACAGTTGTGCTATGAGAATTGTCCTGTAATTTACTGCAATTTTTATTGGGTGAAGCAATTGTCACATCAAGTTGTTCAGCTTCCTGTGCCAATATTGTTTCAGAATGAAAACAAAGCGTTACAGTAAAAAAAATCAGCACAGTAAAAATAGTTGTGATGAATGATTTTAGTTTCATGGATAAATCCTCCAAAAATGTTTGATATCATTATTCTAAGCAAAAAGAATAAAAAGTCAAGGATATTCCAATTTTAGGTGGAAATAAAAGATAATGACAAAAATTGTTTGTATATTTAAAAAATATTTTTCAAAATTTTATTTTTATGTTGAAAAATATATGTTATAATAAAAAGCAATCGCCAAGCAGTTATATATAAGGCGAATAACAATAATAATTGATTTACTATATATGCGAGGTTACATATGGAATTTAAAAGAATTGATGAAACGAAATTTCAATGTTTGTTAAAAGAAGAGGACCTTGAGGATAATAACATTACATTAGATGACTTTTTTAGAAATGATACAAACAAGATACATGGATTGCTGGATATTGTGATGGAAGAGGCCGAAAAGAGTATAGGAGTTGTACCAAGAGGAGGCATTATGTCTTTGCAGTTATCACCTCAACCCAATCATGCACTGTTGCTTACAGTTTCATCGGGGGCAGAGGAATTTGGCGATATGTTAAAACAAGCTGGTGAACAGATGTCCAAAGCATTTGCTAAGCCACCTTACAATAAGTCCAATATAATAAAAAATAATCCTTTGGAAGAGATGAATCCGGCAGCAAAAGCAAAGCCATTTAAGCCAGTGTGTCATAAACAGGACGAGGTAGAAAGCTTTGCAAGCGATTATTTTGGCAATCCTGTGGGAAGTCAAAGTGCAATTGCAAAATTTGAAAACCTTGAATATATGGAATATTTTTGTAAATGTGTAAAAAAGACATGGGGTGTTAAAAATTTCCTTTACAAGGATTATTCAGATAACAGTGTGTATCTTATTTTAGAGAGAGGACGTTGTTCAGAGGCAAGATTTGAGCGATTAATGAATGAATTAATGGAATATTGTGTATTTATTCCATATACTTTGGAGAGAATTGGTTATATAAAGGAACATTTTGACTTATTGATAGCAGAAAATGCAGTAAATGTTGTTAAAAGATATTGTGATTGTTGATTCAATTAAAATATGTTTCAATCCTAAATAAATGGTATGTCTATTAAAAGGTCAAACATATAAAATTTGTGTATAAACACAGTAAAAATAGATTGGAGTATCAATATGTTAGAACTAAAGAATATTAGTTTTGAAGTTCATGGTGATTCGGCAACAAAAGAAATCTTAAAAAATGTTAATATTACATTAGAAGATGGATTTGTGGCAGTTACAGGTCCAAATGGCGGCGGCAAATCAACACTGGCTAAGGTGATAGCAGGTATACTAAAACCAACATCAGGTAAAATAATACTAGATGGAGAAGATATTACAGATATGTCCATAACAGACAGAGCAAGAAAAGGAATTAGTTTTGCTTTTCAACAGCCTGTTCGATTTAAAGGACTTACAGTAAAAGACTTAATTACAATGGCAAAAGGCGAAAAACTTTCCATATCTGAAGTGTGTTCCTACCTTTCAGAGGTTGGATTATGTGCCAAAGATTATATTAATCGAGAGGTCAATGCTTCATTGTCAGGTGGAGAACTTAAACGAATAGAAATTGCTATGATTATGGCAAGAGGAACAAAACTTTCTCTTTTTGATGAACCAGAAGCAGGAATTGACTTATGGAGTTTTAATAATTTAATACGTGTATTTGAGGCGATGAGAGCAAAGATTAAAGGTTCTATCCTGATTATTTCTCATCAGGAGAGGATTCTTAACATTGCAGATAAAATTATCGTTATTGCAAATGGAGAGGTGACAGCACAAGGAGTAAAAGAAGAAGTGATGCCAACATTGTTGGCTTCTTCAGAAGCATGTTCAACGTTGATGGACAAGCTGGCATAGTCAATCTAGTTGGCAGTATTGATAAGATATTGTAAAAATTGAGTAATAAATATGATATATTTGTGTGAAATAATTTTATAATACACAAGAATGGAGACAGCATGGATGAGTTGCAAAAAAGTATGTTAGAAAAAATAGCAGATATTCACGAAGTCCCAGAAGGAGCTTATAATATACGTTCCAATGGCGGGCTTGCAGGCAGGAATACAACAGCTAATATTGATATTGTGACAAAAGAGGATAAGCCGGGAATTGATATTATTATTAAGCCGAATACAAAAAATGAGAGTCTTCATATTCCAGTGATTCTTAGTCAAAGTGGATTAAAAGACATGGTATATAATGATTTTTATATTGGCGATAACGCAGATGTAACGATTGTTGCCGGCTGCGGCATACACAATAGTGGTGTTGAAGTTTCAGAACATGATGGTATTCATACCTTTTTTGTTGGCAAAAATGCAAAGGTAAAATATATTGAAAAGCATTATGGTGAAGGTGATGGAACTGGCGAAAATATCCTGAATCCAACTACTATTATCCATATTGATGAAGGTGGATATATGGAGATGGAGACAACACAGATTAAAGGTGTGGATTCAACGATAAGAGACACAAAAGCTGATTTAAAAGACGGCGCAAGTCTTGTTATTAAAGAAAAGATTATGACACATGGCAGTCAAACAGCAGAGACTAATTTTGTGGTTGATTTAGATGGTGTAGATAGCAGTGCAAATGTTATATCACGCTCGGTTGCAAAAGGACATTCTAAACAGATATTTAATTCTAATGTGCGTGGTAATAATAAATGTTATGGACATACCGAGTGTGATGCCATTCTTATGGACGATGGACATGTTAATGCAATACCATCATTGGAGGCAAATGATTTGGATGCAAGTCTTATCCATGAGGCGGCTATTGGAAAGATAGCAGGAGAACAGCTTATAAAACTGATGACATTAGGTCTTACAGAACAGGAAGCAGAAGAACAGATTGTCAATGGTTTTATGAAGTAGCAGTAAAAAATGTTACAAAAAATACAAATGATAGAATATTAAGAAAATAGAAAAGTAAGGTTATAGAAAGGTGCTTGTTGTAATGATATATATGAGTCAAGCAGATATTTGCAAGCTGCTTTACTACTTGCTTATAATTGCCACTTCATAGAATTTTGGCAAGAATTTGAATTTCTTGCCAAAACAAGAAAATCGGACTCTGCTTGAGAAACAGGAGATTTTTCTGATGGGATTAAAATGGTATATATCATTACAATAATATTATATTATGAGATATCCTGAATTTTTATATGAAGATAAGACAATAGGCTTTGTGGCACCTTCTTTTGGTTGTGCTACAGAGCCTTATATATCATGTTTTAAAAGTGCATGTAAAGCATTTGAGATGTTAAGTTACAAGTTGGATTTAGGACCAAATGTGTATGAGGCGAAAGGAATTGGAATTAGCAATACGCCACAAGCATGTGCAAAAGAATTAACAGATATGTATATCAGTGAAGAGAATGATGGTTTAATATCTTGTGGTGGTGGAGAATTGATGTGTGAAATTTTGCCATATCTTGATTTTGAATCAATAAAAAATGCAAAACCAAAATGGTATTTAGGATATTCGGATAATACCAATTTTACATTTTTACATACCATACTGAATGATGTTGCTACAATATATGGCTCTAATGTGGGTGCATTTGGTATACAACCATGGCATAAATCAGTGCAGGATTTATATCAAGTCCTTTATGGGGTTGGTATTGAAACAAATGATTGTATTAAGACTTTTCAAGTGGAAGGATATGAGAGATGGGAGAAAGAATCCCTACGTTCAGAAGAAAATCCCTTAGCAGCTATAAATGATACAGAAGACAGTGTGATTCAATGCTTTATAGGAGATAAATCGTATGAAAGTCAAAAGCATATGGAGTTTACAGGAAGATTAATCGGAGGCTGTATGGATTGTCTTGTTAATCTGACTGGCACAAAATTTGACAAAGTTGGGGAATTTCTTGAAAAGTATAAAAAAGATGGGTTTATATGGTTTCTTGAAAGTTGTGATTTAAATGTGTTTTCTATAAGGCGAGCTATGTGGCAGATGGACAATGCAGGCTGGTTTCGTTATGTAAAGGGTTTTATTATTGGCCGCCCACTTATTATGGGACAAACTATGATGGGACTCAATCAATATGATGCAGTGACAGGTATTGTAGGAAAATATAATGTGCCTATTGTGATGGATATTGATATTGGACATATTGCACCATCAATACCAATTATTTGTGGGAGTATGGGAACGGTCTGTGCAAAAGATAAGAAATATTCCGTTACAATGAGGCTTTGTTAAAAGAGTTGGTTTGTAAAAATGATTATAATAGTTTGTCTGTATTTGTGTGCAAGTTCAATTATTTTATCAGAGAAAAGTTCAACTTACGGATTAAGTACTATAATAAAAGAAAAAATTATAAAATAATATTTACATAAAATAGATGTATGTTATACAATGACAAGGACAGCTTAAAAATTCTATTATTTTGTTCGATTTTTTCTTAATGTAATAACTTGCGTAATTTGTGTAGGCTTGTTGTTTGACATAAAATTACTAAAAAAACGAAAGGTTCTTTTATTGTGTCGTTTTTATATTACACTTTAGAATGGGCAATTTTTGTACAGGTCAAGCAAAATATAGTTATTTTATACAAAAAATAGAAAAATAAAAAAGAGAGGAAGAATACGAAATATGGGAATGACAATGACACAAAAAATTCTTGCAGCACATGCAGGACTTGATGAGGTGAAAGCAGGACAGTTGATTGAGGCTGATTTAGACCTTGTACTTGGCAACGATATTACTTCGCCAGTTGCTATCCATGAAATGGAAAAAATGACAGTTAAGACCGTTTTTGATAAGGATAAAATTGCATTGGTGCCAGACCATTTTGTTCCTAATAAGGATATTAAATCTGCAGAGCATTGCAAATGTGTTCGTGAGTTTGCTATGAAGCATGATATTACGAATTATTTTGAAGTTGGACAGATGGGAATTGAACATGCGTTACTGCCAGAACAGGGGTTGACGGTTGCTGGTGATGTTATTATTGGTGCAGATTCACATACCTGTACATATGGTGCGCTTGGTGCATTTTCTACAGGCGTTGGTTCTACAGATATGGCGGCTGGTATGGCTACAGGAAAAGCATGGTTTAAAGTGCCATCGGCAATTCAATTTGTTCTTACAGGAAAATTAAATCAATGGGTTAGTGGCAAAGATGTTATTTTACATATTATTGGAATGATTGGTGTTGATGGCGCTTTGTATCAATCAATGGAATTTACAGGCGATGGTATAGCAAATCTTTCTATGGATGACCGATTTACAATCGCTAATATGGCTATTGAGGCGGGTGCTAAAAATGGTATATTCCCAGTAGATGACCTTGCAAGACAATATATGAACGAACATTCTAAAAGACCATTTAAAGAGTATGCAGCAGATGAAGATGCCGAGTATGACAGAGTGATAGAAATTGATTTGTCAACTATAAAGCCAACGGTTTCCTTTCCACATCTTCCAGAAAATACACATACTGTTGACAGTATTGATGATATTGTAATTAATCAGGTGGTAATTGGTTCTTGTACCAATGGACGTTTAGATGATTTGAGATGTGCTGCAAAGATATTGGAAGGCAAAAAAGTTGCAAAAGGATTGCGAGTAATTGTGATTCCTGCGACACAAGCTATTTATTTGAAGGCTATTGAGGAAGGACTTGTTCAAATCTTTATTAATGCAGGTGCTGTTGTGAGTACGCCTACTTGTGGACCATGTCTTGGTGGATATATGGGTATTCTTGCAGAAGGAGAACGATGTGTATCAACGACAAATAGAAACTTTGTAGGACGTATGGGACATGTCAATTCTGAAATTTATTTAGCAAGTCCTGCTGTGGCAGCAGCAAGTGCGGTAACAGGAAAGATAAGTCAGCCAGTTGATATTGGAATGTAAAAATTGTAAGGATTTTAGCAAGTGATAAGTCAAATGCTATGCCTTATATAAGCATTTAATTAAAAATGGTATAGAAATGGAGAAATAGTATGAAGGCAGAAGGAAAAGTTTTTAAATATGGTGACAATGTAGATACAGATGTAATTATTCCGGCAAGATATCTTAATTCATCAGACCCAAAAGAGTTAGCATTACATTGTATGGAAGATATTGACAAGGATTTTATTAAAAATGTAAAAAAAGGTGATATTATCGTTGCAAATAAGAATTTTGGCTGTGGTTCATCAAGAGAACATGCGCCAATTTCAATTAAGGCATCAGGTGTAAGCTGTGTTATTGCAGAGACTTTTGCAAGAATTTTTTATCGAAATGCAATTAATATTGGATTACCAATTATAGAATGTCCAGATGCTGCAAAAGCAATTGCAAATGGCGATGATGTTTGTGTGGATTTTGACAGTGGCATTATAACAGATAAAACAACAGGACAATCATTTCAAGGTCAGGCATTTCCAGAGTTTATGCAAAAAATAATAAAAGCAGAAGGACTTGTAAACTATATTAATGAAAAATAAAATTAGTGTAATTATTCCATTTTATAATGCTGTCCCATATGCAGCACGCTGCCTTGATTCCATTATTGCACAAGACATTGGAATAGAAAATTTACAGGTGATATGTGTTGATGATGCGTCAACAGATGATACAGTGGCGATTTTAAAAGCATATCAAAAACGCTATCCAGATTCAATAGAAGTTATTGAAAGTCCAGTTAATAAAAGGCAGGGAGGCGCTAGAAATCTTGGAATAAAAGCAGCAAAAGCAGAGTATATTGCATTTGTTGATTCAGATGATTGGATAGAAAAAGATATGTACAGCAAAATGTATAATACAATGCTGCAAAATCCCTGTGATTTTGTGTATTGCCGTCATATAAGAGATAATGGCAAAAGTGGAAACTTATATTTAAAGGAAGATGAGAGAAGAACCGAAGAACAAGATGTTTATGTGAATATAGAAGAATCACAAGCTGGTGATTTTTTGGTGTCGGATGTCGTTGGAAGCGGTGTATGGGATAAACTGTTTAAAAAATCTTTTTTTATAGAAAATGATATTATATTTCCTGAAGGTATAGCATATGAAGATATCTATTTTGCAGCATTGTTGTATATGTATGCAAGAACAATATGTATTCTTAACGAGAAATTGTATCATTATTTTATCAATGAAGAATCGACTGTTTTAAAGAAAAATGCCAATTATCATCTGGATTTGCTAAAAGTGAATCAGTTAAAATGGGAAAAATATAAACAGACAGGATTTATTGATAAATTTCCTGAAGCTGTGGAATATGATTTTATTAAGACATTTTATTTGGCTGGAATGAAAATGTTGTTTTTGCGGTTTGATGTACCATCATATGAACTGTTTTTATTGTTGAAAAATGAAACAAAAAGAACAGTTCCAACATATAAAGACAATCCATATTTAAAGGGCGCATTTGCAGAAGTATATAATATTATGTTGGATATGTTGGAAACTCAGATTGATGAAAATGAATTTTATCAGATTGCAAAGGTAATGAAACAGTATGTAAATGCAGGAAATAGAAAAAGTGAATAAACAAAAGACCTTTTGAAAAAACAGACAAAAAATAGGGCTGTTGCATTAAGGAAATCAAATACAAATATCTTGTATTTGGTTTCCTTAATGCGACAGCCTCATTTATTTTTTACACGAACCTTATCAGAGAAGAGGTTAATTTATCTATTAAAAAAATGCCATAAAATAAGGTTATGAGCAAACAGTGAAATGAATTACAAATATCCGTTTCACTATACTGTTTAAGATACTGAATATAACAATAACAAAAAATTATAAAAAAAATTAAAAAACTACTTTACAAATATATATATTCATGATATTATTTTAATTGTAATAAAAATATCGCATAAAAAAGGAGGAAGAAAATATGCACGATATTATTGAACATTATGGTAAGGTAGTTGTAGCGTTAGCGGCGGCATTAGCAGCAGTGTTATTGACCGTTGCAGTTGTAAAGATTGTCAACACAAAGACGACATCGGCTGTTGATAACATTTCCTATGAACAGCAGATAACAGAAGTGTTAGGACAGGGTTCAGGTGAGCAGAATGGATGAATATATAAATCACTTGAATGAAAAAAGTAAGTATGTAAAGGAGTGTGATATAAAGAAGAGTACTGCAAAGAGCAATAAGACACAGAATGGAGAACAAATGATTGCAGGAAGATGATTTAAAAAAATTTATTAATCAGCATAGGGAAGAGTTGTTTCAAGACCTTTCCGAAGAAATTAACAATAATAATATTACAGACATTGAGTGGGATGGTGAACATCTGTGGATAACCGATTTAACAAAAGGAAGTTATATATCACAAAGAAAATTAGAAAAGTCGTATGTTGACAATTTATCCATTCGACTTGCCAATATTATGATGACATCATTCAATCGGTCTAATCCAGTGTTAGAAGCAAACACTGAGACTCTTAGAATTTCTATATGGCATGAATCGCGCTGCGGCAGCAAAAGCGTAGCAATAAGAAAAATACCTAGAAGTATTCGATTTTGCCACGAATCATTAATTGAGAGCAGATATGCTCCAGAAACCATTATTAATATATTAGAAAACTGTATTATAGCACATATGAATTGTGTGATTGGAGGACAGCCACATGCTGGGAAAACAGAGCTGTTAAAGTATTTGTCTACATTTATACCCGCCAATGAAAAGGTTGGTGTTTATGAGGATAATCAAGAGATTCATTATAGGACAATTAATCCGGGGAAAAAGTGCGTAGAATTTTTTGTTGACAGTAAATTTTCATATTCACAAGTGATACGAGCAGGATTAAGACACAACATTGATTGGATGTTATTGTCTGAATCAAGAGGTGCAGAGGTCCTTGACCTTATGAATTCTTTGTCAACAGGTGCGTATTGTATGACAACGATGCATCTTGACAGTGTGCGAAGCATTCCTGATAGAATGTACAATATGCTGGGTGAAAGCAATGTTACTGACCGATTTGTAAACAGTATATATAAATATATTGATGTAGGTGTGTTGGTTGAATGTGATAAATATGAGAGAAGACAAATTAAGGAGGTTGCTTTTTTTACAAGATACAATAGCTCTAATCAATGTACAGTATTATATGAAAATGGTGAATTTACTTCAATGGAATTACCCAATTTAATACTTCAACGATTTAATAAATATGGGATTACCAATCCCTATGACAGAATTGGAGGGATATGTGAAGATAAGAAGGTATAAAGATATCAAAGAATTAGCAGAGTATTGTGGAATAGAAAAATATACGAAAAATAATATTGTTTATATTTTAACATTTATGCTCGTTATGGTAGGTGTATGTATTGCGTATAAAATGAATCTTTTATATATAACATTGGTTATATTGTTAGGATTATTTTGCTTGCCCATTCTTTTATTTCATATTTATTTGCAAAAAAAGGAGAATATTCGATTTAATGATGTCGATATTTATATTCATCAAATGTCGTATTCGTTTCAAAGAAGCCCTAAAATTGTTACAGCATTAAAAGATGTCTCTAAAATTGTCAGTGGAAAAATGAAACAAGTCGTAGACAAAGCAATTTATGAAATTGAGATTGATAAATCGTCCGATATTTTTCAAAAAGCATTAGGTATTATTGAAAAAGAATATGATTGTCAACGAGTAAAAACATTGCATCGATTTTTAATCAGTATAGAAGAAAAAGGCGGCAATTATAATTATTCTCTTGAAATTTTGTTGATGGATTTTGATAAATGGGTAAAAAGAATTTATAAATATCAGGAAGATATAAAACATATAAAGACAAATTCTATTATTGGAATATTTATTAGCTGTGTATTGGCTTCTATATCCGTAATGATTAGTTCGATGTTAAGTGGAATTTCAGAGATAACAATGGATATTTCAGATAATGTAATATATCAATTTGTATCAATGGTATTTGTTATGGGTTGTCTTGTGTATTATATATATTTACAAGTACGCCACTGCAAGAACTGGCTTGACTCAAAAAGAGATGAAAATAAAATAATGAAAGATTATGCGTTTGCATTTGGCAAAAAGCCAGAAGCTGTTAAAAAATTTGGGTGGTTTGTTGGAGTGATAATAGTATGTATATCATTGTGCATGGCAATATGGTTCAATCTTTTTATAGGAATTGTTTTGTTGATGGCGGCAATCGTTATTATATTAACACCAAAAATAAATAAAAAGAGTGCTTTGCTAAGGTTACAAGAGGATATTTATATAGCATTTTCCGAGTGGCTTCGTGATGTTGTTATTAATTTGGCAGAAGAACCATTACATGCAGCTATTGTAGAAACATATGATTCCTGTCCAGCGGTGATAAAACCCTCTTTGGGACGATTTATTTATGCGTTGGAAGAATCACCTACCGATGTAAGACCTTATTACAATTTTCTTAGTGAGTATGAAATTCTTGATATATCATCCACAGTAAAAATGCTTTATTCGATATCCGAATTAGATTATGAAAGTATTGATATTACTATGAATACATTGATTAAAAGAAATTATGAAATGATAGATAAACATGAGGAGGTAAAAAATCAAAATAGTATCAGTATGATGCAATTTGCAGAATATATCCCAATGATTTTTGTTTCATTAAAAATATCTGTAGATATGCTTTTGGTAATAATGAATTATTTATAATAAGATTTGATATATATAATTTGTTTTATATTAGGCAGCTGCGAAACATTATTTTTATGGTTGATATTATCTAATAAAATAAAAAGTTTCGCAAACGCCTAACCGTATATATAAATAAAGGAGTGAGTAGTGTTATGGTAACAGTATATGGGGAGGTAGTAACAGCTTATGCGTTTATCAATTCGATGATATTGATATTTGCAGCAATCATAATGGCTGTTACTGTATGAAAAATGGAGGTTTATGAGAAGTATAATAGAGCTGTATATAGATGTGGTGGTTCAGATAATTGCTGAAGTTGCATTTTTTGTTTTTGTTGGGATAGGTGTTATTCATTATCAGGAAATAATCAATCATTTGTTTGATGAAATGATGTTTCGCTAAGTTTAAGATGAGGAAGGAGAATGGTTTTAAAATATGAAATCAATACTTGAAACTTCATTGTATCTTGTAGTTATGGTAATTATTACCTTGATTTCTATAGATTTTATTACGATGAATATCAGTGTTTCAAAAGCCAATGAAAAGGAACAATATATTCAACATATGATTGAAATTTATGGAAAGAGTGAAGAAAATCATCAATTAGATAATGAAACAATAGATAAGGTAAAGTCAGAGCTTGGAGGAAAGGATACATTGTTTGATTATGAATATATAGATAGCACAGAAACGCATGACTATTATAAAATCTATCTTAAATATGGTATTCAGTCAAATGTATTTAAGATTCGCAAACTTCATACTTTTTATGGAATTGTGCGTTTAGATAAGGCTGATATTGGAGGAATATAATGAGAACAATTATAAGTTGCGGCGGATTTGTATTTATTATAGCAGTTCTTATGTTGACACATACTGCCATTATCAGCAAAAATGTCAGAGATAATCAAGTGAATTGCAGTCTTGAGTCTGCCACAGATTATGCACTTGATTGTATGTTAGACCAATATCAATATATGGTATATAAGCCAGAGGAAGAAGAACAATATATTGAACAGTTATTACAATGTTTTTGTGAGGCTTTAAATAGACTGATAACAACAGATGGAGATATTAACGTAACTGTTTTGACAGCAGATATAAAAACAGGTACATTTGATTTTGTAGTTGAGGAAACATATCAATATCAATTTGCAGGACGAACAGGAAAATGTGTCTGTGAACGTGCTGTTCGCTTACAAGCAAGTAGCGTAGCGGATTGCGAATATTCGCTTTGACTATAAAGTTTCAGAATGGGAGGAAATGTGAAAAAACAAAAAAATGAGAAAATATTTAAAAATTTTTTATGTATTGTAACAATCATTATGATGGTATTAGAATTGTTGTTTAATAAGATACCTTTTATAGAAACCATTGTTGCAAATGCAGCTCAAACACCTGTTGAAGAAGATGGTATATTGTATAAAGAAGCAGATTTGTTTGATTATGATAGATGGGATTGGAACTTAGCAAATTATTATGATGCATGGTTTTATATTCAGATAGAACAGCCCAAATATCCGTTAAGATTAGCCGTAGATGATAATAATAATGTCTACCTTGCAGATAAAGAAGAAGGTGCCAAAAATCAAATGTGGCATCTTCAATATAATAGTGATAATAATGCTTTTATTATTGAAAATATAGGCAGCAATCGTGTACTTTATCAAACAGGATTTGATGTAGGAGATAATATAAATAGTGAAGATTTGAAAGATTCCAATAAAACACAGCTTCATGCGAATTGGAAAATTATTTCTAATAAAGATAATACATTTCGTATTGCAGCCATGAAAAATACAGATTTGGTTTTAGATGCAGAAAGCAGTGATTCGTCAGACCCACAAGGAAATGCGAATATACATTTATGGGCAGAGGCAAAAACAAATAATCAAAAGTGGAATTTTATTCCAGTTGATTCATCAACATATGATAAAGCACTTTTATATAAGCCATTTCAAGCCTCTTATACAGGAGAAGCAGATTACAATAATGTTAATGTTACTACTCAAATTGTAAAGGACAAGCTGTCAAGTGATAGTGAAATTCCTGATTTTAATAATCCTATATCAAACCAATTTTCATTTTTTTATAACAGTGATTACAATAAATATAGCGATACAGGCACTTATAATGGATATGCGGATTATGGTGGATTAAAGCCTTATGAGGGAGCAGCTTTAAGAAGTTATAGTATGCCATATATAATAAGCCCTAATGGATGGTATGAATTTGACAGCAGTAAATATTATGTTGTAAAAGATGATAGCCAAAAAAAGTTGATTCCATATAGCAGAAATATAAAAGGTAATATACAAAAGGTTGTATCTGATGGAAAGGAAACAGAAGGATTTTTCCCTTTTAATGGACAGGGAACTACAACAGCAAACTATGGTTTTGGTATGAAAACTAAACTTGATTTTACCTATGTGGATGGTGGATATGTTAAATATATTGACTGGTATGATGAAGACAATCCAATTAAATCACAGGCAATGGAGTTTAAATTTAGTGGTGATGATGATTTATGGGTGTTTGTTGATGGAAAATTGGTTTTAGATGTAGGTGGCATACATGGACGCACGGAAGGAAGCATTAATTTTGCCACAAAAAAGTCTTATGTAAATGGAATAGAGCAAATGGATTTTCATTCCTATTTTGACTCCTCAAAGCAAGAGCATACATTATATGTATTTTATTTGGAAAGATGTCCTTATGAGAGTAATTTAAAGGTTTCTTTTAATCTGTTGATGAAACATCAAGTTACATATCATTCTAATGATGGGACTGATAATATATTTAAAGAAACCATTATTAATGAACCACAAGTTCGTATAAAAGAAAATATGTTTGGAGAAAGAGATGGATATATATTTAAAGGGTGGAATACAAAAACAGATGGAAGCGGTGTTTTTGTAATACCAAATACAGGACTGCTTATTCAAAAAGATATAGAATATTTTGCACAGTGGGAAAAGAAATCAGATATTTTATATACGATTGCATTAGATGGCAATGGTGGTGTATTAAAAACAGTGGCAAATAATAATCAAGATATAGAAAAAAATAATAAAATATATGCAAATCATACTAAAAACAATTACCATATATATACATATGATTCTTATATTGAAGTCCATAAAAACAATACATTTGAAGGTACATATAAAGCAGTAAGGGCAGGTTATACCTTTCAGGGATTTTATACACAAAAAACTGGAGGTAAAGAGATTATATCGTCTTTTGGAGAAATCCTTGTAGATGCGAATACCTTTACAGAAGATACAACACTTTATGCACAATGGAAGCCAAATACTGATACAAAATATATCGTTCGTCATTGGATACAAAATTTAAAAAGTAGTTCAGATTCGTATGATTCCATCAATTATACATTAAAAGAAACCGAGGAATTGTCTGGTATAACAGAAACATTTGTAACGCCCAAAGAAAAAAATTATATAGGTTTTACATATGCCTATGGAAAGGGGATAAATCAAGAAGGGGTGTGTACTCCAGAAAAAGCAGCAGTTCAGATATATGGTGATGGAACAACAGTGATTGATTATTATTATACAAGAAATTATTATAGAGTTGGCGGATATTTGCCAGAAACAATATCATATATGCCTACAATCATAAAAGGCAATGGAATTGAAAGTACAAAAGGAAGTGGGTTATATCAATATGAAGAAGAAGTTACAGTGAGTGCTGTTTGTAAACAGGGATATCATTGGGATATAGAGGATAAAATGTATCCTTCTAGCTGGAATATTGTGCCTGATACGTTTGATGTAAATAAAGATAGTCCAATAATAACCTTTACAATGCCTGCAAATGATGTTTATTTTAAAGTTACTGCAACAAATAATCGATATAAAGTGATATTTGATGATAATGGGGGATATTTTGGACCTAAAGAAATGGAATTTATTTATGATATAGATTCAATTTTACCTCAGCCTCCTACAAGATTTGGGTTTGATTTTCTAAGATGGACTATAGGTAATAAAAATTATTATGTTGGGCAGAGTGTGAAAAATTTAACATCAATACAAAATGGACAAGTAATAATGACTGCACAATGGAGACAAAAAAAGTTTCAACTGATAAAAATTGCTTCTTCTATGTATGGAAAAACCATGATAAAAAGAACAATAGGCGACAATCAATGGTATAATTCAACAGGGAAATGGACATTGATAAACTTTTATAATATACCAAAAGAACAATGTGTTCAAAAATGGAATATAAGCGATAAAGGGATTATTAAAAGAGTTTGTTAAATAGGATTTATCCATATCAGTTGTAAACAGTATAGCAAAAAAATATGATATAATACGAAAGGAGATAAGTGAATATATGGGAGGAAAAGTGTTAAATTATCCAACAAAAGAACTTTACAATCAAGCTAAAGAAGTTGATAAAGGGAATGACTGTCCAAGATATTACTGAATTATTGGAATTAGATTTTGATTATATAAGTTCTGTGGCAAGTCTAATAGAATGTAATCCTCAAAAAAGTGATTTGGAAATAGCGAAGATTATATGTAAGATAGATGAATAATTAAAATTTTTTGATACAAAAGAACAATTTTCCTTTTAAAGCAAAAGTTAAAAAATAATTTTTATAAAAAAAGAGTATGTCCCAATGATTTTTAAAAATCATTGGGACATACTCTTTTTTTATATTATATATAATATTTATTGTATTTATATTGAATTAGAAAATTTATTATAAACTTTTTAATTATTATAAAAATTAAATTATCTCAAAAATTTTATGTTTTATTATTTTCTATATTACTTTTTAGGTGTCACCTTCATTAATATAGATTCGATTCGAGATTTGGAAGCTCTTTCTACCATAAATTCAAGATTGTCAATAGAAAAACGGTCTCCCTTTTTTGGAAAACGGTCTAGTTTTTCAATAATATAGCCTCCAATGGTATCATTATCTACAGATTCAAGCGAGGAACCAATTTCACTGTTAATATCGTCAAGTTTGTAGGAAGCTGCAATGCGATAGATGTTTTCATCAATTTTTTCAAAGGCTTCCAACTCGTCAATATCATATTCATCACGAATTTCGCCTACAATTTCTTCAAGTAGGTCTTCTGTTGTAATCATGCCAACACAGGAACCATATTCGTCAAGAACAATAGCAATACTGCTTCTTTTGCGCTGCATCTGTCCAAACAATTCGGAGGTGTTTTTATTTTCATAGGTAAAAAACGCCTCACGCATAATGGTATTGATATTAAATGCTTGACCTGTAGGCGCAGTTATCATATCTTTAATATTTAAGATACCTATTATGTTGTCAGGATTTTCCTTATATACAGGAAACCTTGAATATTTTGTTTGTTTATATATGTCTACTACTTGAAGATAGTCTAAATTGACATCAATAAGGGTCATATCAATTCGAGGTATCATAACATCTTTGGCAGTGGAATCTCCAAAATCAAAGAGATTATTGATAATTTCATTTTCCTGAATTTCTATAATACCTTCTTCTTGACTAACTTTTACAAGTGTTCGCAATTCGTCCTCTGTCATAGTCTGTTTATGCGAATTTTTGTTAATACCAAATAACTTTAAGAATATACCTGAAAGATTATCAATAATATAAATGAAAGGTGTCAACACAATCATAAGTGAATAAATAACAGGTGCATAAAGCAGAGAAAATTTTTCAGAATGTATAGATGCAGCAGTCTTTGGCGAAATTTCACCAAATATAAGTAGTAATAGGGTAAGGATACCCGTTGATATACCTGTTGCATAGTTTCCCCATAAGCTTATAACAAGTTCAGTAACTAATGTTGATGCACTCAAGTTGACAATATTATTGCCAATTAATATTGCACTTAACATCTTACCAGAGTCGCTGATTACCTTGTCAACCGTTTTAGCACGTTTGCTTCCCTCATCAATAAGATTTCGTATCTTAATTTTATTAACGGTGGTTAGTGCAGTTTCAGCAGACGAAAAGAATGCTGATAAAATAATTAAAATAATAATGACTATAATCTGTATGATACTGTCCGTATCCAAAAAAAACCAACTCCTTTAAAAATATAATGTCATAAATATACAAAATAACATATAGGAAGTCAAGACGTCATACATTATGTATAGATTAAAATAATATAAAGTTGGGGAGTATTTTTATGGAAACAAAAGTATTAAATGTATCAAAAGCGATTCTTATATCGTATATACTATCAGCAATCGCATTAGTGGTGTTGGCATTTATTATGTATAAGTCTGGTCTTACAAAGTCACAGGTAGAAATAGGTGTGAAAGTCATTTACTTTATTTCGGCATTTATTGCTGGATTGGTGATTGCATTAAAAGAAAAAAGAAGAAGATTGTTTTGGGGTATGGCTATGGGAGCCGCCTATATGGCAATTATTATGATTATTTCTTTGATTGTAAATAAAGGAAATATGGAAAATATGGTAAGTATGTTGGTTAATATGGCAATATGTATTGTTGGTGGAGGAGTTGGTGCTTTGATATTAGCAGTTAAAAAATAAAAAATTAAAAAAAATAAAGGAAAAAGGAAAAAATTATAGAATTTAATATTTAGGTGTTAATTGGTGTACAAATAGATTGAAAGGAAGATTATGAATATACGACAACAGCAAGAGCAGCATGAACATCAGTATCTTAGCTGCTATGCAAGTTTTAGTGATAAGTCAAAAGGCAGAGATAAGCAGGAAACACCATGTGATATGAGAACGATTTATCAAAGGGACAGAGACCGAATTATTCACTGTAAAGCATTTAGAAGATTAAAACATAAAACACAAGTGTTCCTTGCGCCAACAGGAGACCATTATAGAACAAGGCTTACACATACGCTTGAGGTTTCGCAGATTGCAAGGAGTATTGCAAGAGCATTACGATTAAATGAGGATTTGACAGAGGCTATTGCACTTGCACATGATTTGGGGCATACTCCTTTTGGGCATGCTGGCGAGCGAACGCTTAGTGAAGTATGCCCATTAGGATTTACACATTCTATGCAAAGCATAAGGGTTGTGGAGGTTTTGGAAAAAGATGGAAAAGGCCTTAATCTTACATGGGAAGTAAGAGATGGTATAAAAAACCATAGAACATCAGGTAATCCGTCTACATTAGAAGGGAAAATCGTGCGTTTATCGGATAAAATTGCTTATATTAACCATGATATTGATGATGCAATAAGAGCAAAAATATTTAGTGAGAAGGATATCCCTAAAAAATTTACAGATATTCTTGGCAATTCAACAAAAACGAGGTTAAATACACTGATTAATGATATTGTGACAAATAGTTTAGAAAAAAATGATATTGTTATGTCTGATGAAGTGGGCAAAGCAATGAAAGAGTTAAGAGAGTTTATGTTTGGCAGTCTTTATATGAATTATACAGCAAAGATTGAAGAAAAAAAGGCATATAAACTTATTAAGGAATTATATATATATTATATGGATAATATAAAAGAACTCCCTCCAAATTATAAGAAGCTGATGGATGAGAAGGCGGAAGTTCCAGAAAGGGTGGTGTGTGATTATATTGCAGGTATGAGCGACCAATATTGTGTTGCAAAGTTTGAAGAAATATTTGTACCAAACTCATGGAAAGCATAGTGTTATAGAGTATGTTATTACAGGAGGGAAAATGTATTCAAGAGAAATAATCGATGAAGTGATATCGCGCAATGATATTGTAGATGTTATTTCGCGGTATGTAAGTTTAAAAAAGAGTGGCAGCTCATATCAAGGTTTATGTCCATTTCATAGTGAAAAATCACCATCGTTTTCTGTTTCACCAACAAGACAGCTCTATCATTGTTTTGGCTGTGGTGTTGGAGGTAATGTTATAACGTTTATGATGGAATATGAACATTGCTCCTTTCTTGAGGCAGTCAATGTACTGGCAGAACGAGTGAATATGGAATTGCCAACTACTGGGTATAATCATGATGAAAAGGTAGAACGTGATATTAAAGCAAAGCTGTTTGATATTAATAAAGCAGCAGCAGTATTTTATTATAAACAGTTAAGGCAGGAAAATGGAAAAATTGGCATGTCTTATCTGATAAAAAGAGGATTATCCAATGAGACCATTCACAAGTTTGGTTTAGGATATGCACCGCAAAATGTGTCTTTGTACCGATTTTTAAAAGATAAAGGGTATGATGATGACATTCTTAAAGAATCAGGACTGTTTACGTACGAAAGAGGCATTCATGATAAATTTTGGAATCGAGTAATGTTTCCAATTATGGATTATAATAATCGTGTAATTGGTTTTGGTGCAAGGGTTATGGGTGATGCAAAACCCAAATATCTAAATTCGCCAGAGACTAAATTATTTGATAAAAGCCGTAATTTATATGGTTTGAATTTTGCTAAGAATTGTGGTAAAAATAATCTTATTATCTGTGAGGGGTATATGGATGTTATAGCACTCCATCAGGCAGGTTTTCATCAAGCAGTGGCATCGCTTGGAACATCGTTGACATTAGGACAAGCACGGCTGCTAAAACGTTATTCCGATAATATTTTAATAACATATGACAGTGATGAGGCAGGAGTGAAGGCTGCTTTAAGAGCAATTCCAATACTGAAAGAAGTGGGATTGTCTGTTAAAGTGATTCATATGCAGCCTTATAAAGACCCTGATGAGTTTATTAAAGCATTGGGTGCAAAGGCATTTCAAGAAAGAATTGACAGGGCAGAAAATAGTTTTATGTATGAAATCGGCATAATTGAGAAAAGATATGACAGAGGGGACCCGGAGGCAGAGACAAATTTTGAGAGAGAAGTAGCAGCAAAGCTTGCGCAGTTTCCAGAACGGTTAGAGAGAGAAAATTATACAAAGGCTGTTGCAAATCAATATAATATTGATTATGTTGGGTTGATGGAATTGGTTGTCAGTTATGGAAACAGTGTAGGAATCTTATCCAAGACAAAACCAAAGCCTGAAGCGGCGCCAGTCAAAAAGAAAAGAGAGAGCGGAGTAAGACAAGCTGAAAAGATATTGCTTACATGGATGATGGATAGCAAAGAGATTTTTCAAAAAGTAAGCGTATATATTAAACCATCTGATTTTATTGATTCACTTCTTGAAGATGTGGCAACAAAGTTGTACAAACAATATGAAGAAGGACAAGTAAATCCCGCAGCAATTATTAATACATACGAAACAGAGGAGGAACATAATGAGGTTGCAGCATTATTTTCAGAGGATTTAAATGAGAATTTGAATCATTTTGAGCGCGAAAAAACGCTAAATGATATTGTTATGAAGGTTAAAAAAAATAGTATTGAGTATGCTTTAAGTCATACCAATGATGCAAAAGTGCTGCAAGAACTGATGAATCAACAGATTCATATTAGTAATATTCATATCACTTTATAATATATAAAAAATGTATTAGTAATCGTTGTTGTGATATTATATCGTGCAATTGTTAAGTATCGAATATATGTGAAAAGAAATGGAAGGATGGATTAGACCATGGCAAAAACAAAGGAAAATAAGGAAAGTAAGAATAAGAATATGAAAGGCACAAGAAAGGAAAAAGTGTCCATGCAGGAAAATAACACAAATAGCACAAAGAAGTCATCTAAAACAGCGCGAGAAGGAAAAGACATAAAGGATGAGATAGACTTAGAAGAAATGGAATTAGATAAAGAACAAGAAGCGCAAAAATTAGAAGAACAAAGGATGCAAGAGCAAATTGCAAAGTTTGAGGAGAAATGCAAAGGGCTTTTGATGTTGGCAAAGAAAAAGAAGAATGTGTTAGATTACCAAGAGATAATGGCATATTTTCTGGATACAGACTTTGAAGCTGATAAGATGGAAAAAGTCTTTGAATTTTTGGAAGTAAATAATGTTGATGTCAAAATGTCTGAAGATGAAGTTGATGAGGACGACATTATATTAGATGCTGAAGAAATTAATATTGAAAAAATTGACCTTTCTGTTCCAGATGGCATTGGACTTGAAGACCCTGTTAGAATGTATCTAAAAGAAATTGGCAAAGTGCCGCTTTTATCAGCAGAGGAAGAAATTGAATTTGCAAAGCAGATGGAGCAAGGCAATGAGATGGCAAAAAAACGTCTTGCGGAAGCGAATTTAAGACTGGTGGTAAGTATTGCAAAACGATATGTAGGAAGAGGTATGTTGTTTCTTGACCTAATTCAAGAGGGAAACCTTGGACTGATTAAAGCTGTGGAAAAGTTTGATTACAGAAAAGGTTATAAATTCAGCACTTATGCAACATGGTGGATAAGACAAGCAATCACAAGAGCGATTGCAGACCAAGCAAGAACAATCAGGATTCCAGTTCATATGGTAGAGACTATTAATAAATTGGTGCGTGTGTCAAGACAGCTTCTTCAAGAGTTAGGAAGAGAGCCTTCACCTGAAGAAATTGCAGAGGCTATGGATATTCCTGTAGAGAGAGTGCGTGAGATTCAAAAGATTTCTCAAGAACCTGTATCATTAGAGACCCCAATAGGCGAGGAGGAAGACAGCCATTTGGGTGATTTTATTCAAGATGATAATGTTCCAGTGCCTGCCGATGCTGCTGCCTCAACACTTCTTAAAGAACAACTTGTTGAAGTACTCAGCACACTTACAGAGAGAGAACAAAAGGTTTTAAGATTGCGTTTTGGCATGGACGATGGCAGAGCCAGAACCCTAGAAGAGGTTGGAAAAGAATTTAATGTAACAAGGGAGCGTATCAGGCAGATAGAAGCAAAAGCGTTAAGAAAGTTAAGACACCCAAGCAGAAGCCGTAAATTAAAGGATTATCTTGATTAATAGGTAAGAACGTATAAATTAAAGGATTATGTTGATTGTTAAGTAAGAAGTTGCAAATTAAAAGATTACCTTAATGAATAAACAAATGGGAGAAATTGGTGAAGGATTATAAATTATCAGACCGCCTTTTGCTTGTTGCTGATTGGGTAAAACCTAAAAGTGTTGTTGCAGATATTGGTACAGACCATGCGTATTTGCCCATACATTTGGCGTTGCAAGATATTTGCAGCAAAGCAATTGCCCTTGATATAAGAAAGAAGCCATTGGAGAGAGCAAAAGAAAATATTAATCAGTTCAATGTATGGGATAGAGTTGAAATACGATTGTCCGATGGAATGGACAAGCTTTTGCCAATGGAAGCGGATGTTGTGACAATATGTGGCATGGGTGGAAAATTAATGATGGACATATTGGAGAAAGGAAGAAAAAAAGTGGATAGCACAACACAGCTTCTTTTATCTCCGCAGTCTGAACTTCGATTGTTTCGCATATTTTTATATGAAAATGGAATACAGGTGCTTCGTGAGAATATGATTAAAGAGGATAACCAATTTTATGTTCTTATGGATTGTAGATGGGATACAGTCGAAAAAAAACAAAAGAAAACAAATTCTCAATCGTATTCAGATATAGAGGAAATGAATTTTCGATATGGGGAATATCTTTTACAGAGTAAAAATAGTATTCTTAAAGAGTTGCTAGAGCGAGACAAGATGGTTTGTTTAGGTGTGTTAAAACAAGTGATAAAGGTTCGTAATTTAAAGAACGTTGATGTGGCTAAAGTAGAACAAAGAATACAACAGCTTCACAGGGATATTAAAATTATAGATATGGCAATAGATAAATTTTGATAGAAAAGGGTGGTACAAAATGGGGAAAAAATTGACACAGATTGTAAAAGAGGCACAAAATGATTATTTGGGAAGAATTATTCTTGTAAAAATAAATGGTAAACTTTCAGAAATAAGGGATATGGAAATAACCGATGAAGAGATAGAATTTGTCACTACAGATACATCACTCGGAAATGAAGTTTACAAAAGAAGTGTATTGTTTATGATGTTAAAAGCAATCCATGATATTGATATAGACAATAAAATTTGTAATGTTAAAGTAGAGTATTCTATAAGTAAAGGATTGTATTGTGTGATTGATGGGGATATCACAGTCAATTATGATTTTCTTGAAAAAGTAAAAAAGCGTATGAAAGAAATTGTTATTGCTGATATGCCAATAACAAAGACTTCTATGAGAACATCAGAGGCAATTAAATTATTTGAACAACATCATATGAAAGATAAGACAAAATTATTTAAATATCGCAGGAGTTCAAATATTAATATCTATAATTTAGATGGATATATGGATTATTGTTATGGATATATGGCATATTCAACAGGTATATTGACTGTTTATGACTTATTTACATATGATAGTGGATTTGTATTGCAGCTTCCTGTAAAAAAAGCACCAGAAAGTGTCCCAGAATTTGCACCGCCTGCCAAGTTGTTTGGCGTCTTAAAAGAGTCAACAGAATGGGCAAATATGCTGGATTTACACACGGTAGGCTCATTAAATGAACATATCTGCAAAGGAGATATGGGGCTGCTTATGCTTGCAAATGAGGCATTGCAGGAACAAAAGATTTATGAGATTGTCCAAAAAATTGAATCAAAACATGATGTAAAATTTATTATGATAGCAGGACCATCTTCCTCAGGAAAGACTACATTTTCTCATCGATTGTCTATTCAGCTTATGGCAAAAGGATACAAACCACATCCAATAGCAGTTGATGATTACTTTGTTGAGCGAGAGGAGACGCCTCTTGATGAAGATGGCAATTACAATTTTGAAGATTTACATGCGATTGACATTGAGTTGTTTAACCGTCAAATGAATATGCTGCTTGCTGGTGAAGATGTTGATATGCCAACCTTTAATTTTAAGACAGGTAAGAAAGAATATAATGGTAAGAGGCTTCAGCTTGGAGAGGAGGATATTCTTGTTATTGAAGGCATCCATTGTCTAAATGATGAGTTGTCTTATGCATTGCCATTAGAAAGTAAATTTAAAATTTATATCAGTGCATTGACACAGTTAAATATTGATGAACACAATCGTGTTGCAACTACAGACGGACGATTGATACGACGTATGGTCAGGGATTTTAGGACACGAGGTGCATCTGCAAAAAGGACGCTTTCTATGTGGGATTCGGTAAGGCGCGGCGAAGAAAATAACATTTTTCCATATCAGGAACAGGCAGATGTGATGTTTAATTCTTCGCTTGCTTATGAAATTTCTGTATTAAAACCATATATTGAACCATTGTTGTTTTCAATAGGAGAACATGAGCCTGAATATCAAGAGGCAAAGAGGCTGTTAAAATTTTTAGATTATTTTTTGCCATGTCAGACGGAGTTTATACCAGTCAATTCGATATTAAGAGAATTTGTCGGCGGTGGATGTTTTAAGGTGTAAGATATTTTACAAATGAACGTATCATAATTGAATCTTATTGAGGAAGTCCCTCTTCACTTTAATGCCATAAAGGCATAAGTGGGGGACTTGTGTTGTGATAGCAGATAGGTGGTTATGAGCAAGTAGCGTAGCGGATTGCGAATATCTGCTTTGACCATTATTAGAAACGTTTTTGCTTCTATACAGTTGTAATGATTTTATAAAAATATAAATGATTGAACATGTGATAAAACAGCTTGCTGTATAGTTATGATTGTGTTATATTGTCAATGTGGGAAACCATAGAGCCATAGGCGGCTTTATCCTCTTTTTAGGAGGGTAAAAAAGACCCTCCAGACGAAAGAAAGGAGGGCGATATGATGATTACATATTCAGAGCTTATTCAGACTGGTATTTTCATTGTTGCCCTTGTAAGTTTGTGTCATACAATCTTTAAGGGAAAAAAGTAGCCGCCAACTACTGCGAATAGTTGACGACTTGGCATTGTAAAATGTCATAGTTTATTGTTTTCGAGGGTAGAGCCGCTTTATGGCTTCCCTTTTTGTATGTTTACTATATCATATAGAATAGAAAGATTCAATAAAAAGTTAAAATTATTTGTTAAAAGAAAAAATATTTTTAAAATCATATATATATTTAATATATAAAAATTTAGATAAGGATATTGACATTTAATATAAGACACATGTATAATTGCTTGCAAAGCAGTTTTTGTTTGCAAAGTAGTTTCTGACCGCAGAGTCAGCAATTTTTCATTTTATCTGCAACATGTATGCAGCTATTTTATTATATTAAATGGTGTGGCTGAATATTTATAGTTATATGTTGATTGCAGGTTATAGAAAGGCATGGTTAAGTAGTATGAGTATATATTATAAAAGTACAAGGGATGATAATGTAAAGGCGACAGCTTCACAGGCAATTTTAAAAGGTCTTGCACCTGATGGTGGTTTATTTGTGCCAAGTGAAATTCCAGCATTGGACAAGAGCTTAGAAGAATTAGCAGCTTTGTCTTACAAAGAAGTTGCCTATGAGGTCATGAAGTTATGGCTTGATGATTTTACAGAGGAAGAGTTAAAGAATTGTATTGAAAAAGCATATGATGCAAAGTTTGATACAACCGAAATTGCACCGTTAGTAAAAGCAGATAATACATTTTTCCTTGAGCTTTTTCATGGACAGACAATTGCGTTTAAGGATATGGCGCTTTCTATCTTGCCGCATCTTCTTACAACATCAGCTAAAAAGAACCATATTGATAATGAGATTGTTATTTTAACAGCGACATCAGGTGATACAGGTAAGGCGGCGCTTGCCGGATTTGCTGATGTGAAAGGAACAAAGATTATTGTATTTTATCCAAAAAATGGAGTAAGCCCAATACAAGAAAAACAGATGATTACTCAAAAGGGTGATAATACATATGTTGTAGGAATAAATGGCAACTTTGATGCAGCTCAGACAGGGGTTAAAAATATATTTAGTGATAAGGCACTTGAGGAACAGATGAACAAGGCAGGCTTTCAATTTTCTTCAGCAAACTCCATTAATATTGGACGTCTTGTGCCGCAGATTGTCTATTATGTATATGCGTATTCAAGATTGCTGGCAGATGGTGTGATAAAAGCAGGCGAGAAGATAAATGTAGTTGTTCCAACAGGTAATTTTGGCAATATCCTTGCTTCCTTTTATGCAAAGAATATGGGGCTTCCGATTGCAAAGTTTATATGTGCTTCCAATGAAAATAAAGTGCTGTATGATTTCTTTGAGACAGGAGAGTATGACAGAAATAGAGAATTTGTCCTTACAACATCGCCATCTATGGATATTCTTATCTCAAGCAATCTGGAGCGATTAATATATAAGATAGCAGGTAATAGTGCCGTTAAAAATACAGAATTGATGAGTGCTTTAAAAGAAAGCGGAAAATATACAATTACAAGTCAGATGAAAGAACAGCTCGTTGATTTTTATGGAAATTATGCTACAGAGGCAGAAGTTGCGGATACGATTAAAACATTGTATGAAAATGAAAAATATATTATTGATACACATACAGCGGTTGCAGCGACTGTTTATGAAAAGTATAAGACACAGACAAAAGATGAGACAACAACAGTCATTGCTTCAACAGCAAGTCCATATAAGTTTACAAGAAGCGTTATGAATGATATTGATTCATCATATGAAACAATGGGCGATTTTGAACTTGTTGACGAGTTGTGCCGATTATCTGGTGTGAAAGTGCCACAGGCGATTGAGGAGATAAGAACAGCTCCAGTACTTCATGATACCGTATGTGAAACCAATGAAATGAGTGTGGTTGTTCAAAAAATACTTGGTATTTAAACAATATGGCACAATCATTAAAAACGGTTTAAGGAACGGTATTAAGACGTTAGAATTATGATAAATAATAAAGATAAGCAAATTCCAATTTCATTGATAAATATGTCTAATATCTATTTGCAACAGCAAAATTTTATGCAGTTTTTAAATTGTTATGTAGATGGATATTGTTTGGTAGATGCCTCTGGTATTACAGGGACAGATTGTTATTGTGATGATTTGGCACTACAGCAGCTTACCAAAATGTTAGCTGATATCTCTGTATATGGCATCCATTATATTGATGGCGGAAATTATCATTATCTAAGCAAAATTTTTACAGATAAGTTAAAGCAATCCTTTGATTTAATTGTATTTGACCATCACCACGATATGCAGTCGCCGTTATTTGGACAGATTCTTTCTTGTGGAGGCTGGATTAAAGAGGTGTTAGACAACAATACCTTTTTAAATCAAGTTGTTATTATTGGTGTGCAGGATGAATTAATTACGCAAGATATTAGGACACAATATACACAGGTTCAGTTTATTACAGAAAATGAAATTATTGGTCTTTTTGGAAATATATCAAAGGATATTGGTAAAGATAGCATATTATTGGACAAAAAGAATTTGCTGTTAAATGAAAAAGTAGTGCAGTATATTTTTGATAAAATTCATATAGAGTATCCTGTTTATATTTCAATTGACAAAGATGTTTTGTCAAAAGAACAGTATCAAACAAATTGGGACCAAGGTATTTTAAGTACAAAAAGTTTAAAAAGTTTATTGTCTCTTATGGTAAAACAGTATCAGGTACTTGGAATGGATATCTGTGGAGAGATGGATGAAGCTATGCAAAAACAGTATGGTTACAAGTGGAATGAGACGAATGGTCAATTTAATATTGACTTATTGACATCACTTGTTTTGTCCAAATAAAAGGAATCTGATGGTTTAAATAGAAATTTAAGTAACAAATTTAAATACAAATAGTTTATAGACAGATAAAGCGTTTTTGATAAAAAAGATTAAGGTGGACTTTATAATGTATGATTATTTAGTTGTGGGGGCAGGTTTATATGGAGCTGTGTTTGCTCATGAGGCAGCAGCAAACGGCAAATCGGTTCTTGTTATTGATAAGAGAAATCATATAGCAGGCAATGTATATACAGAAAAAATACAAGGGATTCATGTGCATAAATATGGAGCGCATATATTTCATACAAATAATAAAGAAGTGTGGGATTATGTCAGTAAATTTATTACATTTAATCGATTTACCAATTCTCCAGTAGCAAATTATAAAGGAGAATTATATTCCTTGCCATTTAATATGTATACATTTAATAAAATGTGGGGTGTTGTGACACCACAGGAAGCGATGAATATTATTGAGACACAAAAAAAAGAAGCAGGTATAACGGAACCTAAAAATTTGGAAGAACAGGCTATATCTTTAGTTGGCAAAGATATCTATGAAAAATTGATAAAGGGTTATACAAAGAAACAATGGGGACGACCATGTAATCAGCTTCCATCATTTATTATTAAGCGTTTGCCAGTGCGTTTCACATTTGATAATAATTATTTTAATGCACTGTTTCAAGGTATTCCAATTGGCGGATATACAAAGATGGTAGAAAATATGTTAGATGGCATTGAAGTGCGGTTAGGAGTGGATTATCTTCAAAACAAAGAACAGTATGATTCAATAGCTTCTAAGATTGTGTATACAGGCGCTATTGATGCCTACTTTGACTATAAATTAGGTGCGTTGGAGTATCGTTCGGTACGATTTGATACACAAGTTTTGGATATGCCGAATTTTCAGGGAAATGCAGCCGTTAATTATACTGACGAAGAAACATCATGGACAAGAATTATTGAACATAAATGGTTTGAGTTTGGCAAAGATGAACAGGGAAATGAGTTGCCACAAACGGTTATCAGTAAAGAATATAGTTCAGAATGGAAACAAGGCGATGAGCCATATTATCCTGTTAATGATGAAAAAAATAGTAAACTGTATCTGGAATATAAAAATTTAGCAGATAAGGAAAACAACGTTATCTTTGGCGGAAGATTAGGCGAATATAAGTATTATGATATGGATGCTGTTATTGCATGTGCTTTAAAAGTTTGCAAAACATGTGGTTTTTAAAGATTGTAAAAAGCTGTTAAGCAATGAATAAGATAAATGGATATGATTATTTTTTATAGATTGTTTAACAGTGATATAGCGGCGTGTGGCTCAGTTTGGTAGAGCGCACCGTTCGGGACGGTGAGGTCGCGTGTTCAAATCACGTCGCGCCGATTAATTGAAGTTTTGTTTTACAAAGCTGCAATAAAAAGAAGCAAGCGGCAAAGGAGATTGTAAATATTGGTTTGATATAAGGATATTTACAATATATGGAAAGGGAAAAATATTTCTATGAAACCGAAAAATCTTCATACATCTGGAGAATTTGCAAGAATGGCTCAAATTTCTTTAAGAACCGTTCGATATTATGATAAACAAAATATTTTAAAGCCATCGTATGTGAGTGAAAGTGGAGCCAGATTTTATTCTGGCTCCGATTTTGTACGTCTTCAACAAATTTTATTATTAAAATATCTTGGGTTTTCCTTAGAAGAAATAAAACAAATGACGATTGATGATTCGGACAGAAATATGATGAGAAGCTCTATGGATATGCAGCTTAAGCTTGTAAGAGACCGAATTGAACAGTTGCAGATGGTAGAACAGGCGATTGTTGATACATCAAAAGTGTTGGAAAGCAATCAAAAGATTGACTGGCAGCAGCTTTTGGATATTATTCATCTTACTAATATGGAAAATAGTATGTCAAGTCAGTATAAGGATGCGACAAATATCAATGCAAGAATTAATTTACATAAGATGTATTCAACAAATCAGGAAAGTTGGTTTTCTTGGATTTATAATCAATGTGAAATAAAAAATGATATGAGTATTTTGGAAGTAGGTTGCGGCAATGGTGCTATGTGGATAGAAAATAGGAAAAAAATTCCATCAGGCATTCATGTTGTTTTATCGGACTGTTCAGAGGGTATGCTAAGAGATGCAAGGCGTGAAATAGGATTAGAGGACAACCGATTTTTGTATGCTGTAAGTTCTTGTGAAAATCTTGATATGAAGGACAATTCATTTGACCTTGTTATTGCTAATCATATGTTGTTTTATTGTGAGGATATTGACCGGGCACTTGCAGAGATTGCGCGGGTTTTAAAGCCTTGCGGCAGATTAATTGCAAGCACATATGGACACAAGCATATGAGAGAAATCAGTATGTTGGTAAGAGAGTTTGACGATAGAATTGTTCTTGCAGCGAACAAATTGTATGAACATTTTGGCTTAAATAATGGTGAGAAGTTTCTTCAGTATTCTTTTGAAAATATAGAAAAAAAAATATATGATGATGGACTTTGTGTGACAAAAGCCAATCCACTTATTGAGTATATTATGTCTTGTCATGGCAATCAAAATCAGTATATTTTAAACCGATATAAAGAATTTAAACAATTTGTGGAAAAAAAAGTAAAAAAAGGGTTTTTTGTTACAAAAGATGCCGGAATTTTCCTTTGTACGAAAAAAAGTACTTGAAGGTGACGTTACGTCATCTTTTATGATAAATATAATATCACTTTATGAGGTGAAGAAATGAGGTGAAATTATGAAAGGTATTATTTTAGCAGGTGGAAGCGGCACCAGACTTTACCCGCTTACAATGGTTACAAGTAAACAATTATTGCCAGTATATGATAAGCCAATGATTTTTTATCCGCTGTCTGTGCTTATGATGGCAGGAATAAGGGAAATACTGATTATATCAACACCACAGGATTTGCCAAACTTTGAAAAGCTCTTTGGTGATGGCAATGATTTAGGATTAAAGCTTTCCTATAAGGAGCAGCCTTCTCCAGATGGGCTTGCACAGGCATTTTTACTTGGAGAGGAATTTATTGATGGGGATTCCTGCGCAATGGTACTTGGCGATAATATTTTTTATGGCAGTGGGCTTGGAAAACATTTGAGAGAAGCTGCTGCAAAAAATCATGGAGCAACGGTTTTTGGCTATTATGTCGATGACCCAGAACGATTTGGAATTGTGGAATTTGATGAAGATGGAAAAGCAATTTCAATAGAGGAGAAACCAAAGAATCCAAAATCCAATTATTGTGTTACAGGATTATATTTTTATGATAAACATGTGTGTGAGTATGCAAAGCAAATTAAGCCATCTGCAAGAGGGGAACTTGAGATAACTGACTTAAATAAAATTTATTTGGAAAAAGGAAATTTAGATGTTATTACACTTGGACGTGGTTATGCGTGGCTTGACACTGGGACAATGGATGCTTTAAGCGAAGCGACAGAATTTATCAAGGTTATCGAAAATAGGCAAGGTATACAAATTTCAGCCATTGAAGAAATTGCTTATAAAAATAATTGGATTAACAAAGACCAATTGATGGAACATGCTAAAAAATATGGAAAATCACCATATGGAGAGCATTTAAAGAAAGTTGCAGACGGTAAAATTAAGTATTAAAGATATTAACATGTACTTTTTAATTAAATCGAACAATTATTGTGAATCATGGCAGATAGTTTTGTCAAAAAAGAAAGGAGGACGATGGGATATCGTATTAAGAAAAATGAATATAAAATATAGTTGGATTCAATCCTAATATATTATTTTTATAAATATATATTATATATATTTAATATTTTACTTAAAGCGGCAGCTCATCTATATAAAATTTATGAAAATCGTGGTTACAGGCGGTGCAGGATTTATTGGCGGTAATTTTGTGCATTATATGTTAGACAAACACCCAGAGGATAACATTATTTGTCTGGATAAGCTCACATATGCAGGAAATATGGAGACATTAGCAGGTGTGATGGAGAATCCTCATTTTACATTTATTAAGGCAGATATTGCAGATAGAGATGCCATATATGAAATGTTTGAGAAACAAAAGCCAGATATTATTGTAAATTTTGCAGCAGAAAGTCATGTTGACCGTTCTATTGATAATCCAAGTATTTTTTTGCAGACCAATGTAATTGGTACAGGTGTATTGTTGGATGCCTGCAAAAAATATGGTATTCAAAGATATCATCAAGTTTCAACCGATGAGGTTTATGGTGATTTACCACTTGATAGACCAGATTTATTTTTTACAGAGGATACGCCAATACACACCTCAAGCCCTTACTCCGCATCAAAGGCTAGTGCTGATTTGTTAGTAATGGCATATCATCGAACATTTAATATTCCAACAACAATATCGAGATGTTCCAATAATTATGGTCCCTATCATTTTCCAGAAAAATTAATACCGCTTATGATTGCCAATGTGTTGAATGACAAAAAGGTTCCAGTTTATGGAAAGGGAGAAAATGTGCGTGATTGGTTGTATGTAGAAGACCATTGCAGTGCGATAGACCTTATTATTCGTAAAGGCAAAGTGGGTGAAGTTTATAATATTGGTGGACACAATGAAAAGACAAATCTTGAAGTGGTAAGAACGGTTCTTGCGGAGCTTGGCAAGGGTGATGATATGATTACCTATGTGACAGACAGACCGGGACATGACAGAAGATATGCTATTGACCCAACGAAGATGAAGACAGAGCTTGGCTGGCTTCCAGAGACAAAATTTGATGATGGCATTAAAAAGACTATAAAATGGTATCTTGAAAATAGAGAATGGTGGGAGCATATCATTTCGGGAGATTATCAAAACTATTATGAAAATATGTATGCAGATAGAGAGCATAAATTCAATTAGTATTAAAGCATAATAAGGGGGCATAAAAAAATTATGAAAATTTTTGTTACAGGTGTTGCAGGGCAGTTAGGGCATGATGTTGTAAATGAGTTGGTAAAACGTGGTATAGAGGTTGTGGGAAGCGATATTGCACAATATTATAGTGGTGTTGATGATGGTAGTGCGGTTACAAAAAATCTCTATATTTCTCTTGATATAACTGATAAGCAAGCTGTTTATGAAGTTATTGTTGAAGTAAAACCAGATGTTGTCATACATTGTGCCGCTTGGACAGCCGTTGATTTGGCAGAAGAAGAGGAAAATATAGAAAAGGTACGTAAAATTAATGCAGATGGTGCTAAAAATATTGCAATGGCATGTAAAGAAGTTGATGCAAAGATGATTTATCTCAGTACGGATTATGTGTTTGATGGAAAAGGAGATAAGGCTTGGCTTCCAGAATGTAAAGATTATAAGCCGCTTAATGTCTATGGACAGACAAAGCTTGAGGGAGAATTGGCAGTAAGCAGCATTTTAGAGAAATATTTTATTGTTCGTATTGCATGGGTGTTTGGTTTAAATGGTAAGAATTTTATTAAGACGATGTTAAATGTGGGAAAGACACATGATACAGTCAAAGTAGTTAACGACCAAATAGGCACGCCGACCTACACACTAGATTTGGCAGTATTATTGGCTGATATGGCAGTTTCAGAACAGTATGGTTATTATCATGCAACGAATGAGGGCGGTTATATATCTTGGTATGATTTTACTTGTAAGATATATGAGCTTGCAGGCTATGATACAAAAGTCATTCCTGTAACAACAGCGGAATATGGACTTTCTAAAGCAAAAAGACCATTTAATTCAAGACTAGATAAAAGTAAATTAGTAGAAAATGGATTTAAACCGCTTCCTACATGGGAGGATGCACTAAAACGATATTTGAAGGAAATTAAATATTAGAAAGGATAAATTGGGGTTGAAAGGAAACTTTTTAATATATCTGTATCGCTTTATTACACAGCAAAAAGAACATTGTTTTTGTATAGAGGAATAAGCGTGAAAATGATAGAATCTATGCTTTGCGATAATTCTATTATTTTCAACCACGAAATTTGTGTTTGCGCGTTGCTTGTCACAAACTCGTTATATGAAAAAAGCAGCGCAGAAATGAGGATAAAAATGGGACAGATTAAAGTGACAAATGCACCAATTGAGGGGCTTTATATTATAGAACCTACCGTTCATGGCGATGAGCGTGGGTATTTTGTTGAAACATATAATCAAAATGATTTTAAAGAAGCTGGTCTTGATATGGTGTTTGTACAAGATAATCAAAGCATGTCAACAAAAGGCGTTCTCAGGGGATTACATTTTCAAAAACAATTTCCACAAGGTAAGCTTGTTCGTGTTATAAAAGGAACAGTATTTGACGTTGCTGTTGATTTAAGAGGTGGAAGTAAAACGTATGGGAAGTGGTTTGGCGTTGAACTTTCCGCTGAAAATAAAAAACAGTTTTATATTTCAGAAGGCTTTGCACATGGATTTTTAGTGCTTAGTGATGAGGCAGAGTTTTGTTATAAGGTGACCGATTTTTATCATCCAGGTGATGAGAGTGGTTTGGCTTGGAATGACCCAGAAATTGGCATTGAGTGGCCACAGCTTGTAGGCGAATATAAGGGAAGTGCCGCCGCAGAGGGTTATGCACTTGCAGATGGAACGAAACTTAATTTATCAGAAAAAGATGAAAAGTGGAGTGGAATAAAAGATACATTTCAGTTTTAATATGATAAGCAAATAATAAAGTAGATTGCAAATATCTGCTTTATTCATAATGGCACATTTTACTAAACAAATGAAAAAGATACAATATAAGTGTGTTTTTTGTATTATTTTTATAATTTTATATTTTATTTATAAAAAATCCTGCATTTTTTGTTGACAATAAGGAATGCAGGTGTTATTTTATGTATAGCAATATTAGCACTCCAATTAATTGAGTGCTAACAAAAGCAAAAAATTGAAAGATATTATTAGAATATTTCTGTATCGTTTTATAACAACACAGGAATGAGGTGGCTATAATGGAACTGGATGAAAGAAAAATAAAGATTCTTAAAGCAGTTATCAAAAATTATCTTGAGACAGGAGAACCTGTTGGGTCAAGGACCATTTCTAAATATACCGACCTTAAGTTGAGTTCCGCAACGATAAGGAATGAGATGGCTGATTTAGAGGAGATGGGATATATTATACAGCCGCATACATCAGCAGGAAGGATTCCTACTGATAAAGGTTACCGATTATATGTAGATGATATGATGCATACTAAAGAGGAGGAATTAGCAACTAGGGAGCAGCAGTTATTAAAGCGTGAAGGAGATGTTGCTGAACGTGAGAAGGATACACAGTCAATGGCAGAGCTGCTTGGCAAGAAAGTTGACAAGGTTGAGGAGTTGCTACAAAGTGTTGCAAAGGTGCTGGCAAGAGATACAAATTATGCAACGATGGTAAGCGCACCTCAAGTAAAAGGCAACAAGCTGAAGTTTATACAGCTTTCAAGCCTTGAAGACAACAAAATTCTTGCAGTGATTGTTATGGGAGGCAATGTTATTCGCAATAAGGTTATAACAGTAAGTGAGAGGCTTAATCAGGAAAATTTATTAAAATTAAATATTTTGATTAATACAACACTCACAGGATTGTCTTTACAAGAAATGAATCTTAGTATTGTGTCCAAGATGGAAAGTCAGGCAGGAGAACATGCACAGCTTGTAAAAGAGGTGGTTGATGCGATTGTAACAGCTATTAGCAGTGAAGATAATCTAAAGATATATACCAGTGGAGCAACCAATATATTTAAGTATCCTGAACTGAGCGATTCAACAAAAGCAAGTGAATTGATATATGCACTTGAAGAAAAACAAAGTTTAACCGATTTTGTCAATGTTGATAATGGTGAGGAGGGAGAAAGCAAAGATATTCAAGTTTATATAGGAAGTGAGACTCCAGTGGAATCCATGAAGGATTGCAGCGTTGTTACTGCAATATATGAACTTCAGGATGGTATGCGTGGAACGATAGGAATTATTGGTCCAAAGCGTATGGATTATGAAAAGGTTGTCGAGAAGTTAAAAACCATTCAAAATCAACTAGATGATGTTTTTAAGAAATCATAGGAAGGAAGATGAGACGTGTCTAAAATCAAAGGAGCTAAGATGAATCAGTCAAAGAAGAATTTTAAGAAAGATTTTTCAGAAAATGCAGATAATAATTTAGTACAAGAAGATGATAATGCTGCAAATTCTATTTATAATGAAAGCAATGCAGATGAAGCTGTCAATTTAGATGAAGCGGACGCAGATGTGGATACAACATTTGCCGAACAGGCAGATGGCGCAAGTGATGTGGACGAAGAAATTTCTGATTCTGGAAAATGCACCAGAAAAAAGAAAGACCAAAAAGACGCTGTTATTGAGGAATTACAAGATAAAATCAAGCGTCAGATGGCAGAATTTGACAACTTCAGAAAGCGTACAGATAAAGAAAAGTCTACAATGTATGAGATGGGAGCTTCAGAGGTTATAAAGAAATTGCTCCCAGTAGTAGATAATTTTGAGCGAGGCTTTAAATCAATCACAGATGAAGATAAAGAAACACCATTTGCAAAAGGAATGGATATGGTTTATAAGCAGATTATGAAGGTGTTTGAAGATATTGATGTAAAGCCTATTGAAGCTGTTGGTGTTGAATTTAACCCAGATGTTCACAATGCTGTTATGCACATTGATGATGATTCGGTCGGCGAGAGCATTATCGTTGAAGAATTTGAAAAGGGTTACACATATAAAGATACTGTAATTCGCCACAGTATGGTTAAAGTGGCAAATTAAAAGACGAATAAAAAACAAAACATTTAAAATTGTAATAAAAAATAATATTGGTATTTTAGCACAGAGTGCAGAAAGGATTATATTATGGGAAAAATTATAGGAATTGATTTAGGTACAACAAATTCATGTGTGGCAGTTATGGAGGGCGGTAAGCCAGTTGTTATTGCAAACACAGAAGGTCTTAGAACAACACCATCTATTGTGGCATTTACAAAGACAGGAGAAAGACTTGTAGGTGACCCTGCAAAGCGTCAGGCTGTAACAAATGCAGATAAGACGATTTCTTCTATTAAGAGACATATGGGTTCAGACCATAGAGTAACAATTGATGATAAGAAATATTCACCACAAGAAATTTCAGCTATGATTCTTCAAAAGTTGAAAGCCGATGCAGAGAATTATCTTGGTGAAAAGGTTACAGAAGCAGTTATCACAGTACCAGCATACTTTAATGATGCACAGCGTCAGGCAACAAAGGATGCAGGTAAAATTGCAGGTCTTGATGTAAAGAGAATTATTAATGAGCCTACGGCAGCAGCATTGGCTTATGGTCTTGACAATGAAAAAGAACAAAAAATTATGGTGTATGACCTTGGTGGTGGTACATTTGATGTATCCATTATTGAAATTGGCGATGGTGTTATTGAGGTTCTTGCAACAGCAGGTAATAATAAACTTGGTGGCGATGACTTTGATAATGTTATAACACAATATATGTTAGAGGACTTTAAGGCAAAAGAAGGCGTAGACTTATCAAAGGATACAATGGCACTACAGCGATTAAAAGTTGCTGCTGAACAGGCTAAGAAAGAGTTGTCAAGCGCAACAACAACAACGATTAACCTTCCATATATCACAGCAACACCAGAAGGACCAAAGCATTTTGATATGACACTCACAAGAGCCAAATTTGATGAGTTGACACATGATTTAGTAGAAAAGACAGCAGAGCCAGTAAGAAATGCTTTAAGCGATGCAGGTCTTACCGCTTCAGAACTTTCAAAGGTATTGTTGGTTGGTGGTTCTACAAGAGTGCCTGCAGTACAGGATAAAGTAAAACAGCTTACAGGGCATGAGCCAAGCAAGACATTAAATCCAGATGAGTGTGTGGCACTTGGTGCTTCTATTCAAGGTGGTAAACTTGCAGGCGATGCAGGTGCAGGTGAGATTCTTCTTCTTGATGTTACACCACTTTCTCTTTCTATTGAGACAAAAGGTGGTATAGCAACACGATTAATTGAAAGAAATACAACAATTCCTACAAAGAAGAGTCAAATTTTCTCTACAGCAGTAGATAATCAGACAGCAGTGGATATCAATGTTGTTCAAGGTGAAAGACAGTTTGCAAGAGATAATAAATCACTTGGACAGTTTAGATTAGATGGTATTCCACCAGCAATGAGTGGTGTTCCTCAAATAGAGGTAACATTTGATATCGATGCAAATGGTATTGTTAATGTATCTGCAAAAGATTTAGGTACAGGCAAAGAACAGCATATCACAATTACAGCTGGTTCAAATATGTCTGATGATGATATTGATAAGGCTGTCAAAGAAGCGGCTGAATATGAAGCGCAGGATAAAAAGCGTAAGGAAGCTATTGAGACTAGAAATGAGGCAGATTCAATGGTATTCCAGACGCAGAAAGCGTTAAATGAAGTTGGCGATAAGTTGGATGCCAATGATAAGGCGGGAGTTGAGGCAGACCTTAACGCATTGAAATCACTTATTGAGAGCAGTGATGCAGAAAATATGACAGAGTCACAAGTCAATGATATTAAGGCAGCAAAAGAGAAATTGATGGAATCTGCACAAAAATTGTTTGCTAAACTTTATGAATCACAGCAGGCACAAGGGGCAGCAGGTGCAGGTCCAGATATGGGTTCAGGGGTAACTCCGGATATGAATGCAGGCGCAGGTGAAACAAGCGCACCTTATGGTGATGATGTAGTTGATGGCGATTACAAGGAAGTTTAATTATTGCACAGTGTTTGATTTGTGTATAAATACCAGAAGTGGTATGTACACAATAATAAACTGCACAAAGGCTTTTTGCCTCTGTGCAGTTTTAGCAGGTTTTTGCTGCTTAAGATGCAAGAAATTCTTATATAAAAAATAACATGAAAATAAAAAATAAAATAAAAGTTTATAGAAAAATCCTGAAATTTTATAGAAAGGAATAAGATATGGCAGACAAGAGAGATTATTATGAAGTCTTAGGTGTCTCAAAGGATGCAGATGAAGCAGCCATAAAAAAAGCATACAGACAACTGGCTAAAAAATACCACCCTGATATTAATCCGGGAGATAAAGATGCGGAGGCAAAATTTAAGGAAGCCTCGGAGGCTTATGCTGTTCTTAGTGACTCTGAGAAACGTCGTCAGTATGACCAATTTGGTCATGCTGCATTTGAAAATGGAGGCAGTGGTGGCTTTGATTTCAGCAATATGGGCGATATATTTGGAAGTGATATATTTGGCGACATATTTGGTGATTTGTTTGGCGGTGGAAGAAGGCGCAACAGCAATGGACCAATGAGAGGTGCTGATATCCGAGCCAGTGTTCGAATTACATTTGCTGAGTCTGTGACAGGTACATCAAAGAAATTGGAAATCACCTTAAAAGACCCTTGTCCAAAATGTAATGGAACAGGTGCCAAACCGGGAACACAGCCTGAAACATGTAATAAATGTGGTGGAAAAGGTCAGGTTGTGTATACACAGCAATCCTTTTTTGGCATGGTAAGAAATGTTCAAACCTGTCCAGATTGTAATGGAAAGGGAAAAGTAATTAAAGAAAAGTGTCCAGAATGTTATGGAACAGGTTATATTAGCAGTAAAAAGACCATTGAGGTGAATATACCTGCAGGCATTGATGATGGTCAGTATGTGAGAATACAAGGCAAAGGCGAACCAGGTACGAATGGAGGACCTAGAGGCGATTTGCTTGTTGCAGTTATGGTTAGTTCGGACCCACAATTTAAAAGAGATGGATATAATATATTCTCTGAGGTAATAATAAGTTATCCTACGGCTGTATTTGGTGGAGAAATTAAGGTTAAGACGATTGATGGGGAAGTGGTTTATGAGGTAAAGGCAGGAACGGCTTCTGGAACTAGAGTGCGACTGAGAGGAAAAGGAATGCCAACTGTGCGAAATAAAGAGGTTCGTGGCGACCATTATATTACATTAATTGTTGAAATTCCTACGAAATTAAACAGTGAGCAAAGAGAGGCTTTATTAGCTTATGATAAAACGCTTACAGGCGCAGAACGACATGTAAAAAAGAAGGGATTTTTCAGTAAATAAAAGGTAAAATAATAAGAGACTGTTGTAAAACGAAAATGAATTGGTAAAAACGGTGTGGCTTATAATAAGTTATGCCGTTTTTTGTTAATATAATTTTGACCTTTAACATAATCTGTGTTATTATTGACTAAATATATAAAAGTTAAATACTTCGTAGCAAGAATAAATGTAACGAAAAAAAGCAGCATGGAGGAGTAAATAAGAGTATGAATTTAGCAGAAATGATGCAAAAAATCAACAATCTAAAATTATCAAATTATGAGATTGTCAAGAAAGAGGAATTAAATGATATTCATTCAATTGGTTTATTGTTAAGACACAAAAAAAGTCAAGCAAGAGTTGTTGTGATTGTGAATGATGATAACAATAAAGTATTTTCGATTGGTTTTAAGACACCACCATATAATGATACTGGATTACAGCATATTATTGAACATTCTACATTATGTGGTTCTAGGAAATATCCTGTCAAAGACCCATTTGTTGAGTTATGCAAGGGTTCTCTTAATACATTTCTTAATGCAATGACATTTCCAGATAAAACAGTATATCCTGTTGCAAGCTGCAATGATGCTGATTTTAGAAATATTATGGATGTATATATGGATGCTGTGTTTTATCCAGATATCTATAAGAATCCTAATATATTTAAACAAGAAGGTTGGCATTATGAATTAGAGGATGAGCGCGAAGATATATTTTATAATGGTGTTGTATATAATGAGATGAAAGGCGTATATTCTTCTCCTGATGATATCCTTTCAAGATATACGTTTACGTCACTTTTTCCAAATACGGCTTACCGTTTTGAATCAGGCGGTGACCCTGAATGTATACCACAACTTACGTATGAGGAATTTCTTGACTATCATAAAAAGTATTATCATCCAGCCAATAGCTATATTTATATGTATGGTGATATGGATATTCAGGAACGATTGGATTATTTAGATAGAGAGTATCTTAGCCAATTTGATGCAACAACTGTAAGTGTGGATTCTACTATACAATTACAAGAACCATTTTGTGTGATGGCTGATTTAAGCAAACCATTTCCAGTGACAGAAGATGAACCACTCAGTAACAACACATACCTTTCTTTTAATAAAGTAGTTGGAACAGCAACCGATGCAAGGTTATATCTTGCAATGCAGGTTCTTGATTATGCACTTGTTGTAGCACCGGGTGCGAAATTAAAACAGACTCTTGTTGATAAGGGTGTTGGTGATGATATATATAGCAGTTTTGAAAGTTCTGTTTATCAGCCTATCTATTCCATTATAGCAAAAAATTCAGATAGTGATAAAAAACAGCTATTTTTAAATACTATTTATGAAGTTTTAACCGATATCGTAGAAAATGGCATTGATAAGCGTATGATTGCAGCGGGAATTAACTATTATGAATTTAAGTATCGTGAGGCAGATTATGGTCCGTATCCAAAAGGTCTTATGTATTATCTTACAATGATGGATAGCTGGTTATATGATGAAGAAAAGCCATTTATACATGTAAAAGCAAGTGAGATTTTTGAGCAGCTTAAGAAAGAAAAAGATGAGGGATTCTTTGAAAATTTAATTAAAAATTATCTTTTGGATAATAATCATGGCTCTGTTATTACATTGTATCCAAAGAGAGGACTGGAAGAAGAAAAAAATGAAAAGCTTGAAGAACAGTTGAGAGCATATAAAGATACATTGACTGACAAAGAAATTGAGCAGCTTGTGAGAGATACAAAGGAATTAAAAGAATATCAAGATGAACTATCTAGTCAAGAAGCACTCCAGACCATTCCTATGCTAACACTTGAAGATATTGGCAGAGAGCCAGCACCATTATATATTGATAAAAGGCAAATTTCAGGAATTGATGTGATTCATCATAATATGTTTACCAACAAGATTGCCTATATTATGATGGCTTTTAACTGCAAGGAAGTTCCAGATGAACTTGTCCCATATATGGGGCTTTTGACTTCAACAATAGGATTAATGGATACGCAAAATTTTACATTTCCTGAGTTATCAAATGAGATTAATATAAATAGTGGTGGTGTAAGTTCAGATATTTCCATATATGGAGACAAGGAAAAGTCCGATAAATACACCATTATGTATGAAGTAAAAGGAAAAGTTTTATATGAAAAAATCCCATTTGTTCTTGATATTATGTATGAGATGATTTATAGAACAAAGTTTAGTGACTATAAACGATTAAAAGAAATTATTGCACGTGTTAAATCAAGACTTGAAACATCAATGACCAATTCTGGGCATACGGTCGCCTTAATAAGTGGAATGGCTCAGTTTTCGGAAAGAGGCTATTATTCAGATAAAATTAGAGGATATGGTTATTATGAGTTGATTGAAAAATTAAATAGGAATTTTGATGATTGCAAAGAACAAATTGTTGCTAATCTTAAAGAGTGTGTGAAGCTGATATTCCATAAAGAAAATCTAATTGTCAGCATCACGGCTGATGATAATGGTTTTTCTGATTTTGTAAAGCCAATGGAAAAATTTGAAAAAGGATTAAAGAAGTTAAAGAGAGCTAATGCACAGAGATTGTATAAGCCATGTAAAGTAAAAAAAGCATTTACGTTTTCTTCACAAGTAAATTATGTTGCAAGATGTGGTAATTTTGTAAATGCAGGGTATGCGTATACAGGAGCATTGAAAGTGTTAAAGGTTATTTTTTCATATGATTACCTTTGGATAAATATTCGTGTAAAAGGTGGAGCATATGGCTGTATGAGTGCATTTGCAAGAAATGGTGATATGTATATGGTGTCTTACAGAGACCCTAATATCCGAAAAACAAATGAGATTTATGAGGATGCTGCCGATTATATCAAGAAATTTAATGCCAGTGACCGAGATATGTTAAAATTCATTATTGGCACAATTGGAGATATGGATGCACCAATGAATCCAGCGTCAAAAGGAGTACGCTCTTTTAGTGCCTATATAAGCAATTATACAATTGAGGACTTTAAGAAAGAGAGAGAGGAAGTTTTAACAACCAATGCGGAGGTAATAAGAAAATTAGCTCCTTTAATTCGAGCAGGCATCTCTCAAGATTATTTATGTGTTGTAGGAAATCAGAAAGCAATTCATGATGAAGCAGAACTGTTTGATAATATTGCACCGTTATTTAAATAAAAATAGATTAATGTAAAAAATAATGTGAATATATGTATTTTTCATATGCTTATAGTGTGGAAGCGTCACCAATAAGCCTTAATATGATTCTTACATGAACGCTTCAGAATGGGGATTGCTATGAATTTAGATGAAATGCTTGCAGCAAGTGGAATTACAGGAGGCGCAGCCGCCACAAATAACAATGTAAAATCAGGTTTTGTAACATTGATAGGAAGACCAAATGTAGGTAAATCCACACTGATGAACAAAATGATTGGACAAAAAATTGCCATTACATCAAATAAGCCACAGACAACTAGAAATCGGATACAGACTGTTTTTACAGATGAGAGAGGACAAATTGTATTTGTTGATACGCCGGGAATCCATAAGGCGAAGAATAAACTGGGAGAATATATGGTAGGAACAGCCGTAAAAGCGATTGGCGATGTGGACGTGATATGTTGGCTTGTTGAGCCAACCACCTTTATTGGGGAAAATGAGCAGCATATTATAAAGCGTTTACAAACAGTAAAGTCACCAATTATTCTTGTTATCAATAAGATTGATACGATTAAGAAAGAAGAAATCCTGCCTGTTATAGAAAAGTATAGAAAAGAGATTGATTTTGTTGAGATTGTACCTGTATCGGCAAAGAGTGGTAAAAATGTTGATGAGTTGATAGATACCATATTTAAATATTTATCCTATGGACCCCTGTTTTATGATGAAGATACCATAACAGACCAGCCAGAAAGGCAGATTGTGGCAGAGTTGATTCGTGAAAAAGCACTCTATGTATTAAATGAGGAGATTCCACATGGTATTGCTGTTGTTATTGACAGCATGAAAACGAGGAAATCAAAACAAAGTAAAAAAATAATAACGGATATTGAAGCTACAATCATATGTGAAAGGGATTCACATAAAGGGATTATCATTGGCAAAGGTGGACAGATGTTAAAAAGGATTGGCTCGGATGCAAGATATGAAATTGAAAGACATCTTGATACAAAAGTAAATTTACAACTTTGGGTAAAAGTAAAAAAAGAATGGCGTGACAGTGATTTGTTAATCAAAAATTTTGGGTATGATAAGAAAAAAGATAAAGAGTAGGTGAATATATGGGCAATATTATAGAGGTTCATGGTATGGAATTGTCCTCTATGCCTATTGGTGAATATGATAGAAGAATTGTGCTGCTCACAAAAGAGCGTGGGAAAATTTCTGCATTTGCAAGGGGAGCAAGAAGACCCAATAGCCCATTAATGGGCGCTACAAGAGGGTTTATATTTGGAACCTTTCAAATGTATGAAGGGAGAGACTCTTATGTATTAAAGCAGGCAAATGTCACCCATTTTTTTGAAGATATGATAAAAGATTATAATGCCATTTGTTACGCCTGTTATTTTGCGGAATTGGCGGAATATTATGCCAGAGAAAATTTGGATGCCACTGATATGATAAACTTATTGTATGTTACTTTCAAAGCAATTACAAAAGCATTGATACCATATTCTTTGATAAAATGTATCTATGAGTTAAAAATCATTGCGATAAATGGAGAATGTGTAGATTTATTTACATGTAAAGAATGTGGAGAAGAAAAGCATAATATAATAGGATATACTAAAGATTTGCAAGGCGTTTTATGTGCAGACTGTAAAGCAGCAAGAATAGAACGCTTGCCTTTATCATCCTCTACAGTTTACGCATTGCAATATATTGTTACATCGCCAATAGATAAATTGTATACATTTAAATTAAATGATAATTGTATGAAAGAATTATCAGAAGTTATCAGCATAATACGAAATAGTACGATTGATAAAGAGTTTAAATCGCTTGATATGATAAGTAAATAGCAAAGCATAAATAATAATAAATACTCTTGTCATATGTATAAAAATGTTATAAAATCATAGAAATATTGTAAAGCCTACTAAAAAATTATGGAGGATTTTTATGGAAAAGACAATGGAAAAAATAGTTGCGTTGGCAAAGGCGAGAGGATTTGTGTATCGAGGCTCAGAGATATATGGAGGATTAGCGAATACATGGGATTATGGTAATCTTGGTGTAGAGCTTAAAAATAATGTAAAAAAAGCATGGTGGCAAAAATTTGTTCAGGAAAACCCTTATAATGTCGGTGTGGATTGTGCCATTTTGATGAATCCCCAAACTTGGGTTGCTTCTGGTCATCTTGGTGGTTTTTCAGACCCTCTTATGGATTGCAAAGAGTGCCATGAGCGATTTAGAGCAGATAAAATTATTGAAGATTGGGCAGAGGAAAATAACTATACATTAGAAGGTTCTGTTGATGGTTGGACACATGAAAAAATGGAAAGCTTTATTGATGAACAAAATATTTGTTGCCCAAGCTGCGGCAAGCATAATTTTACCAATATCAGGCAGTTTAATTTGATGTTTAAAACATTTCAGGGTGTCACAGAAGATGCAAAAAATATTGTTTATCTAAGACCAGAAACAGCACAAGGTATTTTTGTTAATTTTAAAAATGTTCAAAGGACATCAAGAAAGAAAGTACCTTTTGGTATTGCTCAAATTGGCAAGTCTTTTAGAAATGAGATTACACCGGGCAATTTTACTTTTAGAACAAGAGAATTTGAACAGATGGAGTTGGAGTTTTTCTGTAAGCCTGATACAGACCTTGAGTGGTTTGCATATTGGAGACAATATTGTATTGATTGGTTAAAATCGCTTGGTATTAAAGATGAGGAGATGAAAGCAAGAGACCATTCGCCAGAAGAATTGAGTTTTTACTCAAAAGGAACAACCGATATTGAATTTTTATTCCCATTTGGTTGGGGTGAATTGTGGGGAATTGCAGATAGAACCGATTATGATTTGACGCAGCATCAAAATGTTTCGGGTGAAGATATGGCATATTTTGATGATGATTCAAAAGAAAAATATATTCCTTATGTTATTGAGCCTTCACTTGGTGCAGACCGTGTAACACTTGCTTTCCTTTGTTCTGCATATGATGAGGAAGAACTAGAAGATGGAGAAATGAGAACAGTCCTTCATTTTCACCCTGCCATTGCTCCTGTTAAGATTGGTGTGCTGCCTTTATCAAAGAAGTTAAACGAAGGTGCCGAGAAGGTATTTGCAGATTTAAGCAAATTATATAACTGTGAGTATGATGACAGAGGCAATATCGGTAAACGATATAGAAGACAGGACGAGATTGGTACACCATTCTGTGTAACGTATGATTTTGAGTCTGTGGAAGATGGTGCTGTGACAGTACGTGATAGAGATACAATGGAGCAGGAACGAATTAAGATTTGTGATTTAAAAGCATATTTTGAGAATAAATTTGTATTTTAAGAAATTGTGAAAGAGGATTTTTGATATGTTATGTCCAAAGTGTGGCAGAGAGTATGAGGGAACAAAATGTCCAAATTGTGATGGACTAGATATCATAGTCAATCAAGATGATTATCTTAAGAGACGAAAAGAGTATGAGGAGAAGCAGGCTGTCCTAAAGTCTGCTTTTTCTGATAATGAAGAAAAAAATAAATCCAATGAAGCTTTAAGACCCGATGAAATTTTAGACAAAATTGTAAAAGTTAGTGGACAGGCACGACAAAAAATTGCGGATAAAAAGGCAGAAAAAAAGGACAATAAGAAAAATAAAAAAGTTGGTATGATTATTGCAATCAGCATTGTTGTTGCTTTAGTGGGGGCATTGGGGCTTTATATGCTGATAAATCATAAAGATGTTATCCTATATTCAATATATGATAATACCATATATCGTATATCAGAAATGGATATTCAACGAGTTTGTGATTATGACGAAGCAATATTTGAATCGGATAAAAATTCCTTTCATATACAACCGCTTCCGCAAAATCTTTATGATATAACAGTTAAAGAAAGTATGTCTTCAGATAATGGAAAATATTATTGTGCTTCTGCATATAATCATACAAATAATAATTATAGTATGATGATATGGAATGATGAAAATTGCAATATATTGGCAGAAAATAATAAAGAAAAAAAATTATTGTATATAGATAATGATGGATATGCTATCTATCAAGAAACGGAAGTCATTAATGAGGAAGGCTCTGTTGGAACAACACAGCTTTATATCAGCAAAGTTGAAAGCGACCATACTGTTACAACAACAATGCTTTCTGAAACAGTAAAGGATATCTATGTATATTCGGATAAAAAAACAGTGATTTTTAATGACCTTGAGGACAAACTATATACATATGTATATGGTAAAAATCCAAAAAAAACATTGATTGCTGAAGCTGTGACAATCATACATGGTGCTGTAGAAGATAATATTTACTTGTTTTCATATAAGGCACAGCAGGTCAATACATTAAAAAATTGTAATGGATTTATATATAACTGCAACGATGACATTTATTATTATCAGTTGGATTTTAGTGATGGAAAATCCATTTATTTAGGAAAAAATAACAGTACCAATTTAGCTTATATTATTGATAAAGATGATGTTATCATGGTTCGTAAAAATACATTAATGAGCGCAAAAATAGTAGATAAAGTGGTGGACACATACACAGAACTTGCAAAATTGGGAACCTTGGACAATATTATATATGATGATAACAGTAAAAGTGTTATTTTTATTAATGAAAAGGATTCCCTTATGTATTATAGTAAAGGTAAAGTAACAAAGATTTCAGATGGAGTTACAGATGGTACGTTGAATTTGGTTGCTAATGCAAAAGGAGCATTTACGTATGTGTGCAATAATATTCAAATGTATTGTAAACATGTTAAAACTAGTCCTGTAAAATTAACACAAGAGGGAAATATTGCGCAAAATTCTGAAGTTTTTTATCAAAAAGGCAAGCTATATTTTGTCAATATGCAGGGGAAATTATATGTTTGTAGTGATAATGGAAATGATTGCAGTATGATTGGAGATGCCAATCGAATTATTTTAGGGAAATAAAAAGTAAAATTGCATAACCGTCTTATTTACTGAATAGATATTAGTATAGTTTACCTGTTTGTAAGGGTGGTTGAATGAAAGCAATAGACATCAAAAAAATAGTGGCGTTGGTTCTATGTGTGGTACAAATAGAGGTTATCATTTTAGGGCTGACGCCATTTATACATGCAAAGGCAGAAACAAATGAGCAAAGCAGTGGAATTAATCTGGAAAGTGAATCAGCGATTCTGATGGAAGCTTCAACAGGTATGATTATTTATGAAAAAGATTCCGATAAAAGCCTTGCGCCAGCCAGCATAACAAAAATTATGACATTGATACTGATATTTGATGCAATTAACGAGGGAAAAATCCATTTAACAGATGAAGTTACTGTTTCAGAACATGCTGCATCAATGGGTGGCAGTCAGGTATATCTTGAAGCGGGAGAAACACAAAATGTAGATACGATGATAAAGTGTATTAGTATGGCGAGTGCGAATGACGCCTGTGTGGCAATGGCAGAGTTTATTAGTGGAACAGAGGAAGCGTTTGTTATGCAGATGAATGAGCGTGCTAAGGGATTGGATATGAAAAATACAAATTTTATCAATTGTTGTGGTTTGGATGACGATAATCATCATTCATCTGCTAAAGATGTGGCGATTATGAGTAAAGAATTAATTACAAAATATCCTCAAATACATGATTATTCAACGGTTTGGATGGATACAATTATTCACAGTACAAGAAAAGGAGATAGTGAATTTGGATTAACGAATACAAACAAATTAATTAAGCAATATGAGTGGGCTACTGGACTTAAAACAGGTTCAACAAGCAAGGCTGGTTGTTGTCTTTCGGCTACTGCGAAAAAAAATGGAATTGATTTGATAGCAGTAGTAATGGCGGCACCAAATTCCAAGACAAGATTTTCAGAAGCAATTAATCTATTAAATTATGGTTTTTCTAATTGTTATATTTATACAGATGAAAATCCAATTGAACTACAACATGTTGAGATTAGCGGAGGTGTTAAAAATACAGTAGGGTGTGAATATCAAAAAACATTTTCTTATTTATTTATGAATAAAGTAGATAATGATAAAATTATGAGAGAAGTCGTTTATGACACAGGGCTTGTTGCACCAATTGATAAAGGCACACAAGTTGGGCATGTGACATATAGCATTGAAGGTGAGACATTGGGAGAAGTTCCAATTATTACAACAGAAGATATAGGCAAAGCTACATTTTGGGATATGGTAAAGAAGGTAGTATATTTTATGGTAGGTTGTGAGAAAATAGCCGAAGCATAATAGAAGATAGCCGAAATTTGTCAAGTAATAGGTTTATATGGTTGTGTCTTTGTACATAACAAAAGACGGATGTATGTATTACATCCGTCTTTATCATATCTACAAAAGGAGATAAATATGAAATAAAAAATTTTTTGTTTGATTAAACAATATCATAAATATTTAGAAAAGTCAAGCGTTTTAAGCGTATTTTTAAAATGATTTTAAGGTGTTCCAAAGTGATAATATTTGTGTTACAATAAAATGTACAGCCTATTTTTAATATTATATTAGAGAAAAAATATGATATAGAGGTTCGTGTGAAAAATAAATTGATTCACAAGCTAAAAAAGATAGAATCTGCAAGTTTCAGTTTAAATTTGCAAATTGAGTAAGGATAAAAAATGACATGGATTTGTTTGATTATATGAGAGAAAATAAAATGAAGCAGGAATCTCCACTAGCTTCACGAATTAGACCCCAAATACTTGATGAAGTCGTTGGACAGCAGCATATTATTGGCAAGGATAAATTACTTTATAGAGCAATTGCAGCAGACAAGCTAAGTTCTATTATACTTTATGGACCACCCGGTACTGGAAAGACGACACTTGCAAAAGTGATAGCCAATACAACTAGCGCAGATTTTATGCAGATAAATGCTACGGTTGCTGGAAAAAAAGATATGGAATCGGTTGTTGAAAAAGCAAAAGATAATTTAGGTATGTATGGTAAAAAAACGATTCTTTTTGTTGATGAAATTCACCGATTTAACAAAGGGCAACAAGATTATCTTCTGCCCTTTGTAGAGGACGGAACTGTTATACTAATTGGTGCTACAACAGAAAATCCATATTTTGAAGTAAATAGCGCGCTGATATCAAGGTCTATTATTTTTGAGTTAAAACCTCTAAATAAAGAAGATATTAAGACGATATTAAAGCGTGCAGTTTATGATGAAAAATGTGGAATGGGAAGTCTTCATGCAGATATTGACGAGGAAGCCTTAGACTTTCTTGCAGATATATCCAATGGAGATGCCAGAAACGCATTAAATGCAGTAGAGTTAGGTGTATTGACTACAAAGCCTTCAGATGATGGCATCATTCATATCAATCTGTCTGTTGCACAGCAATGTGTACAGAAAAGAGCATTAAATTATGATAAAAATGGTGATAGTCATTATGATACCATATCTGCATTTATTAAGAGTATGAGAGGGTCTGACCCTGATGCAGCAGTGTATTATTTGGCAAGAATGTTGTATGCTGGTGAAGATATCAAATTTATTGCACGAAGAATTATGATATGTGCCAGTGAGGACGTAGGAAATGCTGACCCACAAGCACTTGTGGTGGCTGTCAATGCAGCTATGGCAGTAGAGCGGCTTGGAATGCCAGAGGCAAGAATTGTCTTATCGCAGGCTGCTGCGTATGTTGCATGTGCGCCAAAGAGCAATGCAGCATATATAGCAATTAATCGTGCATTGGATATTGTAAAAGATGAAAAAACCTATGGAGTGCCATCACATTTGAGGGAGGCAGGTTATAAAGGTGCTAAAAATTTAGAGCGTGGACTAAATTATAAATATGCACATGACTATACAAATCATTATGTACAACAACAGTATTTACCAGATGAACTTGTAGGAACAACATTTTATGAACCAACCAATAATGGATATGAAGCAACGATAAAGGAACATATGAACAGGATAAAAGCGGAGGCTGATAAGTAGATGAAAGAGTATCTTAAGCGCTTGGCAAGAGGAAATTTTACATATGACATACCCAAATTAGATATGGATAGAAAATTGGTTGTCAAGGCTGCCTATAACAGTGTTATAAGACAATCTTTTGTGTTGAAATCTGATTTGCACACTATGGGAATTATATGGTCTCAAAATGATAGGGTAACAATAAGAAATAATGTGTTTTCGGGTACAGAGTGTAAAATTGACTATGAAATTTATACAAAAGGTCTGCTGCCAAGCGATTTGATGAAGGGTACATTTGACATTATCAGTATTTCAGGAGAAAAACAGATTTCATATGAAATACAAATTGTTGATAAAGTATATGAGACAAGTATTGGAATAGTTGATACGACATTTGATTTTTATAATCTTGCTCATAAATCAATTGATGAGGCAGTACAATTTTTTGATAGTAATAATTTTAAAAGCATTGTATTGAAGGAAGATGTTTTATTAGCAAATATTTATGATATTTTAAAAATGGATAGTGACCGTTCTCATGCAATGTTTGAATTTCTTGTAGCAGCACATAAAAAAAATCCTGTGACAGTCAATATAGCACATTGTGACTACAAATATGGTAAAAATGTGCAAGTTCGCATTTCACAAGAGGATAAAGCTGTTTTTAATATAATGGATTGCAGTGATAATAAACCTTATAAGTTATGGATTAATAAGAGCGGTTGGGGTTATATAAAAATTAATATACAAACAGATGCTTCTTTTATTAAATTATCAAGTTTTGAGTTAAACAGCAATGATTTTACAGGAAATCAAGGTGCGTTCTCTTTTTCAATTGATATAGATAAACTGCATAGTGGGACAAATTTTGGCAGAATTGAGATGTTTACATATAATCAAAAATTGACAGCAGATATTATTGTGCATTGTAAATCCAATCATTCCAATATTCAACATGCAAATTTTGAACGTAGACTTCTTATAGAGATGACAAGATTGTATATTGATTATCGTTTAGAGAATATTGATACAAAAAGTTGGATTACACAATATATAATGATTGTCAACAAGTTAAGAGATTTTAATGAGCAATCTGTTTATTATCAATTAATGGAGGTACAAGGGCTTACTTATCAAGACCGAATGGTTGAAGCCGAAAACCTATTAGAAAGTATTGATAAAAATGGTTATCATCAAGATGTATTATTATTTTGTTATTATAGTTATATCAGTGCAACCATTAAAAAAGATGATGTATATACAATTAAAATGGCTTCTGTAATTCGTGATTATTATGAAAATGGTTTAGATAATTGGCGTATTTTATGGATTCTTTTTTATATGGATAAAAACTATAGCCGAAATTTAAGTATGAAGCTTCTTAGGATAAAGGAGGCTTTTAAGAAAGGTTGTTTTAGTCCAATTATGTATTATGAAGCATTGACTGTGATAAACAGTGACCCAATGTTAGTGCGTATTCTCAATACTTTTGAAATTCGTGTTCTTGCATTTGGATTAAAACATAAGAAAATAACACAAAGGCTTGCGGATTATATTAATTATTTGATTCTCAATGAAAAGATGGTATCTGTTCAAGTAATTGATATTGCAAGACAGCTCTATGAGACGTTTAAACAGGACAATATGTTAGAAACGCTTATTATCCATATGATTCGCAATGAAATGTGCAGCCTAGCCTGTTTTCAATATTATGAAAAAGCCGTTTTAAAAGGATTGAAAATCACAAGACTGTATGAGTTTTATATCAAAAGTATGGATAAAAGTTCTTATAAAAAACTTCCAGAAGTTGTTTTGATGTACTTTCAATATGAAGTCCATTTAAATTATGTTGATAGGGCATATTTATATGCCAATATTTTAACAGAAAATATGGAAGTTTGTTCTTTATATGAAGATGAAATTAAGAATTTTGGATATGAGCAGCTTTGTATGGATAGGATTGATGAGAATTTAAATCTTATTTATAAATATATATGGAATATTGATTTGCTTGATAACAACACGGCAGAGAGTATGGTCAATCTTATGTTTACATATAAAGTAAAATGTTTGGATAAAAATGTGCGATATGTTATTGTAAAACATAAAGAATTAACCTTGCTTGACAGATATCCAATAGTAGATAAAGTAGCTTATATAACCATGTTTACAAAAGGGTGTGTGTTGGCTTTTGAGTGCATGGATGGCAGTATACATAAAGATACATTGGCGTATGAGATTGAAAAAGTATTTGAAAATACAGATTTATTGCAGGCTGCATTAAATAAAGCAATAAGAAATGAATATATTGAATTTTATAAATTTGAAATGGGTATCAGTTCAGATATGGCGGATACTGTAAAGTATCTTGCGGGATTAAAAGGGCTTGAAGAACATATGAGGGAAATTCTTAATTCATGGTTGATTGATTATTATTATAATAAAAAAGACCAAATGGGAAATGAAAACTCAACAGCTATTAATAGAAAAGAAATACAACAATATATTTTATCAAACCATTTAAAGAAAAAAGAGGCAATTCAATATATTGATATTTGTTCAAGTACAGGTATGTTTGATACAGCTTGTGATTTAATTGAGAATTATGGAATAGATGGCATCTCTTTTGAAACACTATACAAGATTGGCAGTTTTTTACTTGAAAAATCGGGAAATGTTCACGATGTATTGCTGTTAGATATCTGTTTTAAAAGTTTTTTGGGTGGACAATATAATGAAAAAATGTTGTCTTATCTCAATGATAATTTTAACGGGACAAGTGATGAAATGTACCATGTTTGGAGAACGTGTAATGATTTTGATATAGATAAAACAGATATATCAGAGCGGATTATTGCACAGATGTTGTTTTGTTCGCAGCAAGATGAAAAATTGACAGAAGTGTTTAATGATTATTACATGTGTTATAATGAGGATAAGAGACATGATATTATAAATAGCAAAAAACGCATTATCATGGATGCCTATATTTGTTATCAAAGTTATCTATATTTTGTCAAACAAAATGTTGTAAGACAACATTCGGTAAAGGAAATAAATATAGAAAATGGTCTAAATATTAATGAATTTACATTTACAGTTATAGAAAACTATTTGATGGCAAATTATAAAATCCATGATATTTGTAAACTGGCATATCTTAAGTATATGTCAAAAAATCCCGATACTATGACTGAAACACAAAAAAACTTGGCTGAAACACTGATTAGTGAACTATGTGAAGAAAATAAATGTTTTGATTTTTATAGGAATTTTGGCGATGTTTTATGTCTTCCTTACACAATAATAAATCAAACATATGTTCAATATATTGGAAGTCCTGATGCAAAAGTAAATATTTATTTTTATAAAAATGAAAATGAGTCCGATATGGAACATGAAATTATAACAGGCTGTTGTGGTGTTTATACAAAAGGGTTTACCCTGTTTTATGGTGACCGAATATCCTATTATTTTACTGAAGAAACAAAAGGGGAATTGAAGCGTTCAAATGAGTATCAAATAACAGGTGAATCTATTTTTCATAACAAGAATATCAGTAAATTTGATTATATTAATAAGATACTTGCATGTAAAGAAAAACATGATATAACCACAATGAAAAAACAGATGCAGACATATTGTATCAATGAATACATTGTAGACCAAGTATTTCAAATTTTGTAAATTACAGATTGGAGAATGGTAGCTGTGGAGATGAACGAAGGTCTGGTTATAGGTATAGATATACATGAGCATATATCACTAGTGGCTTATTATGATGAGAGTGAGGCAAAAACGGTTAGTTTAACATTTCCAAATGGAAAAAATTATAAAGAAAACCCAATAAGTACAAAACATTGGTGTATGGCAACAGACGATGAACATGTTGGACAAATGGAAGATATTATCCGTTTTTTGGGAAATTTAATTGAATATGTCAAAGAACAGACAGGACGTTTAAAAATAGGAACAGTGTGTATATGTGTGGAATCCTTTTCAGCAGAATTATTAAAGTTTTTAGAAATGCTATTTGATAAATTAGGGATTGATTCATTTCATAGAAGTTTTATCAGCAGAGAGGAAGCTTTTGCATTTTATGTATATAATCAGCGAAAAGATTTATATATGTCCTGTGTTATGTTATTAGATTACAATTATAAAGGTATTGATTGTTATCTTATGAGTAATGGTAAAATAAAAAATCAGGAAGTCATTAAAGAAAATCGCTATCATTTTTATAATCATAAGATTACAAATGTATTAAATGGAATATTAAAGCTTGAAGATGTAACAGATGATGTGATTGATTGGCTAAAGGATATAACAAAAAATTATGTGATATCCTCCATATTTGTCACAGGTCAAGGCTTTGATATCAAAGAATTTCCATCATCATTTACTGATTTTTTATGTAAAAAAAGAAAAGTATTTGCAGGACAAAATCTTTATGTAAAAGGAGCTTGTTATTGTGGATATGAAAGCTTATATGCTGGCAGATTAAGCCATATGATTCTTGCATGTGGCAATCGTATTACAACAGGCATTGAGTTGGATATATTAGAGCGAGGGAAACAAAAAAGGCTTCGAGTTATTAAACCTGGTGTAAATTGGTATGCAGCACAAAGAAGTTATGATTTTATTGTTGAAGATTTAACAAGTCTTACCTTTCATTTAAAACCTTGTGATGGGAGCGATGATTATTTAAGGACAATTGATATCAGTGAGATACCATACAGAAAGGGAAAGATGACAAGAATTAATATGCAGGTTTATTTTTCTTCTGAAAATGTATGTCATATTAAAATAAGTGATAAGGGCTTTGGAGGAATTATCAAAAGCTCTGGAAAGGTTGTATATGGGCAACTTGATATTGTGTAGAACAAAAGAGACTTCTAACCCATTTCATATAAAAGAAATGGGTGTTCATATCTATTCATTAGAGGAATTATGCTATGTTATATACAATAATATATATATTATTAATGAAGATTTTTTTTCAGATGCATTTATGACATTTATTGAAGAAGAGACCTTAGAAAAAGATTTAGCAGATAAATTAAGAAGCACAAAGAAAAAGGGTGGCAGTTTGGCAGAGATGGTTGCCATTGTGCTTTTATATGTCGATTATTATACAATGGAAGAAGTGGAGGCTATAAAGGAAACCATTAATACGCTGAATGCACAAAATGTACGGAAGCGTCTTAAGATTATAGGAGATAACTTGCTCAATGGCGGTCACTATTACAATGCAATATGGAATTATGAACGAATTATAAAATTGCCAATAGATAAGGAATTACCTGCTATATTTTATGCAAGTGTATATCATAATATAGGTATTGCATATGCTAAGATGTTTATGTTTTTTCAAGCAGAGCTTTTCTTTAATAAAGCATATGATATAAGCCAGTATGATATTTCTAAAAAGTATGCAATTATTGTTCGATATCTTTTTGATGAAGATGCGATTATTGAATTAGATGATGATTCCAAAGAAGAGTATGCCATAAAACAACAGATAGAACACCTTAAAGATGATGCAAGATGCAGTGAGGATTACAAAAGATTGCAAGAGTTGGAAAAAAATCAAAATTATCATAAAGATGTCTGTGATATCATTGAGAATTGGAAACAAAAATATTTGGAGAATACACGATAAAAGTGTGAAAAAAGGAAGTTTACATTGATGGGATTATTCAAAAATGTTAAGGATAAGTTGGTATCCGTATATGAGGGTGCAGATGATGAATTGAAAGACGATGATGATTATATCATAAAATTGACAGCAGGTTTATCAAAAGAAAATGAACAAGACGAATACGAATATGAAGATGAAGTATTTGATGAGGACGAGGAAGAATATGTTGAAAAAGAACCTGAAGTAATGAATGATGTGGATATTAATAATTTTACATCATCAGATTTTAAATATGATGATATGCTCCAATTTGTTCATGGACAATGTGAGATTATGGAGACAGCAATTCATAATATTGATAGAATTATGGATGACTATCATGAGGTTACAGAAGAATTTGCTGATATTGAGCTGTATGAGAATGCGCCTGAAAATTTAAAAAATCAAGTGGCATATTATGCAGAGTATGTAGACAGTCTTACCGTTGATAGAAAAATTATAACCGATTCGGAGAAGAAGTTGTCAAATAAGGCATATCAGAGAATGGATAGCTATCGAGATGAAATTCCAAAAAGTATTAAGATAATGGAACAACAAGAATCCTATTTTGAGTCTGTAAAGCGTGATTTGAATCTGCTTGAGGGTGAAAAAATGGCACTTCGTTTAGAGGGAAAAGAACTGAAACAAAAGCAAAAATATATTCGCAAATATTCCATTTATCTTATTATTTCTTTTGCAATTGTATATGGAATCTTTGCTGTTGCAGTCGTTGCAAATAATGATAATTTTAATATGATGTTATTTTTTGTAGTAACGCTGCTTGGTGCTTGTGTGGCTGTTGGAATCTTTGCTTATCTTAAAATAACACAAAGGCGTGTGCTTCAGACAGAAATTAAAATTAATAAGGCAACCTCTCTTTTAAATAAGGTGAAAGTAAAGTATGTTAATTCAGCCAATCTTTTGGAATATGATTATAAACGTTATCGTGTTAATAATGTTCGAGAGTTGAAAAAGAAATATAAATTATATTTGGAGATGAAAGAAGAGCAAAAAAGAGTTTTTAAGATGACAACCCATTTAAGTGAAGTCGAAGCCGATTTGATGAAAGCACTGGAACGAGTGGGAATGACACATACAAGTGTATGGATTGGACGAGTGCGGGCTTTATATGATAAGAAAGAAATGGTTGAAGTAAGACATCAATTAGCACGCAGAAGGCAGGAAATACGAAGCAGTATTGCACATAATGAAGAACGAATTTCTGCCGTAAAGTCCAATATTAAAATGGTTACTACTAAATATCCTGAATATATAAATAATGTTTTAAATATACTTGAAGAGTTTGAACAGCGAAACTAGACAGAAATAATGGTGAAGCTGTATATTTAATTTTGTGTTGAATTTGGATAGACTTATGATATAATAACCACAGCAAAGCTGTGGTATAAAAGTTCGCAAAGCAAACTTTTGGCAAATTGATATGCTATCATTGAAGAGAAATAACCACAGCAAAGCTGTGGTATAAAAGTTCGCAAAGCGAACTTCTGGCAAATTGATAAGTTAACATTAAAGAGAAATAACCACAGCAAAGTTATGGTATAACACGTTGCATAAGAATGGAGGAAAGATATATGAAAGAGAGACTGGCACAGATAAGAGAAAAGGCATTAGCACAGATTAAAGCAACCGATTCTCTTGATAAATTAAATGAGGTCAGGATATCCTTTTTAGGAAAAAAAGGTGAACTTACAGAAGTTCTAAAAGGTATGAAAGATGTGGCTCCAGAGGATAGACCACAAGTTGGACAGATTGTGAATGATACAAGAGCTGCTATTGAAGAGGTGCTGGAAAATGCCAAAAAAGAGATTTCGTCAAAGATGAGAGAACTCCAAATGAAGGCAGAGGTTATCGATGTTACATTGCCAGCCAAAAAGAATAATGTAGGTCATTGTCACCCAAGTACATTAGCTTTAAAGGAAGTTAAAAAAATATTTATGGGCATGGGATATGAGGTTGTAGAAGGACCAGAAGTTGAGTTTGACTATTATAATTTTGAAGCACTAAATATTCCTGCAAATCACCCTGCTAAAGATGAACAGGATACGTTTTATATTAATGATAAAATTGTCTTAAGAACACAGACTTCTTCCGTTCAAGTACGTGAAATGGAAAAAGGACACCTTCCAATAAGAATGATATCACCGGGACGTGTATTCCGTTCCGATGAAGTGGATGCAACACATTCTCCATGTTTCCATCAGGTTGAAGGATTGGTTATTGATGAAAATGTTACATTTGCCGATTTAAAAGGAACACTTGCATTGTTTGCAAAGGAACTTTTTGGACCAGATACAAAAGTAAAGTTTAGACCGCATCATTTTCCTTTTACAGAGCCTAGTGCAGAGATGGATGTATCTTGTTTTAAGTGCGGTGGAACAGGATGTCGTTTTTGTAAAGGCGAAGGCTGGATAGAAATTCTTGGTTGTGGAATGGTACATCCTCATGTATTTGAGATGAGTGGAATTGATAATGATAAATATACAGGATTTGCATTTGGAATGGGGTTAGAAAGAATTGCACTGCTTAAATATGAGATTGATGATATGAGATTATTATATGAAAATGATATAAGATTTTTAAAACAGTTCTAATAGGATATGTGGGTTAAAATAAATCCCTATTTAAAATGGGGCAGCGAACTTTGATAAGGAATGAGGTAATATAATGAATACATCAATAAATTGGATAAAATCAATGGTTTCAGGTTTAGAGAATGTGACAGACCAGCAATTTCGTGATGCAATGACACTTTCAGGCACGAAAGTAGAAGGATTTACTGCGTTAGATAAAAATCTTGACAAGATTGTGGTAGGGCAAATTATATCGGTGGAACGACATCCCGATGCAGATAAATTGGTTGTCTGTCAAGTTCGTGTTGGAGAAAATGAACAGGTGCAGATAGTGACAGGCGCTCCTAATATTATAGTGGGTTCTTCAGGTCAGAAAGTTGCAGTAGTGCTTGACGGCGGCAGAGTTGCGGGCGGACATGATGGCGGTGCTTTGCCAGCAGATGGTATCAAGATAAAAAAAGGAAAACTTCGCGGTGTTGAATCATATGGTATGATGTGTTCTATTGAGGAACTTGGTTCATCAAGAGAATTTTATCCAAATGCACCAGAAGACGGTATTTATATACTTGATGAGGATGCTGTGGTTGGTGAGGATGCAATAGAATATCTTGGACTTCACGATACCGTATTTGAGTATGAAATTACAAATAATAGAGTGGATTGTTACAGTGTAATAGGAATTGCAAGAGAGGCAGCAGCTACATTTAGAAAGCCTTTCAATCCTCCTATAATAAAACAGACAGGCAATTTAGAAGATGTCAACGATTATATTCAGGTTGAAATTGAAGAAAAAAATCTGTGTACAAGGTATACAGCAAGAGCGGTTAAAAATATTAAATTAGCACCTTCACCGGAATGGATGCAAAGAAGACTTGCTTCTGCAGGAATAAGACCTATTAATAATTTAGTTGATATCACCAATTATGTGATGGAAGAATATGGTCAGCCTATGCACGCGTATGACCTTGACAAGATTGCTGATAAAAAAATTATTGTTCGGACAGCAACAGAAGGCGAAGAATTTACAACACTTGATGGTCAGGTAAGAAAACTAGATACTTCAACATTAATGATATGTGATGGACAAAAACCAGTTGGTCTTGCTGGCATTATGGGCGGCGAAAATTCCATGATTACAGATGATGTAAAGACTATGCTTTTTGAAGCGGCAACATTTGATGGAACCAATATAAGAAAGACAACAAAAAAGATTGGATTAAGAACCGATGCTTCTGGAAAATTTGAGAAGGGATTAGACCCTGAAAATGCAATTAAAGCGATGAACAGAGCATGTCAGCTTGTAGAGGAACTTGGTGCAGGTGAAGTTGTTGGCGGTGTTGTTGATGTATATCCAAATAAAAAAGAAAAGAAAAGAATTGTATTTGAACCTGATAAAATTAACACGCTACTTGGAACGAATATACCAAAACAGGATATGTTGGAATACTTTAAATATTTAGAGATAGAATATGATGAGTCTAAAAATGAACTTATTATTCCAACATTTAGACAAGATTTGTTAAGATGTGCAGATATTGCAGAAGAAGTTGCACGATTTTTTGGGTATGATAATATCCCTTCAACATTGCCAAATGGTGCAACAACATTAGGCAAGATATCCTATAAACAAAGTATTGAGGAAATTGCCGATGAAATTGCACAGTTTTGTGGATTTTCACAGGCGATGACGTATTCTTTTGAAAGTCCTAAAGTATTTGATAAGCTAAGGATTTCTAAAGATTCCGATTTGAGAAAGACCGTTGTTATATCCAATCCTTTGGGTGAGGATTTCTCGATTATGAGAACATTGCCAATCAATGGTATGCTTACATCGCTTGCTGTCAATTATAATAGACGCAATAAAAATGTGAAATTGTATGAGCGTGCAACCGTTTACCTTCCAAAAGATTCTGCCGACGAGCTTCCTGTTGAAAAAGTAGAGTTTACATTAGGCTTTTTTGGCGAGGGCGACTTCTTTACAATGAAAGGCGTTGTAGAAGAATTTTTAGATAGAGTGGGAGCTAGGAATAAGATACAGTATAACCCTGAATCTAGTATTTCATTTCTTCATCCGGGTCGTCAGGCAAATGTTATTTATGATAACAGAGTGATTGGTTATCTTGGAGAAGTTCACCCTGATGTAACAGAAAGCTATGGTATTGGTGAAAGAACTTATATAGCAGTTCTTCATATACCTGAAATTTGTGCCATTTCAAGTTTTGACAGAAAATATGAGGGTATAGCAAAGTTTCCAGCAGTGACAAGAGATATCAGTATGGTTGTTCCAAAGGAAATGCTTGTTGGTTCGATTGAGAAAGTAATCGAAAAATGCGGCAAAAAAATGGTGGAAAGTTATCGACTATTTGATATCTATGAAGGAAATCAAATAAAGGAAGGTTTTAAATCGGTAGCATATACCATTACATTTAGGGCAAATGACAGAACCCTTGAAGAAAAAGATGTCACCAATATTATGAATAAAATCCTTTCAGAGCTTTCAAAGATGGGCATTGAGTTGCGACAATAATGAAAAAGATTTTAAAGTGGTTAATGGAGGAAGAATGTGAATTTACATGATTTTTATTATGACTTGCCAAAAGAATTGATTGCACAAACTCCACTGTCAAACCGTTCAAGCTCCAGATTGATGGTATTGGATAGAAAAACAGGACAGGTAGAACATAAAATATTTACGGATATTGTAGATTATCTGGAATCAGGAGATTGTCTTGTGCTTAATGAGACAAAAGTTCTTCCTGCAAGGCTTATTGGTGAAAAGTTTGATACAAAAGCAACAATAGAAGTTCTTTTGTTAAAACGCATCGAAAATAAGTCCAATACATGGGAAGTCCTTGTCAAACCCGGAAAAAAAGCAAAGATTGGAACAAAGATAAGTTTTGGTGATGGTCGGTTAATTGGTGAAGTGGTTGATGTTGTTGAGGAAGGCAATCGGTTTATTCAATTTACATTTGAAGGAATCTTTGAGGAAATATTAGATTCCTTAGGGCAGATGCCATTGCCTCCATATATTACAGAAAAGCTTGAAGATAAAAATCGTTATCAGACCGTGTATGCCAAAAATGAAGGTTCTGCGGCAGCACCTACAGCAGGGCTGCATTTTACAGAAGAGCTGTTAGAGGCAATTAAAAAAAAGGGCGTTCATATAGCAAAAGTGACGCTTCATGTTGGGCTTGGTACATTTCGACCTGTAAAGGTTGAAAATATATTAGAACATCATATGCACTCTGAATTTTTTATGATAGATGAGACGGCAGCAGAGACTATTAACAGAGCAAAACAGAGTGGGCATAAGATTGTAGCGGTTGGAACAACAAGTACAAGAACGCTAGAATCGGCGGCAGATAAAGATGGATATGTGAAAGCGTGTAGTGGTTGGACGGATATATTTATTTATCCGGGTTATCAATTTAAAATTATTGATAATCTGATAACAAATTTTCATTTGCCAGAGTCTACGCTTGTTATGCTGGTATCAGCGCTAGCAGGCAGAGAAAATGTTTTGGATGCTTATAAAAAAGCGGTAGATAAGAGGTATCGATTCTTTAGTTTTGGGGACGCGATGTTGGTGTTGTAATCCAAAAATGTTACATTTGTGAAGTGAGTAATAGGAGAAAGAGGCAGGGATAATGATTTATTGTTGCCTTTTGTTTATGCGTAGTATTCAAATTTATGAGTTAGTTTATTCCAAAAGATGATAGAGAAGGTAAAGTTATTTATTATGTAAATGGAGCAGGAAATTTAAAAAGGCTTCAATCAGTTTTTCGATACAGTACAATTTTAGTAACTTCTCTAATGATGTTTGGGACATTAATTATCATGCTGTTTCCGACACAGATTTTGAGTTTGTTTATGGCTTCGGAAAAAATGCGTTCTTATGGAATTATTGCAATGCGGATTATGGCAGCAGGTTATTTGTTTTGCGGGCTTTCTACAATGATTTCGACTTATATGCAAGCGATTGAAAGAGTGTTGTCAAGCATTATGATACAAATATTTAGACAGATGTTTTTTTGATATCTATTATGTGGATTTTAGAAAAAGCATTACTTATTAATGGTATTTGGATTGCATTTCCAGTTACTGAATTAT
>CAJUKN010000009.1 GCA_910587485.1 uncultured Lachnospira sp.
TCACGCAATTTCAATCTCGTCTTGTTTCCACATACAGGACACAATAGCCACTTTTCCTGCTTCATGCTGACACCTCCTGCTGTTCCCTTTCCATATTCTTAAAGAAGCTCATTGCAGATAATCCTGCAATACAAACTATGATGCCAGTCGGGATTAAGACAACATATACGACACTGTAAAATCTGTCAAACAAAAAACCGTACACGATTTGTCCTATGGGCTGGACACATAAAGTAATCGTTGATGTATAAGCCATCACTTTTCCTATTAAATGATTTGGCGTCCTCTGCTGTATGAGGGAAACAGCGAAAATAGAAAATATACTGATAACAGCCTGCATACCACAAAATGATACAACCGTAACGCCATACTTTATAATGGCATTCACTGGCAAAAGGAAAACAATGCCGGCAGGGATAATGAAAATCCCCATAGAAGCAAGCAGGACAGATAATTTATGTATTTTCAATTTCTCTGCCAAAACTCCTGCAGCAATGCTCCCCAAGATTGTAGCAACTGCTAACGCACTTTCCGCAGCTCCATAATACCTCGCATTAAATCCAAGGACAGTCCGCACAAGAAAGGGAAGACCGACTATGGTAATGCCCATCACAAAAAACCTTGAGAATGCTGTTAAGAGCAGCATCTTTGATATACTTGTCTGTTCTTTTGAAATATACTGCATACTTGATAAAAAATCCTGCTTTACAATCTGAAGCATGCCGCCTTGATTTTTAATACGCTGATAACTCAATTTTATAAAACATTCAAACAAAGCAGTAATAAAAAAACAGACAACACTTGCATACATTATGGGTTTCAGTCCAAGCATGGCATACAGTACGCCGCCCAACATAGGGGCAATCAGATAGGATAAAGACGCCACTTGATTTACAACGGCATTTCCTTTCATAATATTGTCGCCTTGCAGCATCGTAGGAATACACGCTTGAACAGTAGGCGTTTCAAATGCACCCAAAATAGAAAGTATGATAAGCAATGTACTGATTACGGCAATGGCATTGTTTTCTGATAGGAATAGCACCGCACATAAAACCGATACGCCAGTCAATGCGTCTAACGCCACCATAATATTCCTTCTGTCTGCCCTGTCCGCCAAGATGCCGCCAAGCGGTGACAAAAGAATGGTGGGGATTGTAGCAGCAGACAATATCCCTGCAAATGTGGCTGCTGAACCAGTCACTTCCAGTACATACATGGACAGTGCCAGTTTCAATATAAAATTTCCAAACAATGAGGTTAGCTGCCCTAAAATAAGGAGCGTGAAATTTTTTGTAAATAATTTTTCCGTCATGGCTGATTCCCTCCTTTTACATCATTATTGTCAGCTTTCTCCGACATAAAGGTATACCCGCAGGGTGTTTCTTTGATTTTGCCAGCATTCTCTGGCATAGAGGTATGCCCGCAGGGTGTTTCCGTAATGTCAGTGATGAATTTTTCTGTAAAGGATGTCGTATCGTCATCATAAAGCGGCAGTCCCATATGGTCTAACACTTCTTTCACAAAATGGTATTTATGAAGCAGTTCTTCCTTTGTGGCAGGGAAGACCGAAGGCATAAGCCAGAAGTTGATAAGTGGCAAAAGCTCAGAAAGCTCCTTTGTGTATTCTGTCTTAATAGAACCGTCCTTTTTTCCCTCCTCCAACAATTCCAACCACAAGGGAGTTAATACACGCCTGTTTTCCCCAACCGCCGCCGCTAAAATATGTGGGTCCTTCAAAATCGGGATTGCCTGCATGTTTATCTGGTTTCGTTTAGCGTCCAACTGATTCAGTGCAAGCAATGACCTGATTTTTTGCAGACCGTTCAAGTTGACTCTCCCCTTGACTGCTTCAAATGGATTGTCCTCGAAAAACATCTGATTGCCTAATGCGTACATCACTTCCTCTTTACTTTTGAAACAACGGTAAAACATTCCTTTTGCCCCGCCTACCATGTCCATAATATCGGAAATTGAAGTTTCCTCATATCCTTTAGAAATAAATAAGTCTTGGGCAGCATTTAGGATTTCTTTTCTCCATTCCTCTGGTGTCTTTTTTACAGGTCTAGCCAATTTTTATTGCACCTCCTTTGTAAATAGTTATTGACTTAAAGTCAATAACTATTTTAGCACTATTCTAAAGCTTTTGCAATAGCCATAATTTGCAATAGTACAGAAACCACTTATTTGCAAAATCCACAAAATTTTTTGACATTTGAAAAACGACAGAGATTTCTCCCTATGCCTTGTGTCTGCTGTCTTAAACACAATTTTTGAGTTTTGTCCTTATCTGGTTTCATACTTCTTTTAGTTGATGTACATACAAGGATATTTTTTTCATTTTATTTCTCCTATTATTTTAAATATTAGTTATTGAATATATTAACATTTTATTTTAAAAAAAATCATAAAAAGTAGATAAATAGTTGAAAATTATATAATATATTACTTATATAAATAAACTAAATTGAAAAACAATTGACTTCTTAATCAAAATAGAAAGGTCTGGAAATAGATTTATGAGAGAAAAAATTTTAATTGTTGATGATGAAATGGATATTGTATCCATGTTAAAAGACTATTTTATATATAATGGATATGATGTGATAACAGCTACAAACGGTTTGGAAGCCATTAAAAAAGCACAAACCCAGCCTGATATTATCTTACTTGATATCAATATGCCTGATATTGATGGTATTGAAGTTTGTTCTCAAATAAGAGACTTTGTGACGTGTCCTATTGTATTTCTCACTGCTAGAATTGAAGATAATGATAAAATAAAGGGATTTGGTATTGGAGCAGATGACTATATTGTAAAACCATTTTCAATTGATGAACTGGGAGCAAGAGTCTCTGCGCACTTAAGACGAGAACACCGCCAAAGGAAATCTTCAAAAGTACACCTTGATAACAAGGTAGCTATCAATTATTCTGAAAGAAGTGTTTATTATAATGGTGAGATTATTCCTCTTGCAAAAAAAGAATTTGATATTATTGAACTTTTATCTTCACATATAGGGCAAGTTTTTAGCAAAGAACGAATATATGAACTGGTTTGGGATTATGACAGCGAGGGAGACAGCTCAGTTGTTGCTGAGCATATCCGTCGTATTCGCACAAAATTTACAGCAGCTGGAATGAAATCTTATATTGAAACGGTATGGGGAGTTGGTTATAAATGGGCAAAATAAAAAATTTTTTTCATAATAAATCAATTAAAATCTCGTTTACTATTTATATGCTTATCTGCATATTTTCAGCCCTTTTATTATCCTTGTTTTTTTCAAATCTTTGCCAATTTGGACAATCTTTAATTTATAAGAAATATATAAATAAACTGGAAATTTCTAATTATGAATATAAAACACAAATTAATTTTCGCCAAACAGAAGAGGAACGAATAAATGGAACACTTTATTATAATACAACAGATATCACATCATATTTTACACCATTTGAAGATTTTATTGATAATATATTCTCTTTTTTTATTTGGGCAGTTTATCCAATCTGTTTTATTCTATGTATTGTAATAACAAGTATTCTATTTTACAAAAAACAATTACAAATACCATTTGAAATTCTTGATAAAGCAGCAGATAATATATCAAAAAACAATCTTGATTTTACAATTGTTTATAAAAATCAAAATGAATTAGGACGACTTTGTTTATCATTTGAAAAAATGCGTGCTACATTACAAGAAAATCATATTGAAATGTGGCGTCAGATTGAGGAAAGGAAACGCCTTAATGCTGCCTTTGCCCATGATTTGAGAACACCTTTAACTGTCTTAAAAGGTCAAAGTGAAATGCTAATAAAGTATACTCCTCAAATGTCAACACAAAAAGTATTGTCCACAGCAAAGATGATGCAGCGGCACATTGTACGACTTGAAGCATATGTAAACACAATGAATGACTTACAGCGATTGGAAGATATTGAGATAAACAAAGCCTCTATAAATATTGATGAAATAATTAAACAAATGCGTTCAATTGGTCTTTCTATTTGTCAAGACAAAAAATTTATATTTCGTGACTGTATATCAAAAGAGGCACAACAAATCATTGTAGATTTTTCAATAATTATAAGGGTATATGAAAATTTACTTTCTAATGCTATACGATTTGCAAAAGAAACTATTTTTGTAACTGTTAAAATCAAAAATGACAATTTATATCTTATTGTATCCGATGATGGAAATGGTTTTACAAACACAGAGCTATCCAATGCAACAAAACCATTCTATAAGTCCGTTTATGAAAAAGATAATAGCCATTTTGGCATGGGACTTAATATTTGTAAAATTCTCTGTGAAAAACATGGTGGTTCTTTGATACTTAAAAACAACAACGGAGCCACAATTACTGCCATATTTAAACAATCAAATACTTTAATATAAGACTATTGAAAAATAGCATTTATTATACAATCATCAAATATAAAAAGCAACTATAATGATTAACATGAACAATTCTATTAAAATTAAAAACCTTAATAAGTTTTATGGAAAGAAACACGCATTTAAAAATGTCAATCTCTCTATTAAACAAGATATGTTTGGCTTATTAGGCAGAAATGGCGCAGGAAAGACAACATTAATGAAAACTCTTGCTACCTTACATCAAAGGAAAAATGGAAAAATTACAATTTGTGATATTACTGATTGAAAATGCAAAAAAAATTCGCAAAAGTGTTGGATATTTGCCACAAGATTTTTCTATATATTCATCAATGAGCGTGGCATGTGCTATGAATTATCTTGACATTTTATCTGTACTAAATACCACTCAAAGAATACAACGAACAGAAAACCTCTTAAAAAAAGTTAATTTATCACAACATAAAAACAAAAAAGTTAAAGAACTATCTGGAGAAATGAAACGCCGACTTGGCATCACACAAGCATTACTAAATAATCCAAAGGTGTTAATTGTTGATGACAGGACTGTCATTCTCTCAACACATATTGTTGGTGATACTAAAGCTACTTGCGAAAATATTGCTATACTAAATAACAGTGAACAAAATAAAGTAATTGAAATCATTTCCAAAACTATAAGAATGAATAAAGAAGATATCTTAAAGGCTAAAATTGATGATATTTTAGGCGGAGGTTCTAGTTACAGTGCAGATAACTTGATAGGATTTGGAACCGTTCCCATCAGTTATGAGGAAGCGCTCTATCAATATAATCTTGCTGTCAATGAAGATAAAATAACTGGTGGATATGTCCGCTTATTTTCAGATTATGCCGTGACTATACTTCTATCTGTATTACCTGTTTTTCTTGCCGCACTAAAATATGATTTGAAATGGATTATGCCAAGTGCTATGGTATTTGACCCTCACGGCAGTCATTGCCCACAAAAATAAATCTGTTTCTTTATATTTTCAAAAATGTAAAGAAAACTTGGCAAACTATATTGACAACAAAACTTGGCAGTGATATTATATGATTACCAAGTAAACTTGGCAGTCAAAAAAGAGAGAAGGAGATATATAGCATGAACAAAGATGAAATTTTAGCAAAGAGTCGAGCAGAAAATAAAAATAGATATATATGAACAAGAAATTTTAAAACAAGCTAATGCTTATGCTGTTATAACGCTTATAGTTTTAGCAACTTTATTTTTTGTAGTTCAGATATGTGTTGGTGGGGGCATAAATTATGGAATATATGCAATTATATTTTCTGGAAATATGACTACTTCATGGATAAGATATATCAAACTAAAACAGCAAAAACAACTTCCTATCGCAGTTCTTTATACTTTAGTTGTATTGGCACTTTCTGGATGTCATATTTATAATTTAACCTCATTAGCGTTGCGATAGCAGCTATGAGGTTATGAGCAAGCAGCGTAGCAGATTGCGAATATCCGCTTTGATTTACATCTTCAAAAATTATATAAGATTACTAAAAAATAACTTTCTTTTTAAAATTGTGTACTTCACGAAAATAAACTTATAAATATACATAGTTTTTTGAGTTTAAGCATTAGCAACACAATGACAAGGAAGAAAAATAAAAGTTCTTTGCGCAAAAGCATCATAGAAATGAGGATTTGTATGGACGACAAACTTATATTAAAAAATCATCTCAAAGAAATACGAACAGAGCAGAAGCTATCACAAAACCAACTAGCTGAAATGGTTGGTGTATCAAGAAATACAATCAGCTCTATTGAGACAGGACAATTTAACCCTACTGCAAAATTAGCACTTATTTTATGTATTGCGCTAGACAAAAAATTTGAAGAATTATTTTACTTTTAAAAACAAAAAAGCTGTCACATAAAGCAAATTTCTTAATGTGACAGCTTTTTATATTTTTTCTTTATAACAGCAATTTCATAGATATATTTACATATCCATATGAATCAAAGCGGATATTCGCAATCCGCTACTTGCTCATAACCTCATAGCTACTGTCGCAGCTTTTCAGTGAGAACTTATATTCTCACTGAAACAAGCAAGTCCCCACCCACCACTTATGTTTCTGCAATATTGAAGTAGGGGACTTTCTTGATGAGGTTACATTGTTATACATTCATATCGCTTGGAATTAATTACACTCTGCATAAATTCAATTGGCGTGTATCCAATACAGCCAAGCAACTGCTTAAATACCGTTGTAGACTGCCCACTGCATAATTGAACGCCTTTTTTTGTCTTATCTGCGTGAAAAACATTATTTCGACTATTTACATTCCAAAAAATAATGTTTGGTATATCATATCCCTTTGTTTTAAATTTATGAAACATTTTATCATAAAAACTCCAGTCACGACTTCCGCAATAATCAATTTCCATATCTGAAATAACAATAATTGATTTTGGCATCTCTTCTCTTGGCACATCATTATCAACTGCAATTTTAAGTACCTTTTCAAAAGCTGCACACAAATTTGTATTCATGCCCCACTCTGCTTTTGATGTATTTAAAATTTTTTGCTGTAAGGTCTCTCCCTTTAACAATTCAATCTTAGGGTCAGCACTAAATGTCATAAACATGTTGTGATATGCCCCAATATTTCTTTCTGCAAAATAAATCGCAAGTCCAATGGAGGTCGCCATTGGTCTGCCATACATAGAACCTGAAACATCAGCCATAACAACTGCATTGGTATTCTCCTCTATGTAGTTTGGCAACTGTCTCCACTGTGCCTCAAGAACACTGCTGTCTTCTTTCTTGTAAAGAATTTTCTCCACAATATCATATGGATAAAGTGTTGCAGAATTAATTTTTTCCTCACCAGCAACAGCCTTATTAATAAATTTCTCAAATCTATCCTTATCATGTTTCATAAATGTATTTCTGTAAATCATCATTGCCCTACTTGGCACCTTAGAATATTTAATTTCTTTCCAACGATTTGCCGACATAAGACTCTCAACAACTTCAATTTGCTTTCTCATGCTGCGTACAATTCGCTTAAAATTATAAACAGGATAACCTAATTTTTGTGCTGTCAAAATACCTAATCTTCTTGTTTCCTTTGAACTTGCATCCGCAGTTTTTATCCACTTTGCAAGCAAAGAAACCGCATTTCCTTCATTTAAATTTCTTAAATCTTCTTCAAATTGTTCCTTCATTGCAGACCACATATCTTCTTCAAGAGATGTTCCAATAAGACAGTATAAATCATCATAACGCCCAAAAACCCCAATTAAATCAAGATTCTTTTTTAAGGTTTCAGGATGAACATCTGCCATATACTTTAATAGTGTACGAAAAACTTTTCTTTCTCCTAAACCTCCACGAATATCTCTTGCATAAAACACAATTTTGGTAGCAAACAAAGGATTTTCTTTATATGCTTCAGCAAACAAAGACTGAACACGTACATCGTCTGCCTTACGCAAGGCACCAATTGTTGAAAATAAATCTAAGCAGGCATCCCCAGTAGTGTTTAGTGCTACTGCACCATTTTCTGTCCTAGTAAATGCTGCTTCTTTTTTCATCTCATCTGCAAATCCCATAAGTTCTCTCCTTTCATGACTCTGTTCTGTGTTCTGTTTTACGGATTCGAACCGCTATATACTCATTTACTCGAAATGAATGATATTTTTCCATGAACTACTATTGCTGTAAGAGTCACATTCTTACATGACGCGTTTGATTATAAGATTTTAAGTCTTATCCAAAAATTGCTGTATGCGTCACAAAGACGGCGACAGGATTTGAACCTGCAAAACCATACGGTCAGAAATTCCCCTAAAATAAAAAATGCTGGTTAGGTCACTCAAATGACCACTATTTTACTAATTTCCGCGTCTTGCCTTTCCGCCACGCCGTCAATCGGGAAGAGAGGACTTGAACCTCCAACATACGGCTTATCCTGCTAAAATAATTGCTGTTAGCTTCACAAACATGAAACATTTTTTCGTCGCTCTACCATTGAGCTACTTCCCGAAATAAAGTATTATGTATCTACTTTTATAGACTATTTTAGTATAATATATTTTATAATGTTTATCAAGTTTAGTTTAACATATTTTAACAAAATATATTGACAAAAAATTTTAATAAAAATAACAATAATCAAACTATCCTAATTGACAATATTAATTTTTTGAAGTATACTTAAAACAAATAAAAATAATACCATTAAAAAACATTGTTGCAGTCAAAGCGGATATTCGCAATCCGCTACGCTACTTGCTCAAACCATCTATCTGCTATCGCAACGCAAGTCCCCACCCAACACTTACATCTCTGCGGCATTGAAGTGGGGGGGACCTTCTTGATGAGGTTAAATACTGAAAGGAAATAAAAACAATATATGGCACAATTTTTAATGAAACCTAAAATTGATTTTGCTTTTAAAGAAATTATTGATGAATTTTATTCCTGCTTTCATATACGAGAAGATAATCATCATTTTCTATACACTAATAAAATGGAATTTCATGTAATAGAACTGCCAAAACTTCCAAAAGAGTTAAAAGAAAACAGCACCGATATCTTATTATGGGCTAAATTTATCAACGCTGAACGAGAGGAGGAATTTCAAATGTTAGCTTCTAAAAATACTTATATTGATAGTGCTTATGAACGACTGCAAGTTATTAGTCAAGATAAACAAAAACAAATGGAATACGATGCACGTCAAAAAGCCATTCTCGACCATAACCAGATGGTTCTTGAGGCAACTGAAAAAGGATTACAACAAGGCATTGAAAAAGGTATTGAAATTGTAGCGAAAAAACTTATTATTGCTGGTTATCCAACAGATACCATTACCCAATTAACAGATATTTCCCCTGATATCATCGAGAAAATGCGAACAAATATAGAATAATTTATAAAAAGCTGTTGTAAAATAAATCTACAAAGTAACAATCATAATTTGTATTTTGTATAAAATTTTATTTTGCAACAGTCTTTTTTATTATTTTCTATAAAAATTATTCCTATAATATTTAAACAATATTTCTATTCACATTTCTTATAAAACCCTATCAACTCAAAGTCAAGCAGATATTCACAATCCACTTTATTACTTGCTTATCACCTCATTACTACTTCATGGCATTTTTTTAACAGACAAGTTAATCTTAATATATGAAAAAAATATTGACAAAACCAATATTTTTTATTATATTTAAAACTGATGTTTTAAAACAATCGTTTTTAATTAAATTAGGAGAAAAATCATGCCCCCAAAAGCAAAATTTAAAAAAGAAGAAATTATTGCCGCTGCACTTTCTATTGTTCAAGAACAAGGCTTTGATGCACTGACTGCTAGAGCATTAGGCACAAAGCTTGGCAGTTCAGCACGTCCAATTTTTACAATATTTCAATCCATGGAGGAAGTTCAAACAGAAGTTATTGCTGCTGCTAAAGAACAATACAATAGCTATGTTCAGATGGCTTTATCCCAATCAAAAGATATTCATCGTTTTAAATGTGTTGGTGAACAATATATAAAATTTGCTATATCCGAACCCAAACTCTTTCAGCTTCTTTTTATGAAAGAACAAGAACATATGCCTAATTTTACAAATATTTTGCCAATTATAGAAACAAACTATGAAGAAATTTTATCTTCTATTGAAGAAGAATATGGTCTTAACCATTCCATTTCACAACGAATTTATCAACATTTATGGATATATACACATGGTATTGCAACACTATGCACTACAAAAATGTGTTGTTTTACAAAGGAAGAAATCAGTAGCATGATGACAGAGATTTTTAAAAGCATTTTAAAAGAAATGAAAGGAATATAAGATATGATTGAAGTTAAAAATATTAAAAAATCATATGGCGCTGGTGAGAATAAATCTGAAATTTTAAAAGACATTAGCATTCAAATTAAAGACCATTCTTTTACAGTTATTTTAGGAGCTTCAGGTTCTGGCAAATCCACCTTATTAAATTTAATTTCAGGATTAGAACACCCTGATAGTGGAAATATTTTGTATGATAACAATGATATCACTTCTCTTTCTGATGACCAATTAACATCATTTAGAAGAGAAAACATTGGATTTATTTTTCAACAATATTATCTATTGCCTAATATGAATGTAGAAAAAAATGTAAAAATGGGAGCCGACTTAGCAAATAATAAAGATTACAAAACCATTATTGAAGCTGTTGGTCTTAAAGAAAAATCGCATAAATATCCAAGCCAATTATCCGGTGGTGAACAGCAACGAGTTTCTGTTGCAAGAGCATTGGCAAAAAAACCTAAAATTCTATTTTTAGATGAGCCGACAGGGGCTTTGGATGAACAAACAGGTCGCTTAGTTCTCAATTACATATGTGAACTTCATAAGGAATATAAATTTACTATTGTGATGGTAACACATAACCAAAACATTGCTGAAATGGCAGATACGATTATTATGATGAACAGTGGTAAAATAGCACAAATTTATAACAACACTGTCACGAAAAATGCTTACGAGATTGGATGGTGATAATATGGTAATTGGATTAAAAGATGCAATAAAACTTGTTGGAATTTGTATCATTTCTTTTTGTGCAGTATTTGTTTGCACCATGTTTTTAAGTTATAATATTGATATCGTTGCCATTCAAGATAAAATTACAATAGAGCAAGTTCAAACATTTTATGATGCACAAATATTAACATCAAAAGTAGTAAGTGCTGTAAGTGGCGGTTGTCTGCTTATAACATCTGTTATTATGCTGTTATTTTACATCAAACATTATATTGACACTCATAAAAAAGAACTTGGTATCTTAAAAGCATTAGGATATTCCAACCTTAAAATCGCAAAAAATTTCTGGATTTTTGGTTTAAGTGTTTTGATAGGCACAATGCTTGGATTTTTAGCAGCATATTGTTTTATGCCTACATTTTATGGTACACAAAATGCAGATAGTATTCTTCCTGAAATTAAAGTACATTTTCATTTATCATTATTCTTTTTTCTGGTAATATTACCTACTGTTGTTTTTTCAATCATTTCAATTATTTATGCCTGCCTAAAATTGAAAAAACCTACATTAAATTTATTAAAAGATATTGTGACTTTACCATCAAAGCAACTCAAATATAAAAAAGCATCCAATTCCGATTTGCCATTTTTAAATGAACTTCAAAAAAACACATTACGTCAAAAGAAAGCACTTGTATTTTTCATTATTTTTGCCTCGTTTTGCTTTTCTGCAATGACACAAATGTCATTTAGTATGGATGAACTGGCTTCCAAACTGATGGGAATAATAATTATGCTGATAGGAATTGTTTTAGCATGTACAACTCTTTTTTTAGCTACCACAACCGTTATCCGAGGCAATATAAAAACAATTTGTATGATGAAAATATTTGGATATTCAAAAAAGGAATGTTCTAAAGCCATTCTTGGCGGATACCGCCCTATGGCATATATTGGCTTTGTACTTGGAACGGGGTATCAATATATGCTGCTTAAAATAATGGTTACTTTTGTATTTCGTGATATTGAAAATATACCCGATTATAAATTTGATTTTCCAATGATGTGTGTTTCTCTTATCTTTTTTATTGTACTTTATGAACTTGTTTTATATTGTTATTCTAATAAAATAAAGAGCATTTCTATTAAAGAAATTATGCTTGAAAATTAAAGAATTTATCATTGTAAGAATAAATTTGTAATTTATTCTTTTGAGATTTTGTGTGAAGTTTTATATTATATTATTTTAACTTTTATTTTTGTTCTAATGTTTACACAAAGAATGTTCGTTTTTTTATCTTATCAAGAAAGTTCCCCACTTCAATGCCACAAAGGCATAAGTGGTGAGTGGAACTTGCGCTAAGATAGCTGCTATGAGCTTATGAGAAATAGCACAACAGATTGCAAATATCTGCTTTGACTAACTTTGTCACAAATAATGAACAGACACACATTTCTAGTTCAATTTTATTTATTTTGTGAAATAATTTATTTTTGCAAAATATGAATATCAAAAAGGAGCAATTATAAAATAAAGTTTTATAAGATATTCATATTTATTAACTAATAATCATCACTTATTTGATTTTTTATTTTAAAATTGTTCCTTTTTTCTTATTATAATGATTGGTTTGCATTTCAAAAAGATATTTTAAAAGTCGTCGTATAAAAAACGGAATATATAAGATATTTTTTAATATTACATTTTACTTTTTAATATTGTGTGTCTGATTTCCTTCATGTGACAACTCTTTAAAAAATTATTCTTGTTTATCTTCTTGCATTTTTTCTTCAAGCCACTGTTTAAAATTGCCTTTGGGATTCCACTCTAAATACGCTCTTTTTATGTTTTCATAGACAAGTTGTGTATGTGGATGCTGTAAACCAAATTTTAAAAATAAAATTCGATAGGCTTTTAAATAATAGTCTAATGCTATTATAGATTTTCCTTGAATAGCATACACTTCTGCCACATTATTATAGCTATTAGCAATATCAGAATGATTCTCTCCTAATATCTTTTCACTTATTCTTAGTGCTTTTTTATACAAAATTTTGGCTTCTTTGTATTTTCCTTGTCTAAAATAAACATATGCCAAATCATTATAGTTAGTGGCAGTATCTAAGTGATTCTCTCCTAATATCTTTTCTCTTATTTTTAATGCCTTTTCACACAAATTTTCAGCTTCTTTGTATTTCCCCTGTCTTTCATACACTCCTGCCAGACTATTATAATTTCTGGCAGTATTGGGATGTTCTTCTCCTAGCACCTTTTCTTGTATTTGCAGGCTTTTTTTATAAAATTCTTCTGCTTCTTTATACTTACATTGTATCTTATACATTTCTGCTAATTGATAATCAATCTCTGCAATCTCCAAATGTTCTATTCCAAGTAATTTCTCTTTAATTTCTAGTGCCTTTAATAACAATTTTTCACTTTCTTCATAATGTGCTTTATCTTTTTTATCTCTAGCCTGTTTTATTAAAATATGTGCTTCTTCTAATTTTTGTTTTAATATTTCTCCTTCCCACTTTTCTTCTTTCTTAGGTTCATTTACTACCAAAAGTGATTCTTTTTTCTTTTCTAATTTCATTTCATAATCATTATAAAATGTAATTTTAAGTTTAATAAAAGAATAAAAATCATATGCTCCCACTGATAATTGTTCATCACCATATGATGTAGTAAGAAATATAAAATTTTTTTCTAAGCTCTCTAACATATCTCTACTAAAATTTAAGCGATTTAAACTTTCTTTATCTTGAATTGCAAGATGAAAATTAGCAATTATAAAGACTTGTGTTTCTGGTAAAGTACTAACCCACATTTGTAAATCACGAAAAAAATAGTCATTTGGATGCTGCTTGTAATCATAAATTTTCACCATTCCTTGTCTATAAATTTCAACAATTTCCTCCTGCATCATTTCATCAGCTATCACCAAAAATAAACCTTGTTCAGATTGATTTATAATCCAGCCTAATGTCTGATATCCTTTTTGATTACTCTCTATCATCTGCAATTAACCCCTGTTCTTTAAAAAATTTTACAACCAGAGGATGCACATTATGCCATCGCTTTCCATTATATTCAAGCACTACAGATGCCTGTAACATTTCTAAAAGCATTTCTTTATTTTCTATTCGCTCTTTATTCCCATTATAAATATTTAACAAAAAATTATACTCTTTTTCCTCAATTCGTCTTGTTAAATTCGTTTTTAACTCCTCTAATGCATGCTCTGCATCTTCCATAGAAATTGTTTTACTATTTCTGCGCAATGCTCTTTTTGCTGATGAATTGATTGTATAAAATAAATCGCGAAGCGAACCTCCTGTATACTGAATTAAATTTTCTAAAACATCTGATTCAAACAATTCTAACCTTGCACGCTTTTCCACAATTTTACATATAATATCAATGCCATCTTGAAATGGTTGACCTGTTATGGTCTCAATTTTTATCATTGGAAGTGTCTTTGTCACAAAATAACTTTCTATAGCTGAAAATCGTGCATCATAAGAAAGCCCAATAGGAAATGTATAAATAACAGGAAATTTCATTCCTGAAAGACTTGATACATAATTATAAAACACTTTCCATGCATCTTCTGGATTCAATTTATCCAAATCTTCAAAAATGATAATAGGACGTTTTCCTTCCGTTTGTTTCGTAATTTCTTCGGAAACTAAACCCAATATTTTAATCCATTCACTTGTACGAACGCTGATTTTTCTTCGATATTCTTTTCTTGTCTCCTCATTAAACTTTAAATCTGTTTTGATTTTTCCAAAAAGACCCAAAATATTTGTAAAAATTCCTTTTGATTCCGCAGATATACCTACTTCTACAGAAAGTTCTTCCGCTTCTTGAGATATGACCGTTTCTGTACCTTCACACCAAAAAGTCATAATTTGCTCTAAAAGACTTTTCTTAATGTTACATTTTAATTCTTCCGCAATCTGTAATAGAGCTTCTCCCATTAATATAAAGAGGTCTGAATGTACAATATTCAATAAGTCCAAGTCCATGCCACAATGAACAGTTTTTACATAATATCCTTTATCAACTAATCTTTCTGACATTCTGTTTAACTCGGTACTTTTTCCACAGCCTCGATGTCCTAATAACAAAAATGCAGCACATTCTTCTGAATTTTGACAACTGTCAAAAATATCTTCAATTGGAGAATTATATTTATCACTTGTTCGATATTCCATCGTATTCTCACAATAAAATTTATTCATTTGGTCTATTTGCAAAGGCGCTGGTGAAAAGGCATTTATTATTTCAGAAAGTTGAGTTGCATATTTCATTATAATTTCTCCTTACTTTAAAATCTTTTTATTTTTATTATAGTATATTTTACAATTTTACAAAACATCTATTTGAATTTATATTATATAATTTTAAAAATCCATATATCATTACTATTGACTTTTCTTTTAATACTTTTTATTATTAAAATTATTGATTTTAAAATATTTATAAAAATTTCTATTTTCATTGAATTATTAAAACAAGCTATTCATTAAATTTTCAAATTAAACAAGAATAGGAGATTATTATGGAAACAAATGTGTTATCTACTGTAATGAATAAAGTAAAATCAAATATGGAATATGATAAAATTATTGCTTTAGTCGAACATTATACTGATGATAAAGAGGTGGATTATATTGAAATCAGTAAAAAATGCAAATATGCTAGTGAAGAATACAATTCTATCAAACAGCAAATCAAATCGGCAGGAAAAACCGTTATTCTTATATCCGAAAAAAAATATATGATGATTGTCAATCGAATTATATGGGAATGTGAAAATGCTTCAACCCTTATTTATATTGACCTTGATAATCCCTATGAAGTTGAAGCACCTGTTACAGCTACTGATAAACTGCTCTGGGACGTTCAGGCAAACAAGGCAGGTGAAGACGACCAAGCGATGATGTCTGGTTGGAATAATAGTTATAATAATCAACCATTTACAGAAGAAGAATTGTTTGAATATATTTCAGACAGTAAATTAAAATTAGAGCCTTATCTTGGAAATAATACAGAAGTATTAGAAGTAGGGGTAGGCTCTGGCATGATAGCATTTGAGATTATACCAAATTGCAAATCGTATGATGGATGTGATATATCAAATATTGTTCTTGACCGCCTTAGAACCCTATGTGAAAAGAAACATATTACAAACTTAAATCTTTATAATTTAGGGGCTGATGAAATAAATAAAATCGGAAAACAGTATGATATTATATTGATGAGTTCTGTTACAGAATATTTTGGTGGTTATAATTATTTAAGAAATGTTGTACAAACTTGTATTGATACTTGTAAAACTTGTGGACATATTCTATTTGCAGATGTATTTGACCTTGATATGAAAGAAGAGTATGAATCTTCTATTATGGAGTATGCTGCCACGCATCCAGAATGTCATAATAAACGAGGATTTACAAGAGAATTATTTGTGCCAAAAGCATACTGGCATGATTTAATATTTACTATGCCTGATATTGCCAATATTGAAGTAACCAATAAAATCGGTGTTATTGACAATGAAATAAACAAATATCGTTATGATGTTATGATTACAGTAGATAAAACAAGTCATACTCTGCACAACAAGACAATTTACAATAAAAAGCCAGTAAAAAATTTTTATGGAAAAAACGTTTTACAATAAATAAAGCTGTATTGCTTTCAAGACGGTTCATCTGTTTAATAATTGTTGTACAATAAAGGAAGCAATATACATACCGGCAGTTGCAGGAACAAATGCTGTAGAACCCGGAACTGCCTTTTTTTGTAATTTTTCGTCTTCCTCTTCAATCATAGGTTTTATAGGCACTTCCTTAGAATACAAAACGGTTTGACTTTCAATCCCTCTTGCTCTTAATTCTCTGCGCATAACTTTTGCTAATGGACATATACTCGTTTTATAAATATCTGTAATTTCCAACTGTGTAACATCCAATTTATTTCCAGTTCCAAGACAACATATTAATGGCGTATCCGTTTTGTTGCACTTTACAACAAGGTCAACTTTGGCTGTAACAGTGTCAATCGCATCAACTACATAAGAATATTTTGAAAAATCAAATAAACTGCTGTGTTCTGGAAGGTAAAAATATGGATATACATTTACTTGACACTTTGGATTAATATCATAAATGCGTTCACGCCACACATCAACTTTTAATCTTCCAACAGTGCTATGCAAAGCAATTATCTGTCTGTTAATATTGGTCTCTGATACAGTATCATTATCAATAATATCAATTATTCCTACCCCACTTCTAGCGAGTGCTTCCAAGACGTATCCTCCAACACCACCAGCTCCAAATACTGCAATATGCGCATTTTGTAAAAGGTCTATTCCCTCTTGTCCAATCAACATTTTTGTTCTGCTAAATTCTTTTGACATATTTTCAATCGTTATCTCCATATTTTATTATAAAAAACTTTAAAATAATAAATATCATACCATAAATTATTTTTATATAAAAGAAGGGTTCTATTATTAATCAATACCATAAAAATATTTTTAACATTAATTAAATATTTTCAGCAATAAAATTTCTATACTTCCTCATTATCAAAAAGTGTTAATTCTTTATATATTTTTTGCTCTGTTTGATATGTTGCAGTCTCTGGAATAAAATCCTTACCAATTCGATAATCAATATTTGCTTTTCTTGCCTGTGTAAGCTGATATTGACGTTTAATCTTATATGTTTTATTATCTTTTATAAAATTTGCCCCTGTTTGATGAAACCGAAACGGAATATTTTTTTCTACACACTGTCGTCTTAAATCTAAAATCCAATCATAATTACAAGGTCTTGCCAATGCTCCCGATTCACCACCAACAGAAACCTCTTCAATGGAATGATTAAGATACATTGAAATATCTACTCTTTCTAATATTGGAGATACGATAATAGACTTATGTTTAATAGGAAGTGAAAGAAAAATAGGCAGTCTATAATCTGCTCTATCTTGATTTTCAACGGTACAGCCAATTAAAACATTATTATAGCCATCTCCCCAATCTGTTGGCAGACATTGTTCTAATCGGTCTATTCTTTTTGTAAAAAAATAAAACCAACAATCACTTCTAATTTTCATCATTCTCCAACATTCATCACGCCATTTATCAGCATCGGACAATAAAAAATCGGATGTAAAACAAGTATATATTATCTTACCAGAAGAAATTTTATAGTCCTTATTCCTTTTTTTCTTTAATGGTAAATCAAAAGAGGCATTTTTATGACATAAACTGCTGTCTGTAATACTTCCATACATTTCATCTTGACGATAAACATAACAATATTTACAACCTTGACTTATTTTTGTACATCCATGCCAAGGATTCCAATCTGCATATATATTTTCTAATCGACTCATAACAAAATCCTTTTTTATCAATTTATGTCATATTCTCTTAACGCTACCACCTATAAATACTTTTTTAGTTTACAAGATTTTCTTTATAATTACAATCCCAAATTCCTATTATTATAAAAGAGACCTGTTCAATATAAATGTTGCTGGTGAAAACTCTATTGATTCTACTAAAACAAGTTGAACAATATATATGCCCATGTTATAATCAGAGCGATAAATTGAAAGTTGGAAATGTGTGATGACAGGAGTATATTTTAGCGGTACAGGAAATACAAAGTTTTGTGTTGATACATTCCTCAGAGAATATGATTCTAGTAAAAATTCATTTTCTATTGAAAATAATGAAACTTTGGAAAAGATTAAAAATGATACCAAAATAGTGATAGGCTATCCAGTACAATATAGTAATATCCCTAAAATACTGCGTGATTATATAGTTAACAATCCGCATATTTGGAAAGGAAAAAAAATTTTTATTATTGCAACAATGGGACTTTTCAGTGGTGATGGAGCAGGAATATTAGCACGACTATTAAATAATTACGGTGCCGTTATAATGGGTGGACTGCATTTAAAGATGCCAGATAGTATTGGTGATGAGAGAGCATTAAAACGTAGCTTTGAAAAGAATAAAGAATTAGTTATAAAGGCACAGAAAAAAATATGTAAGACCGTTCGCAATATAAAAAATGGTAAACCTCCACAGGAGGGATTAGGAATAGCATATCATTTTGCAGGTCTGTTCGGACAAAGACTATACTTTTGGGGGAAAACCAAAAAATATACGGATAAATTAAAAATTAATTCCTTAAAATGTATTGGGTGTGGTTTGTGTGAGAAGCTATGTCCTATGTGTAACATCACAATAGTAAATGGCATTGCAGTTTCAAGCGATAAATGTACAATGTGTTATCGCTGCATTAGTAAATGCCCAAGACAGGTCATCACATTACTAGGTAAAAAAGTTATTGAACAAAATGATATAAGCAGATACTTATAAATTTGAGTTGACAGCGAAGCTACCCTTTATATTTGCATTTAATTTTGTTACTTGCCTAATAAAAGTCAAAGCGGATATTCGTAATCCGTTATGCTACTTGCTCATAATCTCATATCTGCTATCGCAGCACAGGTCCCACCCACCACTTATGTCTCTGTGGCATTGAAGTGGGGGACTTTCTTGATGAGGTTAAAATAGAGAAGAAATATTTTAGGAGACTCATTCTATGTTAGCTACATTATCAAAAAAATCAAAGAATGTTAATAACACAATATTTATATTATATGCTGTTGTTGTAGCAGCTTTTACATTACTATTACTGTACATTGCTTTTAATATTCAAGATGAAATATATAACTATCAAAAAAATCCTACATATACAATATTAAAAGCAAATGAATGTACTACAATTTCTGATGATTCTGCTCCATTGGGTGTAAAAAATCAATGTACACTCGAACTTGAACATAGAAAGCAAGAACAATCTGTTCTTATGTTTTATGTCATTCACCAAAGTGTTGAAGTTTACCATAAAGGAGAACTTCTATATAGCTTAAAGCCTGATTCTTCCCATACTTCTTATAAAACGCCCGGAAATAATTGGATTATCGTTCCTATATTTGATGAACATACGAATTTACAAATTATATTTACACCTGCCTATGAGACATCTATTGATATGTATCCTGAATTTTATTATGGCAATGAGCATGCAATCAGAATGAAAATTATGGGCAATTCAATATTGACATTTATGGTAAGTATTCTAGCAATTATTGTTGGTTTAATATTTATTGGATTTAAAGTTCTCACTTTAAAAAACCCTGAAATTGATAAAAGCCTTATTATGATGGGATTATTTTCAGTTAATATCGGTTTGTGGAAACTAACCGACCTGTCAAGTAATAGTCTTTTATTTTCCCCAAATGTAGTACTTTCCTATTTTCCATTAATATGCTTATTACTTGTAATCGTTCCATTTTCAATGTATGTAAAATCAATTCTTACAACAAAAATAAAATCATTATGGAACATTCCTTGTATTGTTAGTGTTTTGCTTTCATTGACAACACTTATTTTTCAAATATTGGGAATATGTGATGTTCGAGAAATGTTAATTTATAATCATATGCTTATGCTATTTGTTGTGATTATTGCTTTCATAACGATTACTACAGAAATAAAGCTTGTAGGATTAAGCCCAAAACTTAAAATCTCTATCACATGTATTGGATTATGCTTTTTAGGTCTCGTTATTGATTTAATTTTTTACTATTATTGGAATGGAACCTATATTACCATTCTTGGTATGCTGGCATTTTTAATCTATATTATAACACTTGGTATTATATCCATAAAAGATGCAAGAAAACTTATGACAATAGGCAGTACTGCCAATCATTTTCAAGAAATGGCATTTCATGACCAACTTACAGGTTTATTAAACCGAACTGCTTACGCTGAACATACCACTAACAAATTATTTGACCCACATGATTGTATCATTGTAATGTGTGACTTAAATAATCTTAAAAAATGCAATGATACATATGGACATGACAAAGGCGATAATTATATAACTACAAGCGCAGCAATCATAAAAAAGTGTTTTTCAACGATTGGAAATTGCTACAGAATGGGTGGCGATGAATTTTGTGTTTTAATAAAAGGAGCTTCAATGTCTGCTTGTGAAACCTATGCAAAGAAATTAGAAAAAGAAGCCATAGATTATACAAAAAATCATCCTGAGGAATTTCCAATTAAAATTGCATGTGGTTATACATCTTATGATGCATCCATTGATTATGATATTAGTGATACCCTTCGTCGCGCCGATAAAAAAATGTATCAAGATAAAAAAAAAAAAAAAAACTTATAATTTATCTATAAATTATTGTGAATTGCCAAGATATTTATTTAATATTATCATTAACATTTTAAAATCTAAAGGTTTTGCAATATGTTCATCCATACCAGCTTTTTTTGCTGTTCTTATATCATCTGCAAACGCATGAGCAGTCATGGCAACTATTGGAATATTTTTATAATAATTTCCTGATAGTGACCGGATTGCTTTTGCTGCTGCATAACCATCCATTACAGGCATTTTCACATCCATAAGAATAATATTATAATAATCTTTTTGAGTATTGGTTATAATATCCACTGCCTCTTGCCCATTTTTAGCATAATCAATATGGACACCTGTCGATTTAAGAATTTCTCCTAAAACTTCTGCATTAAATTCATTATCCTCTACAATCAACATATATTTATCACTAAAATCTTTTTCTGAATATATTTGTAGAAAATTATCTTTTGGTGTTTCATCATTTTGATACATATCTTCTAAAACTTGCTCATTCGCCGTTTGTGTAACCTCTGAATAAATATCTGTTTCTAAACTTGTTGATTTACTATCTTTATCATCACTAAATGCTTCTTGAATTTCTAAAAATATAGTAATAATAAATTTTGTTCCAACATTAAGTTCGCTTTCTACTTGAATATCTCCATTCATCATCTCAACAATATTTTTAACAATAGGCATTCCTAAACCTGTACCTTTTATATGATTAATTCTACTGTCATTTGCTCTCTCAAAAGGAACAAACAAATCTTTTAGATACTCTTTGGTCATACCAATTCCATTATCTTGTACAATAATTTCATAACAACCAATTCTATCTTTATTTGTATTTTTTTCTGTTATGTACAAATCAATATTTCCTTCATCAAGCGTATACTTAATTGCATTGCTTATCAAATTCATAAAAACTTGTGTTAATTTTTCTCTATCCCCTATCACTTCTCTATGAACAACATCACTGATATTAACTGATAAAATATGACCTTTTTCTCGAATTAACGGTTTCGATAAAGAAGCAATATCATTAATTAAGTCAATAATATTAAATTTATCATCATTTAATCCCATCTTACCTGATTCAATTTTGCTCATATCAAGTACATTATTAACAAGATTTAACAAATGCTTTGATGCCAATAAAATTTTTTGTAAACAATTTAATACATTTTCTCTATCATCAATATTACCATATGCAACTTCTGTCATTCCAATAATAATATTCATTGGTGTACGAATATCATGGCTCATATTGGACAAAAATTTCATTTTTGCATCATTTGCTTTATTAGCTGTCTCATAAGCTTGTTTTAAAGCTTCATGTGTTTCCATCTGTTCTTTTATAATTCTTATTTTATTATTTTTAAATTCAATAACTTTATATAATATCATTGTAATAATACTTGCAAAAAAAAGTGCTGCCATAATTTCTATAATAATAATGTATAAAGGTATCCAGCCTTTTTTTGGCGCAATATTTAAAATCCAATCTCTTCCATATATATTAATCTTTGCATTGATACCATCTATCTTTTCTGTTTCTTTTATATTTAAATTTATCAAGGTCTTTTTATTATTTTTATCAAAATAAAATAATTCATAATTATATTTGTCTTTTGTTAGATTCGTTAATCCAATATAACTAAAAATATCTGAAATTTTCAAAATAACAGTTGTAAAGCCCCAAAGTTCACCATTCTCATAATATACAGGTGTTCTTAATACAATTCCTTCTTCTGTCTGAATAAGACTAAGTAAACTTGAAACAATTGTTTGTTGTTCTTTTTTTGAAAATAAGTAGTCTCCATTATATTCCATATCATTTAACTGATGATTACTATATATTATGTTATTTTCATTCATATGATATATACGTTTTATACAATTATTCTCTACTATCTCTAAAACATATATGGCTGACTCTTTGGAAATAATCTTATATAATTTATTTAAGTCATCAATATATTTTAAAGGTTTTTGTGCAATATCTTTCATAATCTCATCACTTTTCATAGTAATCCACAATTTCATAATTTCTGAAAGATAGACATAAATAGACACATTATTTTTTAATTGAACCATAGCGCTAGAAGCTTCCGTATTTAATAATTTTTTAGCATTAGTAATATATACCATATTACTTACTATAATTAAAGTTTGTACAAATCCAAAACAAACCAAAAAACAGATAATATAAATTTTAATCTTCAATAGTATTTTTTTCATAATTTTCCTCATTTCTGCGCTGCTTTGCACAAAGAACTAAAAGTTCTTACAGGTTTGTGGCAAGCGGCGCGCAGACACAAATCCCATGATTGAAAATTTTAATTTTCAATCCTATAAAACTTTTTCACGATACCATACATTCCTACTACAAAATATATCACGCTTGAACTATATATTCCACGATTGATTGAAAAAAATTAAATTTATATTGTTATTTTATTTTTATTATTGTAAAATGTTTATAGTTAATTAATATTATTAAAAATGGGAGGGTTGTATAATGTATATAGTAAATATTGAAAATATACCCGGCAAAAATTATGAAGCTCTAGGTCTTGTTACAGGATGCTGTATTATGTGTAAAAATGTAGGAAAAGACATTGGAGCTTCATTTAGAAATTTAGTAGGTGGAGAGATGAAGGCTTATGCACAGCTTATGGAAGAATCAAAAGATACAGCAATTAATCACATGATTGAACAAGCTCAAAGAATGGGTGCAGACGCTATTGTCAATGTACGATTTTCATCGACAACCATTGTAACTGGTGGAGCAGAAATCTTGGTTTCTGGAACAGCAGTGAAATTTATATAAACAATCTTAACTCCATTGTAGTATATGATAGTGTAAGTTTTAAATAATCAAAATTATAAGAAGGGGTTGTCGCATGAAAGACTGAATATACAAGATATTGTTTAGCCTCATGGCTACGATAGTAGCCATGAGGCTATGAGCAAGTAGCACAGCGGATTGCGAATATCTGCTTTAACTACTACATAATGTTTTATAATATCTTGTATTTGATTCTCCTAATGCGATAACCCCTTTTTGCAACAATGATGATAAATAATTTTATATTATTCTCTAATCATTTAATTGTCTTTTTTGCACTTTTTTTATCTGCTTAAACCCTTCTCCAAACACTTGACTTGTTTCAGTAAACATAATAAAGGCATTGCTATCCACTTCATGTATTGCATTATTTACAATGTAAGACTGAGAAACAGAACATGCACACAACAAAACATCTTTATTTTGCAACGTATAGGAACCTACTCCATTCATTATTGTGGAGCCTCTCCCTGTTATTTCAGATATTCTTTTTGCAACGGTTTCCCCTTTAACTGTAATTACAATAATTAGTGTTCCTGCACCCATACCATACATAATTTTGTCAAGTACTAAAGATGTTACAAATGTTGCTAAAAGTCCATAAAGAACTGCATCAATACTTCCAAATGCCGACCAGCCAAGCATAATAATAAATAAATCCACAACCATTGTCATTGCACCAATAGAAAGATGTGGTTTTAATACATTTATTGTCATTGTTAATAGGTCAATTCCACCTGAAGAGCTTCCGCGCATAAAAAATAATGCCATTCCAGAACCCATAAATATACCTGAATACAGTGCTGCCATAAGTGGTGAACCTGTATATGTTGGCGTAAACGGAAATATAACATCTAGGACAAAGGTTGATATAATCATTGTTCTTGCTGTTTTTAAAAGAAACTCTTTTCCAACAACCCGATAACTAATAATTACAAAAGGTATATTTAATATAAAAGTCATAATACCTATTGGAAGTCCCCAAAGGTAATTTATCATAAGCGCAAGACCAGATAAGCCTCCCAGTGCAAAATTTGCCATTTTTGCAAATGTATATACTCCTATTGCATAAAGAAAACTTCCAGCTATATCAGCGAGCAAATCTAAAATAAATTTTTTGGCTGCTTTTTTTTCCAATTTTGATAACATACTCAATATTTAATCCTCATGTCTTTCCATAATTTGCAAACTTTAGTTTCCACCAATAATAATTGTAAAATAGCTTTAATCATTACAAATATTACTTTCTTAGTATGTATAAATTTTACAATAATCATTCATAAGGATTATTCTTTACATGAAACATTCAAGCAGAATTTATTAGCTCAATCTTATTTAACTTATAAATTGACTTATTTTTCACAAAATTTCCTCTATTAATTTTATTGCTTGTTCATATCGTTCAAGATATGTTCCTGATATACATACAAAATGAAAATCAAAATCTGCATATAATTTTTTAATCATATCGCTATATTTATATCTGTCAGCCGCAATAACTTCACTTCTGTCTCCATCTTGAATCCACTCAACATCTGGCTCCATATATAAAATTAAATCGTATTGATTTAAACTAGCAATCGCATTGGCAAGCAATGTATTTTTTTCAATGTTTTCATCTTCTAAAAAATTCATAAAAAATTTGGTTATAAGACAATCTGTATCTTCAATCAAAACTTTATTGCTATGCTCAATTAATCTTAATTCTTTTGCCTTATGCTCCAGTAAAATTCGAGTGAAATCAGAAGAAAGCATCATTGTATCGGTTCCAGATAATTCTGACAGTTCCCTTCCTACTTCCTCAAGATAATTGGTATTAAAATGATGTGCAAGATTAACAGTCAATGTTGATTTCCCACAACTTTCTGTCCCAATAAGCAATACTTTTTTAACATAATAGGGTCGTACCACCAAAGGCAGCCAATCCCAATGTTTATAAATATTGGCTCTTATATCTGTTGAATTATACTTACTTCTTGGAAATATAATTAAATCACTTTCTGGATAACAAACATTCCAAAAACTTGTCTTATCATAATCATCTCCACAAAATACAACATCAATTTTTGTTCCTATTTTCTTCTTAACAATTTCGCAATCGTTTTCCCAATATTGTTTTGTATAATCGGACTTTTTATCAAGTTTATCTTCTAACAATATTATTTTAACATTTCCAATATGTTTGGTTATTTGATATACCCATCGATATTTTATCCTTACATCAACATCTGTATGATTATTGCGATACGAGATAACAACATACAACTGGTTACACTGGCTTGCTGCTTTAATAATACAATCAACATGCCCCATATGAAGCGGATTAAAGGAACCGCCATACATTCCAACATTATAATTCATCACACTTTATCCTTTCCATCTAATTCATTATTGTTTAATTGAATATCTTTAAACCATTTAATAAACATGATTACCGCATTTGCAAGATAGACCATCCACATCATCAATACTGCAACACTTTCCCCACCATTAAAAAATGCTGCAATCCACATAATGACAGATACCATATCTACAACCATCCATATAATCCATTGTTCCATATATCTTTTTATCAACAATATTTGTGCTACTACAGATAAAACCGTACTCATACTATCTATAATAGGAAGATTTCCACCAAGCAATTTTAATATATAACCATATATAAAAATTCCAATAATACTTAAAATTCCAACTAAAATTTCTTGTTTAACACTCATCTTACGCTTATAAACTTCTTTGCTTTCCTCATCAATATTTTTTTTCCATACAAACCATCCAATAATATTTGTAGGAAAGTAATACAACAAATTCAACATCACATCGCCATAATATTTTGCATTCCATGCTACATATGCGTATAATAAAATATTCAATACGCCAAATAAATAATTAGAAATTTTCCCCATGCCTGTAAGAATAACGCAAGTTACTCCTGTCATAGAAGCAATAATACCAATTGCTGTATCTTTTAAATATACGGATACCCCTAATATTACAAGATTACAAAATAGTATCCAAAATATTTCCCATTTTTTCCAACCAGAAAATTCATTTTTAAAAAAATTAATTATACATCTCATATAAATCCCTTTACCTTTCTATAGCTTGTCATTTATGCTTGAATCTTTTATATTACGCCTTTTATATATTTTACTAGGTCTATACGCTCCATTTTTTATCATCTTGCCTGTATCTTCTACAAGGTCTTTTACTTGATTTCTAAAGTTTGCTTTAAATACTTCTTTTCCTATTAATATTTCATATACTTTTTGTAATTGTGGCAATGTAAATTCTTCATCCATAAGATGAAATATAATAGTACTGTACTGTGCCTTATTTTTTAGCCGCTCTCTGCCATAGCTAATGATTTCTTTATGGTCAAATGCCAACTGTACAACATCACCTAATACCCAATCCACATTATAAAAATTGACTGATAACACTCTTTGTCCTGCATGTTCTTTTAATATTTGTCTTGATACTAAAGCAAAATAGGAAACCGATACCACGCGATTTCTTGGGTCACGATGGATATTATCTCCCCAAGTAAAAAGCTGTTCCATATAAATGTTTTCTTCAATTCCTGTTTCTTCTTTTAAACATCGTCTTGCTGCATGAATTAATGTTTCATCTTCTTTTACTGCTACACCCGGCAGCGCAAGCATCTCTTGATATGGTTGTTCTGCTCTTTTTACAAGAAGTACTTTTAATTGGTTGTCTTCTATTGTAAATAATATAAAGTCCACCGCTAATGATATTTTACTCACACTATCCCTCCTATTCTGAAACGTAACGTAGGAATTACGCAATAGCAATTTTTGCACAAAAAATCAACTTTAATTATAATATTGAACTTATACTTACAAGAATAAATATTAATTTTCCATACAAAAATAAACTATCCATTTCACTTAGTAGTTATTTATTACTAAGTTTAGTATAAATTTACTACTATGTCAAGTGCAAATTCTCTTTTATTTTTTATAAATATATCAAGAACTATATTTAGATAAAAAAAGAGCTGCACTTACTGGCAACTCTAAAAATTTATATATCTTTTTCCATTATTATTTTTGATTGTCCTTTATTTTAATTGTTGTGCTAAAACCTTTTTTGCATCCTCATATCCTAAATTTTTTGCAAATTGGATATATTGTGGTGAAAAATTAATTGTTCCTGATAAGGTATTTCCTAAATCTTTACTAGGATAAATTTCTATTAATTCTTTTGTGGGATATTTAACTTTATCTATTTTTTGCTTTGCTGACAGCCCTATAATCAATAATTTTCTAAAGCCATTATCATATAATGGAGTTACAGGCAAATTATCAGCTAAGCCGCCATCCATATATTTTTTATTATTTATAGATACTTTAGAATAAATAACAGGCAAGGCACTTGTGGCAAGCATAATGTCAATGGCTTCCTCTTTTGACTTATTATTTAATAGTTTATATTGAGGGACTTTTTCATCTTCACATATAGTATTAAATATTGGAATGGCACTTTTAAGCCTACTGACATAAACATATTCATCTAAAATGCCACGAAGTCCTGACCTGTCTGATATCCCATCAAGCCAATTACTATCAGGTGTAAAAAAATCTTCAAATGTAAAATCGTCCCACAGTTTATTTATAACGTCAACAGACATAGTAGCATATGCAAAACCATTAATTCCACCAATTGAAGTGCCAGATACACCACTAATCGTAATTTCATACTCTTTTAATGCTCTAAATGCTCCGACTTGATAAGCACCTTTTGCTCCACCACCTGACAATACCAGACCAAACTCTTGCATAATACCTTTCCATATATTTTTATAAATATATCGAATTATCAAATATTATTATACTATATGATTTTACATTTATAATTGTTACATAATGATACTATAAAAACTATTTTTATACTTTTCACCTTTACACATCACATTCAAGCTGACAGTCATAAGGTTCGTTCTTTACATGTTCTGCATTATATTCTGTTGCTTCTTTACAACCCATCGCACGATAAAAAGCTTGTGTTTCAACTGCTGAATGTGCAGATATATACAATTTTTTTGCGTTGTTTTCCTGTGCAAAACGCTTTGCGATTGAAAATAATGTTTTACCAATACCCTGTCCACGTACATCTTGCGACACATGGATACTTGATAAATCCATATACTGCAAATTACTGCCCATTAATGCACTTTCAACAGATACAAACCCTTTCAATTCATTATTTATAAAAGCTCCATAAACCAGCCCGCCTGTATTTATTGTATTGGTTAAATAACGTATCAATTCTTTATATTCATTATTTCCCCAATCATCAATAAAAGGAGCATTTTTAATAATCCATTTATCATTTTCCTTTCGCCAACAATCCGTAACAACTTGTCGGCGTTGAAATGTATCAAATAAATCTATATTCAATTCATTTATTTTTATTTCACGATAATTTATCATTTTGATTCCATCCTTGTAAATAATTATAGCTTTCTATATTTCATTATTTTATCAATAAAATCTTTCAACTTTGTTTTTATCATTTTATTTTAACAAGTAAATTAGTAATCATGGCAATGGCAGGAAATGCTACGCCTGCAACCACCCAAATAATCCAACTATATCCCCAATTATTTGTAGAAAGACTATATCCCAAGTATATTGCAGTGGCAATTAGCCAATATGCACTAGAGATAGCTGTTGTAATAGATTGGTTTTCTTTTTTTACCTTTGAATACTCCCCCTCTTGTAAGAGTTTTTCATAGCTTGCCCACACTATACCACTGCTGACAAAGAAAACTACGCCAATACCTGCAAGAACAAAAGAAACAGAAAGCATAATTATTAACAATAATTCATTTTTATCATTAAATATCGCTCCTCCAAAAAGAGGAATTAGTGCCATACTCAGTTTCAAATATTTCTTTAGATTGGATACTACATCCTACATTTTCAATTTACCAATCAGCACTATTCAATATGTCAACTGTCAGTTGCATCCATAGTATTTATAGAAATTTTCCTTTGGTTACAAGCTGTTTTATGTATCTTCTTTATTATAATTCTTTAAGTATCCTACATTAATAGTAGACATACCTGTACAAAGGCGGCAGAGATTTCTCTCTACCGCCAGCTTGCTATACACAAATAATTTCTTCCAAACCTTCCCTTGCCTATTTATGAATATTGACAAAGGAAGCTTTTGTTAGAATTGTATCTTACTTGGAAAATAGTAAATTGTCAAGAATCCATCATTGTAAATTTTTAATTATGTTCTTTTATTGCTATTTTCTTTTTGTAGCACAACGCTGCTGATAACACCAATACCCCCCAATGCTGCACACCATTTTGAAGAAAAAATAATACCTGTCGCTACCAGTCCAGCACCAACTACAAGATTACACACCATCGCTGTCTTTAATGTTTTGCTACTAGGATTGGGAAGCGTCACAGCAATTCCTAATGCTTTATTTAATTTTCCACAAACTTGATTTACTTCTTTAACCATTTCTCCTCCTATTCTGAAGCATTTTATTTTGACTCTCATCGCTTCTTTACAAATATTATTTATTTTTTATTAATTACTTAAATCAGATGAAATCATTTTATTAATGGTTATTGCTGAAAAAATAACACCAATACTGGCAAAAATAATCGCTACTATAGGAATTGACATCAATCCTGCATTACTTCCTTGTGAATTTACTGCGATAGCAACCAGTATAACTGATGAAACAATCGTTGCAATTGTTGATTTTTTTATCATTCCAATATATAAAGGAAGAAGTCCTAATAAAATAGAAGATATCATTATAACCATCTGTATTCCTATATCCATAAAGCTAAATGTACCAAATGAAAGATATTTACTGACAAAAAATATACAAACATATTGAAATATGCTAGATAATATATTAAAAATAAGAATTGTACCACATATCAAAAAAAGTTTTGCTATGATTAATTTTTTGCGGCTAACTGGATATGTAAAAAGTAAGCCTATTGTTTTATTTCTATATTCTTCAATAATAAATATTGAAATAAGTACAGCTTCCCAGACAATTAACATTGCTCGTATAAGCATAGTTGCTAATGTTATTGTATCTAACTGCACAGAAGGCAATCCTGTTAATACAAATATATCCTCACTTATTGTTAAAATACTAGATGTAAATATACTCAATAAAAAAATAATAAAATTAGCCGCTAATAATCCGACAAAATGAAATTTTAATGGATTTTTTTTAACTTCCATATACATAAGTGTTTTTATCATTTTAATTCCCCATTCCCTCGCATCTTTTTGCGCATATTCCAGTTTGTGCAAAGCACAAATTTTGTGTGTGAAGCATCAATTTTTCACACTAACCTTTTTGTAATAAATTCAAATAATAATTTTCAAGGGATATTCCTTTAGCATGAATATCATTCATTGATATTTCTGCAAGCATTGTACCATGTTCTATAATGCCTATTGTATCTGCAACTTTAGACAACTCATCAAGAATATGACTAGATATTAAAATGCTTGTATGATAATCTTGGTTAATATGCTGCAAAATTTCTCTCACTTCAATAATCCCTTGTGGGTCTAAACCATTTATTGGTTCATCAAGAATAAGCAATTCTGGTCTTGTTAAAAAAGCTCTTGCAAGAGCAAGACGCTGCTTCATTCCTAAAGAAAACTTCCCTACTGCTTTATTTCCCGTTTCTGAAAGTCCTAATAGTGACAATGTTTCTTCTATATTGCTTAAAGTGCAATATTTCTTGTCTGCTCCCATATATTCACAATGTAGCTTTAAATTTTCATAAGCACTTAAATGATTATAAAAAACTGGATTTTCAATAATACTGCCAATATGGGAAAAGATAGGATTCTTTCCCTTTTTAATACGCTGACCTAATAAATGTACTGTCCCAAAATCAGGAACCATAATATGGTACAAAATTTTCATCAATGAAGTCTTCCCTGCACCATTTGCACCCATAAATCCATAAATCTCGCCTTTTTTAACTTTCATACAAATGTTATTTAATATAGGACTGCCATCAATAGATTTTGATAAATGCTGAACTTCAATAGCATACATCTATATTCCTCCTTTACTCAAAAATATCTGCTACAAGATTATCTACAATAAAATCAAAAACAGCAAAATAATCACAAGTAACTGAAAGAGTTTCTTTTGCATAAATAATGGATAATAATGCACTTAGAATACCATATGCCTGTGCTTCTTCCATCTTGAGATGAAGATTTGAAACATGGACAGCCTGTCTAAAACAATCAAAGCTGTTAAACTTTATTTTATTAATCATTTCATCAGATAATTTTGTTATAAAAGATTGAAAATCAGGCGTATTTACATTATATAAAAAAGGCTTTTTGTCATATTCTCTAAACAGTTCTTTTATTGACTCAGCAAATCCTTCTTTTGTTTGCTTCTTCTTATTTGTATCAAGAACTTTTTTAATTAACCTTCTTTGTATATTTTCAATCGTTTCAAAAAACAAATTTTCTTTTGTAGGATATAACGTATAAAAAGTACCAACTGATATTGCTGCTTTATCGCATAAATTTTTAATGCTTGTTTTTTTATATCCTTGTGCTATCCAATATTCCTCACATAACTGTTCTAATTTTTTACGAATTGCCTCTTTATCCATATCTGAAAGTACTGGTTTTAATGGCATAATTGCATTGCTCCTTTCTACTAAATAATATTTATTTTGAATTATATTTACGAATATTCGTAAAAAATATTCATAAATATATAATACCATATCTTTTAATACTGTCAAGTACAAAATTATTTTACTTATTTGTATGAATGCTATATACTAGAACAGAAACTTACATGTTATCTAATACACACAACCATTTAAAAATATGCAAAAGACTACTTATATTAAATAAACAATAAACAAATTATTTTCAACAAACAGCATGGAGGATAAAAATGAACAGCAAAAAAGCGGAATTACTTATGGCAAGCGTTGCACTTGCATGGGGAAGCTCCTATTTATTGATGAAAGTAGGATTAAATAGTATATCTCCATTTAATTTAATTGCGCTCCGTTTTGGAATTGCCTTTGTCTTTATGACTTTATTATTTCATAAACATTTTAAAAAACTAACCCTTTCAATATTAAGAAAGGGATTATTAATGGGTGTTATTCTTTTTCTTGTTTTTACAGGAATGGTATGCGGCGTCAATCATACAACTGCTTCGGCAGCAGGTTTTCTAACCAGTACCACAGTTATACTTGTTCCCATTTTAGAGTGTATTATAAAGAAAAAATTGCCGCAAAAAAAAATTGTATTGAGTGTTTTATTTGTAATGATAGGATTGTATTGCCTTACTGTCCAAGAAAATGTAGCTATTGATTCAGGTGCTATGTATTGTCTTTTTGGTGCTTTGTCTTATGCCATTTATATTATTGTGATGGACAAAATTGCAAAAGAAGATGATACATTATTAATTAGCATTCTTCAACTAGGAGTAGCCTCTTTTTTAGGCATTATTTTTATGCTTTTATTTGAAACACCTTGTTTGCCAGCAACACCTTTACAGTGGATGGCTATTATAGGCTTAGGCTTACTTTGCAGCGCCTATGGTTTTGTTGTTCAACCCATTGCACAAAAACATACCACTCCAGAACGAATTGGACTTATTTTCTCACTGGAACCTGTTTTTTCTGCTATTTTATCCTACATATTTTTACATGAAACACTTGGGATAAAAGGATATATCGGTGCTGTTTTAGTCTTTGGCGGCGTTGTTTTTTCAAAGTTAAAGTCACCCAAGCATTTAAGTACTTAAGCAAAAAAATATTCTTATAAAAAATAAATTGTTTCACAAGTCTAATAAAATTTAACTAGCAATTTGTGTCTGTGCGTTGCTTGATACAAAATTGCTATTTTTGTACAAAAAGCAACGTAGAAATGGGGATTCATATGAATATATTAGAAGCAGTTTCTATTTCAAAAACATTTACAAATGGAGATTTGTTTTTAAAAGCATTAGATAATATTTCATTGACTGTCACAGAAGGAGAATTTATTGTAATAATAGGCACTTCTGGAAGCGGAAAATCTACATTGCTTAATATTTTAGGTGGACTTGAATATCCAACACATGGATATATTCTTGTAAATGGAATAAATATCACTAATTTATCAGAAGAACAACGCACTCAATTTCGCCTAAATCATATTGGCTTTATTTTTCAAAACTACAATTTACTTCCAGTAATTAATGTACTAGACAATATTACTTTACCAGCAAAATTAATAGGCAGAACAATAGATGAAATGGAAGTAAAAGAATTAGTATCCAAACTAGGTATTTCAGATAAGCTATACTATATGCCAAATGAACTATCAGGCGGACAACAACAACGAGTAGCAATTTCAAGGGCATTATACACCAAACCAAAACTTCTCTTAGCAGATGAACCTACCGGAAATCTGGATTCTAAATCTGGAATGGAAACGATTAACTTAATGCGAAAAATGTGTGATGAATATAAACAAACCATGATTGTTGTAACACATGATAAAAAAATTGCACAATTAGCAGACAAAATAATTCAAATTGAAGATGGAAAGGTAATTCAACAAGATGAACAGAACTTATGATATAAACCAGCCTGTTAAAAAAGTTCTTATAAAAGCTTATTGTCGTGAAAATAAAAATCGAAATTTACTATTGTTTACCTCTATCACATTAACAATCATAATCCTATTTTGTAGCATAAGTATAATCTATGGGAAACTTCAAATTGACACACTCAATAATATACGCTCTGATGGTATGACTGTATCAACTTATTTAGAAAATGGAACACAAAATTCTCTTTTACAACTAAAACATTTGTCTTATGTCAAAGAAACAGGCATAGAAAAAAAGGCAGGCAAATTAATAAAAGACCAGCAAACCTATTCTACATGTGTTATGCTTGATGATAATGCCTATGAAAATATTATTTTACCCGCTCTTGTTGATGTACAAGGAACATATCCACAACAAGCAAATGAGATTATGTTGTCAACAAAAACTTTAAATTATCTAGGAATAGAAAACTATAAATTGGGAATGAAAATTTCTTTAGACTTTTATTGGAATGATATATTTTGTACAACACTTACTGGAACACAAGATTTTATTTTATCTGGATATTATGTAGATTTACAAAATACAATGACTGAATATTCTGCTTCTTATATCTCTGAAAAACGCTTACAAGACGCTTCTATTGAACTATTCCCATGTCGAATTTTAATAGATATTGATAAACCTTACTTAGAAGGAACACAAATAGAATCACTCCTTTATAAAAATCTTACCTTATCCTATGGACAACAAATAGTAAGTTTTAATTCAGCATCTTATCGAGCAATAGAGGGCATTATTGGTGGATATAGTGCTGCCATTATCTTTTGTTTTGTTGTTTTGCTTGTATTATTTCTTTTTGTATATAATATACTCTATATATCAATGGATAAAGATGTCCGTCAATATGGACTACTTAAAGTATTAGGCACGTCCAATAAACAAATTAAAAAAATTATTAACGCTCAACTATTTCAAATTTGTTTTACTGGAAGCATATTAAGTATCATTTTTTCAAATATAATTATGGGTATTATTTATCCTCAAGTTATAAACAAAATTTATCCAGATATGAATAAAAAATATGTAAACAATCTTTTTTTAATTCTTGTCTGTTTAATTGTATCTATAATAGTATTTTTTGCATCCAATATATCTTTGAAAAAAATGTTAAAATTAAGCCCTATACAAGCTGTAAAATATGAAAATATTAATACAACACTTAAAGCTAATAACAAATATAAATTAAGAACATATAAAAAGAAATCTTTTGGTATACCTAAAAAAATAGAACCAATTTGGCAAATTGCATGGGGAAATATCACTCGCTCAAAGAAAAAATTTATTTTGACTGTATTTTCTTTGGCATTAGGAGGAGAGCTTGCTCTTGCTTCAACCGTAATTGCAAATGGAACCGATTTAATGAATCAATTACAAAAAAATCCAGACTTTCAAATAAGTTTAACACAAGAAGCCTGCAAAACCTTAATAGAAACTTCTCAAGAAATATCCAAAATGGTTATGTTCAATGATTCCATGATAACCCAAATAACAAATACAACGAACATGGATACAGATAATATTTTAAAAACAGAAGGATTTTTTCCTATTGTTAATAAACAAGGAAATGAAAGCCTGCGCATATTAAATTTAAATCAACAAAATGACCCATTAATAATTATACAAAAATTAAATAATAATGAATTAGAAGAATTTAAAACATATATAACAAAAAATAATATTACAGTCGATTGGGACACTTTTGTACAATACAATGGTGTATTCATTTTACATAATCATTTGATACCACAATATTGTAATAAAATGACAACTGATTATATGGGACACAATATTGGTGTATATGATTTAATTCCTTCTGGTACAGATATATCCAATTACACTCCATTTCAACTAATAAATTGTGGATATATAGACATTGCTGACAACAATTTTCCAGAATTAAATTTTTTATGGAATAAAGAAAATACAATATATTTCATTGTATCCAATGATACATTTAACATACTTTCTAATCATTTAACAAAACAAACATTTCAAATTTCCTTTCATGTTCAAAAAAGTAAAGAACCTGAAATAAAAAATAAATTAAAACAATGGATACAAACAACAAATATGGAATTTCAATCAAAGGGATATTCTTCAAAGTTAAATTTATTGTCTATCGAATGTAATTCTGATACCATTGCTTCTAACCATAATTATATCATTATTACTCGATTCATTATGTGGACAATTAGTATTATTTTAATTTTTATTGGAATTATAAATTATTTTAATACAATGATTACAGATATAATAATAAGAAAACGTGAATTTACTATTATGGAAAGTATTGGATTAACAAAAAAACAATTAAGATATATGCTAACATTAGAAGGTTTCTTTTATTGCTTTATTATTATAGGATTATGGGGAACCATAGGAAGTGGGATTCTTTATTTAATAGGATTGTATATGCAAAGTAAATTATCTTATTTTATATTTCGATACCCATTAGAACTACTTATAACAATAATCATTGCTTTGATATTAATCTGTATTTTAATTCCTTACAATGTATATAAAATAAATAAAAAACAAAAAAATAAACAATAATAAATCAAAAATACTCACAAACAAAAAACTGTTGTAAAATAGAAATCTTATAAAAAATATGTTATATAAATAATAATAACCATATTTCCTGCTAAAATTTCTTTTTGCAACAGTTCTTTCTTTATTAAAATTTATTCTTCTTATTACTTTTAATTTTTTCATTAATAAAATTCATTAATAAAATACAATAGGAATTTTACAATAGTAAATATTTATGTTATCATTGTTTATTCAACCAATCAACATCATATTCTTTTTCAACATAAAAATTCTGTAACTGTCCTTCCCAAGAAAAAGACAGAAAATATTTATATTCAGTCATAGATGCTGGAGAAAACCACATATTATCATCACCTGTGAAATCGGGAAACATCTCTTTTGCTTTGTCTCTGGTCAATTCATTTACAGATACCCCATTAAATTGAATATTATCTAAATAACTTCTATCTTCACTTATAAAAGTAAACTCCAGACGAGCAATTACGGAGTCTCCCATCTTTACACTTTTTTCATCAGTAGCAAGCGATATCAGCGCAGAAAGAGAATCATTTATCTGAATACTGCCGCCTGTATAATAACTATTTGCTTCCAGTTCTTCATTTGGGTCAATCTCATATTTATTGATTTGCTTATCTGCTGTCATTTCAGATGCAGTCACTTTAAATCCTTTATCTAATAAAGTGCCAACGGTCGTTTGTCCTACTAAAATTTCTTGTCCTTCAATCGTAATAGGATATAATTTTTCTTCTGGTTTATTAGATGTTTTATCATCTTTGTTTTCATTAGAACAACCTGTTAATGTCATTACAATAAAAATCAAGGACAAACCTACAATACTCCATTTTTTAAATAATTTTTTCATATTTACCTCATTTCTGCTTTTTTAAGCGTAAATAAAAAACTTGTTCTTAAAAAAATAATATAACAATATAATGAATTTTAATCATCATTATAGAACAAATGTTTGTATTATTGTAACATAACCGCTATAAAATAGCAAGTCCAACTCCTGTTAAAAAGCAAAAAAAATTTACTGATGAGGTTAAAAAATTAAAAATTCACTTAATATAATCAAACAATAATTCTTTTACAGTTTAATACCAACCTCTTTACAGTTCAATATCAACCTCATAATTTTTATCAATTAAAATACAATTGCAATCATATTGTTTGCACATCTCAAAATTATATAGATTATCCTTAAGAACAGACTCTATTGTACACCATGAATTATCAAGACGAGATTCAATTATATTTGCATATTTTTTTATTTTATCAAAATTGTTATTAATGTAGGATTCTGTCATAACAAGAATATAATATTTTATCTCTGCTAAATATTTTTCGTCAAAATCTTTTTTCCAATCAAAAGGAATATAACACCCTTCAACAATAAGATGTTGATGATTTTCAATAGCTGTTTTTATTATATCTTTGACAATTGCCCAAAGATAAGTTATTAATTCCTTATCATCATAAGGCGTTAATGTTGTATTTCCACTTCTAATCAGTCCCATTTTTAACAAATCTATTGATAAATATGGGTACTTATATTTTTCTAAAAGTCTTTGTGCTAAAGCGGTCTTTCCTGTATGTGAAGCTCCTGCAATCAAAATAATCATCTTATATTCTTCTCCATTACATAATTTATAAGGATAATTCCTTGTTGTTTTACTTGTAGTTTCTTAATAATATGATATCCTCTTTTTTCAAAAAAAACTTTTGCAGTAATAGAAGCATGGGTAATTATTTTTCTAATATTATCCATTTGTTTCAATTTATCGCAAAGCATTGTTGCAATTCCTTTTCCTTGATAATCTTTATGAATATATAATCGGTCAAGATAGCCTGTTTTATCTATATCCCCAAAACCTACTATTCTATTATTTTCAATCGCAACCAAAGTATAATGTTCTTGTAATGATTGATTCCATTTTTCTAAATCCACTTTACCTGTTGCCCATACATTTAATTGTTCTTTTGTATAATCTTTTGCATTAACTGTATGAACTGTATTGTAAAATAACTCTGTTAATTCCACGCAATCGGATTGTATATATTCCCTAATAATCAATGTTACTCTCCTTAAAATGAAAGGTTAAAAACCACCATTTTATAAATGGTTATGATTTCTTTAGTTTTTAATAAAATACCCTCATTCCTTAAAAATAAAGAACAAAAAATATTAATAAAATACAATAATATATGGCAATCAAAAAATGATAACATATATGCAGACATATTATACTGGACGATTTTAATATAAACAAGTGCATTTATAATAAAAATAATAGTCTGTGATATAAACTATAAGGTGATTACTATATCTCTTACCTTATAACTGAAAATGAAAATTTATTTATTGGCATATAATAACTACTTGTTATATAATAGTAGAAACATTTAAGAAAAAGCTAAAATTAAAATTTTTAATCATAGGGCTTATGTTTGTACACTACTTGCCACAATCTCATAAGAACTTTCGTTCTTTGTGCAAAAATAGCGTAAAAATAAGGAGAAATTATGAAAAAACTAAAAATTATGTCAATAAAAATTATGCTAATTAGTCTACTTTTCTTGCTTATGATTGCTTGCAGTAATGAATTTGCTAAACAAGAGTACAATTCTAATGAAAAGATTTCTCAAATAAATGACCATTATGCAAAAGAAGTTTCAGCTTTTAATTCCATAGATGGAGGGATATCTCTTACCGTTTCTAAATTTAATGGACGTGAAACCTTATGGACAGAAACCTTAGAAAGCAATCAAAATATAGAAATCAGCTTTTCTTTTTGTCTTTCAAAAGGGCAGGCAAAAATAGTACATATTGATAATGATGGAAATGTTACGACAATCATTGAATGTTTACCCAACACTTCAACCGATGGATTTGTAACTAAAAACGTATCATTAAAAAATGGACAAAATCGATTAAAAATTGTTGGATATGATTGTGAAGATATTGATTTAAAGATACTATTTCCAAAACCACAAGAATAAACTATAAAATTCTAATTAAATGATTTGTACAATTTTTATTTATTAAGAAATTGAGCAGCTTGTCAAGATGTACCAATAAAGGAGTGAGTCACAATGAGGAAGCAAGCCAAAAATTTAACTTTATTTTTACTTATCACATTTTTGCTTCCTTTTATATCTATTGTTGCTCAAACAACAATATCTAACAATTTCATTCGCTTTATTCTTTATGGAATCCAAGCTGCTTCTCCAACAATCTCTGTGATTGCTATACTTTATTTAAAAAAAGAGAAAACATTTCAACCATTCAATTTATAATTATATTATGTGTATTCATTGCAGAAGAAATAGGCTGTCGAGGATATTTAGAACCATTACTCAAAATAAATGGTGTTCATAAACAAATAGTTCCTTGTATTGTAGGTATGATATGGTTCTTATGGCACTACCATTTCTTTTGGCAGAATGGAATACAGATACCTATTTTATTTTGCATTTTGGAATATTAGAAAAACAAAAGGAGGAACAATGGAAAAATCTTATACAGTTATAGGCGGTGCTGATGGACCAACATCTATTTTTCTTGCTGGAAGCTTTAAAGGTCATAAAGAAAAAAATATAATTAAATCTATCAAAAGAAAAATATTAAATAAAAAATTTGATATCAAAAGGAAAAAAGCTGCTAAGCTAATTATTCCTAACGCACACACAATAGAACAAACCATTCAATATATAAAACAACATTATCATGCTGTGGAAGCCGATTATTCCTATCCATATTTCAATGAGAGAAAATTAAATATGAAATATTTGCTTATTCGACGTGAAAAACCTGAATTATTAGGAGAAGATAAAAAAATTGTTCCACCACAAGATTTTAACAATATAGAACTTGTAAAAGAATGGCAAAAATCTATTGAAGAATGGACGAATGAATGTCTTAAAAAAACAGAATCTATTTCCAATACAATTTTTCCTACAGATTATCATTTATTTTTAATCAATACAAAAGAAGATGGAGCATTAGAAATTGAATTAGATACATTACATCCTAATATTTCTATTTCTTACTCTGGAAATAAAAAAATTTTAGAACCTATATTAAAAAATATTTATATGTACTATGGTGTTTCAAAAAAGGATATTCACCATAAGACTGAACGATATAAGACATTATTATCTGTACTAAGCTCATAATATATTTATATAATTTTTAATAGTTAAATATATATAGTTTAATTAAAATACTGTGAAATAATAATGAAATTATATGCTGTCATATAGCTTACAAATATTTGCTTAATTCAAAACAAAAGAGAAAATAGTGTGAAAAATAATGCTAATAAATTTATTTTTCACAAACAAGTTTATTATCTATTAGTGCCGATACATTATAAATAATACTTAATGTGATAATAAAAATTGTTTTTACAAATTTCTATTGTATATTTCTTACACTACGCTTTAATAAGGAGGATTTTATATGCGAAATGTAATATGTTTTCATGGACCAAATGAAGATAATGCATATCTTAGTAATTGGTTTTTATCAGATTTTGAAGTGAATAATATTAAATTTACATCTATGGAACAATATATGATGTATCAAAAAGCAATAATATTTAATGACAAGACAATTGCTAATCAAATTTTAGAAACTTCAGATTTTGGAAAAATTAAAGCATTAGGACGTGCTGTTAAAAATTATAATGATGTTTATTGGAATGGAATACGCCAAATTGTTGTATATAAAGGATTAGTTGAAAAGTTCCTTCAAAATGAATCATTAAAAGAACAACTGCTTTCTACAGCTCCACATATCTTAGCTGAATGTGCTGTACGCGATAAAATTTGGGCAATTGGATTATCCATGAAAGATGATAGACGCTTTGATATGAATCAGTGGCAAGGTCAAAATTTATTAGGATTTTCCTTAATGATGGTACGTGACTTTTTGTCTTAATTGAACTACCCATTATCTAAAGCTAATGGGATTGCGACTACATTATTTTCAATTTTATTTTTTTGAAACAAAATAGAGTTGGTGTAAAATTGAAATTTTATACTAAATATAGCATTTATCTAAATAAATTAGAACTTTATCTAGTGTTAAAATTTCTTTTTACAACAACTCTTTTCTATTTTATATATAAAAACAAAAAACGATAAACTGTAAATTATAAATTTTATAACTTTTATGTAATTTTACATTGTTGGAAGCTGAAATTTACTAATCAAAGAATCCAATGCTGTTGCCTGTGCAGACAACTCCTCACTTGTTGCAGAGGCTTCCTGTGCTGTTGCAGAATTAGACTGGACTACTTCAGAAATCTGTTCAACGCCCAACTCAGTCTGTTTCATTGCCTCAGCCTGTTCACTTGCCATCTCACTGATAGATTTAGAAGATTTTGAAATCAATTCAATGCCTTCTACAATGCAGTTAATTGAATCAATCACAATATCCACTGCCTTGCTGCCATCAGCAATTGCACTTAGTGAAGTTTCAATTAATGTTCTAGTTTCATCTGCTGATTTTGCACTTTGCTCTGCAAGCTGACGAATTTGGTCTGCAACAACTGCAAATCCTCTTCCGGCTTCACCAGCTCTTGCTGCCTCAATAGAAGCATTTAAAGAAAGTAAGCTTGTCTGTGATGCAATATCTTCAATTTCAGAAATAATATTTCCAACTTGTTGCGATGCATTATTGATACGTGACATTGCTTCTATCATTGCCTGCATTTCTCTATGACTGCGCTCTGCCTTATCAACATAAGTACGTGCCTGCTTGTAAGAATCATTTGCTTGATTTGCAGTAATCATAATATCATCTGAAATTGTTGTAATGGTAGCCTGCATCTCCTCAACAGCACCTGCTTGGTCTGTTGCACCTTCTGCAAGACTTTGAGCCGCATCAGCTAAATTGCCCGCACCTGCATTTACTTGTGCAGAAGCTTCACTAACAGATTGTAAGGTATCAACCATCTGCCTTTTCAACTGCTCCATTGCAGTCAAAATATCCTCAAAATCACCTGTATACTTGGACTTATCCTCACTTAGAACGATAAAGTTTGCAGATGACATTTCATTTAAAATATTTTTGACATCATTAATAATAAATTGAAGAGTAGCTGCCATATCTATCGTAACAGCAACCATCTCAGCAAGCTCATCTTTTGTATCAACTGTTGGAAATGGCGATGTGAGGTCGCCTTTTGCAAAAGTACTTAATCGTTCTTTAATTTTATTCAAAGGCACATCAATACTATTTGCGATACCTTTGCCAAGAGAAAGAGCAATGAAAATAGCAATAGCAATAATAATAACAATAATTGCTGTAAGACCAATAATAATTATTGTGAGCAAGCTTGATACACTTTGTCCCTTTTCAACTTTGATATCCATCATCCTTGTCAATTCAGTATAAATTTCATTATACATAGGAGCAAGTTGATTTAGTGCTTTGTCCTGCGCTCGTTTGCATCGCTCAATATCCGTCGTAGCACCTTCATTGATAATTTCTGCCTCTAATTTCCAATAAACTGAAAGCTTATCTTGTAAATCTTTATAAATTTCTTTGTTCTCTGATGTAATCATGCTAGATTCAAGACTATTAAATTCACGCACAAAATCATTTTTATAGTTTTCGTGACTTGAAACTAACTCATTGATAGCAGACTGATCATCATAGCCAATAATACCACGCAATGCAGACCGACAGTCAGCAAATTGTGCCATTGATCTTCCAATATCGCCCTGTGCAAAGCCATAATCAACGATAGTAGAAGCATAAATTCGTGACATAATAATCATCGTAATTAATATAACGGCTGAAACAGCTGTTAATATACATGCAACCATAACAAACGCTCTGATAAGCCTGTCTCTGATTTGTAGATTATTTAGTTTTTTTAACACTATACTTGTTCTCCTTGCTTTTTGATATTGTTGAATATATTTACCTATTTGTTCTGGGCATAAAAATTATATGAAATAGTTTCAGTACATTCATGGAACCGAACAAAAATCTAATTAAAAACTTACTTTAATGAATAAAATTTGTTCATGTGATAAAATTCTTGTCTATTTTGTATACGCCTTCACAAATACCATAAAGTTAATATATAGTGCCAAAATAATTTTAATCGTACAATAATTGTGCTTAGAATAAATAAAATAATATAACCATAAAAATTATATAACTTTTTGTAAAATTTGTCTACATGTTTACTTAATTTTATATAAATAATAAACCAACTAAAAAATTCCCCTTTTAAAACAAAAAATTATTTAAAAGGGGATTGTTAAAAATATTTATTATTAATAAAATTGATATTACAAATTTAATCTTATTCTATTTTACTATTATACAAATTCACACTACTCTCAAACCATTACTATGCGCTTTATTCATATTCTTCTGTTTTACTACCATACAAATTTACACTACTCTCAAACCATGATGACGGAAGAAAAGATAGAAATGCTGTTTTACTACCATACAAATTTACACTACTCTCAAACCAACTTTAGTATTTAATTGTTCAATCGAATGTTTTACTACCATACAAATTTACACTACTCTCAAACTGATTTGAAACATTACCCGTCATTTTTACGGTTTTACTACCATACAAATTTACACTACTCTCAAACTATGAAGTATCATACAATAATAAAATGGTTGTTTTACTACCATACAAATTTACACTACTCTCAAACCTTTAAAGATGTAATTTCTTCTACTGTAAAGTTTTACTACCATACAAATTTACACTACTCTCAAACGCCATGTATTTTGTGTGCTTGTTTGTTCAAGTTTTACTACCATACAAATTTACACTACTCTCAAACGATAGAAAAAGAAAATCCGCACGAAGATAAGTTTTACTACCATACAAATTTACACTACTCTCAAACCCTGATGAATCTTTAAAGAGGTCATCTTTGGTTTTACTACCATACAAATTTACACTACTCTCAAACTACTATTAACATTAATGTTATTATCGCCACAGTTTTACTACCATACAAATTTACACTACTCTCAAACCTCAAATAATAACAAGGTGAGTATATGCCCACTACAACATTGTAAACTTATATAGTTTTATTCATTATTACATATCTAACTCAATTTCGCAACAATTTTTATCAATAATAATAACAGAATTAAATTTTTTAATATCACTAGGCTGTTGACTTTCCATCAATAAAATAATTATTTTTTGATATTGAGCAAATTCATATAACTTTTCAATTTCATATTCATCTAAATATGACAATAAATGCACAAATACAAAACACTTTATTCCTATCAAGTCATGTGATACTTTTATATAATCAATAATTTTTTCAATAAGCGATTCTTCATGCTCTGCAAATTTTATATCCATAAACTTCAATAAATTTTGAATATCTGATTTATCTGTATATGCTAATTCCCAATCTAATTGCTGAAAAATATGTATACTATAATTTTCTATCATTGCATAAATCTCATTATTTTCTAACAATAACTCTGTTGATTGAATTTCTTTTTTTAACAATTCATATAATTTGCTTAACAATTTACGTTCATTTAATGAAAGTTCAAAAGGATTTATAATACACTTTAAATTGTCTTGTATTTTTATAGGAACATTCTCTTCTGATAAAACAAATCCACATTCTTCACCAGTCTGTCCTATCATAAGTTCTTGAATCAATTGCCTAAAAACTTCTGGACTTTCTATTATAAAAAGAATCCTATCATTTTCTTTAAAATCAAGCTTAAATTGATAATCCTTATGTAATAATCTCATAAAATTACTAACCTTTCATCTGTATCTAAAGTATTTGATTTTAATTCCCCTGTTATCATTTCCATTTTTGAAAACTGTTTTTCTGTTAAAGTTAATATTTGTACTAAGCCTTCTGGTGGCTTATTTTTACGTATCCCCTGTGAAATTGCTTCTGAAACAGTTGCATTAAGTGCCAATTTACAATATACCGACTCTTGTAACATCAGAAAGCCATTTTTAACTAAATATTTACGAAATTGTGTATAATTTCTTCGATTTGCCGATGTCAATGTCGGCAAATCGAAAAATACTATTACTCTCATATATCTATAACTCATCTCTATAAAATTTTATAATTGAAATATCTTGCTCATTAATTGCTTCAAAAATGCTCCTGCAATAAATTTTAATAGCATTATTCAAATAATTTTTCTTTCCATCTATTATAACTTCTTGATTTAATATATTTATCAATTTCATTTTTTCATCATGTTCAAATTTTTCTGGTTTCATAAAATAAATAAATTTATCTATCAAAATTCTAAAAGGCTCCATTAAATCAGAACCTAAATTAAATGGATTAAACATATTATCATGAAATAAGGCTAATTGTGTAATATACCCATTGGCTACTATTTCTCTGTTACAAGCAGAAAGTAAAAGAGAATATCCATAATTTAATGCCGAATTAATTGGTAAATCGGCTGTTCTTGTAAACTTGTTTCCAAATAAAGCATTAAAATAGACTTTAGCTGCATGTCCTTCTCGATTAGTTTTATCGCCAAACTCAATCTGTTGAATATACTCCTCTAAAAGCATATATTCTTCTTTTTTTAATTGGTGTAAAAAATTTCTTTGATTTCTTATTTTCTCTGTTACAATTTCTGTCCAGATTGTCGTTTTTATCTCTTTTGACCATTCTACTTGCTTCTTTACTTTTGTGCTTGTATCATGACTTCCATAATATGATATTAATTCAGAAGATGGGTTTCTTTTTTCATCACAAAAAATAACTTTAATCTTTCTTTTTGTTAATTCACTTAATAAAGCGGCTGTTAATGATACTGCTGTGGATTCAATCAATAAAATTGAAATTTCACTCAAATGAATCTTCGTTATTTCTTCCTGTCTTACTACCATATAATCTAGCTTATAATCCAATTTTGCACTGTTGGAAATCACTACTATTCGCCAACTCATACTGTTAATAAGTCAATGACTTGTTCATATAAACCTGTAGGAGATTGTGCTATCAATTTTGCACTTTCACAATTATTAATAATTTTAGATTTTTTCACTGAACCAACATTTGAACCTTCTCCTATTAATGTTAAATTTGCTGTAACTGGTTTGCACTGAAATAAATGCAAAATTTCTCCTAAAATTACACATTGTTCTTCTAAAGAAATATTTTTAAATTTTTCTGTTTTATCTTTCAATTTTTTCTTTGGATTTGCGGGTCTGCATGAATATATTTTATTGGATAATTTTTCTATAAATATATTATAAAGTTTTATATTTTCTTCCTTTGTTATTTTCATATATGAATCTATTTGTAATAATTCTTTTTTATCTTTTCTATTTGAATTTTTATCAATATATTTTGTTATTCTTTTTAAATAAACTATATCATCATTATTTAAACAAAACTGTACAGCTCCTTGCAATACTAAGTTTTTTCCTGAATATCCTTTTAAATGCATTGGAAAACCATCAATAACTAATTTCGCATTTTTCTTAATACATGGAATTATAATTCTTGGCTCTTTTAATCCATAAAATTCTTTGCAATAATCTAATAATAATTCTTGATTTTCATTAAATTCTTTTACACGATATAAAGGGACTGCTTCAATCGTTCTAATAAATTTTCCTTTTTTGTCTTTTGATTCTACTAACATAAAATGTGAAGGAGTAATTGAACTATATCCTCCATATTTTTGTGTGTCCATTCCTTTTTTTATTGGAACTAAACTAGCCGATTTTCCTGCCTTTACTATATTTTCATCAAATAATCCGCCTTTATTACAATAAGCATATCTTGTAAATAAAATATCATTTTTATTTAACATATTGTTTACTGTAAGGATACTACCTTCATTTCCTCTTTTCCATACAACTTGCTCTTTATATTCTAAATCAAAAGCAAACATTTTTTCCGTTTTCAAACTATATTTTACATTTGGATTCTTTTTCAGCCAATGTAATGGGTTACTTGTAAATTTAGTATGATACACATTTCCAACAACAATATTAAGATATGCATCTTTTGCATGATGGTAGTCATTCAAATCTCGCACTTTTACATTATTCGTCTTTTCTTTTCTAAAATCAGACACGGCATTTGCTTTTACATATACAATTTCAGATTCGTCATATATTCTTTTTAACAATGTTGCTACTACTTTAGACGATTGCCTTGTTTCTACTAATTGTCTATTAATAAATCCAGCTAATTCTTCATTTGTTAAAGGTGTTTTTCTTGTTAAACGTTCATATTTTTTATCTGAAATTAACCCTCTATCTTTTAAATATTTCCATTTAGAACACATTTTTTGCTGTATTTCTGATGTAATCATTCCATCACTCTTTTTTGCATTAATTCTTCTATCCACCAATACTAAATTATCTAAACTATCGTCTTTTGTTTTCGATTGAGGATAAATATGGTCCCTATCCCATATAGTAGCATCATCAAGTCTTGATAAATCAATCTTTTGTCCAGAATACATACACATTCCCATTTGAGTGTAATATAAAAATAATTTTATACTTTGAAATTCCGACTCTGTTTTATTTGAAAGTTCTGTACACCAATCTGTTTTACACTCTTTATCAATAACTTTATAAAGTTCTAATAACTTATCTTTTCTTGATGTTGTTCTCTTTTTTTCTTCTTCACTTCTTGCCATTTCTATAAAAATTTTTTTTGGAGCTTTACCCATAATTTTTTTAATTTCTTCTACAATTTGAATCGTTTGCCAAACCGCACGCTTAACAGATGGAGAAGCCACTACATCTTGAACGACATTATTATAATTAATTTCACCATCTATATGATATCCTTCATTTGATTTTTCAATCTTTTCTAAAAAAGTATACTTTTGGCTAAGCAACTGCATAAGATTATTTTGTGTGTTTCGTAATCCTTGAATAATGGTTATACATTCTCCTGTTTCACAATCCATTCCTTCTAATTCTGTAAGAAAACATTTTGATAATCTTCCCCACCCTTGAAATTTTAAACGAGATAATTGTTTTATCTGTTCTTCACTTAAATTTTTTTCATAATTTTGTCTGATAACACGTCTTAACATTTTTGAATCATCACCATATAATGTAATCCATAAAATGATGTCTTCTGCCATCTGTTGAACAGCATACTTATCAATATCTTCTTTAAATATCTTTTCTAAATCCACATAAGATGATAGAGAGGTCTTAAAATTTCCATCAAAACCACTTAAATCTTCCTTAGATAAATCATATCCATGTGAATTTAAATGCTCTAATAACCTTTTTCCAGTAACTTGTTTATCTTTTTTGAACACTTCATTATAAATATTTTGTTTTAATTCAACAGATATTTTTTCATCACGAATTTTAACATTATTTAATTCATTTAAAACCATATATTCTGAATATAGTAAGGAATATTTAGGCAGGACTGTTTCATTTTGCAAATAAGTGCATTGATTTGTCATTCTTTGTATAAATTCTGCTGCCGATTTATCAACGTCAACTTTTTGTTTAAAATTCCATGGTCTGATAGAGCCACTTTTTTCGCCTTCTTTCCTAATCATCCAACTATTTTCACCTTTTGCTGTATTTAATGGTCCAACATAATAAGGAATCCTAAACTCAAATAAAGAAACAATTTTTTCTGATACTGTTTTTCCACTTTCTTCATCTTTTTCCTTTAAAAAAGGTAAATATTGCTCAGCATTTTGCAAAATACGCTGTAATTCCATTTTGTTTACTTGATAAGGAATTACTCCATTATCACTATTTACTTGTAATGGCAAAAAGCTTCTGTTCTCAATTTCTTTTAAAATTTGTTTTATTTCCTCCTGTTCCTGAGGCATATTATCAAGTAACTTTTTTAAATCTTTATAAAAATCTTCTTGTGTACAACGAGATACTGAAAATTTTTTTCCATTTTTCTTATATTTTCCTATATAAGCACAATAATTACATTTTTTATTTTTTTTATCTTTTTTGTCCTTTTTATCTTTTTCATCTTTTTCGTCTTTCTTCTCCAACCCAATCTTAAAAAATTCATCATATTGATTTGGACAATATTTTTTTACTAAATCTTTAAGCAATCGCAAATCTTTTTTATGTTTTTCATAACTATTAACTTTTGCAATACTTAGAAAAGATTGTCCATTATACTCTCCACCCTCTAAAATATCTGCAAGAATTACCCAATTATATAATCCATGAAATATATCAACAATTCCTGCTCTTTCTTGAATCTCATCTTCTAATAAAGGTCTGATTTCTTCATAACTGCTTTTTGAAAAACTAATCCTATTATGTTCTATTTCTTCTAATTGCTTATCATCAAAAATAATACTTAAAGCAGCCTGTGAACCTGTAATTAATTTAAATATCTCATTTATTTGTTTATCTTCTTTTTTTATATGGCAAATTCTTTTTAATTCTGAACATTTGCTTGTTGATGTCTTATTTTTATCTTTGATTATTTTTTCAAATTCACTTTCAGAATCACATTCAAACTCTAAATTAAGTTCATCGAATAGGCATTCTTTAAAAGTTAAAAAAGTGGTTTGAAAAGAAGTTGCAGAAGCAATATCTCCATTAAATAAAAAATGTCCTCGATGTTTTAAAATATGATGCAATGCTAGATATACTAATCTTATATCATATTCTTTTTCATTTTTTAATAACGCTTTGCGCAAATGATAAATTGTTTTAAACTCTTTATTATAATCAACATCTGTAAAATCATTATCATTAAACAATGAGTATATCTGATTCTCTGTTTTATCTTCTGCCCAAAAAGCACTATCTTTTAAACGCTGAAAAAACATAGGGTCTTTTTTATTCATTTCCTCTAAAAATAATTCCTGTAACAATAAAAGTCGTTGTTTTCTTCTTTGTAATCTTCTGCGATTTGTTCGATGCATTCTTCTTTCTGCTGCTGTATTAGCTGCATCAAATAATCGTACTCCCCATAAAGATTTTCCTTTTCGCCTTAAAATATGATATTGCATATCTGTTACTGCCCAGCCTACAGAGTCTGTTCCAATATCTAAACCTAAAAAATAGTCCTTTACTTCATTATTCATCCTTTGCTCCTCCTAATATTATTTTTAACTTGACAATTTCTTTATATATTGTTATAGTAAAGACAACTCGAATGATTTACTACCATACGAGTATACACTACAAGTTCAAATAAAAATTTATTCAAATCCTTTTGCTGCATTGTGCAGAATCTTAAGACTTGGCAACAAGTCTTTTTATTATTTTAACTTGTTATTTATTCTTAATCAATTATAACATCTTTTTATATACAAATACAGAACTAAATTTACTTTTTTCTCTTTATATAATTATTTAAGTTTTAAAATTCTTCCTTAATCAAGATAACTTTTATAAAAAAATCTTCTAGTCAACTGCGAGACTTGCCTAATAATATCAAACAATTATACTGTTATAAAATTTTTATATCATTATTTAAAACTTATATATCTTTTTAACAGCAATTATTTTAATGATTTTATATAACACATAAATACAAAAAGACTATCACAAAATAAATCTTCTAAGAAAAATACGAGTATTTTTAAATAACTCTACATCATATTTTATAGAAATTTTCATTTTATAATAGTCTACGTAAAATCAAACCAATATTTTAATCTTCTATTTTAAATGTAAATACTGCATCAGGGTCATTATAATTTTCATTTGGAATCCACATCATTGTTTTATCCGTAAGATTATATACAACACTATGTACTGTACAGCCATTGCCATCATCATTTTTCCAAGTTCGCCTGCCTACTATACTTAAAATGTCCATTGCTGCTTTTTCATCTTTTACAATGCCATTTGTTTTATTTAATTCTTGATAAAGTCTTTCATAACGGTCATATCCTTTTTTATCCTCAGCAGGTGAATCGTCATAATAACCCGGTTGAATAATAAAGTTTGTAATAACTTGATAGTCTGCGGCAGCTTCTATCTCGCCAATATGCGCGTCTGCATCATTATAAGTCACTTTTAATTCTCTTTTAGAACCATCATTATCGGTGGCATCGGTTGTACCGACCCATTCCAAAATAACGCTTCTGCCGCTTGAATCGGCAACCATATAATGATATGAAGTATTTGCAGAATCGTGCAAATCATAAGTTGATGCAATCTCTACTGCTTCCTCAATATTATCTGCATAGTCAAGAATCAGTCTTAACAATGTTGTCGATGTAAAATCTGGTTTATCTGTATTTTGATTGGTTGCAACCGTTTTGTCATCGCCTTGATACGTCATATAAATGCCGCAGCTAACTCCCGCATCATTAATTCCATCAAGAGGCGCATAAGAAGCTGCAAGACAGGTGATTTTATTCATCAAGCCCTCAACATTTTTGTCAACATCCATGCCTAAAAATTGAAGGTCAACCGTAGAAATAGAAGCATGACGACCTTTGTTTTTTTCTGTGAATACAATACATGTATTCGTCTTTGAAAAATCATAATTTCGCCCAAAAAGGACATCGCCGCTTTCACTTTTTGCTGTAAACGAAGAACAGCCTATATCAGGGTCACTGATATTCATTTTAATTAATCCTTTTGTAATTTTATTGGTTACAAAATTAATTAATTCACTATCATTTTTAACACCGCCCTGTGCTACAAAATCATCAAGATAAAAATCTCCTTTGACGTGCATTGTATAAACTGCCCCATCAAGATGGTCATCATTTCGTTCTCGGACAAGTTTCATGCTTGCCACTGTAAAAATCTCATTGTGCCATACTGCAAAAACAGTAATACCAAGTATTAATACAAGTGCTAAAAGTGCCGCAGCAATTGCAATAATTATCTTCTTTAAGCGAGACATTGCTTTTTTATTTTGTTCCATAATTATAATTCCTTTATTTTTATTTTATTTAAACAATATTTTTTATTTTAAGAATATCTTTAAAAGTTTACCATACATTTTACGATGATAAGGCTGGTAACGCATCGGCAAATCAATCCATGTCTTTTTATCAACAATGGATTTAGAATGTGAAAATACATCAAAACCTTCCTTGCCATGATAAGCTCCCATTCCACTCTCTCCAACACCACCAAAACCCATTTTGCTTGTAGCAAGATGAATAATCGTGTCATTAATACAACCGCCGCCATAAGACAGACGCCTTGTCACTTCTCGAATATGCTTTTTATTTTGTGAAAAAAGATACAATGCTAATGGCTTTGGTTTATTTGCCAAAAGAGCATAAAGTTCACTAAAATTTTCAAAGGTAAGAATAGGCATAATAGGACCAAAAATTTCTTCCTTCATAATGGCATCTTCCCAAGTAACATTATTCATCACTGTTGGAGCAATCTGTAATGTATCTTTGTTTGTTTCTCCACCAAAGACTGTTTTATTTTTGTCAATCAAACCACAAAGGCGATTAAAATGCTTCGCATTAACAATCTTTCCATAATCAGGATTGCAAAGAGGCTTCTCACCATACTGCTTTTTAATCTGTCTGCATACCTCTTTTATAAACTGCTCTTTTACACTTTTATGACATAATATGTAATCAGGTGCAACACATGTTTGACCACAGTTTAAGTATTTGCCAAATACAATACGTTTTGCAGCAAGTTTTAATTTTGCACTGCTGTCTACAATACATGGACTTTTACCACCAAGTTCTAAAACTACAGGCGTCAATGTTTCAGCAGCATGGCGAAGTACCTCTTTTCCTACACTTTGACTTCCAGTGAAAAATATAAAATCAAATTTTTTATCAAGAAGCGTAGCATTTTCTGTTCTGCCACCAGTCACAACTGCAACATATTTACTTGAAAAACATTCTGTAATCATTTTCTTTATAACAGCACTTGTTGCTGGCGAGTAAGCACTCGGCTTTATAATTGCTGTATTTCCTGCTGCAATCGCATCCGCTAATGGTTCGATAGTTAGCAAAAATGGATAATTCCATGGACTCATAATTAAGGTATTTCCATATGGTGAAGGTTTTTTATAGCTTCTTGCAGCAAATTGAGAAAACGGCGTATACACATTTCTTTCGCGTGCAAATTTATGTGTATGACGAATCATATAACTGATTTCAGTCAACGTCAATCCAACTTCACACATAAAACTCTCATAATCACTTTTCCCTAAATCCTCCAACAATGCTTTACAAATTTCCGTTTCATATTTTTTTACTGTACGGTATAATTTTTTCAGCATTTCAATACGAAATTTGATAGAAAGCGTTGCTCCACTTTGAAAAAATTGCCGTTGGCTTTCCAAAATTTTATTAATATCCATCATCTACCTCCAATCAGCTACTTTATAATAAAACTGTTCCAACTCTTTTTTATTCATAAGCTTTGGTACAGGATATAATGGATTAGCTTCTTTTGCTGCATGTTTTGCCATTATAGGGATGTCTCTTTTCTTTATGCCATCAAGTTTTTCAGGAATATCCATTCTTTTATTTAATTCTATAATTGCTCTAATAAATTTCTTTGCACCTACTTCATATGTATCTTTTTTATTAGCAACACCCGCTGCAATACCAAGTTCATGCAATTTTTTATATGCAGATTTTCCATATTCTTTTAACACAATTGGCATTAATACCGAATTGGCAAGCCCATGCGGAATATTATATTGACCGCCAAGTGAATGGGCAACTGCATGAATATATCCAACATATGATTTTGAAAAAGCAATCCCCGCTTTGTAGGCAGCTATAAGCATATTTTCACGAGCCAAGCGATTCATGCCATCTTTATAAGCGATTTCAATATTTTCAAAAATTAACTTTGTGGCTTCTAATGAAAGCCTCCTTGTTTCCTTACTTGTCGATTTACCAATATATGCCTCAACAACATGCGTTAATGCATCCATACCCGTTGTTGCAGTAAGATGTGGCGGCAATGTATATGTAACTTTGGGGTCAAGAACAGCATAAGACGGAATCAATGTAAAATTATTCATGGTATATTTATGTTTTTTCTTATCATCTGTAATCACCGCCGTGATAGTTACCTCACTGCCTGTTCCAGCAGTTGTTGGAATAGCAATTAACACTGGAATTTTGCGAAGAACTTTAAGCAAACCTTTTAATTGATTGACTTGTCTTTTAGGATATGCTATACGCGCCCCGACTGCTTTGGCACAGTCCATTGAAGAACCGCCGCCAAATGCAATAATACATTTACACTTTTTCTCAATATAAACGTTTCTTGCTTCTTCTACATTATATACCGTAGGATTAGCACAAGTTTTATCATAAACGGCAAGATGAATGTTATTTTTCTTAAACAAATTTTCTAAAAATACAGTACTGCCACTACTTCGTAACCCTGAATCGGTAACAAGTAGAACAGACTGCACCTTATTTTTCTTTAATAATTTCACAATATCTGCTACATTCTTATATATTTTAGGCTCTCGATATGGTAAAATTGGAAGTGCCAAATGAAAACAAAATTGAAATATACGACAATATGCTTTGGATATAATATTCATTATTCTGGTATACCTTTCTTACTAAGTTCACGTAAATTAAAGACAATTGATTCTAACGCTTCATAAAAAATATTACGTTTTTCTTCGGTCAAATCCTTTCCTGCAAGTTCAACTGCAAGGCTTGCTCTTTGATGAACATGCTCAGCAGCTTTCTTTCCCGTGTCTGTTAATTTAAAAACACCACGATATAAATTTTGATTCGTTCCTTCTTTTTTAACTAATCCCTTTTCTTCCATAATTGCCATCATTCGCGATACATCGGCTTTATCTTTATTACAATACTCGCAAATTTGCGGTGCTGTAATTCCTTGCGGATATTTTGCCATCGTCAAAATATAAATGGAATGAGTACTTCTAAGACCATACTTTTCCATTTCTTCTGCCGCCAGCTTATGCCAATATTTTGATATTTCAGAAATTGCCAGAGAAAATTTTTCAAATCTATCAACCATTTTATTCCTCATTTTTAAGTTATTTTTTCACACGATTTCTCATTTCTGCACCATATTTTGCAAAAAAATCTATACACCTTTAGCAGCTTTATATTTAGCCATGCACAAATACCTTTTCTTTTATATACAAAAAATGGAAATTTCAACATTGCGTATCATAACACAAAGAAGTTGACATGTCAACTTCTTATATTTTGATATAAATAAAGTTGAGAAATTCGTATTTTTCTGTTATACTACATTTTAAAAAATAACTTTGTTAGCAAACAATTATAGATGGAGGGTTGAGATGCAAATTTCAAGCAGATTTACTATTGCTATTCACACACTCATATGTATAGAAACATTTAAAAATGACTATAAAGTAACAAGCGATTTCCTTGCTTCCAGTATAAATGTAAATCCTGTTGTTATAAGAAGATTACTGCAACAATTAAAAAAAGCAGGTATCGTTCGTGTTATACGAGGCAGCGGAGGAACAGATATTGAAAAACCTTTAAACGAAATCACATTGCTTGATGTATATAATGCTGTGGAGTGTGTGGAGGAAGGGCAGCTTTTTCATTTCCATGAAAACCCTAACCAATCTTGTCCAGTGGGAAAAAATATTCATACTATTTTAGATGTAAGACTTGAAAAAATCCAAGAAGCAATGGAAAAAGAAATGAAATCCATCACCATACAAGATATTATCAACGATACAAAAAAATTAATATAATAAAATATGGGGCTATTGTAAAATAGAAATTTTATATGAGATATAGCATTTATCTAATCAACGTTTAACTATATCTAGCATTTAAAAATCTTTTGACAACTGCCCCAAAAATTTTAAAAAATTTTGATGTAACTATTGACATTACAACAACTTAATGGTATAAATATAGATGTATCAATCATTATTACAACAAGTCGACAGGTAATAATATGAAAAATAATTTATTTCACAAGCTAAATCTTATTTGGCGAGCAATTTGTGTCCCAACGCTGCTTGGCACAAAGTTGCTAAAAGAACCTAAAGTAAATGTTCTTACACAAAAAGCAGCGTAGAAATGAGGATTATTATGGAAAATTTTAACAAAGTAAATGTAGCACTTGATGCAAGAACAGAACTCCATGACAAACTTTCTTTAACTGGAGCAGAAATCAGTATTAATAATCTTCCAGCCGGAGGAAGTGTACCTTTTATTCACTCACATAAGAATAACGAAGAAATCTATGCTATTCTTTCAGGAAAAGGAAAAGCTATTATTGATGGAGAAACTGTAGAACTTACAGCAGGTGATTGGATTCGTATATCTCCAGCCGCAAAACGTCAATTTTTTGCAGCACAAGACGTTGGAATAAATTTTGTTTGTATCCAAGTAAAAGAAAATTCCCTTGAAGGCTATACAATGGAGGACGCTGTAGTATAATCTATTAAAACCTGTGAAAGGCAATTATAGAAAATATTGCACAATAATAACACAATATAAATCTATTAGTATGTAACATAGAGAACATAACAAGTTTGCAATAAATTAAACCAAGGAGTTGTTGCAAAAAAATTTTAATACCAAATATAGCTGTTATATATTTAGATAACTGCCATATTACGTATAAAATTTCTATTTTTCAACAACTCCTTTTGATATACTTTTTATTATAACTATATGGCTTTGCTTATTAGAGTCAAGTAGATATTTGCAACCAGATTTGCTGCTTGCTTATAACCACCTTACTGCTTTGTAATATCTTTTAAACAAGAAAGTCTAACTCTTTTCTGATGAGATGAATTTTTTTATAATGTAAAAAAATATCAATCTAATTTCATCAAAAATAATCAATTATTTCATATTCAGGAAAATATTTTTACAAATTTAATATAAAAAATCCCCACCAAATCTGCTAAAATCCAGCCGATTGGAATCGACCACCAAATACCTAAAACACCAATCGTAGGAATTGATGCAAGCAAATAGGCAAGCAAAACTCTTGTCCCTAAAGAAATAATTGTTAAAATCAAAGACATTTCTGGTTTTTCTATACCTCTATAAAATCCATACAACAAAAATAAAATCCCAATTCCAAAATAAAAACTGCCTTCTATTCTCAAATAGCCAACACCTATTTGTATAATTTCATATTCTGCTGCATCGACAAAAATTTGCATTAAGTATGGCGCAAAAATAAAAATAACAAGTGATACTGCTACACAAAAAAGAACTGAAATTTTAACTGCTTTTCGTATGCCCTCACGCACACGCTCTGATTTTTTCGCACCATAATTTTGTGAGATAAAAAGAGAAAAAGCATTACCAAATTCTTGTGCAGGCATATATGCAAATGAATCAATTTTTACTGCTGCCGCAAACGACGCCATAACAATTGTGCCAAAACTATTTACTAATCCTTGTATCATCAATATGCCAAAATTCATTACTGACTGTTGAATACATGCAGCAAAAGAATGACGAATGACCTCCAACATGGTTGCTTTGTTTATTGTAAAATCATCTTTGCTTAGGTGCAATTCGGGTTCTTTTAAGCATACATAAATTGCAATGCCGATTCCTGACACAGCCTGTGCAATAACCGTTGCAAATGCTGCACCGCCCACTCCTTGCTTGAATATCACAACAAATAAAATATCAAGTATAATATTTAATACTGCCGCTACCCCAAGAAAAAATAAGGGTATTATCGAATTTCCTATCGCACGCAATAAAAATGCAAAATAATTATATAAAAAAATAAAAAATATGCCGCCAAAAATAATAACAATATATTCTCGCATCATTTCATATATATTGTTTGGTACATGCATCATATGTAATATCAAATCAATTCCTATAAATACTACAATATTAATTATTATTGTAACTGCCAAAATAAATAAAAAGGACATCACAATACTATTTTTCATTTTTTGTCTGTCTTTCTTACCAAAACAAACCGAAAAAACTGTACCACTTCCCATACAAAGCCCAATCATAATGGACGTTAAAAAAGTCATTAATGTATAAGCTGAACCAACAGAAGCCAACGCATCTGCTCCTAAAAATTTTCCTACAATCAAGGTGTCTGCTATATTATAACATTGCTGCAATAAATTTCCCATTATCATTGGAGCAGCAAACAACAACATTGTCTTTGCAACGCTTCCCTGTGTTAAATCTTTTTCCATATTTAGCCTCCATGCTGCGACTAATTTTTAGTAGTAGCTAATAGCTCAAGTTTTAGCAAAGAGGCGTAGTCTCTTTTGCATAATAACTTGCAGGTTGAAAATTTTAATTTTCAATCTTTTCTTCATTTCTATGCTTTTTTTGCACAAAAAACTAAAAATTCTTACAGTTTTGTGAAAGCAACGCACAGGCACAAATCCTGTGATTTTTTTCAAAGTAAGATAAACTTTTTATAATTTTCAGATTATGTATATTTTACTGGATTTTTAAAGGAAAGACAAGTTAATAAAATTGAAAGAATTTGCTTTTGATGCAACTATTTATTTTAACCTCATCAATGAAAGCATTGGCAACATTATGAAAATTTTATCAAAAAATTAGCAATCCTTTTGATAAAAAATTTGAATAAATTATACTATTGAAAATAGGAAAAAGAGAGAGTAAAATGTTGTCAATAGTAAAAATGGTTGGAGAATTATTAAAACACTTACAAATTATGCTATACTCAAATCTTTCAATTCTGTTACTATTGATGATATTATAACCAAAAATAAATTTTAAGGAAACAACAATGAATATAACAATCATTCCTGCCTATAATTACCCACAAGAAATAGGCATATTATTTTCAGAATATACAAATATGTTAATTACTGGTGACCCTTCATTCCAGAAATACCTTGATGTCCAACACTATGATGAAGAAATAAAAAATTTGAAAATAAAATATGGCACTCCTTATGGAAGATTATATTTAGCATACTATAACAACGAATTATGTGGTTGTATTGGACTAAAAAAAATTGACAAGCAAAACTGTGAAATGAAACGACTTTTCGTTAGACCAGCATTTAGAGGTAAACAGATAGGAAATCAATTAATTCAAACTATTATAAACGATGCAAAAGAAATTGGATATTCTTATATGTTATTAGACACACTTCCCTTTTTAAAAAGTGCCATTCATATGTATAAAAAATTTGGATTTTATGAAATAGAAAGCTATAATGACAGTCCAATGAGTACCTCTATATATATGAAATTGGATTTATAAATTCAATTTTAATTGTTCCTATTTAATCTTACCAAAAAAGCCGCCACTTTAATTCCACAAAAGCATCAGCGAGCAGATTTACGTTGTGACAACAGTCAGATATTCTAAGCAAATAGCAAAAATTAGACTTTATTCTTGTGCCTAAAAAAACAGAGTTGATAAATAGCATTTCTTCACTCCTTTATCAACTCTGCAACAAAATATATAACAATTTAATAATAGATTTTTAAATTTCTCTATCTTTGCAATAAATACAAATAGCCTGTTTTACAAATTCAGCCGTGCCATCTCCGCCTGCTTTATCAATATTTTGCTTCATGCGCTCATCACAAACATACATCTGACCTAATCCATTCAAAATTTCATCTGTACAATTATAATAATTCTCTGTGATAAATGCCTGCAATTTTCTTATTTTTTCTTGAACCTCTTTTTCTTCAGGTGAATATTTACGAAGATTTCCCATTTCTGCAAACAAAGAAAGTAATTCATTTGCTATTGCAGTGCGTTCCTCATTGGTTTTTTCTTTTATTTTTTGTTCATATTCCTTATATGTTTTGGTAGAACCCCATCTTTTCTTAACTTCTTCTGAATATTGTTCAATTTCTGTTTTATCAAAGGCATTAAAATTCATTTTATCTACTCCTCCTTTTTGAATGTCGCGAGCAAAAGAAATCAGTTCATCAATATGCTTTCGCTGCAATTCTAACAATTTAATTTGTTGTTTAAGTGCTTCTTTTTGGTCAAACATCGGGCTGTCAAGGATTGATTTAATTTGCTTTAATGGAAATTGCAATTCACGAAACAGCAAAATATTCTGTAATCGCCTAATTGCTGTATCATCGTATAAACGATAACCAACTTCTGTTATTTTTGTAGGTTTCAACAAGCCAATCGCATCATAATGGTGCAGTGTCCGAACGCTTACACCAGTAAGTTTGCTTACCTCATTTACAGTCCGCATATATTCCCTCCTTTCTTGTTTTTCTATAGTGTACACTATGACGTAACGTCAGAGTCAATAGGTATATATTTTTATTTTTTTATTATCAAACAGATTGCGAATATCCGCTTAACTTGATAACAGAATCTTTTTTTGTTATGATTAATTACACAAAAAATTGTTTTATAAATTAAATAAAATATAACTGTTAATTTATGCCTGCATGTTGCTGACATAAAGCACAAAGTTGTTAAAAAAGCATAAACTTTGAGCCTAAAGCTCTTGTGCAAAAACAGCACCAAAATACAACACAGAAATGAGGATTAATATGGACGAAAAAAATAATATAACAGAAGAACTGAAAGCACTTCTTGATATATATGATTTTAATATAAATACGCTTTCTAAATATTTACGACTACCCATAGAAGATATAAAAAATCTTTCTGAAGGAAATATTGATTTTTTACCAGAAGAACCAACGTATCGTTTTGAGCTTTTTAATAAAATTTCTTTCCTCTATCTTAGTGCTGTTGAAGATAAAGATTTGAAATTATGTGCATTTTTAAAAATACTTATTTCTTATCATGGACTATCTAAAAAAACAATAGCTAAAATGGCAGGTGTAAACGAAAGTGATATTGCTAAAGTTTTATCAAATCCTCCTAAAAAAGTATCAGAAGAAATAAAATATAAGATTGCTGTTACTGTTATGTCATTACGGTTTTTTTTGAAGGATTGTGAACTAGAATGATAAATTATTTGATAAACTAATACTAGTACATTATAATAATTATATTATTGTAATCAATTAAAAAAAGATGAAATAAGGTTGAAAACAATAGAATCTCCATTTTGTAAGGATTCTATTGTTATAAATTATATATTTTACTCTGTAAGTTATTGTGCAAAAGATTGCTGTGCATAAAAGACTGCTATATAGTCTTGCCAAAACTTGAGCCATTAACTACTCTTAAAAATTAATCCAGTATGGAGGATAAGTATGGCTGTTAATAATAATGCAAATATAGGCTTTGAAAAACAAATTTGGGATGCTGCATGTGTTCTTTGGGGACATATTCCAGCGGCAGAATACAGAAAGGTGATTATTGGTCTTATATTTCTTCGTTACATTTCAAGTGCTTTTAAAAAACGTTACGAAGAACTTGTTGACGAAGGCGATGGATTTGAGAATGACCGAGATGCATATACAGAAAATAATATTTTCTTTGTTCCCGAAGATGCTCGTTGGAGTAAAATTTCTTCAGCAGCTCACACACCAGAAATTGGCACCGTTATTGATGATGCAATGAGAGCTATTGAAAAAGAAAATGTAACACTTAAAAATGTTCTTCCTAAGAATTATGCAAGTTCTGATTTGGACAAGCGTGTACTAGGTGATGTTGTTGACCTTTTTACAAATATGGATATGAGTGATACAGAAGAAAATAAAGATTTACTTGGTCGTACATATGAATATTGTATTGCACAATTTGCTGCTTATGAAGGTGTCAAAGGCGGCGAATTTTATACACCATCAAGCATTGTTAAAACAATCGTTGCCATTTTGAAACCATTTAAAAATTGTCGCGTGTATGACCCTTGTTGTGGTTCAGGTGGTATGTTTGTACAAAGTGCAAAATTTATTGAGGCGCACAGCACAACTCGTGGTGAAATGGCTGTTTATGGTCAAGAATCGAATGCAGATACTTGGAAAATGGCAAAAATGAATATGGCTATTCGTGGAATAGATGCGAACTTTGGCTCATGTCAAGCAGACACTTTTTTTAATGATTTACACCCTACCTTAAAAGCTGATTTTATTATGGCTAATCCACCATTTAATCTTTCTAACTGGGGTGCAGACAAGTTAAAAGAAGATGGTCGTTGGAAATATGGTGTTCCTCCTGCTAATAATGCCAACTATGCTTGGATTCAACATATGATATATCACCTTTCCTCAAATGGAAAAATTGGTCTTGTACTTGCTAATGGTGCTTTATCATCTCAAAGCAGCGGTGAAGGTGAAATCCGAAAGAAAATTATTCAAGATGACCTGATAGAAGGTATTGTTGCTTTACCTACTCAACTTTTTTACAGTGTAACAATTCCTGTTACTCTTTGGTTTATCAGCAATAATAAGAAACAAAAAGGAAAAACACTATTTATTGATGCTCGCAAGATGGGATATATGGTTGACCGTAAACATCGAGATTTTACAGATGACAATATTCAAAAACTTGCAGATATATTTGAAGCATTCCAAAATGGTACTTTGGAAAATGTAAAAGGATTCTGTGCTGTCTGTGACCTTCAGGAAATTGAAAAGCAAGATTTTATTCTAACTCCCGGCAGATATGTTGGTATTGAAGAAGCTTCTGATGACGGGGAACCTTTTGAGGAAAAAATGGGACGATTAACTTCTGAACTTTCAGAAATGTTTGCAAAATCGCATAAATTAGAAGATGAAATACGTAAGAACTTGGGGGCGATTGGGTATGAAATATAATTGGAGTATAAAAAAACTTTCAGATATAGCATATATTAACCCAAAAGAGAGTATTCCAAAAGGAACGATTGCAAAAAAAATTCCTATGGACAAACTTCAACCGTTTTGCAGAGATATTCCCGAATATATACTTGAAAAATTTAATGGTGGTTCAAAATTTAGAAATGAAGATACTATAATGGCTCGTATTACTCCTTGTTTAGAAAATGGAAAAACAGCTAAAGTAAATATTTTAGAAAATAACGAAATTGGTTTTGGTTCAACAGAATATATAGTGTTTCGAGCAATAGATGGAATAAGTGACAGCAATTATTTATACTATCTAATTTGCAGTCCATTTGTTAGAAATCCTGCAATTAAATCTATGGTTGGTTCATCAGGACGTCAACGAGTTCAAACAGATGTTATTAAAAACCTTCAACTTGAAATACCACCATTAGACGAACAAAAAAAAATTGGGAATTTGTTAAAATGTATTGATGATAAAATTGAATTGAATATTAAGATGAACAAGAATTTAGAGCAGCAAGCAGCTACATTATATATAAAATATTTTTCACCGAGCATAAATTCAAATGCTAATGAAGTAACACTTGATAAGTTTTGCTTGATATTTACAGGAAAGAAAAATTCAAATGCAGCTACATTTAATGGCAAATATAAATTTTTCACCTGTTCACCAGATGCATTACAAATTGATAGTTATATTTATGATGGAAATGCAATAATTATATCTGGTAATGGCGCATATACAGGAAGAACCCGTTTTTATAGTGGAAAATTCGATTTATATCAAAGGACTTATGCCTGCACATTAAAAGATGACTATAATCAAGATTATATTTTCCTATTATATTGGTTTGTAAAATTCAATCTTAGTAACAAAATTATGGGAGGCACAAGAGGCTCTGCCATTCCATATATTGTAATGACTGACCTTACAAAGTTCAAATTTGAGTTTAACAAAAAAAAATTTGAAAATTATATACCTTTATTTAAATCTATTACAAAACAAATTCAAGCAAATGAACAGGAGAATGAAAAACTCACTATAATACGAGATACTCTTTTACCTAAATTAATGTCTGGTGAACTTAATATATCCAATATTAACTTTTAAACTGTTAATTTATTATGTTGATACATATACACATATTTGCTATAATTCTTTTATGGGTACTGCCATAACGGTAGGCGGTTAGTCCTTCAACGGAGGACTTTGACCTCCGATTACATAGAAATCTGCTTGCAGAAATCTTAAAAAGGAGGATATTGCTTATGCTCACCATCGAAAGTTTGATTGCTGTTATTAGCTTATGTTTGACATGCTTTAGTCTTGGCTATTCGATTGGTAAAAATAGCAAGACACAAAAATAACCGCCCAAGCCTGCAAACTTAGCGGTTATCTTTAACCAATATAATGCGGACTAACCGTCTATCGGTAGTACCTTTTATATTGTTATATTACCATTCATTTACTTATATGTCAATTAAATTACCACTCTAAATTATTATTTACTATAGATTATAGGTTTTCTTATGTCTAAAAGGAAAAAGAAAGAAACTAAACAAACATTGCCTCTACATTACTTATATGTTACAATATCACTATAAACTCAATGGAGGTGCAATATGGCTACATTACAAATTCGTGTTGATGATGTCTTAAAAAAACAAGCAGATGCTTTATTTTCCAGTCTTGGTTTAGATACCTCAACAGCAATACGCATTTTTTTAAATGCAGCTATTGAAAATGAAGGTATCCCGTTTTCGGTTCAGCATAAAGCAATCTCTTATTCTCTTCAAGAAGCTATTTATGACAGCAGATTGCGAAGAAATCTTAACGGACCTTTCGATAATGCTGAAGAAGCCGTTTCCTCTATGTTGGAGGATTGACACATGTACAAAATTGTTTATACCAATCGCATGAAAAAAGATACTAAACTGATGAAAAAAAGAGGCAAGGACATAACAAAACTTGTTAATGTGCTTTCATTACTTGCAAGTGGAAATCCTCTGCCTATCCAATACAAAGACCATCAATTAACGGGTAATCTTCAAGATTTTAGAGAATGTCATATAGAACCAGATTGGTTACTTATGTACCAAATTTATGAAGATACCCTTGTCCTTTCTGCCACCGCAACTGGTACACACTCTGATTTGTTTGGAAAATAATAGCTTTTTCAAATTATCAATAATTACCAAAGGAGGAACAATTAATGCCAGGACTATATACAGAAGCCAATTACGAAAGTTCTATAATTGAACTATTCAGAAATGATTTGGAATATGAATACGCATATGGTCCAGATATTGAAAGAGATTTTTATAGTCCATTATATGAAGAAGTATTAAAAGACTCTTTATACAATCTAAATAAAGAACTTCCAAGTGATGCTATTCAAGATGCATTATTCAAACTCAAAAACGTTGAAAATGGCGAACTTATCCAAAAAAATGCTATCTTTATGGACTATCTGCAAAATGGTATTCCTGTTCGATATGTTAAAAATAATGAAGAACATTTTGCAATCGTTTATCTTGTAGATTATAAAAATCCAAACAACAACTCTTTCATTATAGCTAACCAATGGACTTTTATTGAAAATAGTAATAAACGACCTGATATACTTTTATTCCTTAATGGTCTTCCAGTTGTATTAATGGAACTTAAATCTCCTTCTCGTGAAGAAACCGATGCTTGTGAAGCCTATAAACAACTTCGCAATTATATGATTGAAATTCCATCTATGTTTATTTATAACGCTATTTGTGTTATAAGCGACCAACTAACTTCTAAAGCAGGTACCATTACTTCTGGAGAAGACCGTTTTATGGAATGGAAAACAAAAGATGGAAGTTATGAAAATACACAATTTGCACAATTTGATACATTTTTTGAAGGTATATTCCAAAAGGAACGATTGCTTGATATTATAAAGAACTTTATCTGCTTTTCTAATGAAGGGATTAACGCTTACAAAATCCTTGCTGGATATCACCAATATTTTGCAGTAAAAAAAGCGATTGAATCCACCAAACATGCAACTGTAACAGATGGCAAGGGTGGCGTATTTTGGCATACACAAGGCAGTGGTAAGTCGTTGTCTATGGTCTTTTATGCTCATTTGCTTCAAGAAGCATTAGATAGCCCTACCATTGTTGTTCTAACAGATAGAAACGACCTTGACAATCAACTTTACAGCCAATTTGCTAAATGCAAAGAATTTCTTAGACAAGAGCCTATGCACGCTGAAAGCAGAGAACATTTAAAAAATATGCTTGCAGGCAGACAAGCAAATGGTATTATATTTACGACCATGCAAAAATTTGAGGAATCTTTTGATATGCTCTCTGATAGAAGAAATATTATAGTAATGGCTGATGAAGCACATCGTGGACAATATGGACTTGCTGAAAAATTTAAAATCACAAAGAATGAAGACGGCGAGGAGGTCACAAAACGCGTTGTTGGTACTGCTCGTATCATTCGCAACAGCTTACCTAATGCTACATATATTGGATTTACTGGAACTCCTATCTCCTCCGCTGATAGAAACACACGTGAAATATTTGGTGATTACATTGATATTTATGATATGACACAGGCAGTTGAAGACGGAGCTACGCGTTTTGTATATTATGAAAGTCGTGTTATTAAATTGAATCTTGATAAAGATTCCCTACAACTTATTGATGCTGAATATGATAGAATGGCAGTCAATGCAGATGCCAAAGTAATTGAAAAAAGTAAACATAAACTCGGACAGATTGAATCAATACTTGGCAACAAGCAAACCATTCACTCTCTAGTCTGTGATATTCTTGACCATTACGAAAATAGCCGTCAACATTTACTTACTGGTAAAGCAATGATTGTTGCATATTCCAGACCAATTGCTATAAAAATTTATAATCATATTTTAGACCTTCGCCCTACTTGGAAAGAAAAAGTAGGTATTGTAATGACGTCAGATAACAAAGACCCTGAAGAATGGCGACAGCTTATTGGCAACAAACATCATAAAGACGAACTTGCCAAAAAATTTAAAGATAACAATAGTCCAATGAAGATTGCAATCGTTGTCGATATGTGGCTTACTGGCTTTGATGTTCCATCACTTGCCACAATGTATGTATATAAGCCAATGTCTGGACATAATCTTATGCAGGCTATCGCTCGTGTAAATCGTGTTTTTGGCGACAAAGAAGGCGGACTTGTTGTTGATTATGTTGGTATTGCTTCTGCTCTTAAACAAGCAATGAACGATTATACTACTCGTGACAAAAAAAATTATGGTGATATGGATATCGCAAAAACGGCATATTTAAAATTTCTTGAAAAACTTTCTATATGCAAAGATGTATTTCATAAATATGATTATTCAAAATTTACTATAAGCAGTGACCTTGAACGAGCAAAAATAATTAGTGGTGCAGTCAATTTTATTATTGCAAGAGAACACCAAAAAGAAAAGGATATATTTGTCAAAGAAGCGCTTATGCTTCATCAAGCATTATCCCTGTGTTCTTCTCTTGTTGATGAAACCATGCGATTTGAAGCTGCTTTCTTTGAAGCTATAAGGGTTTTGGTTCTCCGATTAATGAACACTGGTGCTAACAAAAAAATTTCGCTTCCAGAAATGAATACTCGCATTAATGAACTTTTAAAACAAAGTATTAAAAGTAATGGTGTTATCAATCTATTTTCTGATATTAAAGAAGAATTTTCTTTATTTGACCCTAAATTTCTTCAAGAAATATCAAAAATGAAAGAAAAAAATCTTGCTGTTGAATTGTTAAGAAAACTGATTGCTGAACAAGTATCTGTTTATCGTAAAACCAATATAGTAAAATCAGAAAAATTTAGCGAGATTATGCAGCGTTCATTAAATGCTTACTTAAATGGTATGCTTACCAATGAAGAAGTTATTGAAGAAATGCTCAAATTAGCAAAGCAAATTGTAGCAGCTCAAAAAGAAGGAGAACAACTCGGTTTAACAGATGATGAGCTTGCTTTTTACGATGCATTGACAAAACCACAAGCCATTAAGGATTTTTATAAAAATGATGAATTAATTGCTATAACAAAAGAACTGACAGATACACTAAAAAAGAACAAAACAATAGATTGGCAAAAACGTGAATCGGCAAGAGCAAAAATGCGTATGCTTATTAAAAAACTTTTAAAAAGGCACAAATATCCACCTGAAGGTATGGAAGATGCAGTTCAAATTGTTATAACTCAGTGTGAACTCTGGACAGATAACATAATGGATATTTAAGTGCTAGGAGAAAAAATAAATGGAAAAACAAAAAGTTTCAGAAATGCAAAAAAATCACGCCCAAGAAGCCAATTATCAATGGATTCATTTCTACACTGAATTTGCTGATGTTTTGCTCAATTACAAAAGCAATCGAACCGATTTAATAAAAAAAATCCGAGAAGTTTTTATGCTTGCCAACATGAAACTTCCCAAGTTAGAAAAAGATGATAATATTGAAGATATTGACCCCTTTACCATCTTTGCTTTGTTTAACAAAGGAAATTCAAATAATAGTAAAATAAAAATTTTAAACAGCATTGCAAAAATATTTGATATTCAAAATCCTGTTCCATCTGCATTTGATGGCGTTCCTACTGTATATAACTTAAAAGCAGCTTTTTACTGTTTTAGAGATGAACGCGGAAAACATGATATTGACAATTTATGGGAAGTCTTTGACAATGCTATTCACTATTCTAAGACCTTATCATACCCATATAAAGATAACTTAAAAAAATATTATGATAAAGTAAAGACACAAAAATGTATCGGCTGGAATATTACAATAGGTCTTTATTGGATAAGACCAAATATCTTTATTAATTTAGATTCCCGCAACCGTGAATTTCTTTCCAATGCAAATAATATGCCACATTATTTTACAACCATTTTTGCTAATATTGAAAAAGAATTGCCTAATGGTTCAAAATATTTATTTATGTGTGAGCAAGCCCGCAATGCTTTAAAAAATAAGGAATATCCTTACCATAGCTTTCCTGAATTATCCTATTATGCTTGGAAAACAACAAAAGAAGATACTAAAACAAACACTGCACCGCTTTCTATTGATTCTAATATTAAAGAAACTGCGTATTGGATTTATTCTCCGGGTGATAATGCTTCAATGTGGGAGGAATTTCGGCAACTTGGTATAATGGGTATTGGCTGGGATGGCTTAGGCTATAATCTTAAAGATTTTGCTACAAAACAAGATATCAAAGAATATCTGAAAAAAATTTATGATGCTAAAGATTCTTATAAAAATGATGCACATTGTTTATGGCAGTTTGCAAATGAAATTAAAATTGGCGATATTATTTTTGCAAAAAAAGGAGTACATAGAATTATAGGTAAAGGTGTTGTAACATCGGACTATATATATGACACTTCAAGAAAATCATATATTCATGTCCGAAAAGTAGACTGGCAAAATATTGGTGAATGGGAACTTCCAAGACAAGCTGTTATGAAAACATTAACAAATATTACCTCATATAATAATTATGTACAGGAACTGTTAGCACTGGTTACAAACGAAATAAAAGATGAACCAGAACAAGAAATTAAATATACAAAAACGGATTTCTTAAATGAAGTTTATATAAATGAGAGCTCTTATGACACGTTAGTTGACCTTCTTGATATGAAATATAATATTATTTTACAAGGCGCACCTGGCGTTGGCAAAACATTTATCGCTAAAAGACTTGCCTATTCCATTATGGGTGAAAAAGATACAAGCCGTGTGTCGATGGTTCAATTTCATCAAAATTACAGTTATGAAGATTTTATTCAAGGATACCGACCTGTTGAAAACGGATTTAAATTGGAATCAGGTTCTTTCTACAAATTTTGCAAAGCTGCTGAAATAGACGATGAACGCCCTTATTTCTTTATTATTGATGAAATCAATCGAGGCAATTTAAGTAAAATTTTTGGTGAGTTAATGATGCTCATAGAATGTGATAAACGTGGCGATAAATTAAAACTTCTCTATAAAGACGAATGGTTTACTGTGCCTAAAAACATTCGTATTATTGGAATGATGAATACTGCGGACAGAAGTCTGGCAATGATAGACTATGCTCTGCGCAGGCGATTTGCTTTTTTTGATGTTGCACCAGCATTTGATTCTGATGGATTCAAACAATATTTAACTGAAAAAAATAATAGTAAATTTGATAAGCTTATTTCAGTTATAAAAACGCTGAATGACACTATCTCCAATGATGAGTCACTTGGTGATGGATTTAGAATTGGACATAGTTATTTTTGTACCAACAAAGAAATTACAGATAATTGGCTTCAATCCATTATTGAATATGAAATTATACCACTAATTAAAGAATATTGGTTTGACGAGCCAACAAAAGTTAGAGATTGGTCAGCAAACTTAAGAGGAGCAATCAAATGATTCGCATAAAAAATATATACTATATGCTTTCATATGCGTTTCAGATTCTTAATGAACAAGGATACAAACAACTATTGACTGAAAAATTTGATAATACAGCAGAACTTTGCGCTGCTATTTTGTCTAAAGGTGTTTCTTTACAAATAAAGCGAGGACTTGGAAAAGCATATCTATCACAGACAGAATCATTAGCTGCCGTCAAAGGAAAAATTAATATTACAGCTTCTATCAAAGAACAAAGTTTTATGCAAAAGAAACTTATTTGCACCTATGATGAATTTTCTGTAAATTTTTATATGAATCGTATTATCAAAACAACAATGGATTTGTTGCTGCATTCTGAAATTAGCAAAGCAAGAAAAAAAGAATTAAGAAAATTATTTGTATTCTTTGGTGATGTAAAACCAATTAATATAAAAAATATTAATTGGCAAATACAATATAATAAAACCAATCAATCTTACCAAATGCTGATTTCAATTTGCTATTTAATTATCAAGGGATTGCTTCAAACAAACTCTGATGGAACAACAAAATTAATGGATTTTCTTGATGAACAACGCATGTGTAAACTATATGAAAAATTTATATTAAACTACTACAAAAAAGAACACTCTCCAATTAAGACTTCTTCTTCTCAAATATCATGGGACTTAGACGACAATAAAAGTGATATGCTGCCAGTAATGCAAAGTGATATCATGCTTCAATATCAAGAAAAAACATTGATAATAGATGCTAAATATTATTCTCACACCATGCAGACACACTATGATGTGCATACTCTTCATTCCAATAATCTTTATCAAATTTACACTTATGTAAAGAATTTTGATAAAGAAAAAACAGGTAATGTTTCAGGAATGCTTTTATATGCAAAAACAGATGAAATAATATTGCCACAAAACAGCTACCAAATAAGTGGAAATAAAATAATGGTTGATACTTTGAATTTAGATTGTGATTTTATTGAAATTAAAAAACATTTAGATAATATTGTAATAAAACATTTCTCAATATAAATTTATTTCACGAAAGGAATTTTAGTTATGGCATACGAAAAAAAAATTATTTATAATAATCCGCTTTCATGTGAAAAGGATATAGAAGGCTTTGTGACAGAGGGAACTCCAAAAATTTATTTTAAGAATAATAAAATGTATATGACAAACGCAATTGATGCATCCATAAAAGAAAAATCAAATTTTGTATTTTGGTGTCCTGTAGATTTTCCTAATAACATTATTATTGAATGGGAATTTCGCCCAATTACTGAACCGGGATTGGCAATAATGTTTTTTGGAGCCAAAGGTATACATGGAGAGGATATCTTTGATGTAACATTGAATCCTCGAGATGGACAATATGAGCAATATCACAGCGGTGATATTAATGCTTTTCATGTATCCTATTTTAGAAGAAAATCTACATTTTCAACATCAAGCTTTAAAAGCTTTCCGCTTTCAAGATAAGTCTGTACATACATTTCTGGAAGGATAGCAATACCAAGATTGTGGATTGCCCCATTTATAAGAGCTGAATTACTGGTGCTTTCCATAGAAATATTGGGAACAATATTAATATTTTCAAATACAAGCAAGTCCACACCCCCACTTATGCCTGTGCAACATTGAAGTGGGGGACTTCCTTGATGAGGTTAAAAAACATAATACCTTGAAATAAGTACAAAAATATATTGTGATGTAATGAAAAGGAGAAATTTTTATGTGCAATATGAAAGCGCCATTATCCCAATGTGCTGCTATGGTTAAGATTTAAAATATCCTGAGCAGCAAATGGAAAATAACAATAATGCTCTCCTCTTTTTAAGTTAAATTGTTAAAGAATCAAAGCCATTTTTGAAGTATTGTATTAGTTTGTTAATCTGGTTCTATGCATCCGTTCCTTCAGTCAAACAAAATTTGTATCCATATCCAACAATGGTTTTAATAAAATCAATATTTTCTGAAATCTCTTTGCATTTTTTCCTTATTTGAAAAACTGTGTTTTCTACAGCATGGCAATATCCTACTGATGGCTCATGCCAAACAGCTTCATAAATTTGCTCTTTTGTAAAAATAACATCAGGATTTGAATACAGCATATACAACACATCAAATTCTTTCGTTGATAAATAAATATCCTTATCATCAATTTTAACTTGATGCTTTTTGATATTCATATGTAATCTGGAAGATATTTGTTTTATTCCAAAAAATTCTTGTGCAGCAATACAATCCATTCTTATCTGCTCTAATAACATAGAAAGATTTTCAAACTTTTGTGGACATCGGAGTTTTTTGAACAGTCGTATTTCCATTCTCTTTCCATAAATGTTTTTGTTAAAATTGAAAATAAGAGTTTCTATAGATACATCGTTATCATTATCAACCGTTGGACGTGTTCCAATATTAGTAACTCCATAAAATATTTGACTATCTAATAAAATTTCGGTAACATAAACGCCTGTTGGTGGTAAATCATTTTCAGAATGTATCTGCAAATTCGCAGTTGGTGTTCCAACCAATTTGCCTATACCTCTTCCATATATAATTTTGCCTGAAAGAATATATAAAGGCTTTACACCCAAAATATTAGCCATAACAAGTCCTCCTATAAATTCAATTATCAACATTCCAAATAACCTTTTGCATAAAATCAATCATACTTCTATTTCTTTTATAAGATTTACCATTTCAATCGCACCTAAAGCACAATCATATCCCTTATTTCCTGCCTTTGTTCCTGCACGTTCAATCGCTTGTTCAATATTGTCTGTTGTAAGAACTCCAAACATAACAGGAATACTACTGTTTAATGATACAGCAGCAATTCCTTTTGACACTTCGCTGCATACATAATCATAATGACTTGTAGTACCTCTAATTACTGCCCCAAGACAGATAACAGCAGCATACCTTCCGGTTTTTGCCATTTTTGATGCAATTAATGGAATTTCAAACGCCCCCGGCACCCATGCAATCTCCACATTTTCATTTTTTACATTATGACGAAGCAAACCATCCATCGCACCACTTACTAATTTTGAAGTAATAAATTCATTAAATCTTGCTGCTACGATTCCTATTTTAATTTCTTCTTGTGGTATTACTTTTCCTTCAAATATTCTCATTTCATTATCTCCTTTTTCAATTATTGGATTTTAATAATTTAAAATATGTCCCATTTTGTTTTGCTTTGTTTTTAGATAAAAAATATCATCTTTTGTAGCATCTATTTGAATTGGTATACGCTTGACAATTTCCATTCCAAAATCTTCAAGCTGATACACCTTATCAGGATTATTGGTCAGCAAACGTATTGTTCTTACCCCTAAATCCTTAAGAATCTGAGTCCCGATATAATATTCACGTTCATCCCCCGCAAATCCTAATGCCAGATTTGCTTCTAATGTATCCATTCCTTGTTCTTGAAGTTCATAGGCACGAAATTTGTTTATAAGCCCTATACCTCTTCCTTCTTGACGCATATAAAGAAGAACTCCTCTTCCCTCATTTTCAATTTTAGTCATTGCCACTGCAAGCTGTTGTCCGCAATCACAACGCAATGAACCAAATGTATCCCCTGTAAGGCACTCTGAATGAACTCTGCATAATACATCTTTTCCATTACCAATTTCGCCCTTTACAAGTGCCACATGATGCTCTCCATTTAATCTATTTACATAACCATATGCGTTGAAATTTCCGTACTTTGTTGGCATCTTTGTGACAGTCACACAATCTACAAGTTTTTCATACTTTTTTCGGTATGTCTGAATATCTTTTATTGTTATAAATGTAAGCTTCCACTTTTTTGCAAGCTCTATGAGTTCCTTTGTTCTCATCATTGTTCCGTCTTCTCTCATAATTTCGCAACAAAGACCACACTCCTTAAGCCCTGCAAGCCGCATCAAATCAACAGCAGCCTCTGTATGCCCATTTCGCTCTAACACGCCGTTTTTCTTTGCAAGAAGCGGGAACATATGCCCTGGGCGACGAAAATCTTTAGGTTTTACTCCATCTTCTACGCACTTCATGGCAGTTATAGAACGTTCAGCCGCTGAAATTCCTGTAGTAGTGGAAACATGGTCGATAGATACCGTAAATGCTGTTTTATGATTATCTGTATTTTCATTTACCATCTGTGGAATCTGCAATTTCTCAACATATTCCTTTGACATCGGCATACAGATAAGACCTTTTCCGTGTGTTGCCATAAAATTTATATTTTCTGTTGTTGCAAACTGAGCTGCACAAATAAAATCTCCTTCATTCTCACGATTCGGTTCATCAGTAACTAGTACAATCTTGCCATTCCGTAAATCTTCTAATGCTTCTTCAACTTTGTCAAAGGTGTACATAAAATTCTCCTTTTCTATAACCGTTAAAATCCATTATTTATCAAAAATTCTTTTGATATGCCGTTTTCTTTTTGCGGCATAATAACAAATTTTTCTACATATTTTCCAATCATATCTGTTTCTAAATTAACAAGTTCTCCTATAATTCTTTCTTTCAAAACAGTTGCTTCTATTGTATGTGGAATTGCAGAAATCGAAAAATTATCCTTATTCACTTCTGCCACCGTCAGACTTATTCCATCTATCGCAATAGAACCCTTTTGTACAATATATTTCATAACGGATTTGTCAGCCTGAATGTTATACCATATTGCATTATCATCTTTCCATATACGAATAATTTTTCCCACTCCATCAACATGACCTGCTACAATATGTCCTCCAAATCTTCCGTTTAAAGCCATTGCCCTTTCTAAATTTACATGTTTTCCAATTTTAAGCCCTGTAAGCCCTGTGCATCTCAATGTTTCATACATTACATCAGCACTAAATTTATTTTCCCAGATAGATGTCACTGTAAGACAAACACCGTTTACTGCTATACTGTCACCAATTTTGACATCATTGAGAATTTCCTTTGCTTTTATATGTAATACTGCTGAATGTACTCCATTCTGTATTTTGTCAATACTGCCTACTTCCTCAATTATCCCTGTAAACATTTTGCTCTACCTCACTTTCTATTAGAAAATCCATCCCAAAGCTTCTGACAATACTATTTTTCAAATGAAAGGCTTGAGACAGTTCCGATATGCCTTTTCCTTCTATCGGAGATTTCGCATCTGCCCCTCCAACAATTTTAGATGCTACATATGTCTGAACTTTTTTTACAATTCCACTCGCCATAGCAGACCAATTAAGTGTTGAACCACACTCCATTAGAATACTGTCAATTTTCTTTTCTCCAAGCTTTTCCATGAGTTTTCTTAAATCAATATGATTATCTTTTTGGGGCAAAGTTAATATCTCACAACCTCTTTTTTTATATTCAGCAATCCTTTCTGGATTTTCTTCGCAAGTAGCAATGATTGTAGAAATCCTATCCGCAGTGCATACTATCTTTGAATCCAAAGGTGTGCGAAGACTCGTATCACATATAATTCTAATAGGATTTTTTCCACCTTCTATACGACAGGTGAGAAGTGGATTATCCGCAAGCACTGTTCCTATGCCTGTCATAATTCCTGTATATCTGTGCCTGTCCTTATGCACCTGATTTCGTGCGGCTTCTCCTGTAATCCACTTGGAATCTCCAGTATTAATAGCAATTTTGCCATCCATAGTCATCGCATATTTCATAACAACATAAGGAAGTTTTGTCTGAATATAATAAAAAAATACATCATTCACTTTATCACATTCTTCTTTTAAGAAATCTGTTTCTACTTCTATTCCATGTTCTTTTAAATATCTTATGCCTTTTCCTGATACTAAAGGATTTGGGTCTTTTGAACCGATTACAACCTTTCTTATTTTTGCTTCTACTATCGCCTCTACACATGGCGGCTGTTTTCCCTGATGGCAGCATGGCTCTAATGTTACATACATTTTGGCTCCCTTGGTATCTTGTACACAATTCTTCAGTGCATCTCTTTCAGCATGAAGACTTCCATATTTATGATGGTAACCTTCTCCAATCACTTTTTCATCTTTTACAATAACAGCCCCAACCATTGGATTGGGTGCCACGAATCCACAACCTTTTTTTGCAAGCTCAATTGCAAGTTCCATATATTTTCTCTCACTCATTTTAATACTTTACCTACTATTACCATTTCTGTTTTGGATTTCATAATTAAATTCCTCCATAAAAATAAATTAGCATCTGAAAAAAGTATCTTTCAGATGCTAAAAAGTCAAAAAAGTAATCTATGTTAGCAAAACAGGAGCATAACATACAAAACCTATCTTCTTCTATCCAGACTATACTGTTGGTTTTGGAATCTCACCAAATCCTGACTTGAACCTTGCCAAGTCCTGCGTTTTCACGCTCGCGGACTATACCGCCAATCGGGAATTTCACCCTGCCCTGAAGATACAATTATTCAATTATCAAATAAATTATAGATTTCTACTCATAGTTTTTTCAATACAATCTGTGTATTTCGGAAACTTTTCGGAAGTAGCTCTTTGTACTTTGATAATTTTCCGATTTACAACTTTTCATAATGTACTAACTCGTTCAAAGAAATACGCTGTGTTGCATGACGCTCTGGGTCAGCAGGGTCTTCATTTGAATAACCAATCGCTAAAATATTAATCGGCTCAAGAGTATCTGGAAGCTTAAACTCCTTTTTGATAACATCGGGCTTAAAGTAGCAAACCCATACAGAACCCAATCCCAACTCGGTTGCTTCTATCATCATGTGGTCTGTAAGAATTGACGCATCTATATCGACAGTCTGTTTCCTGTCGAATGGACGTGTCCATGCTTTTGTATGTTCACAACAAACGATGATTGCTAGAGGTGCTTCATAAATATTTGTAGCTTTCTCAATTTTATTTAGTCCCTCAGCCTCCTGTACAACAATAAGGCGAACGGGCTGTGAATTTGCTGCGGTGGGTGCAACATGAGCCGCTAATAAAATTTTTTCTAATTTTTCCTTCTCCACCTTTTGGCTTGTATAATTACGCACAGAATATCGTGATTTTGCGACTTCTAAAAAGCTCATAAATTTTCCTCCTATACTAAACTTGATTTTGATTTTTCTCTGCACTATAATTATATAGCAAATAGATAAGAATACAAGAATGTACTTTTTAGGTATATACTATCTAAAAAGTAAGTTAGGAGAGTTTTATGAGTATTGATTGCAAGAATGTCTATAATTGTCCTGTAGAAGCAACCATTGAACTAATTGGGGGAAAATACAAATCTGTCATTCTATGGCATCTTATGGGAAAAACTTTGCGATATAGTGAACTGCATAAATTAGTTCCAAAAGCAACCGACAAAATGTTAGCCCAACAATTAAGAGAATTAGAAAAAGATGGTCTGATAAACAGAGTAGTTTATCCTGTTGTACCTCCTAAAACGGAATATTCTTTAACCGATTTTGGTAATACACTTATCCCCATTTTAGATGCTATGTGTGATTGGGGTGCGGACTATTTAGAGAAATTGAATATAACACCTCCATGTTGTAAATCTCAAAACTAATTCTACATATAGAATATTTAAAAAAGCCCATAAAACAAAAAACATGACGAGGGAACAACTAAAGCAAAAGAGCCAGAGGAATAAAACCTCTGGTTTTCCTTTTGCTATAATATTTTACAAACAGCTCCCCAACTTGCAAAGCCAGAATATTTTTCAACACACATATACTAACCTCCAAAATTATAAGCTGCTCCATATTAGTAAATTATCTTCAAAAACAGCTTCGATTTTCTTATTATCTTTCATCCATGATAGATACGAACGCACTGTACTTCCAATCAAAGCATACTGTTCAAAATTCATTACTAAACTATATTCATCAAAAATCTGCTTCAAGAGTGATTCAAAACACATTGGTGTTTTTAAGATAGAATATATTTTATTTTCTACATCCAAAACTTTGTGGCGGTTAATTTGTACCAAATCTATAATATCATTGACTACTTCTGCGTGGGCTGGTACAAACATGGACGCTTTCATAGTTTCAACCCTATCCAGTGTATTTAGATATTCAGCCACATCATAAATAAAAGAAATCTGATATTTTTCCAAAGTATTTTTACTGCTGATGCAATCGGCAAGAAAAACGACATTGTCTGGTGTACGAATACCAATCATATCAAAAAAGTGTCCACGCAAAGGAATAATCTCTAATTCTTTGGGAAAATCAGAATCTGAAATCTCTTTTACATCACTTGCAGAAGCAAGCAGAAACTTGTGTCTTAAATCTTTACAAGGGTATCCGCCATATAAAAATGATGGCTCCAAAATGGGGTATTTCGTAAATGCTGCTTCAATACCATCTGCAAATATTTTACAACCTGTCTGTTGCTGTAAATATTTATTACCGCCAATATGGTCAGCATTTGAATGTGTATTGATGATGCCTTTTAAACTCCATCCATTTTCGTTCAGTATCTTGCAGACTTTTTTGCCTGCATCTTTATCATTTCCACTGTCTATTAAATAAACATCTGTGTCGTTTAATCTATAGATGCCAATTTTGGCGGGACAATTTATATAATAACTTTTTTCACCAACTTGATTTAATTCAAACATTTTTATCCCTCTCTCATTTTTGATAGAATATCATATTGTAAACGCTGCAAATATCCTCATATGGATTTAGGTAAGAATGAGGAATATTAGCTTCAAAACGAATGGCTTGTGTTTCTTTTAATGATATTTTTGTACCATTCAAAATTATATCCAACTTGCCATGAACAACAAAAATATATTCTTCAACCCCATCATTATGTTTCTCTGAGTGATGCTGACAGCCAGAGCAAAATTCAATGTAAAAAGCTTCATAACTACGAATAGGGTCAAAAGTAAAAAAGGTGTATACCCTCATTTCACCATTTTCCTCCAATACCATATTCAGCTTTTGCAAATCAACTATTGTATATTCGGCTTTCTGTTCTTGAAAAAAAGATGAAAAGGGTATCTTCATACCTGTTGCAATTTTCCAAAGCGTGTTAACTGTTGGTGATGATTGCCCTCTTTCGATTTGACCAAGCATGGGTTTACTAACACCTGTTATCTCTGCAAGTCCATCTAAAGTCATATTTCTATTCTGTCGTGCTGCTTTCAGCCGTTGCCCTATGTTTAAGTTATCCATAATATCTCCTTTGATTTTATTATAACATATTTTTGATTATTATAACATACTCATTCTAAAAATTTAAATTATATATAAAAAATATAAAATATTAACTATTACTTTCTTAAACTATGGAAAAATAAGTGAAATCATTATAAAATATCTGTTAGGAGATGATGACATATGAAAATAAAAAACGCCGAAAACCTTGATTCCCAAAGTTTTCGGCGGAGTTTTTGGCGTCGCTAAGAGGATTTGAACCTCCGACCTACCGCTTAGGAGGCGGTCGCTCTATCCTGCTGAGCTATAGCGACATTGAAACAATCTATAAAATATTATCTTATAAGCTATCAACAAATTTAATAATACCACACTATTATTTTTAGGTCAAACTATAATTCAAATTTTTCAATTGCAGCTTTAAGATTATTAGCAATCTCATCTAATTCAATTGTACATTGATTGAGATTTTGCATCGTTGCATTTACTTCCTGTGCAGAAGCTGTAACTTGCTGTGAAGCTGCTGCTGTTCCTGTAGAAATCGATGCAATTTCTTCCATCTTATCCACCACTGCAACCCTATTATTATCCATCATAACATTTAGCTTTTCTATATTTTCTAATCCGTCTTTTAAGGCATTAACTGCATTAGAAATTGAATTAAATAATTCTTTTGCTTTTTCAATAGATTTATTTTGGTCTTCAATAATAACATTCGTATCATCAAGTGTCTTGCCAACTAAATTAGACTTTTCGCCAATTTCATTCACTATCATCTTAATTTCATCTGTAGAAGCTTGCGATTGTTCTGCAAGTTTTCTGATTTCATCTGCAACTACTGCAAATCCTTTTCCACTATCACCTGCCCTAGCTGCCTCAATACTAGCATTTAGCGAAAGAAGATTGGTCTGTTCTGTAATTTCTGTAATTGCATTGGATATAAAATCAATTTTATTAATGCTTTCTATCATCTCAGCCATAACATCTTTAGATATTTTTGAATTTTTAATAGACTGTTGTGCTTTTTGTATCAAATCATCTGCAATTCCAATTCCTTTATTGCTAAGTTTTTGCGTTTGAACAGACATATCGCTAATATTTCCAACATATGTTTTTGTTTCATGGAGTTTTTCTGCAAGATTTTCTACTTCTTCTTTTGCTTTTGTAGTACTTTCAGCCTGTCCTACTGTTCCAATTGAAACACTCTGTATTGCTTCAGATACTTGATTAACTGTTTCGGTTGTGGTCATGCTAATATCAGATATATTTTCCGATGCTTTTATAATAACTCCAGACTTTTCTTCAACATCTTTTATCAAAACGGAAATATTATCAACCATTGTATTATAATTGTTTTCCAACGAACCAAATTCATCTTTTCTCTTAACTTGGATTCGATTTGTAAGGTTACCGCCTGCTAATTTTTGCATCACAATATTAATTTTATTAATTTCTTTTGTAAATGAAAGCGATACGCAAATAGCAATAATAATACCTATAATTAATGAGATAATACCTGTTCTTGCTGTTGCAAAATTAATTTGAGAAATCACTGCTGATGTTTCATTTTGACTTACAATACCTATAAGAGTCCAGCCTGTTATTTCATCTTTTGCTGTAACAATATTTAATTCCTCACCTTTCACTTTCTCTGAAAAAGAATCAATATTATAGATTTCTTCTTGTGATTTACTGCTTAATTCATTCCAGAAATTCATTGTTGCAACCGATGTGCCATCAATATATGTATTTTTATCATTATTGACAAGTATATCGCCATTTTCATCAACTAATAAAACATATCCTGTATTAAGAAGACTAATATTTTGTACATACGCCGTCAATTCAGAAAAGTCAATATCCATTCCAACACAGCCATAATTTTCACCATCTGAAAATTTGATTTCTTGACAAACTGTAAAAATTGTTGCTCCTGTTTCAGCATCCTTATATGGTTTTGAAAAATATGCAAATATGGAACTTCTTGCTGGCAAGCCTTTGCAATTAATATACCATTCCTGTGCTGTATCATTGGCATTTGTCACAGCTGATTTTTTATTAGAAGTCTTATTTGTAGTTTCATCTCTTACAACCCAACCTACAATTTTATGACCTGTTTTGGTAGTATAAAATGCTCTGACAGAACCGTTTGTAACTTTAACAGATGCAATTAATGAATCTTGAACAGCAGCAATATTAGTATCTAAGACACCTTGGTCTTCCAGATGCTTTACTTCATTTTTTCTTGTCAACAAATCTACTGGCTGGCTTAATGTCTTAAGATATGTTACAAAACCTTTCTTTGTCTCCTGTAATGTCTGTTTACTTGTAAGCTTCATATTATCATTTTGTGTCATTTCTGTAGTTCTTACAACATCAATTGAAATAAGAGCTATAGGCAAACTAATAGCAATTATAAAATACAATATTAATTTTACTCGAATCCCACTTAATTTTTTTTTCATCCTACCCCCATTTCTACGCTGCTTTTGCACAAAAAACTGAAATTTCTTACAAGTTTATGTCAAGCAGGGTACAGACACAAATCTTATAGTTACAAATTTTAATTTCCAATCTTCCCCCTATATTAAAAATTTAAGATAATGGAAATTTAACTGTTCCTTGAAGCCAAATTTGACCTTTAAAACGCCTTCCTACTTTTGGTTCACCTAATAATGACAGTGCATTAATTGCCATTGAAACAATCATATTATTACATTCTAATGCCATAATATAAATTTTCTCTCCTGTATAAATATTCTCGTCACTTTTTAAATCAAGAATTTCACCAACTACCGAATATTGGTCACACTCTACTCCACATGGCATAAATGTCGTTTCTACAATAGAAAATACATCTTCCGATAAAATTCTATGAGAAATTCTTGTATACGTATCAATATCTTCAATAGTAAGACTTTCTATAGCTTCTTCATCACCTTCTTTTGCAGCCGCAATTAATTGACTTCTCTTTCGTTGTTCTTCTATATTTTTTTTAGAACGAATTTTATTTTTCTTTATTGGAAGCAATATCATTCCACTTAATGATAATGCAGATAAATATGTTGTACACCCTTTAATTGGGTTTCTTGATATCAAATTTTTTCTATCAGGATTAAACATATCCTTCTTAAACCCTTTTCGGGTAACTATAAAATCCATATAATCCATAATATTTTGCAAAAAGAAAATTAAAGTCACTCCCATTTTCGACTCATCACATACAACAGAGTACGACTCTTTATCTACATGTCTTTCAATAATAATTTCATCATTACATGTTATAGCATTTCCTATCGTAAATGGATAGTAATATTCATATATAAATTTTTTTCCCTCAAATCTGCCAAATATATATATACCTGTCAATGAACTAACTCTTACAACAGCAATCCCTCGATTTAACACTTTATTTTTTACAATTAAATCATCTTCAATACACTGTTTTACCGCTGCGTTAATAAATTTTTTTTCTTGTTTTGAATCTATGCTAGAAAATCCAATTGCACTAAGGTATAGATTCATAATCATCCTTTCTTTTTATATTTATAAAAATTATATTATAAAGTATCTACAATAAATACAGTTAATACCTTTAACAAATCCAACTCCTTTGGTTCATCATATAATGAGCCATCGGAATGAACAGATATACTAATAACAGGTCTATCGATTGCCTCTTTATTTTGGCGAATAACAACACCTCTTTCACCATTATTCGTAATAACTTCTGTTCCTACTGGATATGCTGCCACCGTCTCTAAAAACTTGTTTGCTATTGTAGAATCATATCGAATACCTTTATTTACTCTAATATATTCGATTGCTTCATATATCTTCATTTTTTTATTGCCAATTCCACTTATTAAACTATCAAAATCATCACAAAGTGAAACGAGCTTAACTTCTGGTTTTAATTTACTGCCTTTTTGTTTAAATGGAAAACCATTCCCATCAATTTGTTCATGGTGTAAAAGAATAATCTCCTTAACAACATCTGTAAGCCACTCTTCTTCTTGAATTGAACTATATCCATATATGGTATGTTTTTTATATTCAAGAGCGTCTTCAGGAATCATCTCACCAACTTCAATATCTATGTATGGGGCTTGTATATATTTAAGTCCAATGTCATGTAAAATAGCCCCTTTTGATATATTTCTTATCTGGCGTTCATTCATTTTTAGACGAAGAGCCATTATTGTTGATAATATACACACATTAATACAATGTGTATACATATCTGTACTTATATTTCTGATTTCTGTAACTGAATTAATTACTTCTGGTTCTGAAATCACATTTTTAATAATATTATCCGCTTCACTGCTTATTTTTTTTAATTCTTCATTATGCTTATATATGTGTTTTTCCAATATACTTTTTGTTATGTCTGTTGATTTTGCAAAAGTTTCTTCAATAGAAAAATATTCTTGTACTTCACCATTTTTTGTTTGACATAAGGATGGCTCACAAAGTGTGACATTCATTATTTCTTCGTCTTCAAAATCACATTCATCTTTAATATATACTGAGGATAAATTATAACTTTTTAATTTTTCAATATATTCGTCTTTTAATACAGTATCCGATTGAATCAAAACATTGTTTGTTGGAGATAAGATTGGAGCAGCTAATATCTCATCACCTTTTAATTCATCAATTAATACTAATTTCATATGTCCCCAACACCTTTCCTATTCACTACAACTCCACAACAGTAAACTCTATTTTGCTATAAGCTCAACCTTACCCCCCATATAAGGCTGGAGCGCTTTTGGTATTTTCACATTGCCATTTTCCATCAAGTTATTTTCTAAAAATGCAATTAACATTCTAGGTGGTGCAACAACCGTATTATTTAATGTATGTGCAAAATATTTATTTTTATTTTCATCTTGTACCCTTATTTTTAATCTTCTTGCCTGTGCATCCCCCAAATTAGAACAAGAACCAACTTCAAAATATTTCTTTTGACGTGGTGACCACGCCTCAACATCAACTGATTTTACCTTTAAATCAGCAAGGTCACCTGTACAACATTCAAGTGTTCTTACAGGTATATCCAATGAACAAAATAAATCAACTGTATTTTGCCATAATTTTTCAAACCATAACATGGATTCTTCTGGCTTACACACAACTATCATTTCCTGTTTTTCAAACTGATGAATCCTATATACACCTCTCTCCTCAATACCATGCGCCCCTTTTTCTTTTCTAAAGCATGGAGAATAACTTGTAAGTGTCTTAGGAAGTTCTTTTTCTTGTATAATTGTATTGATAAATTTACCAATCATTGAATGTTCACTTGTTCCAATCAGATATAAATCTTCACCTTCAATTTTATACATCATGGAATCCATTTCCTCAAAGCTCATAACACCTGTTACAACGTCACTTCTAATCATAAATGGTGGAATACAATACGTAAACCCCCTATCAATCATAAAATCTCTTGCATATGCAATAACAGATGAATGAAGTCTTGCAATATCTCCCATAAGATAATAAAAACCATTACCTGCAACCCTTCCAGCCGAATCAAGGTCTATACCATCAAATCTAGCCATAATATCTGTATGGTATGGTATCTCAAAATCTGGTACTATAGGCTCACCATATTTTTGCACTTCTACATTTTCACTGTCATCTTTTCCTACAGGTACACTAGCATCGACAATATTTGGAATTTTCATCATAATTTCAGTGATTTTAATATTAAGCTCTGATTCTTGTTTTTCCAATTCTGCCAATCTTCCAGCAAAATCATTAACTTGTGTCTTTATTTTTTCTGCTTCTTCTTTTTTACCTTGTCCCATCAAAGCACCAATTTGCTTAGATAACTTATTTCTATTGCTTCTAAGTTCATCTGCTTCTGTCTGAACCGCTCTTGCTTTCGCATCAAGTTCTATTACTTCATCAACCAAGGGAAGTTTATGCTCTTGAAATTTTTTCTTTATATTTTCTTTTACTACATCAGGATATGACCTTAAAAATTTTAAATCAATCACTTTAATACCATGCCTTTCTACTTATCTGTACATCTAACCAAAGACACAAATTGTATCTTACTTTATATAATTTATTATGCTACTTTTTTTAGATATTTTCCATATTTTTATCAATATTTTAATCAACTTTTACATCTTCTGAAAGCATCTTATTTATTTTAGGACTTAAATCCACACTTCCAGATTTTCCTGCCACTGCTTCTTTTAATGCTTGTTGTTCTTCTTTGCCCAATTCAATAAAGGATTCCCCATTTACAATTTCTTTAATATATGCAAAACAACCATCATTACTGTGCATAACATTTACCAGAAAACCATTATCCATCTTATCAAGCATACATAGTGCAAAACTGAGTTTTCCACCCATTTCATGAAAAGCATCATACTTTATCATTCCCACTTTGCAATATGTAAATTGAAGTTTCTCATAAATATCTTTTATTGCTTTGGAATTATTTTCAGTTGAACTTTTAATTTCTTTTACATCTTTAATATTTTCTTTTATTATATTTTCTATGGACTTACCATCTGAGCCTATCATAAATGATTCATATTTCTTTTTTATTTTAGAAGTTTTGACAATGAATACGATTAATAATATGATAGCTGTTAAAAGAATTGTTGTTAAACCAATTACAATATAAGATGCTTCAATTGAAAAAGCACCAAAAAAATCAATCATTTGTTTTTCTGCTACTCAAAATACGGACAAATATACCTATACTTCTATCAAAATTTCTTAACTTATTGATAAAATCTTGTACTTTTAATATTTATCTTTGTATATTTGTCTAGCAGCTTTCTCCTTTCCTTTTTTATAAAGCTTTTCCAAATCTTCGTATTTTCTCGATAGACTGTATTGCATTTCTTAATTTAATTTTTTTAGTAAATCATATATTCTTTCTAATTCTTCTTGTGAATAATAACTAATCTCAATTTTTCCTTTATTGTTATTTCTATTTTTTATTGTAACATGTGTTGCTAATAATTTTGACATTTTATCTTCAAAATCTCTATACACAAAATCATTCTCTGGTTTCTTTAAAACTTTACTTGGCTTTTCCAGTTCTCGCATCAATTTTTCCACTTCTCGAACACTTAAATTTTCATCAAAAATTTTCTGCGCAATCATAAACTGTTTATCTTTATCTTCTATACTGATAATTGTTCTTGCATGTCCATTACTAAGCTTTCCTTCCATTACCATCTCTTGCACACGCTTATCCAGTTTTAAAAGTCTTAGTGAATTTGTAATAGCAGCTCTTGATTTTGATACTTTTTCAGCAATCTCATCTTGCTTTAACTTATAATCTTTAATCAATTTTTGATATGCTTGTGCTTCTTCAATAGGATTAAGGTCTTCTCGTTGAATATTCTCTATCAAAGCAATTTCCATTAGCTCTTGGTTTGAATAATCTTTAATCACTACTGGAATTTCTTTTATTCCAGCTAACTTAGCAGCTCTCCATCTTCTTTCTCCTGCTACAATTTCATAATAATCGTCCTTTTTTTGTACAAGCAATGGCTGCAAAACACCATATTGTTTAATCGATTCTGATAATTCAATAAGCGCATCTTCATCAAACATCTTTCGAGGCTGCTCTTTATTTGGTTCTATTTGAGATATGCGTACTTTTATTTCTGCTGGTTCTTTTACTACTACTTCTTTTACTATTACTTCACTATCATCTTCTGGTATTAATGCATTAAGTCCTCTGCCTAATCCTTTACCAAGACCTTTACTAGTAGATTTCTTACTTTGAGCCATATTTTCCTCCAAATATATATTTGTCAATGTCCATATATAAATATGTAGTTAGTAAATTAAACTTTTATGCTAATTTGCAATTTATACCCTAAAAGCTCCTAATTTTTCAACGTATCATCAATATATACTATAATGTATGTCTATCATTTTTTATTCATTACTTCTTGTGCAAGCAATCTATAGCTTTCTGCACCTGATGATTTACTATCATATAAATTAATTGGTTTTCCATGACTTGGTGCTTCTGCTAATCTTATATTTCTTGGAATAATCGTTTTATAAATATTTTGTTTAAGATTGTCCTTAACATTTTCTACAACCTGTAATGATAAATTCGTTCTTGAATCAAACATTGTAAACACAACACCTTCTAATTCCAAAGAAGGATTTAACTTTTTCTTTACAAGGTTAATTGTCTGGATTAATTGGGTTAATCCTTCTAGTGCATAATATTCACATTGAATTGGAACAAGCACTGTATCAGATGCTGTCATTGCATTTACAGTTAGCATACTCAATGATGGCGGACAATCTAATATAATATAATTATAGTTCTTCTTAACTTTATCTATTGCTTCCTTTAAACAATATTCCCTATTCTCAACACCTATTAAATCAATTTCTGCTCCTGCAAGATTGACATTTGCTGGAATTAAGTCCAAATTATCTATCACATTTTTTCTAATGGCTTCAATAATACCAACTTCACTTAAAATAACATCATATATTGTTGTTTTTGCTTTATTCTTATCTATTCCAAAACCACTTGATGTATTTCCCTGTGGGTCTATATCAATAACTAAAACTTTTTGTCCTTTCTCTGCTAAACATGCTGAGAGATTTATAGCCGTTGTTGTTTTTCCAACACCACCTTTTTGATTAGCTATAGCTATCGTTCTCCCCATTCGCTTTTTATACCTCCCTATATTAACTAAATTTATACACACTAAGAATTAACTGCATATATCAAATATTTATCTGTATTATAACATCTATGAAAATATATATCCATATATTTCTTTACTTTTTATGTTTCACGTGAAACATTTTTTATCTACTTAACCTCATTAGGGAAATCCCCTCGCTTCTTAAGAGAAAACTTGCCTGTTTAAAAATGCCATGAAGTGATAATGAGATTATGAGTAAGTAGCAAATTAGATTGCGAATACCCACTTGACTTTTTATAAATCTGCATGTATTATCTAGCATCACATCATAACCACAATATAGCTCTAATATAAAAATTAATTTACCAACCTTTTATGATATAATAACCACAACTTTGCTGTGGTATAAAAGTTTGCTGCGCAAACTTCTGACAGCCCACTATGTATAAATTTATAATATAATAGCCACAACAAAGGTATAGTGTTTAATAAACAATATAATTAAAAGGAGAATTTATGAATCGAAATCAATTAAAATATTTAGTTATTGTAGCAATGCTAATAGACCATATTGCATGGGCTTTTGTTCCAACGGCTTCTGTACTAGGACAAATTATGCACTTTGTTGGACGATTGACAGCTCCTACTATGGCATATTTTGTATCTGAAGGATATTGCTATACCCATAACATTAAAAAATATGCTTTTCGCTTAGGTCTATTTGCAATTATTTCTTGGATTCCTTTTGTATATTTTGAATTTGGAACATTGCCAATTTATTATGTTAATGGACAGTTATTCTTCCAGCCAGCAGTTGGAGTTATCTATACTCTTTTTCTTGGTCTTATAGCAATTTGGTTGTGGGATAAAGGGACATGTCCTAAATGGTGTAAGATATTAGGAATTATTGGTTTATGTATTATTTCTACTATTGGAGATTGGGCAATTTTTAATGTATTATGGTGTCTTTTCTTTTACATATATCAAGATAAACAAAAACAAAAATGGATTGCTTATTCAATAGTTGGACTTGTATGTTGTGTCCCTATTCTTTTTGTTGACATCTGGTGGAGTTACTTATTTATGACTGGAATTTTTATGGTACCTATTTTAATACAATTTTTCTACAATGGGCAATCGGGTTCAAAAAATATGATTAACAAATGGTTTTTCTATTTATTTTATCCTATTCACTTACTTATATTAGGACTATTGCGATGGGTAATATTGTGAAAAATAAATCATTTTACAAGATAGATAAGATTTATCTAGCAATTTGTGTTTGTGTGTTGATTAACACAAAAATTACTAAAAGCACCTAAAATTTCTTGCGCAAAAAAGCAGCACAGAAATAGAAATTTTTATATAAAAGTAACCTTACAAAATAACCTATTTTGCACAACACATAAAATTTAAAAATGTTTCGCGCCAATGTTTCACGTGAAACATTTTTAAATTTCTGCAATTCCATGTTTAATAGCATAAACTGCTGCTTGTGTTCTATCGGTTACTTTTATCTTCTTAAAAATATTTGAGATATGATTTTTAACAGTACGTTCACTAATTCCAAGCGCACTTGCAATTTCCTTATTTAACATACCTTTGGATACAAACTGTAATATTTGTACTTCTCTTTTTGTTAAATTATCTACATTTTCTTTTAAAATTTCATTTGTAACCATCTTATGATTAAATTCTGGTAAAATATCTGGATGGATATAAATATTATCATTAAACACTTCTTTAATAGCATCCACAAATTCTTTAAAACTTTTATTGATATTGATATCACCATCTCCCCCATTATTAACAATTTTTATCAAATAATCAATATCTGAATTATAAGAATATGTTAAAATCTTAATATAATTATATCTTGATTTAAAAGAAGATATAAAATGAATCACCTTTTCTTTTGATGAGACATCTGAATTGATTAATATTATATCTGGCATATAATCTATTAACAAATGCTCATCTATATCAATGAAATTAAATGTTTGTATAACCTTATATAAATCTAAAGGCTGAAACAATGTTTTAAGTCCACTTATAATAATTTCATTGTCATCTATTAATACAATTTTCTTTTGCATAATTTTTCTCCATAAAAACTTTATTTTAATTTTTACAACTCACTATTAAATAAACTTTAACAAATTTAATACATAACAGAAACAAACAAGAATTAAAACGGAAAATCTAATTTTATTAAAATATCATTTTCATTTTCAATTATAATCAATCTTACCTTTACATTTAAAACATGAATTATTATTTTTAAATTATCATATTCACTACTATATAATTCCAATAAATGATTTAATATAAATGCTATCATAGAAGCTAAATGATTTGTAATGATAGAATCTTCTCCTGAAAACGAACTTGATATCATATTAGAATCTGTAATATATTGATTAATCATAGCAGAAACTGAATCAAACAATCCTTTTTGCAAAAATAATTCTTTTTGATTTTTATGATTATCCACTACATCAGAAGATTTATCATCATTTATTAACAATGATTCCATATTATCACATATTTGATTTAATTCAACTAACGCCCTATTTGCATCTGTGGATATAAAACTTGCTATAAAAGATAATTTGTTTTTAATAACATCAATCGTTGAATTGTCAATTATATATTTATTACTAATTAATTCTTTTATATTATTTAATTCTTCAATTTTTTTATTGTTAAAATTTAATTGATTATTTAATGTAATTAATTGTTCTTCTAGTTGTTTTTTCGTCTCAGATAATTTAGCCGATTCCAAATTGTCAAAATTATTATTAAACCCTAAAAATAATTTTTCTCCTGAATTTTTACTTAAGTCAAAATCTTTAATTCTAATCTCAAATTGTTCAATATCTAATTTAATGGAACGAATATTGTTTAAAACCGCATTTTTATTTTCAATATATCGTGTTAATTCCATATCTAAATACTTAACATATTCATCCATATCCATATACCTCAAAATAACTAAAAAGATAATTACATACTCTCTAATTGTAATTATATATGAAAGTTTAAATAATGAAAACAATAAATTCTCTTAAAAATCAAAAAATTTACAACAATACACCATTTTTATACATTTTCTAATTTTCCACTTAACACTAGAAAAATTAGAACTTCTATATTATAATAAATACGGTAAAGAGTGATTTGTATTTATGCGTTACTTGACATAAAAAGTACAAAAAAGTTTATAAACAAAAAGGATTTTGCACAAAAATCAGCGCAAAAATGGAAATTAACAAACAAATTTACTACTTATTTGTGCTGAAGCGTCACAAATACAGTTTGATGTGATAATAGAAATGCCTTTACAACTGCTTTAGCAGTTTTTTCTATTGCGCAATTTCTATGATACGTTTCGGAATGGGGGATTTATATGAAGATTTCAAAAAAATTATCTCTTACATTAGTAGCTAGTGTATCTACATTAGCAGGAATACATATGCTTAATTCATATATTACAAAAAAATCAATAAAAAATAACATTACAAATTTATCAAATCATTTTTATGAAACAAAATTTGGTAAAATCTCATTTTACGAAACAGGTACAGGTAGTCCTATTATACTTTTACATGATTTATCGTCCTATTCAAGTTCATTTGAATGGAAAAAAATCATTCCAGCATTGAGCAAAACACATAAGGTTTATGCAATTGATATGTTGGGTTGTGGTTATTCGGATAAGCCTAATATCACTTATACAACATTTATGTATGTACAGATACTTGAAAATTTTATTAGAGATGTCATAAAAGAAAAAGCGGATATTGTGGTATCTGGATTATCTTCATCTATTGCAATTATGACTTCTTGTTATAATCCAAGCATAATCCATAATATAATACTTATCAATCCTGTTGAGATAAAAAAAGCAATTCTAATTCCTGATAAAAACAGCATCATTAGAAAAAAAATGATTCATCTTCCAATATTGGGAACTTTATTATATAATATATGTGCAAGCCAATATCATATCAAAAAATATCTAATGACACATGGCAATTATACCAATTTAAAAATATTAGAATTACTTACTCAGATACGACATGAAACAGCACATTTATCAGGATATGCTTCCAAATATATCTATATGTGCATTGATGGATATTATACTACCGCTTCTATAGATAAAGCACTTCAAAAACTGAATGATATTCATATTATTATAGGAGAACATCTTAAAAATTCTAATGATATTATATCTCAGTATTGTTCAATAAATAATAATATTTCGGTTACTACTATAAAAAATAGTGCTGTATATCCAGAAATTGAAAATTCTTTATCTGTTGTAAAAACTATAAGAAAAATTTGTAACTAATAATAGTTAAAATTTTATTTATAAATATTTATGTATGATAAATACAAATATTTTTTGCATTAAAAAAATTTAATAAAAAATGGAGGAAAACAATGAAAAATAAATATGAAGGAACACAAACTGAAGAAAATTTAAAAGCAGCATTTTCAGGGGAATCGGAAGCCCGCAACAAATACACATACTTTGCATCCGTAGCAAAAAAAGAAGGATATGAGCAAATTTCATCTTTATTTTTAAAAACTGCAGATAATGAAAAAGAACATGCAAAAATGTGGTTTAAAGAATTAAATGGAATTGGCAATACAATGGAAAACCTTGAGTCTGCTGCATCTGGTGAAAATTATGAGTGGACAAATATGTATGAAAATTTTGCAAAAACAGCAGAAGAAGAAGGTTTTCCTGAATTAGCACAAAAATTTAGACTGGTTGCAGCAATTGAAAAACATCACGAAGAACGATATCGTGCGCTTCTTCATAATATTAAAATGTGTGAAGTATTTGCAAAAAGTGAAGTAAAAATTTGGGAATGTCGTAATTGTGGACATATTGTAGTTGGTACAAATGCTCCTGAAATTTGTCCAACTTGTAATCATCCACAAAGCTATTTTGAAGTGCATGCTGAAAATTATTAAAATTAAAAAACGTTATAAATAAGCAACAAAGTGGATTGTCAATATCCACTCGACTACAACACTATTTTTTAGTAAAAAACAGGGATTGTTGAAACATATAAATTTTATATCAGATATAGCCTACACATATCAATCATAACTATATCTAATATTAATTTTTTTACAACAATCCCTGTTCTTTTTAATTTATAATGTCAAAGTGGATATTCACAATCCGCTGGGCTACTTGATAAGGTTAAATTCAATCAAATATTGATTTTTTATACATTTTCTTGTACTTCTGCAGAATCTTGTTCCTCATCTTCAAATCCTTCAGCATCACTATTTCCATCAATTGGTTTTCTCCTTACTTTAGCCATTGATGCGACTGTAACGCCATCATCAAGATTAATCAATTTTACACCAGATGTAATTCTGCCAAGCGTAGTGATATCAGAACATTTAATTTGAATAATAATACCTTCCGTAGTAATAAGCATAATTTCTCTTGAATCATCAACTGCTTTTACACCTATAACATTACCACTCTTGTCATTTATCTTGTAACACTTTACACCTTTTCCACCTCTGTGCTGAACATCAAATTCTTCAATATTTGTTCTTTTGCCAAGACCATTTTCAGACACAATCAACAATGAATTTCCCTGAACATTAAGCTGCATACCTACAATTTCATCTTCATCAAGCAAATTCATACCAATAACGCCCATCGCACTTCTGCCAGTAGCTCTTACTTCTGTTTCCTTAAATCGTATACATTGTCCTAATTTAGTAACAAGAATAATATCACAAGAACTATCTGTAAGTTTTACTTCAATAAGTTCATCATTATCCCTTAAATTAATTGCCTGAATACCTGTTTTTCTAATATTGGCAAATTCTTTTACTGGTGTTTTTTTGACAATTCCTTTTTTAGTTGTCATAAATAAATTATCTTTGTCTTGCAGCATCTTGACAACAATTGGTATTACAGCAGTAATTTGTTCGCCGGGCTGAAGCTGCAATAAATTGATAATAGCTGTTCCTCTTGAAGTTCTGCTTGCTTCTGGAATTTCATAAGCCTTTAATTTATATGCTCTTCCTGCATTGGTAAAAAAGGTTAATACATGATGCGATGTAGTCATAAACAAATCTTCAATATAATCATTTTCAAGAGTCTGCATACCTTTAATTCCTTTTCCACCTCTATTTTGGCTCTTGAAATTATCTGGTGTCATTCTCTTAATATACCCTACATTTGTCATTGCTATGATACATGGCTCATCAGGAATTAAATCTTCCATAGACAAATCATATTCATCAAAACCAATGGATGTCCTTCTATCATCACCATATTTTTCAGCAATAACTGCTATCTCCTTTTTGATAACACCAAGTAAAAGTTTTTTATCTGAAAGTATTGCCTTATATTCTGCTATTTTGGAAAGAAGTTCATCTAATTCATTTTGTAATTTTTCTCTCTCCAAACCAGTCAATGCACGCAAACGCATATCTACAATGGCTTGTGCCTGTGCATCACTTAATGAAAATTGTGCAATTAAATTTTCTTTGGCAATTTGTACATTGTTTGCTTCTCTTATAATAGCAATCACTTTATCAATATTATCAAGAGCAATCATTAAGCCTTGTAATATATGCGCTCTTTCTTCTGCTCTATTCAAATCATACTTAATTCTTCTAGTAACAACTTCTTCTTGATGAAGGATATAATACTGAAGCATATCTAATAAATTAAGTATTTTAGGCTGATTATTTACAAGTGCAAGCATAATGACACCAAATGTATCCTGAAGCTGTGTATGTTTATATAATTGATTTAAAATGATATTTGGATTGACATCTCTTCTAAGCTCAATACAAATTCTCATTCCTTGTCTATCGGATTCATCTCTCAAATCCGTGATGCCATCAATTCTTTTATCCTTTATCAACTCAGCAATTTTTTCAATTAATCTTGCCTTATTAACCATGTATGGCAGTTCCGTTACGACAATTCTATTTTTTCCATTAGCCATCGGTTCTATATCGGATATAGCACGAACCTTTATCTTGGCACGTCCTGTCCTATAAGCTTCCTCAATAGCCATCTTCCCTATAATCGTTCCGCCTGTTGGAAAATCAGGACCTTTGACAATTTCAAGAATTTCCTCAATAGAAGTTGCTCTATCTTCCTCAATTCTATTGTCTATTATCTTAACTACTGCCCCAATAATTTCTCTTAAATTGTGTGGTGGTATATTGGTTGCCATACCAACTGCAATACCAGAAGTACCATTTACTAAAAGATTTGGATACCTTGAAGGAAGAACAGTAGGTTCTTTTTCTGTTTCATCAAAATTGGGAACAAAATCAACTGTATTTTTACCAATGTCTGCTGTCATCTCCATAGATATCTTACTTAATCTAGCCTCTGTATATCGCATCGCAGCCGCAGAATCGCCATCTACTGAGCCAAAATTGCCATGCCCATCAACAAGTGGATATCGAGTATTAAAATCTTGCGCTAATTTAACTAAAGCCTCATAGATTGACGAATCCCCATGAGGATGATATTTACCCATTGTATCACCCACAATACGGGCGCATTTTCTATGTGGTTTATCAGGACCATTATTAAGTTCTATCATAGAATATAAAATTCTTCTTTGAACTGGTTTCAGACCATCTCGAACATCAGGAAGCGCTCTTGATGCAATAACACTCATGGCATAGTCAATATAATAACTCTCCATCGTTTTTTGCATGTCTACTTCATGTATTTGGTCAAAGATATGTTCATCCATTAATATCCTCTTTTCCTGCGCTGTCCTTTTAAGTTGACAAGCTTTAGGAGCAGCGCAATTATAAACTTATAATTTTTATCCAACAAATATCACTAACCAAAAGTTGATTTTAAGCATATTTGCTTATAGGTATCAAAATTTTTATATATCAAGATTTTTTACATATTTTGCATTCGCTTCAATAAATTCACGTCTAGGCTCTACTTTATCACCCATAAGCGTTGAAAATGTAATGTCAACTTCGGATAAATCATCATCATCCATATTAACCCTTTTAAGAATCCTTTTTTCAGGGTCCATTGTTGTCTCCCACAACTGGTCTGCATCCATTTCACCAAGTCCTTTATATCGCTGAACTTTATTATTTTGGTCTCTTCCTATCTGAGTTATAATATCTTTTAATTCTTCGTCACTGTACGCATACCAAACCTTTTTATTTTTTTCTATCTTGTACAATGGAGGTGTTGCAAGATATACATGTCCTTGTTTAATTAATTCAGGCATAAATCGATAAAAGAAGGTTAACAACAATGTAGCTATATGAGCGCCATCCACATCTGCATCCGTCATAATAATAATTTTATTATATCTTAATTTTTTAATATCAAAATCTTCATGGATTCCTGTTCCAAATGCTGTTATCATTGCTTTAATTTCTGCATTGCCAAGAATTTTATCTAATCTTGCCTTTTCAACATTTAAAATTTTACCTCGAAGCGGCAAAATGGCTTGTGTTGCACGACTTCTTGCTGTCTTAGCAGAACCGCCAGCCGAATCTCCCTCAACAATATAAATCTCACAGTTTTCTGGATTTTTATCTGAACAATCTGCTAATTTGCCCGGTAAAGCTGTATTTTCTAAAGCCGTTTTACGTCTTGTTAAATCTCTTGCCTTTCTCGCAGCATCTCTTGCTCTCTGCGCAAGGATAGACTTTTCGCATATAGCTTTAGCAACAGAAGGATTTTGCTCAAAAAAGATTTCAAGCTGCTCACTTACAATGCTGTCTACTGCACCTCTTGCAACTGTATTACCAAACTTTTCTTTTGTCTGTGCATTAAATTGCGGGTCTTCAATTTTAATGCTTACAATAGCTGCAAGACCTTCTCTTATATCTTCACCAGATAATGCTGCCTCTGATTCCTTTAATATTTTATTTTTCCTTGCATAATCATTAAATGTTTTTGTCAAGGCATTTCTAAAACCAGTCAGATGTGTTCCCCCATCAGGCGTTTTTATGTTGTTGACAAAGGAATCAATGACTTCATTAAATCCATCATTATGTTGAAATGCAACCTCAACCTGTACGCCGTCTTTTGTACCTTCACAGTAAATAATTTGATTATACAAAGGTTCTTTACTTTTATTCAGATATGCTACAAATTCTTTTATTCCACCCTCATAATAAAATACACGTTCTTTATTAATTCCTTCTCTGTTATCTATAAGTGCTATTTTAAGACCTTTTGTAAGAAAAGCAATCTCTCTAAGTCTATGCTTTAATGTGTCAAACTCAAAGGTTTGAGTTTCCTGAAATATCTCTTTATCGGGCAAAAATGTTACTTTTGTTCCAGTATCTTTACTATCGCAATCTCCTATCGTTTTTAAAGGATAACAAACTTTTCCTTTCTCATACTTTTGAACATATATATGTCCATCTCTTTTAACGCAAACTTCCATCCATTCAGAAAGTGCATTGACTACAGAAGCACCAACACCATGCAGACCGCCTGATATTTTATATCCTCCGCCTCCAAATTTACCACCAGCATGAAGCATTGTATATACTACTTCTATACCGGGTTTACCTGTTTTATGATTGATGTCAACAGGAACCCCTCGTCCATTATCAGTTACAGTGATTGAATTATCATTGTTAATAATTACACTTATTTTATCACAAAAACCCGCTAATGCTTCATCTACTGCATTATCAACTATTTCATAAACAAGATGATGAAGCCCTTTTGAACAAGTTGTGCCAATATACATTCCTGGTCTTTTTCTAACTGCATCAAGACCTTCATATATTTGTATTTGGTCTCCTCCATACTGCTGTTCTTCCATCATTGTCTCCTCCCTTCAAGAAAAAGATTGCTAATACTACCATTTATAACTTTAAATATCTTATTTACCGAAAACCTGCTGCTTATAAACTCGTCTAAACCTGTACATGTAACAATTGTCTGTATATCACCAATACTGTCTAGTAAAAAATTTTGTCTATTATTATCCAATTCAGATAATACATCATCTAATAATAATATTGGCGTATCGTGAATTATATTTTTTACTAATTCAATTTCAGATAACTTTAATGACAATGCAGCTGTTCTCTTTTGTCCTTGTGAACCATATATTTTAACATCTTTGTTGTTTACTAAAAACATACAATCATCTTTATGTGGACCTACATTTGTACATTTATATTTTATATCTCTATCTCTCGACTTCAAAACTGCTTTTTCAAAATCTTCTATCATTGTAAAGGGCTGATAAATGACATCAATATTTTCAATACTACCTGTAAGTTTATGATGTATATTTTTGATTAATTGATTAATTTTTTTAATAAATTCAATTCTTGTTTTAATAATTTCTTTTCCATAATTGACAAGCTGCATATCCCATATATCCAAAGTATCTAACATATCTTTATTCATTGGTGTTAATTCTTTTAATAATTTATTTCTTTGAATTACAACTTTATTATAATTAATAAGATTACTCAGATAAATTTTATCAAGCTGGCATAATTCCATATCCATAAATCTTCTTCGCTCTGAAGGTCCATTTTTTATAATATTTAAGTCCTCTGGTGAAAAAAATATAATATTCATTATACCAAACAAATCAACTGCTTTTTTTATGCGGATGCCATTAACCGCAATTCCTTTCGCCTTATTTTTCTTTAGGTGCATATCAATTCTATAATTCATATCGTGTTTTAACACATGTACTTTGATATGTGCTTCTTCACTGTTATAATGAATAATATCTTTATCTTTGCCACCTCTGTGCGATTTAGAAGTTGCACATACATATAAGGATTCTAATATATTGGTTTTCCCCTGTGCATTATCGCCGTAAATTATATTTACATTATTGTCAAATTCTATATTTAATTCATTATAATTTCTATAGTTTTTTAAATCTACGGACTTAATAACCACTGCAATCCTTCTTCCATATTGTATCATAACAATATATTATAATTATTATATATAATATTATTTTTCTATTTTTAACTGATTATTTTTAAACTCTACAATTTCACCGCCAACAAGCTTTTTTCCTCGCTGCGTTTCCACAGTCCCATTGACTTTTACTTCACCATTTTGAATGACAATTTTTGCTTCTACACCTGATGAGACAAACCCCGCTGCTTTTAAAGCTTGCCCAAGTTTTATGTAGTCATCATGTACTTGAATTGTTTGCATATGATTTCCTATCTTTATTTTATTTGTAAATATATACGTAAATATATAATTATATATATAATACTTTTTATATGTTAATTTTTTTTAGTAACTTCATTTACGCTGTAAAATTTACTGGAAGAATTAAATAAATATAATTGACATTTTTATCTCGAATAAAGCAAGGTGCTTTTGGATTGACAAGATAAATATCAACCATTTCATCATCAATTACTTTTAGCGCATCCATTAAAAATTTAGGATTAAATCCTATCATAATATCTTTGCCTTCTTTTTCAATATCAATATCTTCATTAAGTGAACCGTTGACAGAATTAACCTTTACTTCGAGTGAATTATTAATAATATTAATAATAATTGGTCGTTTATCCGATTCACTTATTAAAAGATTTGCTCTGTCAATAGAATCAATAAATTCTTTTTTATTAATTGTAATTTTTGTTTCATAATCATTTGATAACATTTGATTGATTCTAAAATATTCACCATCAATCAGCCTTGATACAATAATGGTATCGTCAAATTCAAATAAAATATGATTATTTGTAAAATATATATGAACCATTGATTCTGCATCAGCCGTCAAAATTTTGCTAATCTCACTTAATGTTTTTCCAGGAACGACTACTTTAACATCGTCAAATTCACCTTCTAATGTAACATTTCTAATAGCAATTCGATGTCCATCTAATCCAACTAACTTAAGTTTGCCTTCTTTAAATTCTAAAAGTTCACCTGTCATCATCTTATTGTTATCATTAGGTGAGATAGAAAAAATAGTTTGATTAATAATCTCTTTCAACATAAATTGTGAAATGGTTATACTTTTATCCTTGACAATAGCAGGAAGGTAAGAAAAATCATCACCAGACCTTCCTGCAATATTGAATTTACTTTTTTCACATGTTATTTTTGATGTATAATTTTCGTCTGTCTCTATTGTAATTTTATTATCAGGAAGTTTTCTTACAATATCTGCAAAGAGTTTTGCCTCTATGGAAACTTTTCCCTTTTCTATAATATCGCCTTGTACAGTAGTTTCTATACCTAATTCCATATCATTTGATGTAAATTTAATAACATTTGTTGTTGCATCGATAAGGATACATTCTAATATGGACATGGTTGTTTTAGAAGGAACTGCTTTTAAAACAATATTAACAGCTTTTGTTAAATTACTTTTATCAAAAATTAATTTCATGGTGGATAACTCCTTTCAATATATTCCAAAAACTGGAAAACATATATATATATATAATAATTAGTAGTAGTAGTAGTAGGGGCTGTGGATAAGTGGATAACCCCTTTGAAGCCTTGGTATTACTGGCGTACCGGGTTGGATAACTCTGTTGAAAAGTCGGGGATAAGCTGTGGATATTTTATGGATAACTTTGTTAATATTTTTATAACAAGATGTAAATAATAGTTTTCCACATTAATCCACAAGTTATCCACATAGTTATCAACAAATTGTCAACAACAGTTCATAACTTATCCACAAAGTATCCACAGCTTATCCACAACAATTTTTAACTTATCCACAAAGTATCCACAAGTTATCAACAAAATGATTGTTTAAAGTATCTTATTAACATTAAGAAAACTTACAAACGCTTATGGGCTGTCTTAATATGGATTAATTTTTTTTATAAGAATGTCAATTGTTGATTTTGTGTTTTCATCGGTTAGCACTTTTTTATTAATCTTTTCAATTCCGTGCATTACAGTTGAATGGTCTCTGTTACCAAACGATTTGCCAAGTGACTGCATTGTTGCAGTAGTCATCTGATGACATAAATACATCGCAATCTGTCGTGGATAAACAATATTGGCAGTACGTTTTTGTGATAAAATATATTCTGGTCTGATATTGAAATGTTCAGAAACAATATTGATAATTAATTCTGGAGTTATCTCTCTTCTAGTATCAGGAGAAATCAAATCTTTTAATGTTTCTTCAGCAAATTCAACAGTAATTGGTGTAGTTGAAAGCTTTGCAAATGCAGATAATTTTGTTAAGGCACCCTCAAGCTCTCTTATACTTGATTTAATATGAGTTGCCACATAATCCTTCACATCATAAGGGATATTATATCCACCAAGCTCTGCTTTTTTATTTAAAATTGCCATTTTTGTTTCATATGTAGGAATTTGTATATCAACGGGAAGTCCCATTTCAAATCTTGTTCTTAAACGCTCACTGAGTGTTTCCATTTCTTTTGGAGGACGGTCGGAAGATATAACAATCTGTTTTCTATCTTGATAAAGAGCATTAAATGTATGGAAAAATTCTTCTTGAGTAGATTCTTTTCCAATGATGAATTGTATATCATCAATCAGTAATATATCAATATTGCGATATTTTTCACGAAATTCTGAATTTTTTTGATTTTTTACAGAGTCAATCAATTCATTAGTAAATGTTTCTGATGTAACATATAATACTTTAAGAGTAGGACTGTTATTGATAATAAAATGAGCAATTGCTTGCATCAAATGGGTTTTACCTAAACCAACACCTCCATATATGAATAGAGGATTATACACTTCACCGGGTGTTTCTGCAACTGCAAGTGATGCTGCATGTGCAAGATTGTTATTATTACCTATAACAAATGTATCAAATGTATAGTTGGGATTAAGATTTAGTGCATTGTTTGTTTTTAATGGAGGAACGGGCAATGTTTTTTCTTTTTTATTATCTCGTATATCCTTTGAAGATATCAATATAACTTCATATTCTCGTTCCATTACTTCACATATGGTTACTTTAAGAGCAGTAAGGTATTTTTTTTCAACATAAGAAATACCAACGGAATTTTCAGATATAATTAATGTAATTTTATTGCCTTCTACTGAATATACTTTAATAGGTTTTATCCATGTCTTAAAAGATATATCTTGAATATCATACAATTCTTTAAGCATCTCAAGAATGTAATCCCATTTTTGTTTTAATTCTTCCATAAATAAATCTCCATTCACATACTTCTATATATCATACAACAAATTAACTTTTTTTTCAAGTAAACTATAATAGCCCCATTTATCTTAAGAATCGCTGGGATTACTTTATATCATTTTAGCAAAAAATCTTGAACCAAACAAGTGTTTGCAAACTCAATTTAGATAAAATTTATGATAAAATGTGAATAAATCGCATAATTGTGGATAAGTTATTGAAAATATTGATATATAAGTGGAAATTTTTGTAAAATAATGTAAATAAAAAGCGATTTTTTAATAGTTATCCACAATTTTTGCACATAGTGTGGATAAAATTGTTGAAGAATGTGAATGTTTTTACTTGACTTCATAGCTTGTTATTAATATAATAGCGAATGATGTTTTTGAATTTGATTAGAAATATATTCACACATATATAAATATGTGAAAAAAGGAGGTGCATATTAATGAAAATGACATTTCAACCAAAAAATAGACAGAGGTCAAAGGTTCATGGTTTTAGACAGAGAATGAGTACAAAGGGCGGAAGAAAAGTTATAGCTAGCAGAAGAGCTAAGGGAAGAAAAAGACTTTCAGCTTAATAACTATAACAGACAGGTGCTTGAGTATATTCTAGCATTTGTCTGTTTTTAATTTTGTAAGTAAATAATATATAGATAGTTTCTTATTAATTGTTGATAAAAAGTGTGTGAATGTATTGGGAAATCAAAGAGTTTTCAATCAATATTTGGAAAGGCATGGTTATTGGATTGAAATATCAATATTTTGAAACATTAAAAAGCAATAATGATTTTAAAAGAGTGTACAACAATAAGAAATCATATGCAAATAAATTGTTAGTTATGTATGTAAAAAGGAACGGAACGGATACAATAAGATTAGGTGTATCTGTGAGCAAAAAAGTCGGGAATAGCATTGTCCGACACAGACTTGCAAGATTGATAAGAGAGTCCTTTCGACTAAATAGTAAAAATATAATAAGAGGTCTTGATGTTGTTGTTGTAGCAAGAGCAAGTCTGAAAGATTGCAGTTATAATGAAACTGATAATGCTATGCTTCATTTGATGAAATTACATAAAATAATGAAAGAGGATTTATGAAAAAAATATTTCTTGGATTAATATGGTTTTATCAACATGCAATTTCTCCATATAAAGGAAGAAGTTATTGTAATTATTATCCAACTTGTTCTCAGTATGCGAAGGAAGCAGTGGAAATGTATGGCTTTACAAAAGGTGGATTTATGGCTTTTAAAAGAATAATAAGATGTAATCCATTTGTTAAAGGAGGATACGACCCTGTACCTATAAAAAAAGAGTTGTTGCACAACTCTCGCAAGTTTATAAAATAAACAAAGTTCATAAAATAAACAAAGTTTATTATAAACTTGCTAATAGGCTGAATTTTCCTAATAAAAGAAAAAAAGGGAAACGTATTCTAAAATAAATGTAAAAAACGATATTGGAGGTAGCTTTTTGTATAATGCAGTTATCAATCCAATAGCTAAGGTTCTTGGATATATTTTGGATATATTATTCAGAGGTCTTGATGTTATTGGTATAGGCAATATTGCAATTGCAATTGTAATCTTTACTATAATAGTTAAGCTTTGTATGATGCCGCTTACGTTTAAGCAGATGAAAATGACAAAGCTTAATTCACTTATTAGTCCAGAGATTAAAGAGATTCAGGCGAAATACAAAGGAAAAACAAGTGACCCAAATATGGCATCAAAGATGCAGGCTGAGACAAAGGCTGTATATGAAAAATATGGTGTATCTCAAATGGGCGGCTGTATTCAGCTTCTTATTCAGTTTCCTATTCTTATGGCATTGTATGGGGTATTTCAAAGGATTCCAATTTATATTGAGTCTGTAAAGGTATATTTTACGAATTTTCTTGGACAAGGTACAGGCGGAATCATGGACCAGCCTAATTTTGCCGATGTTATGAATGGAATCTATGAAAATAAAGTTAGTGTTGATTGGGGCAATGTTGAAAGTACAATTGTTGCAATCAATTCATTTACTGCTGACCAATGGGATGCATTAAAAAACGGTTTTGCATCATTTTCATCAGTGATTGCAGAGAATCAGGCAAAAATTACAGATATTAACACTTGTTTTGGTGTTAATATGTCTCAAATTCCGACATTTTCTTTAAGTGTTGCTGCGTTGATACCTATTCTTGCAGGTATAACACAATATTTAAGTGTTAAGATAGCACAAGATAAGTCACAGATGGACAATGATAATCCAGCGGCAGCATCAATGAAGATGATGACATTATTTATGCCTTTGATGTCTGCATTTATCGGTTTTTCTGTTCCTGCAGGTCTGGGTATTTATTGGATTGCAACGGCTGTAATTCAAACAATTATTCAAATTATTATCAATCGTTATTATGATAAAATTGGAACCGATGAAATTATTAGAAAAAATGTTGAAAAGCGTAATAAAAAGAGAGAGAAAAAAGGGCTTCCGCCAGAAAAAATAGCAAAGAATGCTACAGCGAGTACAAAGAAAATTGACCAGATAGAAAAAAATAAACAAAAAATAGAAACGCTTCAGAAAAAGAAGGAAGAAAATGATAAAAAGATGAAGGAAATTCTTGATTCTACGACATATTATAAATCTTCTAAACCGGGAAGTCTTGCTGAAAAAGCTGGTATGGTAGCAAAATACAATGAAAAAAATAAAAAGAAATAGTTTATTAGCTGCGATTTTTAAGAAACAGCATAGAGATTAGTATGAAAGGATTACTATGGATTATATTGAAGTTTCAGGTAAAAATGTCGATGAAGCGTTGACAAACGCTCTTATTAAATTAGAGACAACAAGTGATAAAGTTGAGTATGAAGTGATAGAAAAGGGAAGTTCAGGTATTCTTGGTCTTTTTAATAAACCAGCAGTTATTCGTGTAAGAAGAAAGGCAGAAGCAAAAGAGCAAGAGCCTGTTTATGTACAGGAAGTAAAAGAAGATTCAAAACTTTTTGATATCAAACAAGAACAACCAAAAGTTGTTAATAAAAAACCAAGTATCATTAATAGTCCTAAGAAAGAAGTTGAATATAATACAGTAAAAAGTGAACCTGTTAATCAAACTTCAACAACACATGAAGTTATTGAACAGTCTGCTAAACCAGTTGAAAAAGTATCAAAATATACAACAGTTATGTCCAATGATGAAATTGAAAAAAGAATAAGAACATTTTTAAATGATATGTTTAAAGCAATGGGCATGGAAGTGAAAATTGATATTGATTTTGATGACCCTGAATGTGTAAATATTGAATTTTCTGGAGAAAACATGGGTGTTCTTATTGGCAAAAGAGGTCAAACACTCGATTCTATCCAGTATCTTACAAGCCTTGTTGTAAATAAAGGAAAAGATAAATATGTAAGAATTAAAATAGATACAGAAGATTATAGAAACAGAAGAAAACAGACACTTGAATCATTGGCAAGAAATATTGCTTATAAGGTAAAGCGAAGCAGAAAGCCTGTTTCACTTGAACCAATGAATCCTTATGAGAGAAGAATTATACATTCTGCACTTCAGGGAGATAAATTTGTATCTACAAGAAGTGAAGGTGAAGAACCTTTTAGACATGTTGTTGTATATTTAGACAGAGAAAGAAATTCACATAGGTAATGAAAAAAGGCTGATGCTTTATGCAGAGGCCTTTTGAATTATAACCATCTATTTCCTTGAACAATACACTAAGGTTTTCATTAGCTTGTTGTGAGAGGATTGAACCAGAAATGAGGTAGATATGGAACAAACGATTGCCGCAATATCAACAAGCATCGTTAGCAGTGGAGCAATTAATATCGTAAGATTAAGCGGTAACGATGCAATTGAAATAGCAGATAAGGTTTTTGTATCAAAAAAGGGTATAAAATTATCCGAAGTAAATAGTCATACTGTGCATTATGGAAATATTATCAATAAAGGTAATCTTGTTGATGAAGTATTGGTTATTGTGATGAAAGCACCAAATACTTACACAAAGGAAGATGTAGTTGAAATTGACTGCCATGGTGGAATCCTTGTCACCAAAAAAGTTTTAGAAACGATTCTTGATGCGGGGGCTGTATTAGCTGAACCAGGGGAATTTACAAAGCGGGCATTTTTAAATGGCAGAATGGATTTATCACAAGCAGAAGCAGTAATTGATGTGATTCATTCAAAAAATGAATATGCACTAAAATCTTCAATAAGACTTTTAAGTGGTAAATTGTCTGAAAAAATTAAAAATATAAGAACCATATTGTTAAATCATATTTCTTATATAGAAGCGGCATTAGATGACCCAGAGCATATGAGTTTAGATAATTATGCGGATAAAGTGAACAAAGATGTGGATAACTGTGTGGATATTGTGGAAAACTTGTGGAAAAGTGCAGATAATGGCAGTATTGTGCATAATGGAATTAGGACTGTGATATTAGGGAAAACAAATACAGGCAAATCAAGTCTACTGAACGCACTGGCAAAAGAAGAAAAAGCGATTGTGACCGATATTGAAGGAACAACAAGAGATACATTAGAAGAACAGATTAATCTTGGCGGTATTACATTGTGTCTTGTTGATACAGCAGGCATACGAGATACAGACGATTATGTTGAGAGCATAGGGGTTAAAAAAGCAAAAGAAAATGCAGAAAATGCAGATTTAATTATATTTGTGGTTGATAGTTCAAGAGAACTTGACGAAAATGATGAACAGATTATATCTTTAATTAAAGATAAAAAAGTAATCGTTCTTTTAAATAAAAATGATTTAGATTCAGTAGTAACAGAAAAGGATTTGCAAAAAATAAAAGAGTATAACAAAGAATTTATTGCAATTTCTATTTCTGCTAAAAATGAAACGGGATTGGATACGTTGGAAAATGCGATAAAGGAAATGTTCTTTTTAGGGAATATATCCTTTGACGATGAAATATATATTTATAATACACGTCAAAAAAACTTGTTAAAAGAAGCCTATGAAAGTTTAAAATTGGTAAAAAGCGGGATAGCTGATGGAATGAGTGAGGATTTTCTCACAATTGATTTAATGAACGCTTATGAAAAATTAGGTGTAATTATTGGTGAAGCAGTGGAGGATGACGTGGCAAATCAGATTTTTAGTAAATTTTGCATGGGAAAATAAATAAATATTTTTTTCACATGCCTATTTATGTTGAGGCGTTACAAATAAGTTTTGCTGTGATAATAAGAATTAATGTTGTAAAATTGTATTGGCAATTCTGGTATTGCGCTTCGGAATGGGGAATGTTTATGTCAAATATATGTGAAAATTATGATGTTGTGGTTGTTGGTGCAGGTCATGCAGGATGCGAGGCGGCTTTAGCTTGTGCAAGATTGGGATTGTCTACAATATGCTTTACTGTAAGTTGTGAAAGTATAGCTATGATGCCATGTAATCCCAATATTGGCGGCAGTTCAAAAGGACATATTGTAAGAGAAGTTGATGCGCTTGGCGGTGAGATGGGCAAAAACATTGATGCCACATTTATACAATCAAAAATGCTAAATCAATCAAAAGGACCAGCAGTCCATTCGCTTCGCGCTCAGGCAGATAAGGCGGCTTATAGCCAGAAAATGAGAATGGTTATGGAAAACACCGATAATCTTCTTGTAAGACAGGCGGAAGTTTCAGAAATTATAGTAGATAATAAAGTGATAAAGGGTGTAAAAACCGTATCAGGTGCCGTATATGCTGCAAAGGCAGTAATTTTATGTACAGGAGTATATTTAAAGGCACGATGTATATATGGTGATGTGAGTTATGAGACGGGTCCAAATGGATTGCTTCCTGCAAATCATCTTACAAAATCGCTTGTTGATAATGGAATTGAAGTGAGAAGATTTAAGACGGGAACACCTGCACGAGTAGATAAGCGTTCTATTGATTTTAGTAAAATGACAGAGCAATTTGGTGATGAAAGAATCGTTCCATTTTCATTTACAACAGACCCTGACAGCATTCAAAAGGAACAGGTATCGTGTTGGTTGACTTATACGAATGAAGATACACATAAAATTATTATGGATAATATTGACCGCTCACCATTATTTTCAGGCACCATTCATGGAACTGGTCCAAGATACTGTCCATCAATTGAAGATAAGGTGGTACGATTTGCCGATAAAGACAGACATCAGGTTTTTATTGAGCCAGAGGGGCTTTATACCAATGAAATGTATCTTGGAGGTATGTCTAGTTCTATGCCAGAAGACGTACAATATGCAATGTATAAAACGGTGCCGGGATTGGAACATGTGAAAATCGTCCGAAATGCTTATGCAATAGAATATGACTGTATATCAGCAATTCAATTAAAATTATCGCTTGAGTTTAAAAATATAAAAGGACTTTTTGCCGCTGGTCAAATTAATGGAAGCTCTGGATATGAGGAAGCGGCAGGACAAGGAATTATTGCAGGAATCAATGCAGCCATGTACATAAAAAATAAAAGTCCACTGATATTAGACCGTTCAGAGAGTTACATTGGTGTTTTAATTGATGACCTTGTAACAAAAGAGACTTTAGAACCATATAGAATGATGACCTCAAGGGCAGAATACAGACTTCTTTTAAGACAGGATAATGCTGATTTAAGACTTACAAAGTATGGTTATCAAGTCGGTTTAATAAATGAAGAACGAATGAATCATGTCAGAGAAAAAGAATGTCTTATACAAGAAGAAATTGAGCGTGTAAAAAATGTAAATATTGGTACAAAAGATTCTGTACAAGAGTTAATCACATCTTATGGAAGCAGTGAATTAACAACAGGTATCACATTGGCAGAACTTATAAAAAGACCAGAACTTTCGTATCAGTGTCTTGAATCGATTGATACACAAAGACCACAACTTAGCGAGGAAGTTGCTGAACAAGTAAATATTCATTTAAAATATGAAGGGTATATTGACAGGCAGCTTCGTCAGGTAGAACGTTTTAAAAAGTTAGAAAATAAAATTATCCCAGATTCGATTGATTATAATAAAATTAATGGATTGCGCAAAGAAGCAATGCAGAAACTAGATAAATTTAGACCACATTCCATTGGACAAGCATCGAGAATATCAGGTGTTTCGCCAGCAGATATATCCGTTTTACTGGTCTATATTGCTGCAAGAAGGTAGAATTAGTATAAACAAATAACATAGAAATAATTATTAAAATGGTGTTGTGAATGAATAATTTAAAATTAAAAGAATTAGTAAAAAAACAATCTATTACCCTTACTGATGTTCAATTAAAACAGTTTGATAAGTATTATGAACTTCTTGCAGAATGGAATACATTTATGAATCTTACTGCTATCACACAGTATGATGAAGTTTTGGTAAAGCATTTTGCAGATAGTCTTGCAATTAAATCAGCTATTGATGCGCTGTCAAAAAAAGATGTAGATATCCACAAAGCACTTGATTTAGAAAAGGGAATAAATGTCATTGATGTAGGAACAGGTGCAGGATTTCCGGGACTTCCAATCAAGATAGCATTTGAAACATGTTATGTAAAGTTATTGGATTCTCTAAATAAAAGAGTTCAATTTCTTAATGAAGTGATAACAAAAAATGAACTTACAAATGTGGAGGCAATTCACTGTAGAGCGGAGGAGGCAGGTAGAGATATCCATATGCGGGAACAATATGATTTGGGCATATCTAGGGCGGTATCCAATCTTGCTACCTTATCTGAATATGTTTTGCCATTTGTAAAAGTAGGGGGATATTTTGTTGCTTATAAATCAGGCGAAATTGAAAAAGAAGTTGACTATTCAAAAAAAGCAATAAAAATATTAGGAGGACAGGTAAAACATATTTATAAGTTTTGTTTGCCTGATACAGATATAGAGCGTTCTTTTGTATTTATAAAAAAAGTGCATACAACACCTAAAAAATATCCAAGAAAAGCTGGTATTCCATCAAAAGAGCCTATTTAAAATGGAGGTTATTATGGCACATATTAGAATAAATTACCATTCAACAATTCTTCAAATGCCAGTTGTGTTAGATGTGCTTCTTCCACAAGGTCATGGTGGTTATAAGGTTCTTTATCTATTACATGGAGCAGGTGGAGACCATGCAAGCTGGCTCCTTAAATCAAGAATTGCTGATTATGTGGAAGGTGCTAATTTGGCTATTATTATGCCTTCAGGCAACAATAAATTTTATGTAAATAATATTGATGGGAAAGATTATTTTTTGTTTATCACAGAAGAATTAATCAATATGTGCCAAAAATGGCTTAAGATTAGTAAACAGCCCATAGACCGCTATATTGCAGGAATGTCAATGGGCGGTTATGGCGCTTATTATGCCGCTTTAAAAAAACCGTCGTTTTATCACTGTGCATTTTCTTATTCAGGTCTGTTAAATATTATTGAGAGGTATGAGAAACCTCAAGGTCTTGATATGTTCCCAACATTTGGTACAAAACAGCAGCTTATTGACAATTCATATGATTTATATCAACTTATTAACAATAAATCCATAAAAAATGTGGATAACTCTACCCAATTTATAACTTTTTGTGGATTACAGGATGCAAAAAGGCATATGAGTGAAGAATTTGCACGAAAAGCAAAAGAAGCAGGGTATGATATTTTATTGCGAGAAAAAGATGGTGGTCATAATTGGGAATATTGGGATAAATGTATCAAACAGACTATTTCTTATATTGTAAAGGAAACAAATGTATGTCCATAATGAATATAAATTTATTTTCCATGAAATTAAAGCGTATGATTGATATTACAGTGATTCTTCCAGATGAAATAAAATCCGATGAGAAACTTCGATGTTTATGGTTTTATTATCATCAAAATATAAGTGCTATGGATTGGTTGTGTCATACGTCATTGGCAGATTGGGTGAATGAAAAACATTTTGCAGCAATTATTCCTGAAGTTTTTGAGATGAATTTACAAAATGATAGATATATTATAAAAGAATTAAGCATGATTATTAAAAATATGTTTGCCTGTATATCAGAAAATGAAGAAGATAATTTTTTTGATAAAAAATATTATCTTGAATATGAAAAGAATTTTGATTATACTTATAACAAAATGCAAGATGCAAAATATAAATGGGAATTTTTAAATACAAGATTATTGGGTTTTATAAATTCTGTGTTGAAATAAAAATTATTCTTAAGAAGGGGAAAAGCTGATATGAGAGAGATTAATGTAGATTTAATCACAGAAAATATCAAAGAAATGTGTATTGAAGCAAATCATTTTCTTTCACAAGATATGAAGCAAACATTTGATAAAGCTGTTAAAACAGAGGCGTCTTCTCTTGGCAGACAAGTGTTAAATCAATTACAAGAAAATCTGGACATTGCAGGAAAAGAGATGATACCTATATGTCAAGATACAGGTATGGCTGTTATTTTTATAAATGTTGGACAAGATGTACATTTTGTGGAAGGTAATCTTGAGGATGCAATCAATGAAGGGGTAAGGCAAGGATACATTGAGGGATATTTAAGAAAATCGGTTGTATCTGACCCTATCATTCGTGAAAATACAAAAGATAATACACCTGCAATTATACATTATTCTATTGTTTCAGGTGATAAAATAGACATAACCGTTGCACCAAAGGGCTTTGGAAGCGAAAATATGAGCAGAGTATTTATGTTGAAGCCTGCTGATGGCATAGAAGGTGTTAAAGAAGCCATACTTACGGCTGTAAAGGATGCTGGACCAAATGCTTGTCCGCCAATGGTTGTTGGTGTGGGAATTGGCGGTACATTTGAAAAATGTGCATTGATGGCAAAGAAAGCACTTACGCGCAATCTTGAAGAAAAATCACCAATAAAATATGTAGATGAATTAGAAAAAGAAATGCTTGAAAAAATTAACAGACTCGGCATAGGACCGGGTGGGCTTGGAGGAACACAGACCGCTTTGGCAGTCAATATTGAAGTTTATCCAACACATATTGCGGGGCTTCCAGTTGCAATTAATATATGTTGTCATGTTAATAGACATGCACATAGAGTGATTTAACCTCATCAAGGAAATTCCCACTTCAATGCTACAGAGACATAAGTGGAGGTGAGGACTTGCTTGTTTCAGTGAAAATATAAGCTCCTACTCAAAAACTGCAATAATAGCTATGAGGTTATGAGCAAGTAGCGTAGCGGATGGCAAATATCCGCTTTGACTTTTGCGTTTAGCCATATGTTTAAATGGAAAAACATATAAGAACATCAATAAAACAAGTAAAATAAAGAAATTGGAAAAGAAAAAACGAAGGTTGCAGCGTAGTATATCCAAAAAATATACAAAAAGTAAGAAAGGGGAATGTTATAAGAAAACGAGCAACATTATAAAAAGTGAAAAGAAATTATTATAAATCTGTAAAGCAACACTTAAAAGTTGATACAGATATGTACGATGAAGTTATTAACTTTTTATAAGTTTTCAGTAACAAGACGAATGGATAAGTATATAAAAGCACCTATAAGCAATGAAGATGCAGCTTTGCTTAAGGTTGGAGATTATGTATATATAACAGGTACAATATATACAGCAAGAGATGCTGCACATAAAAGAATGGCGGAATCGTTACAAAAAGGAGAAAAACTTCCTTTTGACATAAAAAATAATATGATTTATTATATGGGACCTTCACCTGCTAGAGAAGGCAGACCAATAGGTTCAGCAGGACCAACCACAGCAAGCAGAATGGATAAATACACACCTGAATTATTGGATTTAGGTCTTGTGGGAATGATTGGAAAAGGGAAGCGTTCTAAGGAAGTTATCGATGCAATGATAAGAAACAAGGCAGTATATTTTGCGGCTGTAGGAGGTGCAGGAGCAATACTTTCACAGAGAATTAAAGAAGCCCAAGTAATAGCCTATGATGATTTAGGAACAGAAGCTATACGAAAATTAGAAGTTGAAAATTTCCCAGTAATTGTAGTGATTGACAGTAATGGAAATAATTTATATGAATCAGCAATAAAGGAGTTTAATAAGTGAGTAAGCGCAGAGTAATTGATATACTGTTTTTGTTAATTATATTTGGCTTAACCGTATATTATATATTTTATGGACAAGATATTGATTTACAAACACTTTTTGAAAGAATATGTGAGGCGGATATTCGATGGCTCTTATTGGCAGTTGTTGCAATAGTTGCCCATATTTTTAGCGAATCTTGCGTTATTCATTTTTTATTTAAAGATATTGGAATATATACAAAAAGATTTACTTGTTTCTTATATTCATGTGTTGGATTCTTTTTTTGTTGTATTACACCATCATCTACAGGCGGGCAGCCGGCTCAAATGTTTTATATGAAAAAAAATAAAATACCAGTGTCAATATCTTCTGTTGTGATGATGATTATAACCATAGCTTATAAGTTAGTATTAGTAGTAGCTGGTTTGTTTTTAATTTTATTTGACCATAAATTTATAGAAACATATTTAAGTGATATCATGTTCTTTTTTATATTAGGAATTGTGATTAATGTTGTGGTTGTCGCATTTATGTTTTTAGTATTATTTAATCAAACTGTTGCCAAAAAGATTATTCAAGGTATTTTATATCTTCTTAAAAAGATACATTTATTAAAAAGAAGTGAAAAGTTAGAAAAAAGAATTGATAATTTTTTAAATTCTTATACAGAAACGGCAAAATATTTAAAGAGTCATATTAGTATTTTTATAAAGGCATTGCTTGTAACTACTTTTGAAAGATTTTCATATTTTTTTGTAACCTATTTTGTATATAAGTCTTATGGGTTATCAGGAAGCAGTATGTATGTCGTTGTAATGCTGCAATGTGTTATATCACTTTCTGTAGATATGCTTCCATTACCGGGTGGTATGGGTATTACAGAAGTATTATTTAAACGTATATATTTACCAATATTTGGAGAAGCATTGCTTTTTCCGGGTATGATATTAAGTCGTTCGTTGACATTTTATACAGAATTAATACTATGTGCTGTTTTTACTTTATTTGCACATGTATATATTGGACGTTTTACCAAAAAGGAAATAGAACAAATGGAAACTTATCATAAAGATTTTTCATCATAAAATTTTATTTTTACAAGGAATAGATAAATGCTGTATTTAAAATTAATCTTTAGTTCGTTTTAAGTATATTGCTTATTATAAGAGTTGAATTACTTACAATAAATTATGTATTAAAATTGATATTTTGTTAGTGTTAGTATTTTGTTGTTTGATAATTTATTAGGTAGAAAAAGATTAAATTTTATATAGTTCATTTTTTATATAGATATATTTTCCATTGTGATTCATTTATAAATATTTGTTATAATTATATAAATAAATTTATTTTATTTGTATAATATAAAACTTTAACATATCATAAGCAAGATTAGACTTCTATAAGTTGGAGTAGTTCACAAATAAGGCTACAATTACTGTTATAGAAAGAGAAAGGATTGTAATATTATGAAATATATGGATAGGACAGGTGCTATACAAGGCAGTGATGATATACAAGATAGATTTTTAAAAGGTCTTTATTCTAATGTAATAGGAAGATTTTTTATATCGTTGCTTATACGCCCTTGTGTATCAAAAGTGGGTGGGCGGTTATTGTCAACAAAATTGTCTGGCAAGATTGTTCCTTCTTTTTGTAAAAGTAATCATATTGATTTAAGTATTTATGATAAACAAGAATTTGATTCATATAATGATTTTTTTACAAGAAAACTTTTAGAAGATAAACAAGAAATTGATTATAATCCAACTCATTTGGTTAGTCCATGTTATTCTAAACTCAGTGTGTATCCTATTGCTAAAAATATGTCATTTAAAGTAAAAAATACAAGATATACATTGGCAAGATTACTTAGAAGTAAAAAGTTAGCATCAAAGTATGAGGGAGGTGTTGTCTGTATTTTTCGATTAACAGTTGATGATTATCATAGATATATGTATATTGATGATGGATATCAGACTCAAGAAAGGAAAATCAAAGGTGTTTTTCATACAGTTAATCCAGTTGCTAATGATGTGTATCCAATATACAAGGAAAATACAAGAGCATACAGTGTACTTCAATCAAAAAATTTTGGCAATGTTATTATGATGGAGGTTGGCGCTCTTTTAGTAGGAAAAATTAGAAATCATCATTGTTGTTGTAATGTGAAAAGAGGAGAAGAAAAAGGTTATTTTGAATTTGGTGGTTCTTCAATTATCTTGATTTTTCAAAAGGATAAAATAAAGATGGATAAAGATATTTGGAATAATTCTATAAATGGTATAGAAACAAAAATTGGTATGGGTGAAAAAATTGGAGAAAAATTTACAATTAATAGTTGACATCTATAAAATTATTTGATATAATTGCTATCGTGATTAATATTGGTATGGAGAAGTACTCAAGAGGTTGAAGAGGCGCCCCTGCTAAGGGTGTAGGTCGGGCAACCGGCGCGAGGGTTCAAATCCCTCCTTCTCCGCTTGGCAGAGGATGCCCGTAGACTGTATAGTTTATGGGCTTTTTTAATATATAGACCCATGCAGAGCAAATATGTCACTAAAGTGACGCATGAGCTGCGCGATAAGTAGGAAAAGTAAATCTTCTTACTTGGTTATGTATACAAATAAAAAGGAAACTATGTAGCTAAGCAGTTTGTATGATAAAAAATTTAAGGTATAAATATACTTAAATTGGTAAAAATAAGTTCAGAAGAATAAAAATAGAAAAAATTACAAAAAATTTAAAAAAGTTATTGACATAATTTAATTATGATGGTAATATAATCAAGTCGCCGCGAGCGGGAGCCGCAAAGAGCGACAAAAAGAAAAATAAAGAATAATTAAAAGGTTATTCTTTTAGAAATAATTGAACCTTGAAAATAAATGCTAAATCGAAAAAACGATAGCAGAATAGTAAACCAACCCTGAAAATTCTA
>CAJUKN010000010.1:0-5343 GCA_910587485.1 uncultured Lachnospira sp.
TAGCCTTGTATGGAAGAACACAGAAATCCATTTTAGAGGCAATCCGAATTTGTAAAGATAGAAATGTTTTAAGAGAATATTTTGAAAGTAGAGAGAAGGAGGTTGTTGATATTATGATGGTATTATATGATGAGCAGGAGATTCTGCGTTCTTATGGTGAGAGAGTAACACTTATTTAAAAGTAAGGAAAAAGAAATTATGGGAAGGTCATTTGTGGAATCCTTCATATTTTGTGGCAACTGTATTTGAAAATATAGAAGAACAAATCAGCAAATAATTCAAAAACAAAAAAAAGCAGGGTGGGTTCAGTGGAAAAAAGCATATCAATGCAACTAAGAATATTTTGAATGAAGAATTAAGAATAGTATCAGCATAAGAAAATATATCTACCGTTGGAACAACGAGAAGTTACGTCTATGAAGATGGAGGTTGCAAAGTCTGTAAAACAGGAATCTTGTCACTTTAGTAATGAGAGGTTTAAATTTTGAAAGGATTTTAAGTTTTAAATCATATTATTAGTGAAAACAAATATAGAGATTATAATTATTTAATTTAAGGAGGAAAATTCAATGAAAAAATTATTAACAGGTATTGTAATAGGAGTTGCAACTATAACATTAGGTGCTTCTTGTGTATTGGCAGCCACACAGTTTAATGAGGACGATTTAGCAAAAGGAAATAATTTTCCAATATGTTATCCTAATTGTGAATTAAATTATGTTGATAACAATGAAAATGGAGTATGTGACAATGCAGAAGAAGAAATTTGTCCAACTGTTCAAAATGTAGAGGAGCCAGTTGGTGAAGAACCTACAGAGAATCAACAAGAGTATGTAGTAAATGATGTTGATAATAATCAAAGTGAAAGTTATGACAGTGTACAAAATGAAGTTGCTCCAGTAACTCAAGATGTAGAGCCACAAACTACTCCACAAACATATTATTGTCCAGATTGTGGTGGCGATTATATTGATAACAATGGAAATGGAATATGTGATAATATAGAACAAGGAATCTGTCCACCTGCTCAAAATACAGAAATACAAGGCGGAAATCAGCCATATTATTGCCCAGATAATTGTGGTTCTAATTATGTTGACAACAATGGAAATGGAATATGTGATAATATAGAACAAGGAATTTGTCCACCTGCTCAAAATACTACAGGAAATGGATATTATGGACATCATGGAAATCACCATAGTGAGTATTATCCAACCAATACACAGCAAAATAATAATTATAATTATGGTCATCATGGTGGTCATTGCAGAAGATAGTTTTTATTACAAAATCTTTGTATAGGTAAATACTTTTTTCATGTATAAAACCAAAGTTATAAATGATTAATTTAGCTGCTTTGTAATTGTAATTTGAAGTTTGCAGATTACGAAAGGTTATGGTTTTAAGATGAGAGATGAGAAGTGAATCGGAAGTAAATAGAGCAATAGATATGTATTCAGACACAATAAAAAGAATATGTATGGTACATCTTAAAAATTATGCAGATACAAAGGACATATTTCAAAATGTATTTTTGAAGTATGTCCTTGCTTTTGATGTTTTTGAAAGTGCAGAACATGAAAAGGCATGAACAATAAAAGTTATAGTAAACGCTTGTAAAGATTTTCTGAAAAGTTTTTTTAGAGCAAGGACAGTTTCAATACAAGAGTTTGTGGAGCTACCAGAAAAGATAAGTGATGAACATAAAGAAGTATTCGATGTGGTGTTGTCATTACCAGAGAAGTATAAAGATGTAATATATCTCCATTATTATGAAGGATATTTGGCAGTAGATATTAGTAAAATACTTGGAAAAAATATTAATACAATTTATACTTTGATGGTGAGCTAGAAAAATGTTATATGTTGAGTTGGAAGGCAGTGAAGATGATTGAAAATAACGTAAAAGCAGCATTTAATGAGATACATGCAGAACAATCACTGAAACAAGAAACAAAACAATTTATTTATAATAAAATATATAAAAATGATAAGGCTGAAAATAAGTCTGATAAAATACGCACTTGTCTTTTATTAAAGACGAATATTGATGATGAAAAATACAACAGGTAATGATTATAATGAAAGTATAGAACATGATTCAAGTTGTGGTAATAGTCAAGGACATAAGCATGGACATGGAGATAATGGTTAAAAATAGTCACATTAGTAGTAGTTTATCAAGATTATGAGCAAGTAACAAAGCGGATTGCAAATAGTTACTTGACTTGACAAATTTTGACAGAATAATACAGAAGGTAAAATTAAGGGACTGTTGCCAAATAGAAGTCTTATACTAAATATAGTGGTTATGTTGATGGGTTATAACTATATTTAGTATTTAAAATTCTTTTTGCAACAGTCCTTTAATAGAGGTTTTATTTTTTTTAATAATGTGGTATAATTTATAAGCTAATGTAATATTGGGTTTAATATTTGTGGATTGTATTCCAAATTTTAGTTTGTAGAAAGGTCAAATCAGTATTATTATGAAATCATTTTTACAAAGAATACTACTTGCAACAGTTATGGGGATTTTGATATTATCTTCTGGTTGTGGAAGAGATGCAGAGGTAGTGATTGATGGGGATACACAAGATATAACTGTGCCTGTAAAGACTTATGAAAAATTAAGTACAAGCACAGCAAGTAAATTTTCATTTGATGATTTAACAGTAGGAGAACTGAAATATTTTATGACAGAACCAGAAGTTCAAGATATTTTAGGTGAACCATTAGAAATTGAGGATTTAAGTGATAAGAATAAAGAGATGGGAATGCCAGAAGAAAAAGTGTACCATTACAATAGCAGAATACTTACATTTTCTAATATAGATGATGTATATGTTTTAACCGCATTTTCAAGTGAGCAAAGTGATGATATATTTGCAAGAAATTTAGTTGTTGGTGATACACTTGATGATATTTTAAATGTGTATTATAGAGATGAGGATTGTATGAATAATCTTTATATGTCATCAGATAGAACAATTATATATGGAAAGTTCTTATATGGTAGTTTTTCAATGGATTCATTTGATAGTATAAAATATAAAAGTAAAGTTCAATATGGTATAATTAATTTTAATGGCTATAAGGATTTGGAAAGTGCGCAAAATTATATGGTTGAATTTACATATTTTGAACCGCCTTATATTGAAGAAACAGTTTCTGTTTATGATGATTATGCGCAAATACTTTTTGAGATGGATAATTCAAATAAGATAACTTCTATCAGCTGGCGATATTATCCTGAAGAAATCCATTAAAATGATAAAAGATGGGGGAGATATGTATGAAATCTACTACTTTAGTTATTATGGCGGCTGGTATGGGCAGCAGATTTGGAGGAGGAATTAAACAACTTGAACCAATGGGACCAAATGGAGAAATTATTATGGATTATTCCATTTATGATGCTATAGAAGCAGGGTTTAACAAAGTTGTTTTTGTTACAAGAAAAGATTTGTTGAAGACATTTAAGGAAGTAGTTGGTGATAGGATATCAAAAGTGATTCCTGTTGAGTATGTATTTCAAGAATTAGACGATTTGCCAAAAGGATTTACAAAACCATCAGAAAGAACAAAGCCTTGGGGGACAGGTCATGCAATTCTTGCATGTAAAAGGGCAGTAACAGACCCATTTCTTGTTATTAATGCAGATGATTATTATGGAAAAAACGCATTTAAACAAATCCATGATTATCTTGTCAAGGAATCTTGGATGGATATTAAGTATTCATTTTGTATGGCTGGTTTTATATTAAAAAATACATTGAGTGATAATGGTGCTGTTACAAGAGGAATATGTGTGGTAGATAAAGATTTAAATTTGGTTGGTGTCAATGAGACAGGCGGAATTGTCAAGACTTCAGATGGTGTTACTGCAAAGGATAAGGATGGTAATTTAATTTCTATTGATATAAATAGTTATGTGTCAATGAATATGTGGGGATTTACACCAGATTTTTTTGCTGAGTTAGAGTCGGGTTTTGAGAAATTTTTAAGTGGACTTAAAGCTGATGATGTGAAAAGCGAGTATTTGCTCCCAGAAGTTGTTGACCAATTGATTAAGGAAGGCAAAGCAAATGTATCTGTGCTAAAGACAAATGACAAATGGTTTGGTGTGACTTATAAAGAAGATAAGCCTATAGTGGTAGAATCAATTAAAAAGCTTATTGGTGAAGGTAAATATCCAAAACAATTATTTAATCATTGACAAATAGTGAGACTCACAATGTTATATGCTAAAAGGAGTAATAAGCATTATGAAAAGAATTGCAAGAAGTTTATTGATATTGATAATAGTAGCATTGGTTAGTGCTGTTGGTGGTTATCTGTATTATAGCAACACAATATCACCAATGTATAAATCAACGGCCAAGATAATTGTTACGCCCGGTACAGAAAATGAATCATCTGTTCGAGCAACAGACGGTGGCTTAGTTAAAGATTTTGATATTGTATTTAAAAGTGATGTGGTTATTTCTGCGGCACAAAAGACAGCAGGTACAACTGAAAATATTGCTGATTATTTAACAGTACATGTTGTACCAAATAGTAATATTATAGAACTAATTTGTATCAACCCAGACCAAGCAACTGCAAAATTGTATGTTGATGCCATAGCAAAGAATGCCATTAAGACAACAAGTATTATTCAAGTAAGTTCTATTCAGGTGTTAGAATATGGTGATGAGAGCAATATTGTTGTTAAGCCTAATCTTTATAGGAATACTATAATTTTGACAGGGATTGTTTCTGGGATATGTTTATTTATTGAAGTGGTTTTGATGTTGGTATTGTCTTCATTTAGGCAAGATGATTATGAGGATGATGATTTGGAAGAAGATAGAGAATATGAGAGAAAATATGGTCATCATTCACCAGTTGTTATGCCAACATTAGTTCATTCGCAAGCTCCAAAAGTTGCTGCAAGTTATAGTGGAGATATTGATTATGACGATGAAGATGATTTGTTTGTGGAGATTGACGATGAAGAGGATTATAAGAAGGTAAAACGTAAACCTATAAGGCGAAAAGTGGAATCAGAAGATGCTATAAGAAGAGCTGAAGAAGAGACTAGAAGAATATTTAAAGAGGAAAAAAAGGCAGAGGAAGCAAGAAGAAGGGCAGAGGAAGAAAAGGCAAGAAGGACTGCCCAAGAGGAAGAAGCAAAAAAAGCCGCCGAAGAAGAGGCAAGAAGGCTGGAAGAAGAGGAAGCAGCAAAGAAAGCCGCTGAAGAAGAGTTGAGGAGAAAGGCAGAGGAAGAGGAAGCAGCAAAGAAAGCCGCCGAAGAAGAGGCAAGAAGGCTGGAAGAAGAGGAAGCAGCAAAGAAAG
>CAJUKN010000010.1:5443-112707 GCA_910587485.1 uncultured Lachnospira sp.
AGAGGCAAGAAGGCTGGAAGAAGAGGAAGCAGCAAAGAAAGCCGCTGAAGAAGAGGCAAGAAGGCTGGAAGAAGAGGAAGCAGCAAAGAAAGCCGCTGAAGAAGAGTTGAGGAGAAAGGCAGAGGAAGAGGAAGCAGCAAGAAAGGCTGCCGAGGAGGAAGCAAGAAGAAAGGCGGAAGAAGAGGAAGCAGCAAGAAAAGCAGCAGAGGAAGAGGCAAGAAGATTGGCAGAAGAAGCAGCAAGAAAGGCAGCAGAAGAAGAGGCAAGAAGATTAGCCGAAGCCGAAGCAGCAAGAAAAGCAGCAGAGGAAGAGGCAGCAAGGAGATTGGCTGAGGTAGAACAGGCAAGAAAGTTGGCAGAAGAGGCAGCAAGAAAATTAGCCGAAGCCGAAGCAGCAAGTAAATTGGCAGAAGAGGCAGCAAAGAAAATTACCAATCCAGAAACATCTGTTAAAAATTTAATAAAAAATGAAATAAATAATGAAACCGTGGACAAGTCATCAAATAGTACTTCATTTAACAATGAGCTATCTAGTGATAAAGAGTCATTTAATGATATAAATCAAGAACAGATTACAAATGATGATGAAGCTTTTAAGAAAAATGAAGAGCGCAAAGCAGAAATTGAACGTAAGGCACAAGAACGTAAACTTGAGAAAGAAAAACAGCTTGAAGAAGAGCGTAGACTTGAGGAAGAATATAGACAAGAGCAGGCAAAAAAAGCTATGGAAGAACTTGAAAAAGCAGAGAAACAATTGAAAGCAGAAAATACAAAGACCGAAAAAACGAAAAATGCAAAAAAGTCGTCAGCAGGAGTAATTGGCTTTATTAAAAAGTAAAGGTGGTGCATATGGTGTTTAGTGTTAATGTGGATAAATTAACAAGGATGAAGCCATCCGAGAAAGAAAGTTATGAATCTGTTGCTGACAGTATTATTGATATGTCAGAAGATGAGTCAGTTGCGATTAGTGTAGTTGGTGAGGGTACTATGGCATTTAAATTGGCAGATGCTCTTTATACAAAAGGGGGGAAAGTGATTTTTATTGATGCCGATTTAAGAGATGATATATTTATTGCAAAGTATCGAGTTGGAAGAGATTTAAAGGGTGTTGCCAATTATCTTACAGAAGAGCTTGATTATAATGATATTATATGTCTTACAAATAAAGATAATTTTAAGGTTATTTTTACAGGAATGTCTGATTATACAGTACATGAAGATGTGCATATAGAAAAAATCAAAGTTCTTTTTAAGAAGTTAAAAGAAGATTTTGACTGGATAGTTGTACTTACAGATGATAGTGGAAAAATGGCTTCTATGTGTGACGAAACAATTGTAATGTTGAAACAATCTGATTACAGTGAAATGTCATCAGAAGTAAAGGTTAAACAGCTTGATGAAGCTGGTTGTTATGTATTGGGTGTGGTGGTAAATGAGTAAAGAAATAGAAACTTTTGTAAAATGGGTAGAAGAATCAGAAAATATTGTTTTTTTTGGAGGGGCAGGCGTATCTACAGAAAGTGGAATACCAGATTTTAGAAGTGTTGATGGTTTATATAACCAAAAGTATGATTATCCTCCTGAAACAATACTTAGTCATTCTTTTTATATTAGAAAGCCTGAAGAATTTTTTAAATTTTATCGTGAGAAAATGATTTTTACGGAGGCAAAGCCTTCCATAACACATAATAAATTGTCCGAGCTTAAAAAAAAGGGCAAATTAAAAGGAATAATCACTCAAAATATTGATGGTTTACATCAAAAAGCTGGAAATAAACATGTTGTAGAATTACATGGTAGTGTTTTAAGGAATTATTGTGAGAATTGTGGCTGTTTTTATGGATTACAGTACATATTAAATTCAGATAATATACCAATATGTAAATGTGGAGGAAGAGTGAAGCCAGATGTTGTTTTGTATGAGGAAGGTTTAAATAGTGACAATGTATCGGAAGCAGTGAGACTTATTCGTGAAGCGGATGTTCTTATTATAGGAGGTACGTCACTTGGTGTATATCCAGCAGCAGGCTTGATAGATTATTATAATGGAAATAAACTTGTTTTAGTAAATAAGACACCAACACCATATGATAAAAGGGCAAACTTGTTGATACATGACGGGCTTGGTAATGTGTTTTCTAATGTGTAATGATTTTTTGGGATAAGTTTTTATAATGCAAATTATATATTAACCTCATCAAAGAAGTCCTCCACTTCAATGCCGCAGAGGCATAAGTGGTGGGTGGGAACTTGCGTTGCAATAGTAGTTATGAGGTTATGAGCAAGTAGTGTAGCGGATTGCGAATATTCGTTTTGATTAAGAATTGTGCAGGTGAGTGATGATTGTATATGAGGTAGGTGATATTGTACAATTAAAAAAGAAACATCCTTGTGGTTGTGCAGAATGGTATATCCTTCGAGTGGGCGCTGATTTTAAATTGAGATGCAACGGCTGTGGACATGAAATGATGGTGAGCAGAATGATGGTAGAAAAAAATACAAAAAAATTAAAAAAAGCTTGCAATTAAAATTTTTGGCAAAAAAAGTAGAAAAAATCAAAAAAAGCTTGTAATTATATTTTTTTTATGATAACATACATGTTCGTGATATATATTATCCTTGCTCTTTCACTGTGAAAAAGAAAGGGCCAGAGACCAGAAGGAGGTGCAGTATAGAATGAAGAAATATGAATTGGCATTAGTTGTTAGCGTAAACGTTGATGATGAAGTAAGAAATGCTACAATCGAGCAGGTTAAAGAATTAATTACTCGTTTTGGCGGTACAGTTACAGACCCAGGCACATGTGAAAAGAAAAAACTTGCATATGAGATTTCCCATGTAAAGGGTCAGAGACCAGAAACAGAAGGCTTCTATAATTTCATAAAATTTGAAGCAGACGTTACTTGCCCAGCAGAAGTTGAAAGCAGACTTCGTATTATGGAAAATGTAATTCGATTCTTAATCGTTAAAGATGGAGAATAATTATCCCGTTTAGCTTAGCAACTCTTTATAGAAGAGGAGATTACAATTATGAATAAAGTGATATTAATGGGAAGACTTACAAGAGAACCAGATGTACGCTATTCACAGGGCGCAGATGGTTCGCTTGCAGTTGTTCGATATACATTGGCAGTTGATAGAAGACGTGCCAGAACAAATGATTCCAATGAGCAGACAGCCGATTTTATCAGTTGTGTTGCATTTGGAAAGTCTGGTGAATTTGCAGAAAAGTATTTTCATCAGGGAACAAAGGTAGTAATTACAGGTAGAATCCAGACAGGCAGCTATACAAACAGGGATGGACAAAAAGTCTACACAACGGATGTGGTAGTTGAAGACCAAGAATTTGCAGAGAGCAAAGCTACGGCAGATACAAGTGGTTCATATACACCTACAAGGTCAAATCCAACAACGCCAGCAGGTGAAGGATTTATGAATATTCCAGATGGTGTAGATGATGAAGGGTTGCCTTTCAATTAAAATAGGAGGTAAATGGTATGCCAGAAAAGAAAGCTGAGAGGCCAGAAGGTCAGATGAGAAGAAGACCAGTGCGCAGAAGAAAAAAAGTATGTGCATTTTGTGCAGATGCAAACAAGGCTTTGGATTATAAAGATGTAAATATGTTAAAGAAATTTGTCTCAGAGAGAGGCAAGATTCTTCCAAGAAGAATAACAGGAAATTGTGCAAAACATCAAAGAGCACTTACAGTAGCAGTAAAGAGAGCGCGCCATGTTGCATTGCTTCCATATAGTGTGGATTAATATTTTAACCTCATCAAGTAAGTTTCTATCTTCTTCAATAGCTTAGAGATATAAGCGAAAGAGGTGGGGACTTGTTTGTTTCAGTAGAAATATAGGACATGCTGGAAAGTTACAATAACAGCTATGAGGTTATGAATAAGTAGCAAAGAGGATTGTGAATGTCCTTTGACTGAAAAAGTCAGGTGTAGTAATACATCTGACTTTTTTTCGTGCAATATTTACAAAATAATATGAATTTTTTGTGAAATAAGTTGTATGTTAAATTAATGAATTAAGTGATATTATAAATAAGGGAAGTATTGTATAATAATTTATTTTGTGTTAAATAAAGAAAATTTTTGCTTCAATAGAAATAATTAATAAATTGTAAGATTTATTGATTGAATTGCAAGATTTATTGATTAAATGATAACATTTATTTTGACCAACTCAGTAAATGAGTTTGTATGGATATTTGGTGACAGCTATGACAGATATTTACTGTTTATGGGAAGATGTTTGTTGTTAATATTGATAGCAGGATTATTCAATTTAATATAAAAAACTATTAACACAATACGAAAAAAGTAAGAATGCAAATTGCAGAAAGGAGATTTTTTATGACAAAAAAATTAAGAAACAGCTTAAAAAGGGTTGTTTCCGTAGTCATGGCTTCTACCCTTATAGTTGGTATGACAACAATGGGGGAAGGAAATAACATGGTGGTTGAGGCGGCACTAACAGCAACGAACACACGCTCGTGGGATTTTAGTAAAAATGACGGAAAGCCAATGCCTGTAAAAGGTGAAATTTTACCAGATACAGATAAAAATGGTTTGCCAGGAATTTTATATCCACAAGATTCTAAAGGTGATGTTACTTTTGACCCTACATTGTTAAAGTTTCGTGCAGATTCATATTTGCTGCTTCCAATTCAAGATGACACAACAATGATTACATATGGACAAATTGCTAACAATGCTACAGACAGAATAACTAATGTTGGAAATGATACTGGAAAATATCAAGTATATGCAAGTTCAAAAGAACAAACAGTTACAGTTTCAGATATTACAGATATGATTCAGGTGGTAAATGGACAAAAGTATGTTGCTATTTATTCACATGGAGATATTAAGCCTACAAAGATTAATCTTACAGAATATAATCCAATCAATCGTGTAACAGTGACAGGTACAATTTCAGGTATAAGTTCAGAAACTGTTAAAAAAGGTGATGTTAATGGCAATGGCAAGATTGATTCGTCGGATGCAACGCTTTTGAAAAAATATTTAGCAGGTATAAAAAATTTAGAAAATTTTATTGAGAAAGCATGTGATGTAGATGGAGACGGAGATGTAACTGTTAGAGATGCTGTCATTGTTTTACAACATTTAGCAGGTATGGATGTAGGACTTGGAGATAACAGCAGTGGCAGTGGGGCAATAGGTATAGATAAAATCTATTTCCTTGACACAAAGACAAATGAGGTAACTTCAGCAGATATCAAAGAAGATGGTACATATTCTGTTGTGTTAAAACGTGTTGATGGTAAAGAAGATTATATTGCCTCTATTTCTAAAACAGGTTTTAAGCTTGATGATACAAATGGTGCAAATAAGTTTACACTTGAAGGAAATGATGCAACTGCTACATATAATGCTTCTGTTGTGACAGCACCTATAGTTACAATAAGTGGTACACTATCAGGAGTTCCTGACAGTGCATTAAAAGGTGATTTAGGTATGCAGTTTGTACCAGATGATGTAACTATGCTTCCAATTGATGCACAATTAACAAAAGTTTCTGATGGAAATTATACATATGAAGCTGTTATAACACCAAATGTAAAATTTACAGTTGGACTTATAAATGCAAATGATTATGAAGTTTTGACTTCTTATAATAAGACAGAAGGTACTTATACAGAAAATATTACTATTACGAAAAAAACTGTATATGCAGTAACTGGTGATTTTGTAACATCAGATGAAAAGACAGCTACAGTTTCAGAAATTACTTTTACGAATATGAATGAAAAGGATTACTCATATACATTTACGCCAAATGGAAATGCTTATACAGCAGAACTTCGTACAGGTGAGTATGTAACTTCTGCTACAGTAGATGGATATACAGTATTTGATAAGGTTAGTGTGAAGAAGAGTGCTGTTACAAATGATATCTATCTTGATAAAACAGAGCCAGATACATCAAAGGTTGCATATAAAGAAACACTTGAAGTAGGAAAAGGTAAGGAATTTGAAACAATTCAATCAGCCGTTGATTATGTGGCACGTATGGAAAGAGAAGAAGGACAGCGTGTAACATTGAAGTTAAATGATGCAATGTATCGTGAGCAGATTATTATATCTGCACCATATATTACATTTGCTACAGACAGGACAGAAGCCCCTGTTGTAACATGGTACTATGGCATAGGTGCTACATATTACAGTGTAAATCCAAGTACAGGATTTTATGATAAGAAATATGCTGTTGATAAATATGAAATGACAACCGTCTCTAAGGACTGGGGTACAACAGTAGAATTACTTGCAACAGCAACGGATTTTAAAGCTGAAAATATTACATTTGAGGCATCCTTTAACCGTTATATGACAGAGGAAGAAATTGCAGATGGTGTAGGTCTTAATCCACAAGCAGATAAAAATAAAGATATGCGTAATAATTTGAATGTAAATGTTCAGCTTAATAAGAATAAAGAGAGAGCATGTGCAATGTTCCCACGAGCTGATAGAATGGAATTTTATCAGTGTTCATTTTTAAGCAGTCAGGATACATTATATACAGGTGATGGTTCAGAACATATGTATTTTAAAGATTGTTTAATTGAAGGTACAACAGACTTTATTTGTGGCAATGGTAATATTGTGTTTGATGATTGTACATTAAGTATCTATGGATATAGTGATAAAGTAGCAGATGGTGGATATATCACAGCTTCTAAAGCGGGTGGTGAACATGGTTATTTATTCTATAATTGTAAGATTCAAAATACAACATATCAAGGAATTAAAGCAGGCACAAAGAGAATTTATTTAGGTCGTCCATGGGGAGCAGGAACAAAAGTACTTTATTATAATTGTGAAGCTGCAACGGCTGATTTAATTCATGAGGCTGGCTGGGCGACTATGTCAAATGTTACACCTGCGCAAGCAAATTATTCAGAGTATAATTTACATACACCAGATGGAAAAGCAGTAAGCACATCAAAGAGAGCTACTGGTACAAAGAGATTGACAGAGGATGAGGCAAAAGCAGTTTCTGTAGCATCATTCTTTGATGGCTGGAAACCAGTATATTTCACATCTACAGCAAATTAAAGTAAACTGAGATGTAAAAAAACATAAATAGTATGTTATTGTCGGCAGAGTATTTTATCTGCCGACATTTTTTAGCTTATAGTAAATTCTAATATTTTGTTATTGGTTTGGTTTAGTTGGTTGCGAAATATTCAAAGTTATTTACAGTTTTTAAGAAAAATGGTATACTATAGAAACGACTTTATATCGTTTTATTTTCGCAAGCAATGAACAAAGTGCCATGCTTGCATGAGTATTTGGTGTATGTTATAAAAGTCCAATACTCCACAGCTTTGCTGCTTTGAAAAGTGAGGAAAAATATGTTTAGTAAGCGAAAATTGAATCAGGCATATAAGATAACAGGTAAGTTAAGAATAATATTTATTTTGCCAATTATAACAGGATTATTACTTATATTTTTATCCTTAGGAATATTTGTTGTTAATACAAATGCTGGATATTTAATGTTTATTTTTACATCTATTTATATTGTAATAAATATTTTTTTAGTAATTTACCTTAGACAGAGTATGCTGCATGAATTGGTAGAATTTTCTTCTAATTATTCGCAGGTACAAAGGCAGCTATTATATGATTTTAGCGTTCCATATTGTTTGCTTGATGATAGTGGCAAGGTATTATGGATGAATAAACAAATGCAGGATATTACTGGCAAGAAAAAAGATTTTTGCAAAAATATTTATACAATATTTCCTGAGCTTACAGTAGATACATTTCCACAAGAAGATGTTGTTCAAATAAAACTCAAATATAATGACAGAGATTATACAGTAGAAATGCAGCGATTTGTAGTGAATAATGTTGTATTTGGCAATTTAAGCCATAGTGATAGTGAGAATAATTCTTTTATAGCAGTGTATGTATTTGATAATACAGACCTTAATATGTATATTCAAAAAATTAAAGATGAACGCTTTGTTGTAGGGCTTGTCTATATCGATAATTATGAAGAGGCATTAGAAAGTGTAGATGATGTAAGGCGTTCTTTGTTTATTGGATTAATGGATAAGAAGGTTAATAAGTATTTTTCATCAGGTGCAGCTATTGTAAGAAAAATAGAAAAGGATAAATATTTTGTCGTATTTCGATATAAACATCTTGAGAAGTTGATTGCAGATAAATTTTCTTTGTTGGAAGATATTAAGAATGTTAAAATTGGAGAGGAAAAGAAGATAACGCTTAGTATTGGTATAGGAACAGGCGCAAGCGATTATGCTAAAAATTATGATGTTGCAAAAGCCGCCATGGATTTGGCACTAGGGCGCGGCGGAGACCAAGCAGTTGTTAAGGATGGAGATAAAATTACGTATTTTGGCGGTAAAAGCCAGCAGATGGAAAAGAATACAAGAGTAAAGGTACGAGTAAAAGCTCATGCGTTAAGGCAAATTCTTGAGACAACAGACAATGTATTGATTATGGGGCATAAAATAGCCGACATTGATTCATTTGGTTCTGCAATGGGCATCTATGTTATTTGTAGGAAGTTGGGAAAGACTGCACATATTGTAATTAATGAAGTTACAACAAGTGTAAAACCATTTATGGATAGATTTGTTAATAAATCCGATTATCCAGAAGATTTATTTATAGCAAGAGATGATGCAGTGGAATACGTTAATTCATCGACAGTAGTTATTGTAGTTGATGCCAATCGACCTGTACTTACAGAGTGTCCTGAGTTATTGGGAAGTTGTAAGACAATTGTTGTGTTCGACCATCATAGGCAATCGGTTGATTCAATAAAAGGTGCTGTGTTATCCTATGTTGACCCTTATGCTTCCTCTGCTTCAGAGATGATAACAGAGATGATTCAATATGTTGAAGATGATGTTAAGATTAAGGCTTATGAGGCAGATGCGCTGTATGCAGGCATTAATATTGATACCGATGGATTTCATAATAAATCGGGTCCTAGAACATTTGAAGCGGCAGCATTTCTTAGGAGACATGGAGCCGATGTTACAAGGGTGCGAAAAATGCTGCGCAATGATATGGCAGAATATATTGCAGTTGCAAGGGCAGTTAGCAGAGCGACGGTTTATAATGATGCATTTGCTATCACTGTTTTTAATGGTACTGGTTTGTCAAGTCCAACAATAGGAGGAGCGAAAGCGGCAAATCAGCTTCTTGATATATCAGGAATAAAAGCATCATTTGTTATTACAAGTTACAATGATATTAATTATATTAGCGCAAGGTCTATTGATGAAGTTAATGTACAGCTTATTATGGAAAAACTTGGCGGAGGCGGTCATATGACAATAGCGGGAGCACAGCTTCATAATTGTACGATTGACCAAGCTGTACAGACAATTAAGGATACATTAGACACAATGATTGAGGAAGGAGATATATAAATGGAAATAATTTTACTTGAAGATGTGAAAGCATTGGGAAAAAAGGGAGAAATCGTTAAGGTTAGCGATGGATATGCACGCAATTATATATTGCCTAAAAAGCTTGGTTTAGAAGCCAATGCAAAGAATTTAAATGATTTAAAAATTCAAAAAGAAAAAAAACAAAGACAAGATGAACTTGAGTTAGCAGCAGCTAAAGAGTTTGCAGTAAAAGTGGAGGCAAAACCTGTTCGTTTATGTATAAAGACAGGTAAAGAAGGGCGTGTGTTTGGCGCTATATCATCAAAAGAGATATCATTAGCAGCAAAGACACAGCTTGGATTGGATATTGATAAGAAAAAAATGAAGCTGGAAGAGTCTATAAAAGCATTGGGTACCTATGAAATTGCATGCAAACTGCATAAAGATGTAACAGCAAAATTGAAGGTGGTTGTTGAGGAAGAAAAATAATGGAAGAGGCTACAATTACAAGAGTTATGCCTAACAGTCTTGAGGCGGAACAATCGGTTGTCGGTTCAATGATTATGGACAGACAAGCCATTATTACTGCAGGTGAAATGTTGTGTACAGAAGACTTTTATCATAATCAATATGGCATTATGTTTCAGACAATGGTTGAGATGAATAATGAGGGTAAATCCGTTGATATTGTTACATTGCAGGAGCGTCTTAAGGCAAAAAATATTGCATCGGATATATATAGTGTTGCATTTATTCGCGATTTGCTGGCAGCAGTGCCGACATCAGCCAATATACGACAGTACGCATCAATTGTTAAAGAAAAGTCAATCTTAAGAAATATTATTAAAGTCAATAATAATATTGCGAACGCATGTTATGCAGGGGCACAGCCTACAGAGGATATTTTAGCAGATACAGAAAAGCAGATATTTGAGTTGGTTAAAAATAAAGGGGAACATGTATATACGCCAATTGACAAGGTTGTTTTAGAGGCGTTAGACAGAATACAGGCAGCAGCAAAAAATAGAGGGGCAGTCACAGGGATTCCTACAGGGTTTAAAGATTTAGACAATTACTTATCAGGGCTTCAGCCGTCTGATTTTGTGCTGATAGCAGCAAGACCGTCTATGGGAAAAACGGCATTTGTATTAAATGTGGCAGAGAATGTTTCCATTAAACAGGGAATTACCACAGCAATCTTTTCATTGGAAATGTCCAATGTTCAGCTTGTCAATCGAATGTTAAGTTTAGAGTCTACTGTAGAGGCAGATAAGATAAGAAAAGGACGATTGGATTCAAGCGATTGGGGCAAATTGGTTGAAGGAGCGGACAGTATAGCACGCTCTCATTTGATTATTGATGACACGCCAAGTATATCTGTTGCACAGCTTCGTTCAAAGTGCAGAAAATATAAGATGGAAAACGATTTAGGATTAGTTATTATCGACTATCTTCAGTTGATGAATGGAAGCGGCAAAGAGGCTTCCAGACAACAGCAAATATCGGATATATCAAGGTCATTGAAAGCATTGGCAAGAGAACTTGATGTTCCAGTGGTCACTTTATCACAGCTTAGCCGTGCGGTAGAACAACGACCAGACCATAGACCGATGTTGTCCGATTTAAGAGAGTCTGGAGCGATTGAACAAGATGCCGATGTGGTGATGTTTTTATATCGTGACGATTATTATAATAAGGATACAGAAGTTAAAGGAATTGCTGAGGTTATTATTGCAAAGCAAAGAAATGGTCCGATTGGAACAGTTAAAATGGCTTGGATACCTGAACAGACAAGATTTGCAGATTTGTTGAATAATAAAATGGGGAATGGTTGAGGTGGAAATGTAGTGGATTGGGATAGGAGAAGGAGTATATGGTAGAAGTAATTAATGGACAAGATTATAAATCTATTAATTCAATGTTTGATTTATATAATATTGAATATGGAGAAAAATTCAAAGAAACAAATTTATTTAGAGATTCTTATAAAACAGTGGTTGATTACGTATTAAAATTAATTAATAATTCTATTGAAGAGTCTGCAAGTAATGAAATATATGTAGATATAAGAATAGAAGTTTTAGGTAGTAGTATAACACTTGATAGTTATACAATGTGGCAAGCAAGCGAGAAAAAAATAGTGTTTAGAAATTATGGATATGCTGTATGTAAAGATTTGAATAAACTTAAGGGGATTTTATGGGCAATAGTAAGTGAACTTTTTAAAAATGGTCAAATTCAAAATTGGCAACATTGTATTATTGATACAGGCGAATGGGATGGTGAATATGAAGGGTATATGTATGTGTATTGTAATTTAATATATGCAATTCAATTAAATAAATATAAAGAACTATAAATATATTAAAAACAAATAAGATAGAAATGCAAAACATGGGTTTTATTTAACTAACATATCCTCCTAAAAAATCACAACAATAAATGTTGTGATTTTTATGTAGATAAAGGTAATGAATCCTTGTCCACACTATATGTCGTTTGATTAAAACTACTGTGGATTAGGAGCGCCTACTGGACATACACCAGCACAAGCACCACAATCGATGCAAGCATCTGCGTTAATTTCCATATGAGAAGCACCTTGACTGATAGCTTCTACTGGACAGCCAGAAGCACAAGCACCACAATTGACACATTCATCATTAATTACATATGCCATTACTATAATCCTCCTTATAATTCGTTTCCTTGATTATACGATATTAGAAAGTAAAATTCAATACAAAACAACATATAAAAGTTACTTTCTTTGTGACAATTTTTAGTATTATTTTTTATATTTAAAATAAATTTTTAATAAATAAAAATGGTGTAATACCTTGACATTTTTAATAACAACGATTATATTATGAGATAATATTAAAAAGATTAAAATAGAATTTATATTTTATTGTTTTTAATGTTTTTTATAATGTTAGGACATACTATAAGTAAAAAATTTAGGAGGTAATATTGAAAATGGCTAAGATAACAAAGGATACTACAATCGGCGAAGCAATACAAATGGATGCAGGCATTATTCCTATCCTTATGAGTGCAGGAATGCACTGTGTAGGCTGTCCATCATCAGCAGGAGAAACTATTGAGGAGGCTGCAATGGTTCATAATCTTGATTGTGATGCATTGATGGAAGATATAAACAATTATCTTGACTCTGTAGGCTGATTGATTAGACAAGTTTATATTAAAATAATGAAACAGAAGAACGATTATTTCTTAAATGGTTCTTCTGTTTTTGTATTATTATGATATATAGTATAAAAATATAATATTTAAAATTAGGAAGTAAATCTTTAAAAGTTTTAGTAATAAAACTAAGAAATATCATATTGTTGAGTGCATAACAAAAAAATGATAATATATGTTTAAATTATAATAGATAAAAAAATTAAAAAGGGAGGATTTATAGCAATGTTAAAAAAATACAATGGGATAAAAAAATTTTTTTCTATTTTAATTGCAGGTATATTATGTAGCATATCATCAATATTGGGATATGGTCAAGTCGTTGTAAATAGTGAGATGGATAGTACTGAAAGTATTAAAACTGTAAAAAATGACATTGAATATGGAAGAAGTACTTATCAATTAAGAGAAGCAACACCAACAGATGTGGTTTCTAAAGATGATAGGGGGTATATTACTTTTGGCAAGTGGGTATGTGACAATGATATTATAGTTACATTAGAAAATAATGTGATTACAATTAGTGGAAATGGAACACTTGGAAGTGACGTAAAAGAAATTATTTCAAAAACAATATGTAAAAAAGAAGGGGCAAATGTTCGATGTATTATTGATAAGGGGATAACAGAAATACCAGACGAAATGTTTTATAATCTCAAAGGTTTAAGCAGAATAAATATTTCAAATAGTGTGGTCAATATAGGTTCTAAGGCGTTTTATGGCTGCAGTAGTTTAAAAAGTATAAGTATTCCAAGTGGTGTAACATGTATAAATTATCAAACATTTAAAGAGTGTAGCAGTTTAACTAATGTAGATATTCCAAGTAGTGTGATAAATGTTGGTGACGATGCATTTTATAATTGTAGCAGTTTAACTAATATAGAACTTCCAGATAGTGTGATAAGTATAGGTTATGGTGCGTTTCGTGGATGTAGTAGTTTAATTAATATAGAACTTCCAAATAATATAACATTTATACAAGAGTCAACATTTAATCAGTGTACTAATTTAAAAAGTGTAAAAATTCCAAACAGTGTAACAAGAATATCTCAGTTTGCATTTTCAAATTGCAGTAGTTTAACAAACATAGAACTTCCAAATAGTATAACATATTTGTCTCGTGCTATATTTAGAGATTGCAGTAGTTTAACGGATGTAAAACTACCAGATAACATAACGGAAATAGGTAGTTATACATTTGAAAATTGTGTTAGTTTAAATAATATAACAATTCCTGATAAAGTAACAAATATAAAAGAATATGCTTTTAAAGGTTGTACCAATTTAGGCAGTATAGAACTTCCAGATAGTGTGACAAGTATAGGTAAAGAAACATTTAAGGATTGCAGCAATCTAAATAGTATAAAAATTCCAAATGGCATAACAAGTATAGAGGATAATGTTTTTAGTAATTGCAGTAATTTAAATAGTATAGTGATTCCAGATAGTGTAACAACTATAGGTAATGAAGCATTTAAAGATTGTGTAAAGTTAAATAATATAAAAATTTCAGACAATGTGATAAGTATAGGAAATTATACTTTTTCAGGATGTGTTTGTTTGAGTAGTATAGAAATACCAAGTAGTGTAACAAGTATAGGTAATGGTGCATTTTGGGGTTGTGGAAATTTAGACAGTATAAAAGTTTTAGAAGGTAATAAAATATATGATAATAGAGAGAATTGCAATGCCATTATTAAGACGGAAACAAATGAGTTAATACGAGGCACGATAGATACAAAAATTCCAAATAGTGTAACAAGTATAGGATTTGGCGCATTTTCTGGTTGTCATAATTTAAGTGAAATAAAAATTTCAGACAGTGTAACAAATATAATGGATAGTGCATTTTTTAATTGCAGCAGTTTAAGTAGCATACAGATTCCAAATAGTGTAACAAGTATAGGTATTGAGGCATTTTCAAATTGCCATAGTTTAAGTAGTGTAGAAATTCCAAGCAGTGTGATACGTATACGTAGTAATGCTTTTTCAAATTGTAATAATTTAACTAAAATTATAAATAATTCTTCTTCTGAACTTGACCTTTATGGTATTGCAGAAAATAATAAGGGCAATTGGTATCTTGAAAATACGGATATTGTAGTTACAGAAATTTCTAATGGACAAATTGCAATATATAAAATGGATACGGTGGTTTTTCAATATGGAGATGTTAATTCAGATGGCTCAATCAATGTATCAGATGGCGTTATTTTAAAAAAGTATCTTGCAGGAGTAAAAGAATTAAATATTAATGAGAAGGCTAGTGATGTCAATGTTGATGGTGAGATAAACAGCAGTGATGCAGTAATATTAATGAAACATCTTGCTGGTATGAATGTACAATTAGGAAAGCAGTAATTATTAAAATATTTAATAAACAATTAGCACATCAAATAAGCTGTCACATAATACATTTTTGTTTATGTGACAGCTTTATTATACCATGAAAAGCTTAATAGAAATAAGTTTATAGTATGTTTTGCATGATTTTTATAAGTCTGAAATGGTTTGAATAGCACGATTTTTCACAATACAGTCAAAATGTTCATCATAAAAATATACAATATTGTTGTTTAAATTCTCTTTGCTTCCATATTCTGAAAGAATATTGCAGGCTTTATTATAAGATGTGTTGTTAATCAATGTCTTTCTTAAAACAAGATAATAGATGCCTGATACAGGGTCTTTATATAGAGAATTAATATCAGCATAAATCGTTTTTACTGCCATTGCAGCATTAGAAAAGGCATCAAATGAATCAAATTTAAAAACACGCATAATAGGTTCATGGTTTGCTGATTTTGTTGTTTTATTTTGGTCTGTATGAGATGTGTTATCATTTTTTAGATTGGTTTCACTAAGTGAGTCTTTAAGAGAAACAAATCCACCATTTCCAGAGGCTTCTTCAATACTTTTATTGAGGTAATCTTTTACTTTATTAAAAAGGTTAATCACATCATTAGCTGTGTCGGCAGAAGGTACTTTGACTTCACTATCCAAAGAATCCAGTTCTTCTGTAGCGGAAGGTTGTGCTATTTCTTCTGGTATTTCTTCCATAGAGTCAATTTGGTCTGAAAAATTATCAAATACATAATCTTCATCGCTCTCTGATTCATCAGAGAATCTTGAAAATCGAGTGTCCAATTCTTCAGGGTCTTCCACTTTCGTAACTATAAGAACGATACATTCAGCATTTACTGGTATGGCTTCAATCATCAAAGGAATGTCTTCTGCCTCAAAACCAAGCTCATAAGAGGCCTGCTGCATCATATCACGGAATAACTCTCTAGCATTTTCGCTGCCATAGACAAGCTCACTGATTTTTAAATGTCGTGAAGTAAGGTCACTTTTATTTAAAGTACACCTTATTTGGTTATCATTTATTTTTTCAATTTTCATAATAATCCTTTCATGCCACAGAACTTCATAATGGTGATTGATGTCGGCGGCTTAAATCCTGCATACTTTTGTGTTTTATGAATCCATTTAATTTTATAGATATTTAAACGCTAAGTGTATTTGTCTAGTAAAAGTACAATAACTATAATATAATATAATACCCATTTTTAATGGATATGTAAAGACAGGAAGTATGAAAAAAACATAAATGAAAATTTTTTCAGATGTATGTTTGTATTAAAAATGCAAAAAATAGATATTATAATAAATATAAAAAGCAGTATGGTGGTAATAAGTCAAATAAAAATATAATAGTAATAAAAATATAAAAAAAGTATTGCAATTCTAAAAGTATTGTGATAGTATAATAACTAAGCTGGTTGATAACATGAAAGGAGGTAAAAGTTAATTCTATCTGATAAGTATGAGGTAGTAGAACAATTGGCAAAAACTTCACATTCTGATGTCAAGCTTGTGAGACATAAGCAGCTTCAGGTATTAAGGGTTGCCAAGACCGTTTATAAAAATGCTGCAGAATGTAGCCGTATTTTAAAAGAAGCCAATCTTATCAAGAGTCTAAAATACACTGGTGTACCATTAATATATGATATTGATGCTAATATTGATAGTATTTGCATTATTGAAGAATATATTGCTGGTAAATCTTTAACAGAATATATCCATAGGACAGGAACATTATCCATAACACAGATAGCTACACTTGGCATACAAATATGCAGTGTGCTAGAATATCTACATAATCATGTGGGTATTATTCATCTTGATATAAAACCAGCTAATATTATAGTGAGAGATGAATATATAAAAGGATTAGTTGATAAAGAAGTGTGTGGAATTAGCATTATTGATTTTGACAGTTCAAGGCGGATTGATGAACAATGTACCAAAGAATATGGAACTGTGGGATTTGCAGCACCTGAACAGTACATTTCAAGTGGAACGATTGATTCCGATATTTATAGTATCGGTATCTTATTGTTGTATATGATTACAGGTGGTCATATGCAGTCTATGACAGATGATATACAAAATGTATGTCAGATGTATTCAGCTTCTATTGGGTCGATTATTAAACGATGTGTACGACACAATGGAAATCAGCGTTATAAAACCATAACAGAAGTAAAAAATGAGCTAGTATGTATTTCGCAAAAAAAGTATATTGATAATAAATATATTAATAAAAATATTAACAATAATAATGATTTAATTTGCAGTAATAAAAAACAAAAACATATTTATGTGAGTGGATTGGCATGTAAAATAGGAACAACACATTTTTGTTTATGTATAGCTTCTTTTCTGGCAAAGAAAAATATAGCTGTTGTATGTATAAGACATGGAGATGGAAACGATTATAGAGATGTTGGACTTCTTACTAAGTGCAGTGCTTATGGAACATATCAGGTTTATAATGTACATATTGTTCCTGAATACCATCAAGGTGTTTTTTGTGATTTATCGCAATTTACTTATTGTATCCATGATATGGGCATTTTTAAAAATCAATATTTTGATGAGGGAATCAATATAGTCATTGGTATTGTGGGATATAGAACTTGTATAACAGATGTTATGAAAAATGTAAACACAAACACAATCCTGATTATCAATCATATTGGTGGAAAAGAATTTTATAAATATATAAAGAAAATAAATGTAAAGCATAGGTGTTTTCGCTTTCCCTGCATATATAACTGGCATGAAGGTAATGAATTATTTGACGAATTGGCGGAAACTATTTTGCATTTAGAAAATAGGAAAAAAAGAGTGACATGGTATGAGAAAATTTTTAAGGCATGTAAAACGAAAGGATATACTTATTAATAAACCATTAAAGATTGGCATTATCGGTGCTGGGAAAGGGGTCGGAACAACCTGTTTAGCTATGATGATAGCAAATTTCTGTGCAAATTTTAGAGGATTTAAAACAGCATTGGTAGAGTGTAACAACAATAAAGATTATATAAAAATATGGAATGAAACAAGTAATATGCAAAAAGATATGTACGATTTTTTATATAAGAATATACACTTTATCAGTGAAACAACGACTAAAAAAGTGACACAGTTGGAACTAAAAGGGTATCATATGCTTATTTTTGATTGCAGTATGGATAGTGAACTTGGATTTATAGAATTTTTCCGATGTAATATACGGATTGTTGTGTGTTCCACAGAATTATATAAAATAGGGTGTACAAAAAAACTATTGAGTGATGTAAAAGATATTCCAATTAAAGCGGTAGCATTCTGTGCAGATAAAAAGGCAAAGGCTAAAATTGAGAAAGACTTTAAGAGGGTTGTTAAAGACATCCCTATGGAGTGTAATTCATTATGTATTAAACCAGAAACTTGTAATTGGATAAACCAATTATTGGAGTTATCCAATAAAAAATAATTATGATTATTAATAAAAAAATAATTATCATTGCAAAACATAAATAGACAAGAAGTTTTAGTGTATGATAAAATTTTTTGTAATATTACGCACAACCTACGCTATGTGAAGCGGTTAATTCGCAAATATATATCACGAATAAAATAAATTAATAGGAGCAATCAGATTGAGGGGCGTAGTTATAATTACGCCCTTTGTGTCATATATTAATTGATAGATAAGAATAAAATTTTTCGTTTTTTGTCTTTATCTATCAATGAATATTAAACACGAAAGGATGCACTATGAAGGATAATGTAACAATAATGGTTATGTCAGTAGTATTAATATGTGTGGTATTTACTGCAACATTTATATGTCTTCCTGAAAATGGTGAAAATCGACCAACTGTTGTAACACAAAATACAGAACTAAAAGAAAATAAAGTCGTTGTTATAGATTGTGGGCATGGTGGAATTGACCCGGGAAAAACAAGTGTGGAAGGATATAAAGAAAAAGAGATTAATCTAGCTATTGGCACATATTTAAAAGAGCTGCTGGAACAAAATAATTTTACAGTAGTTATGACAAGAGCAGATGATAATGGTTTATATAGTGAAAGTGACAACAATAAAAAAGTGGCAGATATGAAAAAACGCTGTCAAATTATATTAGAGAGTAATGCGGATATTGTTGTAAGTGTACATCAGAATAGTTTTCAAGATAGCAGTGCAAAAGGTGCGCAGGTTTTTTATTACAAACATTCTGCACAGGGCAAAAAGTTGGCAGAATGTGTGCAGAAATCGTTTAAAGCCAATCTTGACGAGACCAATAATCGTGTTGAAAAAGCAGATAATACATACTATATGTTAGTCCATACAAAAGCACCTACTATTATTGCAGAGTGTGGATTTCTTTCTAATCCCAGTGAAACAAAACTTCTAATTGATGAAAGTTATCAAAGAAAAGTTGCCGATGCCATTTTAAAAGGGATTATTAATTATTTTGAGGAATAATATGGAGGAATTGTACAATAAGATTCAATAATAGAATATAAAATAAATAAAGAGATTTGATAAATTTTAAAAAATGTTGTATGATATAAGGTAAAGAATTTTACTTTGTGAAAAATTTAACTTTACAGACCAATATAAGTGAAAAGCACAAAAATAAAGGAATAAAGACTATGGATACAATCATTGCCAAAATACAAAATAAGGATAGTGATGAAGCCATTTATATGAAGGCGGCGCAGATACTAAAAAATGGAGGATTAGTTGCATTTCCAACAGAAACAGTGTATGGTCTTGGTGCAAATGCGCTTGATGAAATGGCTTCAGCAAAAATATATGCCGCAAAAAGACGACCATCAGATAATCCATTAATTGTGCATATTGCTGATGTAGCAGATTTAGATAAGTTGGCTGTTGATATAGATGACCGAGTAAAAAAGACAGTAAAAGCCTTTTGGCCGGGACCATTGACAATGATACTAAAGAAAAATCAATGTATTCCAGATAGTATAACAGGGGGGCTTGATACTGTTGCTATACGTATGCCAAGTCATTTTGTGGCAGCAAATTTAATTAAAAAGTCAAAAATTTTTATAGCTGCGCCTAGTGCAAATATTTCTGGACGTCCAAGTCCGACAAGAGCAAAACATGTTATTGAGGATATGAATGGCATTATTGATATGATTATTGAACATGATGAGGTGGATATAGGCGTAGAATCAACGATTATTGATTTAAGCGTAGACAAGCCTGTGATATTAAGACCGGGATATATAACAAAGGCACAGCTTGAACAGGTTTTAGGCGAGGTGTTTGTGGACCCTGCAATTCAAGGAAATATTGCAGATGGTGTTATACCAAAAGCACCCGGTATGAAATACAAGCATTATGCGCCTAAAGCAAAGGTGATAATTGTTGATGGAAAAGACAATGATGTGATTGATGTAATCAATTGTTTAACAAAGGATAAGCAGTTAGAAGGATTGAAAGTTGGTATTATGACATGCAGTGAAAATATGAAGAAGTACAAAGCAGATGTTGTATTTGATATAGGTAGTAGATATGATGAGGCAAGTAATGCAAGGACTTTATTTGAGGCATTGCGGTTATTTGATGAAAAAAAAGTGGATTATGTCTATTCAGAAAGTTTTCCTACAAACAATGTAGGTGCTGCTGTTATGAATCGATTGATAAAGGCAGCTGGACATACAATTTTACATGTATAATATACGATGATAGAATGGTAGAGTTATTTATGAATACTTATAACAAAATTATATTTGTATGCACTGGAAATACTTGCAGAAGTCCTATGGCAGCCACAATTATGCAGCATAACCTTATGGGAATAGATATCAGTGTGGAGTCTAGGGGAATGGTGGTGCTTTTTCCAGAACCCTATAATCCTAAAGCAGTTGCTGTTGCTGCCAGTCATGGAATGATAATGCCAAGCAACAATGCGAAGCAGATTGAAAACAGTGATTTTGGCAAAGATACATTGGTGTTGGTGATGGATTCATTAATGAAGACAAAGTTATACAATAATTATGATAAGGCAATTAATGTGTATACCATTAATGAATTTATTGGGTGTGATAATGTTGAAGTGAGTGACCCTTATGGCAAAGGAATAGAGGAGTATCACAGATGTTTTGAAATTCTTTTAGAACTTGTAAATAGAGCTGCTACAATTATAATAAATAATATGAATGAACAATCAAAGGAGGAACTATAAATGATAGCAATAGGATGTGACCACGGAGCAGTGGATTTAAAAAATCAGCTTAAGGAACATTTGGATAAGAAAGGAGTTACATATAAAGATTTTGGATGCAATACAAATGAGTCATGTGATTATCCTATTTATGCACATAAAGTAACCGATGCTATCTTATCAGGAGAGTGTGAGCTTGGAATACTTTTATGTGGGACAGGTATTGGAATGAGTATTGCTGCCAATAAGGTAAAGGGTATAAGAGCAGCATTGTGTGGTGATTGTTTTAGCGCGCAGGTAACAAGAGAGCATAATGATTCCAATGTGTTGTGTATTGGTGCTAGAGTGGTTGGTTCAGAATTGGCACTTCGCATTGTAGATACATTTTTAGAAGCAAAGTTTTCACAGAGTGAAAGACATAAGAGAAGAATTGCAATGCTTGAAGAATCTTAACTAGCCATTTGTGTCTGCGCGTTGTTTGACACAAAAGTTACTAAAAAAATCCTTTAGGATTTTTTAACTTAAAGATTCTTACACAAAAAGCAGTGCAGAAGTGAGGAATAAAATGAGTGGTAAAAGAGATGATTACATATCATGGGATGAGTATTTTATGGGTGTGGCAAAAATGTCTGCCCTGCGCTCGAAAGACCCGAATACACAGGTAGGGGCATGTATTGTCAGCAATGATAATAAAATTTTATCTATGGGGTATAATGGATTTCCGATAGGCTGTTCTGATGATGAGTTTCCTTGGGCAAGAGAAGGGGAAGAAATTGATGTTAAATATATGTATACGGCACATGGCGAACTAAATGCCATTTTAAATTATCGAGGTGGAAGTCTTGATAATGCGAAAATATATGTGACATTATTTCCATGTAATGAATGTGCAAAAGCCATTATTCAGTCTGGTATTAAGACGGTGGTCTATGAGAATGATAAATATGCAGATACAGTAGCTGTTTTGGCATCAAAACGTATGTTTAAGGCAGCAGGCATCGATTTTTATCCGTATAAGAAAACAGGCAGAGCCTTAAACATTGAAGTTTAAGGCTCTGCCTGTTCTAAACGGTCAAGAAATGTTTGTATTTGTTTGTTGTATATCTGTTCAAGAAGTGTGTTTAGCTTGTGAAGGGCAGAGACTAATATATTATTTGTGATACTGCCCTGAGCGCAGGCATCGGCAAGTTCATCTAAGTCAACTACACGAACAAAACCAGAGTTTTCAATAATTACATCAGCTAGTAAATCAGTAAATATATATGTATCACTGACACTATCATAAGAAGTATCAATAATATCACAATATGTATATATCAAATGATTATTAGCATCAAAGAATTGACTTATTTTCCAACCTTCATTTATACAATAAATGGATATTCCATGAGAAAATTCACTTTTAGGACGAATGGTATTCCATTTTGTAATGACATAGTTCTCATCACGAAATAATATTTTATCGTCTTTTAGCTCTATGATTTCATCTGGTATCAGTCTCTTGCGATATAAAACTGCCATACAATTCACCATTCCTTTCTAATACTTGTAAATCCTAAGCCACAGATAAAACTATTGTTTTCTGCACAAAATTGCGATTTTAATAAGTTTTTAAGATTATATCAATAAACGGCAAGAAATTCAAGATATCTAACAAATAATATTTCGTCGTATTGATAACGAAATATATTGAAATTAAATAGACTTTTTCAAGAAAAAATGGTATTATACTGATAAACATCATTTGGAAGGATAGAACGATGAGCCATGAAAAGACCGAATATCGCAATATTGTTTTGATATCACAGGTGGCATTGAGTGTTATGGTACCTTTATTTGTGTGTGTTGCATTGGGTGTATGGCTTGATGGCAAGTTTGACACATGGTTTACCATTCCGCTTATGATTCTTGGTATGCTAGCAGGCGGAAGAAATGCTTATGTTTTAGTAATGAGCGTTATTAAGCGTGACGAGGCAAGACGTCAAAAACAATTTGAAGAAGATATTAAGCGTAAGGTCGAAAAGGCAGAACAGGAGGCAGACATTGATAGAGAAGATAAAATCATTAAATGAGGCATTGCCACAAATTTTTTTCATTGATATGTTATACCTCATACTTGGGGAAATCATTATATTTTTGGTTTTTTCAAGCCCAATGCTTTATGCTGTCGGTTTTTTGGCAGGCGTGCTTTATGCAGGTTTTGCTTCATTGCACATGAGTTATCGGATTCGAGAAGTGGTGTATGGAAAGGTAAACACAACGAAAGTGTTGTTGATAGGATACTTTATCAGACTTGCTGTTATGATAATGGTCTTTGCAGCATTATATTACTTTAATATAGGTGATTTGCTTGCAGCATTAGTAGGAATGTTTGCTATGAAAGTGTCGGCATATTTACAGCCGATTACTAACAGAATTTCATCCAAAATATTTTAAAAAGGAGGGTGAGAAGTGTGGGAAGCGTAAGTGTTGCCCCGATGGTGGCATGTGATAGCAGCTTTATGATTAAGTCGTTATTTACGTTTAAGCTTCCGGGTATGGATTATGAATTTCATCTCAATACCACGCATGTGGCATTGCTGATTGTGTCTGTGTTCATATTGATAGTGGCTATTATTGCCAGAATCAAACTGAACAAAGTCAATTCAGAAGATACACCGGGAATGTTTATGAATATAATCGAGTTGATTGTTGAGATGCTACAGACTATGGTGGAAGGACTTATGGGAAAGAATACAAGCAAGTTTGTAAATTACTTATCAACCTTGTTTTTGTTTCTGATTATTTCCAACATTGCTGGTCTATTTGGATTAAGGCCACCAACAGCAGATTATGGCGTAACATTGTCGTTAGGCTTGATTACTTTTGTTCTTATCCATTTTAATGGTATTAAGAAAAATAAAGGAAAGCATTTTACAGCTCTGTTTCAGCCAATTTGGTTTTTGTTCCCAATCAATTTGATTGGAGAATTTGCCGTTCCACTGTCGCTTTCATTGCGTTTGTTTGGTAATATTATGTCAGGAACAGTTCTTATGGGCTTGATTTATGACTTGCTAAAGCCTTTTACGGTGGCTTATCCAGCAGTTCTACATGCTTATTTTGACTTGTTCTCAGGTTGTATTCAGGCATACGTATTTTGTATGTTGACAATGGTCTATGTGAACGACAAAATTGCTGATGAGTAGCAATAATGGCTGCTCTAAATATGGATTCAGCAAAATAATTTAAAATGGAGGAATGAAAAAATGAATATTAGTGGACAGGAATTTATTTCAGCTATGTCAGCAATTGGCGCTGGTATTGCAATGATTGCAGGTGTTGGTCCTGGTATCGGACAGGGTATTGCAGCAGGTCATGGTGCTTCTGCTGTTGGTCGTAATCCGGGTGCGAAGTCTGCAATTACATCTACTATGTTACTTGGGCAGGCTGTTGCTGAGACAACAGGTCTTTATGGTTTTGCCGTAGCTATCATCTTAATGTTTGTAAAGCCATTCGGTTGATGGATTAAAAAAATATTGAGATTGTAGAAAGGAGGCAAAAGAATTGGGTTCCATGGGAAGTACATTTGTGGCTCTCGCGGATGATGGCCGACTTTTTGGATTGGATCCACAGCTCCTTTTTGATGCGGCTATTACAGCTATTAATGTATTCGTATTATTTTTGTTGTTATCATTTATATTATTTAATCCTGTAAGAAATATGTTGAAGAAGCGTCAGGATAAGATAACGAGTGACAGGGAGAATGCGGAGGCTGATAAGAGGCAGGCACAGGCTTTAAAGCAGGAGTATGAAGAAAAGCTTAAAGCAGCGAGACAGGAGGCTGAAAGTATATTAAGCGAGGCAAGACGTGTTGCAAAACATAATGAGCAGAAGATTGTTGATGAAGCAAAACAGGAAGCTGCCAGAATTATTGCAAGAGCAAACACAGAAGCCGAACTTGAGAAACAAAAAGCAGCCGACGAGGTAAAGCAGCAGATTATTGCTGTATCACAGCTTATGGCAGCAAAGGTGGTCGCAGCTTCTATCAATGAAGCGGACAGCCAGAGGCTTATTGAGCAAACTTTAAATGAAATGGGTGAGAACACATGGCTAAGTTAGCAGCAACAACATATGGTGATGCATTATTTCAGCTCGCACTTGAAGAATCAAAAATCGATGCGCTGTATGACGAAGTTTTAGTGGTTCTTAAAGCATTTGAAGATAACAGCGAGCTAAACAAATTATTGAATCATCCAAAAATTGATAAAGAAGAAAAAGAAAAATTTTTAGAGAATGTTTTTGGCAATTTTGTGTCAAAAAATCTGACCGGTTTTCTTATGATTATGGTATCAAAAGACCGTCAGCAAAATATAGTCGAGGCTCTGTATTATTTTTGTGACAAGGTGCTTGAATATAAAAAGATTGGCATTGCGTTTGTCACAACAGCAACGCCTCTTACTGATGTTCAGAAAGAGAATGTAGTAACAAAACTATTAGCCACTACCAAATATAAGGATTTTCAGATGCATTATGATGTGGATTCATCCATTATTGGTGGCATGGTTATCAGAATTGGCGATAGAGTAGTAGACAGCAGTATTAAAACAAAATTAGATGAGCTTGCAAAACAGCTAAAAAAAATTCAGCTTGTGTAAGCTTATACATTTAATAGAAAGAGGGTGCGTTTGCTCCATGAATTTGAGACCGGAAGAAATCAGCTCTGTGATAAAAGAGCAGATAAAAAGATATTCTACCGAACTTGAAGTGTCCGATGTTGGTACGGTTATTCAGGTGGCAGATGGTATCGCGCGTATACATGGTCTGGAGAAGGCCATGCAGGGTGAATTGCTCGAATTTCCGGGAGAAGTGTACGGCATGATTCTCAATCTTGAGGAGGACAATGTTGGTGCCGTTTTGTTAGGTGATTCGCGCAACATCAATGAAGGTGATACCGTAAAGACAACAGGGCGTGTTGTAGAGGTTCCTGTTGGCGATGCTATGGTTGGTAGAGTTGTTAATGCATTAGGACAGCCGATAGATGGCAAAGGACCTATCAATACTGATAAGTTTCGTCAGATTGAAAGAGTTGCGTCAGGTGTTATTACAAGAAAGTCCGTTGATACACCACTTCAGACAGGTATCAAGGCTATCGATGCCATGATTCCTATTGGAAGAGGTCAAAGAGAGTTAATTATCGGAGACCGTCAGACGGGTAAAACTGCGATTGCAATTGATACGATTATTAATCAAAAAGGTCAAAATGTAAACTGTATATATGTTGCTATTGGTCAAAAAGCATCGACAGTTGCAAGCATTGTAAGTACATTAGAAGAATATGGTGCGATGAGTTATACAACGGTTGTTGCTTCAACAGCTAGTGAACTTGCTCCATTACAGTATATTGCTCCATATGCAGGTTGTGCAATTGGTGAGGAATGGATGGAACAAGGAAAGGATGTGTTGGTTGTTTATGATGATTTAAGTAAACATGCTACAGCATATCGTACATTGTCTTTGCTTCTAAAAAGACCACCTGGACGTGAGGCTTATCCTGGTGACGTATTTTATCTCCATTCAAGACTTCTTGAGAGAGCAGCAAGAATGTCTGATGAATATGGTGGAGGTTCATTAACTGCTTTACCAATTATTGAGACACAAGCGGGAGATGTTTCGGCATATATTCCTACAAATGTTATTTCTATCACAGATGGACAGATATATCTTGAGACAGAAATGTTTAATTCAGGCTTTAGACCTGCCGTTAATGCTGGTTTGTCTGTATCGCGAGTTGGAGGTGCGGCACAGATTAAAGCGATGAAAAAGATAGCTGCTCCTATTCGAGTTGATTTGGCACAGTACAGAGAACTTGCTTCGTTTGCACAGTTTGGTTCAGAACTGGATGCTGATACAAAGGAAAAGCTTGCACAGGGCGAACGCGTAAAAGAGATGTTAAAGCAGCCACAGTACAAGCCAATGCCTGTTGAATATCAAGTAATAATTATATACGCTGTAACAAAAAAATATGTTATAGATATATCTGTTGATAAAATTCTTACATTCCAAGATGGATTGTTTGATTTTATTGACACAAAGTATCCACAAATACCAGAATCTATTGCAAAGACAAAAGTACTTGACGAGGATACTGAAAAGTTATTAATTAGCGCCATTGAAGAGTTTAAAAAGACATTCAAGTAAGAGCGGTGGAATGGAGGTAATGGATTATGGCCTCAATGAGAGACATAAAAAGACGTAGAGACAGTATTCAAAGTACTGGTCAGATTACCAAAGCCATGAAGCTCGTTTCCACTGTAAAGCTGCAGAAAGCAAAAGGTAAGGCAGAGAATACAAAACCATATTTTGATTTGATGTATGAGACGGTAAGTAATATTCTTGCAAAGTCTGGCAATATCAATCATAAATATTTGAAGGCAGGAGAATCGGATAAGAAAGCAATTATTACGATTACAGCAAACAGAGGTCTTGCAGGCGGTTATAATTCTAATATTGTAAAGCTTATTACAAATAGTGATATCGCTAAAGAGGAGGCTTGTATTTACTCAATAGGTAGAAAGGGTAGAGAACTTCTTGAACGAAAAGGATATGTGATGAAAGCAGATTATTCTGATGTAATCAATGAGCCGTTATACACCGATGCAAAAGAGATTTGTGATGAAGTGTTAAGGGCTTTTACAGAGGGAGAGATTGGTGAAATTTATCTTGCATATACTGCTTTTAAGAATACCGTAGTTCATGTTCCACAGCTTATAAAGCTTCTTCCTATACAACCAGACGAAGAAGGCAAGACTGCGCAGACAGATGATACGCCTATGAATTATGAGCCAAATGAAGAAGAGGCTTTAGATATGATTATTCCAAAGTATATCGCAAGTCTTGTCTATGGTGCATTAATTGAGGCTGTAGCCAGTGAGAATGGCGCTCGTATGCAGGCTATGGATAATGCTACAAGCAATGCAGACGATATGATTGCAAGTCTTTCTCTGAAGTTTAATAGAGCGCGTCAAGCCTCAATTACACAAGAGCTTACAGAGATTATATCCGGTGCAAATGCCATCGAATAATGATATGCAGTTTGCATAGTTCTATAATGATTTTATAAAATATGGAGGAAAACATGGCAGAGAAGAATATTGGTAAAATTACTCAGATAATCGGTGCTGTTTTGGATATTAAATTTCAAGATGGCAAATTGCCTGAGATTAATTCAGCTATCAATATTACACGCAGCAATGGTGAATGTTTGGTAGTGGAAGTTGCGCAGCATCTTGGTGATGACACTGTAAGATGTATAGCAATGGGACCTACGGACGGACTTGTACGTGGTATGGATGCTGAGGCAACAGGGGCGCCAATATCTGTTCCAGTAGGTGAGAACACACTGGGCAGAATGTTCAATGTTTTGGGCGACCCTATTGATAATAAACCTGCTCCAAAAGTTCAGAAGCATATGCCTATTCATAGGAAAGCTCCTAACTTTGAAGAGCAGTCAACATCAACAGAGATGTTAGAGACTGGTATCAAGGTAGTCGATTTACTTTGTCCTTATCAGAAGGGTGGTAAAATTGGACTTTTTGGTGGTGCAGGCGTTGGTAAGACCGTTTTGATTCAGGAGCTTATCCGAAATATTGCTACAGAGCATGGTGGATATTCTGTATTTACTGGTGTTGGAGAGCGTACAAGAGAAGGTAACGACCTTTATTATGAAATGAAGGAATCAGGCGTTATTGAAAAGACGACGATGGTATTCGGACAGATGAATGAACCGCCTGGAGCTAGAATGAGAGTAGGTTTGACAGGACTTACAATGGCAGAATATTTCCGTGATGAAGGCGGTAAAGATGTGCTGTTGTTTATTGATAATATCTTTCGATTTACACAGGCTGGTTCAGAAGTTTCAGCTTTGCTTGGACGTATGCCATCAGCCGTTGGTTATCAGCCAACACTTCAAACAGAGATGGGTGCATTGCAAGAACGTATTACATCAACAAAGAATGGTTCTATCACATCCGTTCAGGCTGTATATGTGCCTGCTGATGACTTGACAGACCCTGCTCCAGCTACAACATTTGCGCATTTGGATGCAACAACAGTACTTTCCAGAGCAATTGTTGAGTTGGGTATTTATCCAGCCGTAGACCCATTGGAGTCTACTTCAAGGATTCTTGACCCAAGAATTGTTGGTGAGGAACATTATAATGTTGCTCGTGCTGTGCAGGAGATTTTGCAGAAATATAAAGAATTGCAAGATATTATTGCAATTCTTGGTATGGACGAATTGTCAGAAGATGATAAATTAATCGTTTCAAGAGCAAGAAAGATACAGCGATTTCTTTCACAGCCATTCTTCGTTGCAGGTCAGTTTACAGGACTTGAGGGAAGATATGTTCCAATTAACGAGACCATTCAGGGATTTAAGGAAATCATTGAAGGAAAATATGATGAGATTCCAGAAAGTTATTTCTTGAATTGTGGAAATATCGATGATGTTCTTGCCAAGACAAAGTAGAGGTGATGAGCATGGCCGATAAATTTATGTTGATAGTAAATACGCCAGACAGACAATTTTATCAAAAAGAGGTGTCTATGGTAGAATTGGCAACAAGTGAGGGCGAAATCGGCGTGTATGCCGAGCATATTCCACTGACATCGGTTTTAGTGCCGTGTGTTATGACTATCCATGAGGAGAGCGGTACAAAAAAGGCGGCTGTTCATGGTGGAATTGTTGAAATTTTAAAAGATAAAGTAACAGTATTGGCAGAGGTGGCTGAATGGCCAGAAGAAATTGATGTCAATAGAGCAAATGAAGCAAGGATAAGAGCAGAGAGAAGGCTAAAGAGCGGAGATGCCAATATCAATATGATGAGGGCAGAATTAGCATTAAAACGTTCTCTGGCAAGACTTGGTGCAGTAGATTAGTTTGGGTCATAACATAAAATTGTTTATATTATGACTTGATAAAGTTGAATAAAACCTTCCAGATTTGGCAATCATTAGTTATCGGTTTTATATCGATATTTAATATTGTATTTTCTGGGAGGTTTTTATGTTAAGAGATATTGCCTATATGATGGTACTTTCTGTAAAAGAATGGGGTAAAAATGCATCGGATTTTCAAAAGAAAAAGCCCATTTATAGAAAGACAAAATTTAAAATTTCAATTCTGTTATTAATGTTATTGTGGATTGTGTCTGCAAGTAATATAATATATGGATTGAATGATGAAGGTTACAGAGGTAGAATAGTGAGTGCATTTTCAAATGACACATATGATAAAGTAAGTGCAAGTTTGTCTTATTATGGAAAATATGCTGATGCGGTTTTAGCAGAAGATGCAAAAGTCATTATATTAGAGCATATCGCAAAAGCTATTAAAATTAACCGATATGAGATAACAAATACATTTGATGAAGAAGATAACACAGTGACTACATTAAGCCAATTGTCTGAGGCTGGTGATGTCATTATGAAATTTATCACACATGATAAAGACAAACAGTATATATATGTAGGAATTAATATAAACAAACAAATGGATGCTATTTTTACATATGAGGATATATTAAAAAAAGAATTAGATAAATTGGGGATGGATAATACAACAGTAGCCATTAATGTAAAGGGTGAAATGAATGGTGAACTTGAAGAATATAAAAAAGATAGTATTACAAAAATGTTGTTAGACAAAACGGGGGCAAAAGTTGTTACAGGACATAAGAGTGATGAATTATATACCATTTATGCGTATGATAAAGATATTAAAGAGGGGGTTGAATTGGGCGAAGGAAAAGTGAATGTAAATATTTCAATAGAATATAATTCCGATAAAAATAAGACGATAGTATATTATTCGGTTCCATATAGAAATATGTGAGAGACAAAAGAGACTGTCTCACGGGTTTGTGTCTGTGTGCTGCTTGACACAAATGAGTAAGAATATTTGTTCTTTGTGTAAAAGTGGCACAGAAATGAGGATTCGTATGACATTAGATGAACTTTTAGATAAATGTATAAATGAACAGTTAATTGATTTAGTTATTAGTGGAAAGAAGAAAAAAGATTATAAAGCAGAAAAGATAAAAATCAGACCCGTTTTAATACAAGGAAAGGTTATATACCAAGCATCTGAGTTTGTGGAACATAAAGTATTACATTTTAATTATACACAAGAAGAAGTAAAATCATATATTGCAAAAATGTTAGAAGAATATTTTAAACAGGCACAGTTTAAAACAACAGATAAGGATGCGCAAGTGTTATCAAGCAAATCTGGTAAGCTGACCATTCGATATAAAAATCTGGATAAAAAAAGACAACAAAAAGATATGGCGCATAATCGAAATAAGAATTACATCTTAAAAGAAGGAACTGCTGTTGAATTTTTGGTTGATTTAGGCGTTATGACAAAGGAAGGAAAAATTTGTAGTCAAAAGTATGATAAATATAAGCAAATCAATCGATTTCTTGAATTTATTGAAGATATCTTGCCGCATTTAGATAAAAAGAAAGAACAAGTAATTATTGATTTTGGCTGTGGCAAATCGTATCTTACCTTTGCAATGTATTATTATTTAAAAGAATTAAAGGGTTATAATATTAGAATCATTGGGTTGGATTTAAAGGAAGATGTGATTCATACTTGTAATCAGTTAAAAGATAAATATGGATATGATAAGTTAAATTTTTATGTTGGTGATATTGCTTCATATAAAGATGTAGAACATGTTGATATGGTTGTGACACTTCATGCGTGTGACACAGCGACCGATTATGCACTGGCAAAAGCAGTAGAGTGGGGAGCAAAGGTTATTCTTTCTGTGCCTTGCTGTCAACATGAGGCAAATAAACAGATTCAGTCAGAAGAACTGGCTTTCGTATTAAAATATGGGGTATTAAAAGAACGTATATCGGCTATATTTACCGATGCAATACGAGCGAATCTTCTTGAGGAAGCTGGTTATCAAACGCAGATTTTGGAATTTATTGATATGGAGCATACCCCTAAAAATTTGTTGATACGAGCAATCTATACAGGGGATAAGAAAAAGAAATCAGGCGATATGGTACACAGTATGCAGTATACATTAGGATTAGACCTTACATTAAATAAATTGTTGAAAGGAATGGTGATTGAGTGAAGAAAAAAAATACAGTATCAGGAAAATTGTTTATCTATATTACATTATTTTTAATCATAGTAATTGTAACTTTTTTTTCCATGAATTATCATTCAGAAATTGCAGCAACAGTAACAATGACTGAAGCAAAACTGCCTGTTGCAAAAATTAAAATGGAGTCAGGACAATTTATCAATAGAATGCATGGATATACATCCGATATTGATGAGACACTTGTGCATACAGATTTCACACCATTGCCATCCAATAAAAAATTAACAGTGGTATTGGATACATATGGGGAAAAGGTAAAAAATATTTCCTATAAAGTGCGAGATACAAAGGATAATTCATTAATTGAGGATACAAAGCTTGATGGTTTTGATGAAGATAATAATACTGTGGAAGCTGTTTTGAATATTAAAAATTTATTGACAGATGAAGAAAAATATTTGCTGGAAATTTATATTGAGACAGAAAATTATAGTTATATTGGTTATTATACAACCATTGAAAGCGGACAAAATGATGATTTACAAAAAAGAATTGATTATGTTTTAGATTTTAATGCGGCTACATTAGATACAAGCAAGTTAAACAGTGTTAATCAGTATTTGGAGTCAAATGGTTCTGCGGACAATACAAATTTTGGCAATGTCAATATTAATAATTCATTATATAATGTTGGGTGGGGAGATTTAAATCCGTTTCTTCAAAGTGATATTGTTCCATCTATCATACAAGTTGAAGGCGAAATTATGATAGTAGCACTTGATTATATTTGTGGAGCGCAAAACGATTATGACAGTTATGACACTTACAGCGTCCATGATTATTACAGAATCAGGCAAAGCACAGACAAAATTTATCTTTTAGGTTACAGCCGCCAAACCAATCAAATATTTGATGGAAGAAATGATTTGATAAGCAATGGCAAGATAAATCTTGGCATTTGTTCTTCGTCAGAAGTTGAATTTATGGCGGCTCCAGAGAATAAACACACATATTTTGTCAATGAAAATACGTTGTGGGGGTATAGTCTTGATACCAATACTATTAATAGAGTGTTTAGTTTTGAATCCGATGATTCAGATAATGTAAGAGAACATTATGGAAATCATGCAATAAAGATTGTTCGTGTTGATGATAGTGGCGATGTGAAATTTATTGTATGTGGCTATATGAACAGAGGCGAACATGAAGGTCAGGTTGGTGTTTCTGTATATAGTTATAGTTTTGCAGGTAATGAAGTACAAGAATTATGTTATATTCCGTTAAATGTTCCTTATCAAAATATTATTGAAAATGTTGCGGATATTTCTTATATAAATAATAACAATTCACTGTATTTATCTATTGGCAATACTATGTATTCTATTGATTTAAACAGTATGGAAGTGATGGTTGAGATTGAAAATCTTATTAATGGAACATATAAGATGAGTGACAATGGGCGAATTATTGGTTATAGTACAAAGGGTGGTTTGTATGACAGTGAAGAACTGCGTATATTTAATATTGATAAAGGCACCGATTGTCTTATTAAACCGTTGGAGGGCGATTATTTAAAAGCACTGGGGTTTATTGGTGATGACTTTATCTATGGAGCAGCCAAAAAAGATGATATATATACAGATGAAGCAGGATTTGTAATATTTCCAATGTATAAAATCTATATTATGAATGATGCATATGAGATTATAAAAGAATATGAAAATGAGGGTTTTTATATAAGTGCTGCCGAAGTGGACGATTATCGAATTAATTTGTCAAGAGTGACAAAGAATGATGATGGAAGTTATTCTCCAACATCAATAGACCAGTTAATAAATAAAGATGAAAATGCAGCATCCAAAGAGGCATATCTTGACCATATTTCAACAAATGCAAGGAAATCAGAGCTTGTCCTTGTACTGCCAAATGGTGTTGGCAATGTAGGAGAAGCTTCTCTTCAAGAGGCGGACGCGGCAGAGTTTAACAAAGAAAAGATTTTAAATTTAGATGCCAAAGTCAATACAGCATTAAAATATTATGTATATACTTCTGGAAAATATTGTAAAGCATATGATAATATAAGCGCAGCAATCAATCATGGTATAAAAGATTATGGTATGATTAAAGACAATAATAATATTGAGATATGGAATCGAAATAGGATGTCAAACTATTCTATTAAAGGGGTATCAGCTTATATTGCAACATATGATAATTCTATTAAAACAGCAACAGAGGCAGTGAAAAAGTTTTTGGGAGAAGATGGACTAACCCCAATTTCAATGAAAGGGGTTTCTATGGAAAGCATATTAAGTTTTGTCAGTGATGGAAGACCAGTAATAGCAAAGGTAAATGATGGTTATCTTATTATAACGGCATATGATTTAGGAAACATTGTATATATAGATGTAGGAACAGGCAAAGAAGAAATGCAAAATTACACCAATGCAAAGAAAAGATTTACAGAAGCAGGGAATATATTTATAACATATTATAAGTAATTTGTATCATTAAGTTGGATACGTTAAATTGTTAGGTCGCAGCATGGAGGCTAAATATGAAAAAAAAGATTAAAAAAACTTTATTAATCATATTTTTAGTAGTGTTATTGGTGGCAGCGATTTATATAACACCTAAAATTATTCAAGTGTATCATTTTAAGCAGGAGGCAGAGCAGCTTGTTAAAGCTAGTTCAGAAGAAACATTTAAACAGTCTAAAACAACATTAGTATATGACAAAAATGGTGAAGAATTATGTAAGATTAAGAATGACAAAGATTTATACTATATAAATTATTCTGATATACCAACAAATCTAGCCAATTCTTTTATTGTGATGGAAGATAAAGAATTTTATACACATTCAGGAATTGATTATAAAGCCATTATCAGAGCAATGCTTGCGAATCGTAAAAACAATAAGATTGTTCAAGGGGCAAGTACAATAACACAGCAGCTTGCCCGCAATATTTTTCTTTCGCAGGAAGTTACTTGGGAGAGAAAAATTAAAGAGATGTTTGCTGCATATAGCCTTGAAAAAAAATATTCTAAAGAAAAGATATTAGAATACTATTTGAATAATATTTATTTTGGCAATGGTTTCTATGGTGTTGAATCAGCCGCAAGAGGTTATTTTAATAAGAGCGTTTCAGAACTTACTTTATCTGAACAAGCATTTATAGCCGCCATTCCAAATGGTCCTACAAAATATAATCCTTTTATAAATTTTGATAATACACTAGAGAGAAGAAATGTTATTTTAAATGAATTGTATAAAGAAGGTTATATTAGTTCTATGGACTATTATTCCGCTTTATATGATGAGGTTGTGTTAGAACCAAGTACTTCAAATGAAGTCAATAGTTCAATTGTTACATATGTGCGTCACTGTGCTGTAGAGTCCTTAATGGAAAGTATGGGCTTTCTCTTTCGCAATAATTTTGAGGATGAAACCGATTTAAAAAATTATCAGGATTTATATGAAAAATATTATAATGATTGTCAACAAAAACTAATTGCGGGAGGATATACCATATATACATCCATTGATGTAGAAAAACAGGAATTATTACAAGAAATTATTGATAAAAATTTAGAAAGTTTTACAGAAATTTCCGATGAAGGGATATACAAAATGCAGGGTGCTGCAACTTGTATTGATAATCTTTCAGGTAATGTTGTGGCGATTGTTGGTTCTAGGAGTCAAGATATAAGTGGACTTACATTGAATCGGGCGTATCAAAGTTACAGACAATCAGGCAGTGCAATAAAGCCTATATCTGTATATGCACCTTATTTGCAATTGGGATACAATGCAGATTCTATTGTAGAAGATGAGCCAATTCCCGGTGGACCATCCAATGCAGATGGTACATATGCAGGACAGATGACATTACGGGACGCTGTTAAATATTCTAAAAATACAGTAGCATGGAAAATTTATCAGGAAATTACACCTAGAACAGGTATAGGATTTCTTATGAAAATGGGCTTTAAAAAGGTATGGTATGATAAAGATTACAATGCTGCGGCACTGGGCGGTTTTACATATGGTGTAACAACAGAAGAAATGGCAGGAGGATTTGCTACATTAGCCAATGATGGAACATATCGCAAACCAACCTGCATTGAGAAAATTGTCAATGCATCAGGAAAAGAAGTAGTTGATTCTAATAAAATAAATGCAATCATATATAGTGTAAGTGCTGCACGCCTGATGACGGATATATTGCAATCGGTTGTGGAACCGGGCGGAACTGGCTCGCAAGCTGCTGTTGAAGGAGTAGCTATTGCAGGGAAAACGGGTTCAACAAATTCTAACAAAGATATGTGGTTTTGTGGATATAGTCCATATTATACGCTTGCTGTATGGATGGGATATGATTATCCGCAAGTTATTCATAGTGATAATAAGACGGTTTATATATTTAAAGAATATATGGAACAAGTACATAAAACATTGCCTAAAATGAGTTTTAACACCAATATAAGTTCTGGAACAAACAATGAAAAGACGACACCTGTTGAGGATGAGACGGTTCCAGATGAAGATAATGAACAGTCTACAACACAGCAAGAAACAGAATCATTGCCACAAGAAACTACTCCAAGTGATGAAAATGACTTGAATACTGATAGTGATATGGACGCAACTGGTGCAACTGGAGGCGATATGGATGTACCTAATGGAAACTTGGGAGGTGATATGGATGCGCCAAGCAGTGATACAGATAGACCAAACGAAAATCTTGGGAGCGATATTGATGCACCTATTGATGTAGATAGATAAAAAGATGTTTTAGTGAATATAATAAAGTCAAAAATGGGACTGTCGCATTTGTGCGACAGTCCTGTTTTGTAGTCAAGCGAATATTCACAATCCGCTTCTTTGCAACTTTTTATTTACCATAATGTGTTTGGTTATATTCAGCAACACGCTTTTGTATGCGTTCAACTGGATTCAGTAAGTTGCTGATTGAGGAATCATGGTTGAGCGTATCCACCATAAGTGCAATATATTTGCTCATATCAACATTAATATACCAAGGCTTATTAAGTAATTCTTCAGGCTGATAAACTAGGTTTGTTGTAAGAATTTTATCAATAATGCCATTATTGTAAGCCTCATCAAACTTTTGAAGACCATTTGTGAATAACCCAAAAGTTGTTGCACAAAAAACTCTTTTTGCCTTGCGCCTTTTTAACTCAGAGGCAACGTCAATCATGCTTTCACCAGAAGATATCATATCATCAATAATCAATACATCTTTGTCTTCAACATTAGAGCCAAGAAACTCATGTGCAACAATTGGATTATGCCCATTAACAATCGTTGCATAATCACGTCTTTTGTAAAACATACCCATATCAAGACCTAAAACATTGGCAAAATAGACAGCACGTCCCATACCACCCTCATCAGGACTGATAACCATCATATGCTCATTGTCTATATGAAGGTCATCAACGCCTAATAAAAGATATTTGATAAATTGATAGGTGCAAGATACCGATTCAAATCCTTTAAGTGGAATCGCATTTTGCACTCTTGGGTCATGAGCATCAAAAGTAATAATATTATCAACGCCCATATTGGTAAGTTCTTGAAGCATAAGCGCGCAGTCAAGAGACTCTCTGCCGCTTCGTTTATGTTGTCTGCTCTCATATAAAAATGGCATAATAACAGAGATTCTTCTGGCTTTTCCGCCAGCAGCAGCAATCACACGCTTTAAATCAGCATAGTGGTCATCTGGTGACATATGATTTGTAATCCCACTAAGAGAATATTCTAGGCTGTAATTGCATACATCAACCATCACATATAAATCAAAACCACGTACAGAGTCATTCATCATGCCCTTACCCTCGCCAGAACCAAATCGAGGTGTTTTTGCTTCAAGTATATAACTGTCTCTTTTATATCCGGCAAATGCTAGAGTGTGTTCGCTTTCATGTTCCCGTTGGTTTCTCCATTCAGTCAAATATTTATCAACTTTTTCCCCAAGCTGTGTGCAGCTTTTTAATGGAATAATACCTAATGTTCCATAAGGAATTGTCTCGGTGTGTCGTTCATCGCGTGGCATAATAAAATCCTCCGTATATAATCATTAATTAGAATCATTGTGAACTGCCTATTGTGCCAAGTCTGTAGGGCAAGACCACATTCATTCATCAAATAATATAGTAGTAAATCATTTAGAAGTCAATCCTTTTGTTTTTTTCAATATGCGAATATCGTCTCCAAAAAGTTTTAATATCTTATAAGCACTTGAAATACGTGAAAAAATTCTTTCAGAATAAACTTCTCTTATAGAATATAGGGATAGATTCGTTGATATAATGGTGCTTTTTTGACGAAGCAACCGTTCATTAATGACATAAAACAATTTGGAATTGGTATAGGAATTACCAAATTCAGTGCCTAAATCGTCAATAATCAATAAATCACAGTCTAATAAATAGTGTGTATTATAATTTTTATCTTCGCCAAATTTAACAAAATCCTGACGTTCAAAACGATTAAAAAGTTCAATGGCTGTCAGATAAATAACACTATGTGAAGAATCCAACAATTCTTTTGCAATACAATTAGTTAAAAAGGTTTTTCCGGTTCCAGTATCTCCAAAAAGTAATATATTAGAAAAGGTGGTATCAAATGTATTTACAAAATCCTTGCAGATATATACCACTTGATGCATATTATCAAAAGGCGTTAATCCTGTTGATGCCTCTATAATATCCTTATTGTACCATTTGTAAGAAAAGGTATTAAAATTTTCATTGTCTGTAATGTTTTTAAGGTTAGAGTCCAAATAGACCAAATCAACAGCCTTTTTGACAAAACAAGAACATTTATCTTGACCAATGTAACCTGTATCCTTACAGAGAGGACAAGTAAAAATAGGGTTTAGGTAATTGGATGGTTTATGAAGTTGAGTTAAAATTTCTTTTTTACGTTTGTCGAGTTCTGCAATTTTTTGTTTATAATCATCAGAAACATTACCCAATATGCGCATAGAAGCAGATTTTATTGAAAGATTGATAATCGCGCTCTCAATATCTTTAAATTCAGGAGCAAGACAAATAACCTCTTCATAGCGTTGATCTATCCTATTTTGATTTGCAGTTCGCTCATTTGCATACATTTGCATAATCATATCATATTGAGAGTTGGTAAGAGACATAAATTTTCCTTCCTAAATCAGCCATTGTTGCTTAATAACGCGCTTTCTAAGCTGTCAATATCAGTGTTGCGCTGGTGAAAATTATTAAATTTATTATTTGCTATGGTTTTAATAGTCGTATTTTTCTTTTTTATATTTTTATTTTCTTGTGTTTGTTCAAATTTTTGGTCATCTAGTTTTATATCATCTTGTGTTTTAATATTTGCATTATGCCATTTTGTAAGAATAGAGTCAGCGTATGGAAAACTTGGCTCATGTGTCGTGCGTAATGTTCGATTGCACGCCTCAATAATAAGGTCTGAAGAAAAACAATAGATGTCCGTCCATTTTTTGATAAAATCTTGCTCATATTTGCCTGCTGTACGGTTTTTAATACCAAAAGCATTTAGAACGGCATAAGTAGTCTCATTGTGATTATCAATACAAGTTTTTGCCTGTTTTACAGAGGATATACCATTTTCTGCCCATGCCAGAGCAACTTTTTCAATATAACGCATACTTTTATGACCATTTGTTACACAGTATTCAATCAGATATTCAATTAAGTCTGAAGGAAAATGAAGTGTGTCATAAAAATACGCAATTGTGGAAGCATCCGAAACATTAAGTGAATCTCCCATATATGTTCCCACAGCATAAAGCAACATACTAAATTCATCCTGAGCATAAAATTTCTTTAGCTGTTGTGGTGTATAAGCTGTTCTGGTTTCAATGTTTAAATGAGCAATTTTATTGCCAGCAGCAGAAGCAAAATCAACCATATTATCACAACAATTATGTGATGTTGAGCTTACAGTTTCTTTTTTTGCATTGGCTTTATCATCTATATTTTTATAAGATTCAGTATGGAGCTGTTTGTCCGTGTCACAAGTTGCCTCTTTTTTTAAGTCACAAAAAGTAATGCCATCAATTGTATTATTAGTTGAGGTGTTTAGTATAATTGCTCCAACTTTATTCCAATAACGAAGCGCGCGTAAAATATCAGCTTCTGTTTGGTTAAAAGTATCAGCAAGACTAGAGACCGATATATCGGATTGGTTATTTGTTACACATTTTAAAAGATAGATATAAACTTTGACAAATTCACCATTTGCTAATGGCATATATTTATCAATAAAGATATTAGAAATATTGGTAGATAATTTGTTTAATTCAATATTTAAATTTAGTTTATTCATAAAAATAACCATGCCTTTCCATAATTTGCGAATTTGATGTGTTCTATGTACCAATACAAATTGTTCGTTCAATCTTATTTAGCTTGTGAAATAATTTATTTTTTACACTATCCTGCATTGCTGCTCAATCTGTGAATGTGAACAACCATTTTATATCGTTTCTATGCTATTTTTAATATCAAGTAATTTGCTGTTTAACAAAGTTAAATTTCAAAGTAGCCATATTATAACATAGTGGGGAAATAAGTCAAACGAGTATAAAATTGTGAAAAACTTTGTGGATAATGTGGAAAAAGTGGATAGGAGTTTTGGGATTTGGAATATATTAGAAAAATACAGAGTTTTTAAAAGAAAAGTTATCCACAAAATTATCCACATAAATCGTTTGCTTTTTGAAAAGATTTATGTGGATAATGTGAATAATATCAGTAATCATTTACAACAAAATATAAAAAAATTTATTTTATAAGGGATTCACCTACTTTATAAATATCACCTGCTCCCATAGTTATCAACAAATCTCCGTTGATACAATTTTTTTTCAAAAAATTTTCTATTTCCTCAAAAGAACTCATATAATAGCATGTTGTATTGAATTTTTTAATTTCTTCTTGTAAATCTGTAGAGCTGATGCCAAAATGATTTTGTTCTCTTGCTGCATATATATCAGCAAGAACAACAATATCAGCAACAGAGAGTGCTTTTGCAAAGTCTTTAAGGAGTGCTTTTGTTCTTGAATAGGTATGTGGCTGAAAGACACACCATATTTTATTGTGTGGATAATGTAAAGCAGAGTTTAAGGTGGCAGTAATTTCGTCTGGGTGGTGTGCATAATCGTCAACAACGGTAACACCATCAAAAGTGCCTTTGATTTGAAAACGTCTGTCTGTTCCTGTAAAATGTTTGAGTCCTTGTTTAATTTTTTTCATATCTATTCCAAGTTTTATGCCAACAGCAATCGCAGCTAAAGAATTGTATACATTATGCAGACCTTGTACGCAAAGTTCAATATGGTCTACAGTTGTTTTATTAATAAGTAAATCATAGGAACAACAACCTGTTGAATTATATTCTATATTAGCAGCGCTGTATTTGCTTATCTCAGGATTTGAGCCGACAGTGATAACATCACAGCGAAGTCCCTCATAAAAATAAGAATAGTCGTCAATATCTGTGTTGATAACAATAATTCCATCATCTGGAAGAAGCTCATTAAACAATCGAAAAGAATGACGAATATCATCAATATCTTTAAAAAAGTCGAGATGGTCTGCTTTGACATTAAGGATAACATTGAGTGTAGGGTGAAAAGAAAGAAAACTATTGGTGTATTCACAGGCCTCTGTAAGAAAAATATCGGATTTTCCAGCACGAATATTACCACCTATACTAGAAAGAATACCACCCACAGAAATGGTAGGGTCACAGTCTGCGTTTATTAAAATCTCAGCAATCATAGAAGTGGTTGTTGTTTTGCCATGTGTGCCTGCAACATTGATAGCTGTAGAATAGTTGGTCATAAGTTGTCCTAAAAGCTGCGCTCTTGTAAGGATATGTAAATTGAATTTTTTTGCGGTGACAAGTTCAGGGTTGGACTCAGATATAGCGGCAGTATAGACAACCGTGTCAATATCTTTTGTGATATTGGAAGGCATATGAGAATAAAACACCGTAGCACCACAATTTTCAAGTTCTTTGGTGAGTGCAGATTGACGCATGTCAGAGCCTGAAACCGTAAATCCTCTGTCTAAAAGAATATGTGCAAGTCCACTCATACTGATTCCCCCAATTCCAATAAAATGAATATGAATGGGATGGTTAAAATTAATATGATACATAAAAATCCTCCATTCTTGCTCAACCTGCGAATTTAGTAAGCACAAATACTTTATTTCTGTACGGATTTTTGCAAGTTCAGCCTGTTAAAAAAATTAAATATTTCAGTTTATCATATTTTGATAAATTTCTGTAAATTCTATGTTGTGATAAAATGACAATCTGTCAACGATGCAAACATAGTATAATAAATATAGTAACTCTCAAAAGAAAATAATTCAACTTTTTTGTTATTTTTAGCATTTATATTGAGGACATAAAATAAATATATAAAGACAAGTTAACGATTTGACCTTGCCATATTATAAAAAGAATGTGTAATTTTCTTATAAATTTATTCATTTGGCAGATAAGATTATATGTTTAAAACGCACAATTCTTTTGGCATAAAGAGATTGTTAAAAAAATGATAAAAAAAATGAAAAATTCTTTTACTTAACACTGTTAATATGTTATAATCATAATATCTTAATGACAGGTAAAATTTATTCATCAGAGGTGAGAGCATGATTAAAAAAGAAATGATTGCCATGTTATTGGCAGGAGGACAAGGCAGCAGGCTTGGTGTGTTAACTGCTAAGGTTGCTAAGCCAGCAGTAGCGTTTGGTGGAAAGTATCGCATTATCGATTTTCCATTGAGCAATTGTATTAATTCAGGTATTGATACCGTTGGTGTACTTACACAGTATCAGCCGTTGAGACTTAATACACATATAGGAATTGGTATTCCTTGGGATTTAGACCGCAATGTTGGAGGTGTAACTGTTCTTCCACCATATGAAAAAAGTGCAAATAGCGAGTGGTACACTGGTACAGCAAATGCGATTTATCAAAATCTTGAGTACATGGAACAATATAACCCAGATTATGTATTGATTCTTTCAGGAGACCATATATATAAGATGGATTATAAGATTATGTTAGATTATCACAAGGCTAACAATGCAGATATAACAATAGCAGCCATGCCTGTACCGATTGAGGAAGCAAGCAGATTTGGTATTGTTGTTACAGATTCTGACAACAAAATTGTAGAGTTTGAAGAAAAACCAGCAAATCCTAAGAGTAATCTTGCATCAATGGGAATCTATATATTTAGCTGGAAAGTTCTTAAGGAAGCATTAGTAAAGCTGAAAGACCAAAATGAGTGTGATTTTGGTAAACATGTTATTCCATATTGTTTTGAAAATAATAAAAGAATTTTTGCATATGAGTATAATGGTTATTGGAAAGATGTAGGTACATTAAGCTCTTATTGGGAAGCTAACATGGAGCTTATTGATATTATACCTGTGTTTAATTTATATGAGGAGTTCTGGAAGATATACACAAAAACCGATGCCATTCCACCACAATATGTTGCTGCAGATGCATATATTGAAAAGAGCATTATAGGAGATGGCAGTGAGATATATGGCAAGATTTACAATTCAGTTATTGGTTCAGGAGTTGTTATTGAAGAAGGTGCTGTAGTAAAAGATTCCATCATTATGCAGGATTCTGTAATTGGGAAAAATTCTGTTATCAATAAGTCAATTATTGCTGAGGAAGTTGTTATTGGTGATAATGTTGAACTTGGTGTTGGTCAGGAAGCAGAGAATGTACACAAGCCAAAGATATATAATTCTGGTCTTGTGACAATAGGTGAATGTTCTGTTATTCCAGATAATGTCAAAATTGGAAAGAATACAGCAATATCCGGTGAAACAACGTTAGAAGATTATCCAGAAGGCGCACTTGTAAGTGGCGGCGTAATAATTAAGGCAGGTGACAACGTATGAAAGCAATAGGAGTTATATTAGCCGGCGGTAATAACAAGTTGATGAAAGAGCTTACTAATAAGCGCGCAATAGCAGCTATGCCGGTTGCAGGTAGTTATAGAAGTATTGATTTTGCATTGAGTAATATGGCAAATTCTAAGATTCAGAAGGTTGCAGTTATTACACAGTATAATGCCCGTTCACTCAATGAACATTTAAGTTCATCAAAGTGGTGGGATTTCGGCAGAAAACAAGGAGGATTGTATGTATTTACTCCAACAATGACAGCAGACAGCAGTTATTGGTATAGAGGAACAGCCGATTCATTGTATCAAAACTTACACTTTTTAAAGACAAGCCATGAGCCATATGTGGTAATTGCTTCTGGCGATGGCGTATATAAACTTGATTACAACAAAGTTTTAGAGTATCATATTGAGAAAAAAGCAGATATTACAATGGTTGTAAAAAAGATGGAAGACCGTTCAGATATCAATCGATATGGTGTCGTTTCTATGACAGAGGAAGGACGCATTACAGAGATTGATGAAAAGCCTTTAGAGACAAATTTGTCTACAGTGTCTACAGGTGTTTATATTATAAGAAGAAGATTACTTATAGAACTGATTGAGAAGGCTGCTGAAGAAGACCGCCATGATTTTGTCAGAGATATACTTATGCGTTATAAAAATATTAAGAAAATATATGGGTATAAGTTAGAATCATATTGGAGTAATATTTCAACCGTTGAAGCATATTATAAGACAAATATGAATTTCCTTGATAGAAATGTGAGAAATCGTTTCTTTAAGGAATATCCAGATATTTATACAAAAGTTGATGATTTGCCACCTGCAAAATATAATCATGGTTCTGATGTAAAGAATAGTCTTGTTTCAAGTGGCTGTATTGTGAATGGTACAGTTGAAAATTCGGTGTTATTTAAGAAGATATATATTGGAAATAACAGTGTTGTAAAGAATTGTATTATTTTACATGATGCATATATAGGAGATAACTCATATATTGAAAATTGTATTATTGAAAGTGGCAGTACAATAAAAGCAAATAGCAGATATGTTGGTGAAAATGGTCCAATGATTGTTGTGGAGGATAATCCTATATATAGTTAAAAAGGAGGGTTGTTCAATAACTAAAAATATTGATACATGTGGAGCAATATAATCAAAAATATCTAAAGAACAAAGTTAATATTAAAATAATTAGAATATTAAGAAAGGAGAAGCTACTTAGATGAGAACCTATATCTAATCAGATAATGAATTTATAGGTATGTACCGATGGTTCATCGGGAAGTTACGACTGTGGAGTGTACAATGTGTTCGGTAAATCCATCAGAACTGTGAGTAGAAGAATATATTTTATTTACCTTCAAAAGCATACATGATGAAACAGTAAGATAAAATCGTGAGATTTATCCAAATCATCTAGGATATATTTATAATATATTTTTAGTAGCAGTGCTTATGAATATTACAGATGTACGTGTAAGAAAGATTGATAAAGAAGGTAAAATGAGAGCTGTAGTCTCTGTTACTATTGATGATGAATTTGTGGTACATGACATTAAGGTGATTGAGGGTGAAAAAGGATTGTTTATCGCTATGCCTAGCAGAAAATCTGCGGATGGAGAATATAGAGATATTGCACACCCAATTAATACAGCTACAAGAGACCGTCTACAAGCAATAGTTCTTGAGGCATATGAAAAAGCAGAAGATGTAACAGAATAAAAATTAGAATAATTAAAATTAAAAGGCTGTCCAAAATAAAAAGGTTTAGCAAGATTAGAATGTTGTTATTGAACAAATATCAATGTCTTGTGTAAAAACTTTATTTTGTGGCAGCCTGTTATTATTTTACATTTCCTTTTAGTTTTCTAAATTGAGATGGAGAAGTATGATGAATTTTCCTAAATGAATCACCAAAATAGTTGCTGCTCTCAAATCCACAGGAAAGTGCTATGCTGGTGATGTCTAAATTCGTTTCAATAAGCAGCTGTTCGGCATGTCGTATTCGTACCATATTTAGATATTCTTTAAACCCAATCCCATTGATAGACTTAAATTTATTGGAAAAGTAAGAAGGATTAAGTCCTAACATGGATGCTATTTGAGTTAAAGTAATATTTTCATAATAATAATTATCAATATATTGAAGAGCTTTTTTGATGGATTTATCAACAATAATCATGTTGTTATTGATGGTAAAAACAGAAGGGTCTTCTTTTATTCTAAGTAATTGTAATACAATGGATTCAAAATTTATCTTTATAAGATAGTCTGAAAATACATCTTTTATATGTGTTTCATTGATAAGGTTATCAAACTGTGCATTGATAGGTTCTCTATATTCTGGTTTAATATAAATAAAATTATTAAAAGTAGTTGTATTTAACCATAAATTTCCAAAACGTTTTTCCAAATTAGATATATAATCGTATGTAAATTCAATGTTAATTCGCTCACAAGGTTCATTATGAGTATATGTTGTCTTATGCAGGGCATTTGGCGGTATCAGTACAATGGTTCCTTCAATTAGAGAAAATGTCCTATCTGCAAGCAGAAAATCGCAATGTCCTTTGAGAAGGTAAAATAATTCACAATAGGAATGAATATGAGACGAATACATAGACTGTCCTCTTTTTTTTATATCTTTATTAATTTCAAATCTTGACAACATATACAATTCTCCTAAAACATTATTGAACATTTTTACTAAATAATAGTATATATCTAAAAAAATCTGTAATCAAGTTGTAAATCTAAAAATTGAGGTAGATTTACAAAAAAGAATGTGATAATTTTGTAAATGGTTGATATGTGAAAAAATAATGTTTTAGTTTAGATTTCTAAAAGGAGGGAAAAATTTATAGAAATTAGAAACTTTATGGAACGTTTGTGACTGTAAATTAATATTTACGGATTACAGAAAGGTATGGTGCTAGAATGAGAAGAAAAACATTCAAAAGAGTTACAGCTTCTATTGCAGCAGTAATGTTGTCTGTAACTACAATATTTTCTGGCTCTGACTTATCAAATGTATTTTCATCAACTACGTATGCAGCAGAAGATGTAGGAAAAAAAGGTACTGTTGTATCACAAGATGGCGATGCATTTTATGATTTCAGAGACAATACGATTATTACTAGTGAAACAGATGGGTCTAAAGATTTAGTGTATGAAGGACTTACCGTAAAAGCTGTATCAGGGGGAACATTTAAGTTAAATGGAGTACAGCATGGTATTCAAGTTAATTCAGGTAATAATATTGAAATTAAGGTTAATGGTGCAAGTAAGATAATCGTGGGGGATTGTCAATACAGTGGACTTGCTTCATTGACAATGACCGATGCAGACGGAACATATACACAAACAGCAGAAGCAAAAAAAGGCTGCTATCACCAAGATGAGAGTGCAATGGTATTTAATTATACAGAGGAAGAAGCAACAACATTGACATTAAAGCTAGAAGCAACCATGTATATTCCATGTATAGAAGTTGTAGCTATGACTAAGACCTATAATTTTTGTGATAATTCAATTATTACAAGTGAAACAGATGGTTCTAAAGACCTTGTTTATGGCGGTCTTACAGTAAAAGCTGCTGCAGGTGGAACTTTTAAGTTAAATGGTGCACAACATGGTATTCAAGTCAATAAAGATAATAATATTGAAATTAAGGTTAATGGTCCAAGTAAGATAACAGTGGGGGATTGTTTGTATAACAATGGACAGCAACCAATTTCATTAACAATGACGGATGCAGACGGAACGTATACACAGACAGTAGATGTACAAAAAGGATGCTGGCATAATGATGGAAGTGCTGCTGTATTTGAATATACAGAGGAAGAACCAACAACATTGACATTAAAAATAGAAGCGACAATGTATATTCCAATCATTAAGGTAGATGTTATCACAGAAGAAAAACCAGATGACAATGGTGCTATAAAAGATACCATTTATGATTATAATTTTTCAGATGGTTCTGTTCTTGCAGCTAGTTACGATAGTGCAAATCAGTTAAATGGCTCTGTTACATCAAAAGATGGATTTTTGACATTAACAAGTGCTGGTACTATGTATACACATGATACCCAGCATGGTCTTGCAATATTCAAAGGTGATACATTTGATGTGAAGGTGGCAGGCGATGCAACTATTACATTCCATCTTTGTGAATATGGTGCAGATGAAGCTGGTGTAATTAAGGCTTCAAGCAAAAAAGGAAAATTTGAAGAAGATACAAAGTCTATTATCAGTCATAAAAATGATGGACTTTCAACGATGTCCTTTACATATACAGGCGTTGCTACAACTTTAACATTTAAAGTGGGCGGAACAGACGGTGCAGAGTATTATATGCACGGTATGAGTGTTTCTAATAAGCCAGCAGCAACAGAGAATCCAGAGCTTGTTGGAAATGGCAAGGTTGATGTATGGGATTTCGGCGGCGAACAGCTTGATGATACAAAATATAACAATAAGTTGTCAGTGGATACAATTAATAGTATTTATCCTGATGATGTTGTAAAGGGTAGTACAGGTGCTACAATTGGTTCATTTTCATTTGACGAATTGGTATTTCGTTATGGTGGTAGAACGAATGCCAGAATCCGTACAGCGAATGAAGCAATAACAAGATATGATACAAGAAACCCAATTACCGTTGAAGGCACAACACTTACAGGTTATGTGTATTCAAACAATGCATCGCCAACAGCTTATGTAGGATTAAAGGCATATCCTAATGATATTATTACACTTTATATGGGTTCTAACGGCGGAGCTTCTACGATTTATTTTGAATCGCCATCAGGCAAGATTCAGTCTGCTGAAAGTGCAGTAGAAGGAAGAAAGCTTACATTTTATGCTACAGAATATGGTGAATATAAAATTTATTCAATCAATGAAAAATTGGTATTGTACAGAGCTGAGAGAGTTCATACACAGCCTGTAGTCGTAAGCGGTTCTATTGATACAACAGCAGCACCATCTATTGGAGCATATGCGTTGAATTTTACATGTGTGCAGACAGGTGAGAACATTCAAGCTGAGCCAAACAATGGTACATACTCTGTATATTTAAATGAAAATTATGACTATACAGTTTCATTAGTTAATGCAAATGGTTTTGTTATTGAAAGTGCTACAGACCTTTCTATTCCAAATGCTTCAGGAGCAAAGACTTTTGATATTAAAATTAAAGCAGTTGATTTAGTGACAGTAACAGGAAAAGTAACAGGTCTTAGTGAAGAAGCATTGAAGAAAGTTGTGCTTTCTTTTGTAAATACAGATAAGATTTATATTCCAGAATATCAGATTACAGGTGATGATATCACTATTAATCTTGAAAAAGGCGTTGAGTACAAGATTGTTGCGGATGGAATTAATGACTATGCTTTAAAGGATATGTCAACAATTAAGGCTGATGCAAACGGTTCACAGAATATAGACTTTATTGCAAAGCCAGTATATGATGTGAAAATGTCTTTTGAAGGCTTATCAGAAGCAGCAAAAGCAAGTGCAGTTGTAACATTCAGCAATATTAATGAGGAGGGGTATAATTATACATTTAATACCTCGGATGCAATAAAATTAAGAGATGGACAATATTCTGTCAAGATTTCAGGTGTAGGCAGTGAAGCTGTTATTCAAGGAATTACATCGAATGTAAAAGTAAATGGCAAAGCTGTTGAAAAGAAGGTTTCATTTAAGCCTCTTTCAAATTGGGATTTTGCAGTATACAATGCTGGAAATCCGGGAATTGAGACGATTGGAGATAACAAGTATTATTTAGGTTTACAGCTTTCTAATGTGAATGTTGCTGAAAATAAGACCTATCTTCTTGTAAATCCTGCTGGTACAGACCAAGCTGGCAACCCTACAGAGGCAGGAAGTGTTAAAGTACCTGTAAAGAAAGATGATATTGTCACAATCAGTTATTGTTACTGTGCAGGTTTTAGCATTAATGGCGAGGTTGATGTATATTCTAATTCAGGCAGTACATCTTTAATTGAGTCAAAACAGTATATTGCAAAAGAAGATGGTTTTGTAACACTTACAGCAAAGCCAGGAAAGAATGCAGACGATACAGAAAATAAAGGACAGACTTACTTTACAAGTATTGTTGTAAATCCATCAATACCATATGCTGAAAAGGTAACAGTAGGTGCTGATAAGCAATTTAAGACAATTAATGAAGCAATTGAGCATGTATCAAAGATGCAAAGAACACAAGACCAAAGAGTTCAGATTGTGATTGACCCAGGCAACTATGAAGAAATGTTAAGAATCAAGGTTCCTAATATTTCACTTGTCAATGCAGCAGGCAAACAATCAAGCATTCAGTTGACAAACAAAGGTGTTGATATTGCTGAAAACGTGGTAAGAATTACATCATACTATGGTCATGGATACAATTACTACAGTATGGGTGCTGATTCTTTGTACAGTGAAGATGTGAAAAAGGCAAATCAGGAAAATGGCTATTTAAGCAATGTTAATACGGGTTCAGGAACAACAAACAATTCTTATTGGAATGCAACTGTAGTTGTATATGCAAATGGTTTTGAGGCAGATGGAATTGTCTTTGAGAACTCATTTAACCAGTATATATCAGCAAAAGAAGCTGCTGATACAGTTGTTTGCTGGGAGACAGGAAGCAAGGGCGTTCGTTCTACAACAGTAGGTGATGTTTCTGTTCAGGCTAAGTCTTTTGTTGAGAGAGCAGCTGCTATAGCAATTCTTGGCAATAAAGCAGCATTTAATAAATGTAAATTTATTGGTAGACAAGATACACTTTATGGTGGTGCTGATACAAAAGCTGTATTTGAAAAATGTGATATACTTGGTGGTACAGACTATATTTTTGGTGGAATGATAGCTGTATTTAATCGTTGTAATCTTGTTATGAACACAAGTGAAGCAGGCACAGATGTAGCTTATATTACAGCTACACAGCAAGCAGGCGGCAGAGGGTATTTGATGTATGAATGTAACATCACTTCTACAACACCGGGTGTTGATACCGCTTCAGCTACAAGGTCAAAACCAGGCTACTTTGGAAGACCTTGGGCAGGTAATACATCAGAGGCAGTATTTTATAATACAACAATTGAAACAACAGATTTTCCAGGTTCAGAAGGAAAGTCATTGATTGTACCTGAAGGCTGGAATAATTCTTTAGGTGGTCCATCTCCATTTATGTATGAGTATGGTTCTAAAGAGCTTTCTGGTGAAGATAATTCATCAAAGAGAGCATCATGGGCGCAGCTTCTTACAGAACCAAAACTTGATGATGGAAAGACCGATATAACATATGAGGCATTCCTTGATTCAGATACGGATAAATGGACAGATGAACTTAGAAGTAGGGGATATCTTAAAAATCAGGAACCAGTTTACTGTGATGTCAATGGTGATGGTGTTAAGAATATAATTGATGCTGTTGTTTTGAAAAAGTACATCGCACAGATGAAAGGTTATGATATTATTGAAGAAAACAGTGACCTTAATGATGACGGCAAAATTGATGTTGCGGATGCTGTAATTCTTCTTAAATATTTAGCTCGTGTTGAAGAGTATGTAAATAAGTTTGATAAGTAAAAATAATTTTGAATGATGAATAGAACTGTTGCAAAATGAAAAAGTTATATAAAAGGGCGTGTAGTTTCTTTTATATAATCATCATTTTGCAATAGTTCTTTTTTGTTGATATTTTTAAAAAATTTTTTATATTTTATATACTAAAAATGGACTTGTTCATTTAGTGAGGTTCCAGTATAATATTGACGCATACATTACAAAATTCCCTTGTTCTTATTTTAGAGAAAGTCAAAATATTTCATTTATTAGTTATGGAAATTTGACTTTTATAAATACAGAGCAAGGGCAATCGTGCGTGGTGTCAAGTAAGATTTGCAATTTATTTGATATTTGGTTACAATCTTTTTTATTTAAAAAGGATTATGCTGTTAGATGCAGCATGTTACAATTAATAAAGTTGATTTGATGTAAAATGATTAGAAAAATATAAATAATATAAATTTAAAAATTAAAATATAGAAATGAGGGAAAATATGTTTATTATTGTTGGACTTGGAAATCCGGGAAAAGAATATCATGGAACAAGACATAATGCAGGATTTGATGTAATAGATATGCTTGCACAGAAGTATAATATAGATATAGATACAGCCAAGCATAAAGGGCTTATTGGAAAAGGAATTATTGAGGGGCAGAGAGTAATATTAGTAAAACCGATGACCTATATGAATCTTTCAGGAGAATGTGTAAAAGAAGTAATGAATTATTATAAACTTACAGTAGATGATATTATTGTTATATTTGATGATATTAGTCTTGAGCCGGGAAAGCTGCGTCTTCGGGCAAGAGGAAGTGCAGGAGGACATAATGGTATTAAAAGTATTATTGCACATTTAAAAAGTGAGGAATTTAAGCGGATTAAGTTTGGTGTTGGCAATAAACCAAAAGGCTGGGATTTGGTAGATTGGGTACTTGGAAGATTTCCTGATGAATTGTGTGCAGATATTAAAGAGGGCAGACAGAAAGCATGTGATGCGATTCAATGTATTATTAGTGAAGGTATTGATAGTGGTATGAATCGGTTTAATGGTTAGAAACAGTAGATAATGGAGGGGATATTCGTGCAAGGATTATATAAACCCATTCTGGATATGGCTGGAATGGAAGAACTAAAACAGGCTTTTGAAACAATTGGAAATACAGTGATGGTAAGCGGCTGTGTGGACACACAGAAAGTACATTTTACGGAAGCCATATCACAGCAATATAAATTTAAAGTTATTATAACATATGATGAGATGAGAGCGCGTGAACTTTTAGAGGATGTTCAATTTTTTAATAAAAATTGTATTGCCTATCCAGCAAAAGATTTTATTTTTTATAGTGCGGATATTCATGGACATCAAATAGTTGGACAACGTATTAAATGTATTGATAAGATTTTACAGATGTTAGATAGTGAAGGCAGCCTTACGGTTGTAACAACCATTGACGGTTTGACAGATTTGCTTGTTCCAATACAACGCTATATAGACCATACAATACATTGTCAATTAGGGGATAAAATTGATGTGGAACAGCTTATTAAGCAAATGTTGGCTATGGGATATGAGCGTGTGGGTATGGTTGATGTGCAGGGACAATTTGCTGTTCGAGGTGGAATTATAGATATTTATTCACATACAGACGAAACACCAGTGCGTATTGAATTGTGGGATGATGAAATCGATTCAATACGTTTTTTTGACGTACAAAGTCAACGTTCTATAGAAAAAACAAATAAATATAGTATATTTCCTGCAACAGAATGTCTGATTACAGAAGGTGAAATTGAAGAAGGATTACAAGGGATAAAAGGAGAAGCTCAAAAACAGATTGATATATTTAGCAATGATAAAAATTGTAAAAAAGCCGAACAAATGGAACATTGTAATCATATAAGAAGGCTTTTGGGCGATTTAGAAAGAAATCAGGATTACAGTAAATATATTTATACATTTGTATCCGAATGTGTCAGTTTTCTTTCCTATTTTCCACAAAAGGATACGCTCTTTGTATTAGATGAACCTAACCGAATTGATGAGCGAATGAAGCTGGTTCAATATGAATATGAAGAAAGCAGTAAAAATAGAATTGCAACAGGCTATATGCTGCCTAGTCAGGCAAATTTATTGATTCCAGTAAGTAAAATCTATAATAAGCTAAACAGCAGCAGACTTTTAATTGTATCCATGTTGGATTATAAACCAAAACAATTAAAGGTGGCAAAGTATGTGCGTGTTGAGGCAAGAGGAATTAACTCCTATAATAATAGTTTTGAATATTTGGCAGAAGATTTAAAGAAATATAAAAGGCAAGGGTATCAAACCATTCTGGTTTGTAATTCCAGAACAAGAGCAAAACGAATTGTTAAAGATTTAACAGAATTAGAAGTAACGGCGTCATTTATGGAATATCTTGACTATGATATAGAAATGGGCAGTATTGTTGTTACATGCGGAAATATTCATAAAGGATTTGAATATCCATTATTGCGGCTTGTTGTGATTGCAGAAAATGATATTTTTACAAGCAAGAATAGAAAGAAACAAAGAAAGAAGCAATATAATGGTAAATTCATTTCTCAATTTAATGAGTTAAATATAGGCGATTATGTTATCCATGAAGACCATGGCGTTGGCATATATAGAGGTATTGAAAAAATTTGCACCGATGGTACACAAAAAGACTATATTAAAATTGATTATGCAGATAATACAAATCTTTATGTCTTGGCAACACAGCTTGATAGGCTTCAAAAATATATGGCGGCAGACACCGAAAAAAAGCCAAAGGTAAATAGAATAGGTGCGCCAGACTGGCATCGCACTAAGTCGAAGGTGTCAAGAGCCGTTGAGGAAATTGCAAAGGATTTGGTAGAATTATATGCGCAAAGACAGCAAAAAAAGGGATATCGTTTTAATCAAGATACAGTATGGCAGAGTGAGTTTGAAGAGATGTTTCCATATGAGGAAACACCAGACCAGCTTAGTGCAATAGAAGATACCAAGCGTGATATGGAAAGCGAGCGTATTATGGACAGACTGATATGCGGAGACGTTGGTTATGGAAAGACAGAAGTTGCCATAAGAGCTGCATTTAAGGCTGTTCAGGAAGGAAAACAGGTTGCATATCTGGTACCGACTACCATTCTTGCACAACAGCATTACAATACGTTTGAGGAGCGAATGAAAAGTTTTCCAGTCACTGTTGCACAATTATCCAGTTTTAGAACAAGCAAACAGATAAAGCAGACATTAATTGATTTAAAAAAAGGGTTTGTTGACATTATTATTGGCACACACCGATTGTTGTCAAAAGATGTTGAATTTAAAGATTTAGGGCTTCTTGTTATTGATGAGGAACAGCGTTTTGGTGTTGCGCATAAAGAAAAAATTAAAAAATTGAAAAATAATATTGATGTGCTTACGCTCAGCGCTACGCCAATTCCGCGAACACTGCATATGAGCCTTGTTGGAATTAGGGATATGAGTGTGTTAGAAGAGCCGCCTGTAGACAGGCTTCCAATACAGACATTTGTAACAGAACACAATGATGAGATGATTCGAGAGGCGATTAATCGAGAACTTGCAAGAAACGGACAAGTGTATTATGTGTATAACCGTGTTCAAAATATGGATGAAGTTGCGGCGCATGTCAGTGCGTTAGTGCCAGATGCGTTAGTTGAATTTGCACATGGGCAGATGGATAAAAGACAGTTAGAACGAATTATGAGTGATTTTATTGCTGGGAAAATAGATGTGTTAATATCAACGACAATTATTGAGACTGGAATGGATATATCCAATGTCAATACGATGATTATAGAAGATGCAGAAAAGTTTGGTTTATCACAATTATATCAATTAAGAGGTCGTGTTGGGCGAAGTAATCGAACAGCATATGCGTTTTTATTGTATCGTCGTGATAAGATGTTGTCTGAAGTTGCAGAAAAAAGGCTTCACGCAATAAGAGAATTTTCAGATTTAGGTTCTGGATTTAAAATAGCAATGAAGGATTTGGAAATTCGAGGGGCTGGAAATGTGTTAGGCAAAAGTCAACATGGGCATATGGCAGCAGTTGGATATGACCTTTATTGCAAATTATTAAATGAAGCAGTCAATAATTTAAAGGGTATCAAAAATGAGTATGAGTTTGAGACAAAGGTGGATGTGATGGTGGATGCATATCTTCCGCCAACATATATTAAAAGTGAATATCAGAAATTAGACATATACAAACGAATTGCCGCTATTGAAACACTAGACGAGTTGTCAGATATGGAAGATGAATTGCAAGACCGATATGGAAGCCTTGAACCTTGTGCTAAAAATCTTTTGCAGATTGCGTTGATAAAGGCAAAGGCACATAAAGTTGGCATTATGGAGATAAAAGGTGGTCTTGATGATGAAAGTCGCCCACCTGTATATCGAACAGAATTTAAGATATATCCTAATACGGAAATTAATAGAAATGCTATACAAAATTTTATGAATTGTTATGGTGGAGCCATTCGTTTTACAAATAACAAAAATATTGAATTTGTATGGCGTGTTGTTAAGAAAAAATTTAAAAATCAAGGTGAATATTTAAAGGGAATGAGAGAAGTTGTAGAGACAATGGAGAAGCAATTAGTGAATGGATAATTATTATTTCATTCTTCCTAATGAGTAAAAAAATAATCTTGACATTTAAAAGAATTATGATATACTAAGATAAATTTAGCGCGTTAAAGCAACAAAGAATTAGAGAAAAATATAAACAATTTTTTGTAAATCGAAAGCTACAGATGAAGTTATGAGCAAGTAGTGTAGCGGATTGCGAATATCCGCTTTGACTTCTTAAAGTATTTACCAATATATTTTGAAGTAGAACATTTGGTTTATTGTTTATAGGAATAAATTTGCAGAAAAAGAGAAAGGAATGAAGATGGAACAAAGAGGCGAATTGGTATCATTTAGACCAGATATTAAGGTGGTTGATTGTACAATACGTGATGGCGGTCTGGTAAATAATTTTGAATTTGAAGATGATTTTGTAAAAAATCTTTATACAGCAAATGTAGCATCTGGGGTTGATTATATGGAATTTGGATATAAGGCCTCAAAAGAAATATTTGATGTAAAGGAATTTGGCAAATGGAAATTTTGTGATGAAGATGATATCAGAGCAGTTGTTGGGGACAATAACACTGATATGAAAATTGCTGTTATGGCAGATGTTGGAAGAACTGATTATAAAAAAGATATTCTTCCAAAGAAAGATAGTGTTATTGATATGATTCGTATTGCTACGTATGTCAATACTATTCCTGCTGCTATTGATATGATTAATTATTGCGCGGATATGGGATATGAGACAACCATCAATATTATGGCGATATCTACAGCAGTAGAAGATGAACTTGATATTGCATTAAATTTGTTGTCAAAAAGTAAGGTTAATGTAATTTATCTTGTTGATAGTTATGGCTCACTCTATCCTGAACAGATTAGAAGATATGCAGATAAATATCTTAAGATTGGCGAAAAAACAGGTAAATTAGTGGGGATTCACGCACATAATAATCAGCAGCTTGCATTTGCAAACACAATAGAGGCTTGTACTATCGGTGTAAGTTACCTTGATGCAACAATAGGCGGCATGGGACGTGGCGCAGGAAACTGTTATATGGAATTATTATTAGGCTTTCTTAGAAATCCAAAATACAATATTAATCCAGTGCTTCGATTCCTTCAAAATAGAATTGTTCCTCTTAAAAAAAGTGGTGTTGTATGGGGCTGTGATGTACAGTATATGCTTACTGGACAAAGAAATCAGCACCCTAGAGCTGCCATTGAATTTACAAATCAAAAAAGGGAAGATTATATTAATTTTTATCATTCGTTGTTTGGTTAAGTTGAAATTTTTTTATATTTTTTATGAGATGGGGCTGTCGCACTAATTACTTAGTATGACAGCCCTATTTTGTTTTAATGTTTTATAAATAATAATGTTTTTTGTATATATAATATTCTATATGTAAGATAATTGAGGTTCTATTTTTAATTCAATAATTAACAAGATAAACATATTTTTTATTTTTTAAATATAACATGTTTAAAACGATTTGATAAAAAATAATGAATTATTTGTTAATATTTAAGTTAATTAATTTTAACTTAAATATTAACAAAAAGATATTAAAATAGTACACTAAAGATAGTAAAAGAGTGACAGAATTAGTGAGAGGAGGACAGACCAGAATAGTCATATTTATCCATTTGTAAAAAAGAAAATTTTATGAAAAGAAAGATACTTTTTGGATTAATAATTACGGCTGCTATGTTTTTTATAATATTATTTTATAAACCACAAGCAGCATATGCAACACAATCAGGAACGGGAACAGTTAGTGCAGAAAAGACAATTAATCTTGGAGATGGACATTTTTTATGTGTATCTGTTACTGTTACAATGGATTATTCATATGATGAAGGTGTAACAGGTTGGGTTACAAATACTTATTATGATGGCAAAACAGAAAGTGATCTTTATGTGGAGGATTTTCAAGCTATAGATTGTTCGGATTATGGACACACCACATATTATGAAAAGTATTGTTACTATTGTCCTTCTTTTTGGCAGGATTATACAGGATATGTATATATTTACTGTTCATGTGATGAATGGGGAAATTTAAGTTGTTGGATTCAATATAAATCAACATAATAAAATGATTTTTACTGAAAGGGGTGAATGTTATGAAAAAGAAAATTAAAATTGCAGCAATAGCTGGTATGACAGTAACTGTATTGTTAATTGGAGGAACTAGTGGAGCAATTACTAATGCAGGACAGATACCTGAAGATGTTGACCTTAATAGTGAATGGGCAAAGGAGCGAATGGAACTGATAAGAGATAGAGCGTGGATGATTAAACCCGAATATTCAGTTATAGAAGGAGAGGTTGACCAGTCAGCATTTGTATGGGAAGGTGATAATCTTACATTTACCCAAGCACAAAAAGAACAGTTGTATAATATCATCAGCAGTTGGTATGAGGAAGATTTTGAAGGTAACAAAGGATTAAAATTAGAAAGTTTTGAGGGTATGCCAACAGCAAGTTTTGATACAAAGTTAGTTAAATGTGATGAAAAAGAGATGATTTTAGTTACATTTGGAACACCTACAATGATGGAATCTTTTGAGGGAGATTCTTTTTTTGGAGATGATACTATTCAAGTTCTTGTTTATAACAGTGGAGATGAATATAAAATTTATCAAGCATGGTATGAAACAGAGCATAAATATACAAGAGTTTTTTCATCAGGAGACAAAAACTTAAAAAATAAGTAGTAATTGAAAAGAATAGAGGCTGCCACAAAGTATATTTAATACTATGTGGTAGCCTTTTTGAGAAGTGTAAAATAAAGCGAAATTCATATCTGTTGTATATGACATTTTTGAAAAAGCGCTATTTTTTAACATCATCAAGGAAGTTCCCCACTTCAATGCCACAGAGGCATAAGTGAGGGAGGACTTGCTTGTTTTAGTGGGAGTATAAGCTCCCACTAAAAAGCTGCGATAGCAGCTATGAGGTTATGAGCAAGCAGCGTAGCGGATTGCGAATATCCGCTTTGACTTAAGGAATATTTTATAAGGCAGTTTTTTGTTTGTTTTTTATGATAAAATCTAAAATAAATATATTACTGTACATCAAAAAAATAACATATTTGATGTTTTTAACAAAAAATAATGATTTATTTGTTTATATTTAAGTTGACTAATTTTAACTTAAAGATTGACGAAAATATGTTAAAATAATATAATAAAGATAGCAAAAAGAGTGACAGAATTAGTGAGAGGAGGAGAGGTCAGAATAGTTATATTTATCTATTTGTAAAGGAGAAAATTTTATGAAAAAAAGATACTTTTTGGATTAATAATTACGGCTGCTATGTTTTTTATAATGTTATTTTATAAACCACAAGCAGCATATGCAACACAATCAGGAACAGGAACAGCTAGTGCAGAAAAGACAATTAATCTTGGAGATGGACATTTTTTAACTGTTTCTGCTACTGTTACAATGAGTTATTCATATGATGAAGGTGTAACAGGTTAGATTACAAATGCTTATGTTAATGGTGATTGGAAAAGTGACCTTCGAGTAGAGGATTTTAAAGCTATAGATTGTTCAGATTATGGATATACCACATATTATGAAAAGTATTATGTTTATTGTCCATCTTTTTGGCAAGACTATACAGGATATGTATATATTTACTGTTCATGTGATGAATGGGGAAATTTAAGTTGTTGGATTAAGTATGAGCCAACGTAATAAAATTATTTTTACTGAAAGGGGTGAATGTTATGAAAAAGAAAATTAAAATTACAGCAATAGCTGGCATGACAGCAACCATATTGTTAATTGGAGGAACTAGTGGAGCAATTACTAATGCAGGACAAATACCTGCTGATGTTGACCCTAATAGTGAATGGGCAAAGGAGCGAATGGAGTTATTAAGAGATGATGCTTGGATGATTAAACCAGAATATTCAATTATAGAAGGAGAGGTTGACCAGTCAGCATTTGCATGGGAAGGTGATAATCTTACATTTACCCAAACACAAAAAGAGCAGTTGTATAGTATCATCAGCAGTTGGTATGAAGAAAAGTTTGAAAGGGCTAAAGGATTAAAGCTAGAAAGTTTTGAAGGTATGCCAACAGCAAGTTTTGATACAAAGTTAGTTGAGTGTGATGAAAAAAAGATGATTTTAGTTACATTTAAAACACCTACAATGCCAGAGCCACGGTTTGAAGGAGATTCTCTTTTTAAAGATGATACTATTCAAACCCTTGTCTATAATAATGGTAATGAATATGAAATTTATCAGGTATGGTATGAGACAGAGCATAAATATACAGGGGTTTTTTCATCTCAAGATTTTATTAATCAAGGAAAAAAATAATTAGTTATTAAAAAAATAGAGGCTTCCACAAAGCATAAAATATTTAAGATATTAATGCTTTATGTGGCAGCCTTTTTTGTTGTTTTCTAAAATTAATACATAAGATATTTGATAGAGCGTGAGATATAAGAAAAAAGCGTTGATAAAAGAACATTTTTTGCTATTATATAAATAGTTGATAATTACTTAAATAGATGGAGAGGGTTAATAGTTAAAGAAAAACTATAAAATATTATAAACATTCTATTGACTTTTATAATCAAAGGTGTTCTAATATGTATAGAGGTGATAAAATGAAATATTACACTATACATGAAATGACAGAAATTTTGGGAGTAACAGCACAGACATTAAGAAACTGGGATAAATCAGGAAAATTAAAACCGCATCATACAAGTCCTAACGGTTATCGTTATTATTCAGAAGATGATTTAAATCAATTACTGAATAAGCCTGTAAGAAAACAAGGGAAAACGGTGGGTTACTGCCGTGTCAGTTCGCCAAAACACAAAGACGACCTGCAAAGACAGATTGATAATATGCAGATATATCTTCTTGCACAAGGAAAACCTTTTGAAATCATATCCGATATAGGTTCAGGAATCAATTACAAAAGAAAAGGCTTGCAGGAATTAATAAAAGGTATGGCAAACAGAAGTATTTCAAAGGTTGTTGTGCTTTATAAGGACAGACTGACAAGATTGGGATTTGAATTAATTGAATACATTGCAGAATTGTATGATTGTGAAGTTGAAATTGTTGACACGACAGAAAGAACGGAACAGGAAGAACTTGTAGAGGATTTGGTGCAGATACTTACTGTATTCAGTTGCAAATTACAGGGCAAACGTGCAAACAAGGCAAAGAAGATGATAAAGGATTTTACAGAAAATGATTAAAACCATAAGAGTAATGCTCTGTCCGAACAATAAGCAGAAAACAAAACTGTTTGCCTGTGCAGGACTTGCAAGATTTGCATATAACTGGGCATTAAGCTATGAAAAGAAGAATTATGAATCAGGAAATAAATTCCTTTCTGATTGTGATTTACGAAAATTTTTTACTGTTATGAAATCAGAAAAAGAATATCAATGGCTGAATGATTACAGTAATAATATTCCAAAACAGGCAGTAAAAGACGCTGTAAGGGCATATCAGAACTTTTTTAAAGGAATTGCAAAATTTCCAAAATTGAAAAGCAGACGGAAGTCAAAACCAAGTTTTTACGCTGACCCATGTAAGATACAGTTTACAGAAACTCATATAAAACTTGAAAAGCTGACAACAAGTAAAAAGGCAAACAAACAGAAATTGAATTATATCAGGCTTGCCGAACATAATAAAATACCAATCGATGCAAAGTATTACAATCCAAGAATCACTTTTGACGGTCTGAACTGGTGGATTTGTGTAGGCATTGAATGTGGTAAAAGTACAGAATATCCATTAAATGAGGGTATTGGAATTGATATAGGCATAAAAGAGCTTGCAATATGTTCCGATAAAAAGATTTATAAAAATATCAACAAGACCGCAAAAGTCAGAAAATTAAATAAGAAAAAGCGTAGATTGCAACGCAGAATATCCAAAAAATATTGTAAGAATAAGAAAGGAGAATGTTACTGTAAAACACGCAGTATTGTAAAAAGTGAAAAGAAACTTTTGAAAATCACCCATAGACTAACAAATATTCGTCATAATTATCTGCATCAGACCACTTCTGAAATAGTAAGCCGAAAACCAAAGTTTATTGTTATGGAAGATTTGAATGTAAAAGATATGATAAAGAATAAACACCTTGCAAAAGCAGTACAGGAACAGTGTTTCTATGAATTTTACAGGCAGATACAGTATAAATGCAGTTGGAATAACATTGAGTTTATTACAGCTGACCGATTCTATCCGTCAAGTAAATTATGTTCGTGCTGTGGATATGTGAAGAAAGATTTGAAACTTTCAGAACGTGTCTATATCTGTCCTGAATGTCATAATGTGATGGACAGGGATTTTCAGGCAAGTGTCAATTTAATGCGATACAAAGAATTGAGTGCATAGCTAAAACAAATGCAGTTCAATATGTACCGATACGTTAGTCGGGAATTTACGCCTTTGGAGTGTCATACCAAACGTGAGTAGATTTTATCAAAAGCGGACACGTTGAACAAGGAATGAAACATAAAAGTTTGTTTTATAACTTTTTATAAGTTTTCAGTAACGGCTAGGTAATAGTGATTACGAAAAGTAATTTTAAAGAGATGATTTTAGATATTGGATTTTATGCTCTTTCAGATACGCGTTTTGAAAAAAAATATCCAAAGTTTGATTATATAATTCAAATTGATTTTACTATGGAACAAATTATTTATCAAGAAGGTACTAATGGGATAACAGTAAATGACCAAACAACTTGCAATTTTAATCATCCAGAAAATTTTGTTGTATTAGAATGTGTAAATCGTATTTTGGAAAAAGGATATCGTCCTGAACATATTGAGCTTGAACGAAAATGGACTTTAGGGCATGAACAAAAAAGCGGTAAAGCAGATATCTGTGTGTTGGATAAAGATGGAAAGAGTATGCTTTTTATTGTTGAGTGCAAAACATATGGAAAAGAATATACGAAAGAATATAATAATACAATAAATGATGGAGGGCAGCTTTTTTCATATTGGCAGCAGGAGAGAGCTGCAAGCTGGCTGATTTTATATGCATCGGATTTTTTAGAAAATGTAGTTTATAAAACCAATAGTATTCATTGTTTTGATGATAAAAATATCCTCGAATTATCAAAAAAAGACCATTCGATTCTTGTCTATCAAAATGCACATACAGCGAAGGAATTGTTTGATGTATGGAATGAAACGTATGAGAAACGTTTTTGTGGTGACGTTGTTTTTCGTGATGATTCGCAAGCATATCATATTGGAATCAAACCGCTTAGAAAACGAGATTTAGGAGATTTTACAGAAGATGATAAGATAGTCAATAAATTTGAGGAAATATTAAGACATAATAATGTATCTGATAAAGAAAATGCGTTTAATCGATTAATTGCTCTTTTTATATGTAAATTAGTAGATGAAATCCAGAAAAGTGATAATGATATTGTTGATTTTCAGTATAAAGTTGGAACAGATACATACGAAAGTTTACAGGATAGATTACAGAGTCTACATGCAGAGGGAATGAAAAAATTTATGCGTGAAGAAATTATCTATGTTTCCGATGATTATGCAGAAAAGCTTGTACAAAATTATACAGGTCAAAAACGCAAAAATATGATTGCAGAGCTTAAGCAAACAATCCGTATTTTGAAATTTTATACAAATAATGATTTTTCTTTTAAGGATGTTCATAATGAAGATTTATTTTATCAAAATGGTAAAATTCTTGTGGAAGTAGTACAATTATTTGAGAAATTTAGAATTATTGGTTCTAATGATTTACAGATGCTTGGTGACCTTTTTGAGCAGCTTTTAAATAAAGGTTTTAAGCAAAATGAAGGACAATTTTTTACACCAATTCCTATTACACATTTTATTTGGGACAGTATTCCATTACATAAAATTGTTAAACAAGATGATAATTTTGAGTATCCTAAAATTGTGGATTATGCGTGCGGAGCAGGACATTTTTTGACAGAAGGATTCAAGGCAATTAATGATTGTGTTTTAACATGTAAGTTTAAAACAGACACAGATAGTTTATGGGTAAAAGAGAAAATTTATGGTATAGAAAAGGATTATAGACTTGCTCGTGTATCAAAAATATCTCTTTTTATGCACGGTGCAGGTGATGGAAATATTATTTTTGGCGATGGTTTAGAAAATTATCCAGACAAAAACATTATTAAAGAAAGTTTTGATATTCTTGTAGCCAATCCGCCTTATTCGGTTGCTGCCTTTAAACCACATTTAAATATCAAAAATAATGATTTTAAAATTCTTAATAAAATTTCAAATAATGGTTCAGAGATTGAAACTTTATTTGTCGAGCGAACGGCACAGCTTTTAAAACCATGTGGCATAGCTTGTGTTATTTTACCAAGCAGCATTTTAAATAAAGATAATGAAAGTTTTATTGCCTCAAGAGAAATTTTATTGCAAAGTTTTAATATTCGTGCCATTGTGCAGCTTGGAGCAAAAACGTTTGGAGAAACAGGAACAAATACAGTTGTACTATTTTTAGAAAAATTTGATGAACCTCCAAAACGGATAGAAGCAGTAGAGGATAGTATAACTGCTATTTTTGATAATGCGGATTTAAGCGGCTGGGAAGATGAAATCATATTAAAAGAATATCTTTTGAAAATTGATGTTACTTTAAAGACTTATAAAGATTTTGTAACACAGGCAAGAGTATATACAGATTGGGAACACGATGCCTATTTTGGAAAATATTTTTTGGCATTTCTTTTAAGCACAGAAGTTACAAATAAGCAAAAACAAAAAAGTTTTAAAAAATTAAGCAGTGCAGAGCAGAATCAATGGTATAATCAACATTTTTTTGATTTTGTAAGGAAAAAAGAAATTGAAAAAATACGATATTTTGCACTAGTTTACCATCAGACAACCTTAATTGTTACAGCACCCGATGATAATAAAGAGCAAGAACAATTTTTAGGCTATAAATGGAGTGGACGTAAGGGGCAAGAAGGGATTAGAGAAATTTTACCCGGTGGGAAGCTTTATAATCCAAATGACCGCACTGATGAGAATACTATTGCAGGTATTATAAGAAATATGTTTTATGGAAAAACGATGACGGTTCATCAGCTTAAAAATTATTACTATTATTTAAGAACACAAGATATGCTTGATTTTAGCAATGTGACCTTTAATAAATCAATTAAAACGGTAAAAACAAGAGTATTAAAAAATACTATTGATTTAAAAACATATCAACTTTCAGATAAAAAATGTTTTGATGTAAGTATTGGCAATCGTGTTTTATCTACAGAGATTGAGCCTAATGGAGAAATTCCAATATTTAGTGCAAATGTATTTCAGGAATTTGGCAGAATTAATAAACAAAATCTTACAGATTTTAGCATTCCATCAATATTATGGGGGATTGATGGCGATTGGATGGTCAATTATATGCCTGCAAATCAGCCTTTTTATCCAACAGACCATTGTGGTGTGCTGCGTATTAAAACAAATGATATTCTTCCACAGTACATGACATTTGCATTACAAGTTGAAGGAGAATATGAACAATTTTCAAGAAGTAACCGTGCATCCATTCAAAAAATAGAATCCTTAACATTTCAGGTTCCCAAATTATCTGTTCAACAACAAATTGTTGATGAGATTATTGGTCTTGATAAAAAAATTAAAGTAGAGAGTGAAAGGATAAAAAAATATAATGAAGACATTAAATTAAAATTTATGGAGCAGTTTGGCGATCCAAAAATGAATATAAAAGGTTTGCCAATTTTGAAAATTGGCGAATTTGCAACGGTTAAAGGTGGTAAACGTCTTCCTAAGGGAGATACTTATGCGGACAGTATAACAAATCATCCCTATGTCCGAGTGATTGATATGGTAAATCATTCTGTCAATATTTCAGCATTGGTTTACCTTACACAGGCAACTTATGAAAAAATCGCTCGCTATACTATCAGCTCTAAGGATGTATATATCAGTATTGCAGGAACAATTGGACAGGTAGGTGCTATTCCAGACTCCATTGATGGTGCAAATTTGACTGAAAACGCTGCAAAGATTGTATTAGAAAAAGATGCTCCGATTGATAGAGACTACTTAATATGGTATCTTTCTCTACCAGCAGGAGTCGAGCAAATTGAAGAGAAAACGATTCACACAACACAGCCCAAACTTGCTCTTTATAGGATTGAAGAGATTAATGTATTGGTTCCCAGCATCGATGCACAACGAGAGTTTGCCGCATTTGTCCGTCAGAGTGATAAATTAAAAGTAGAAGCACAAGAACATAAAAAGAAATTAATTGTTGAAAAATCAGGACTACTTGATAAATATTTTAAATAATGAGTATATAGTAATTGGTAAAATAATACAAAAAACATAAAGTAAAATTGAATAGAATTATACGTTTATTTGTGGTAAAATAAATTTGATAAATGTATTTTTAGACACAGCATTTTTATAGTGATAGTAAAGGAGTAAGTATTATGAAGAAAACTGGATATAGCAAAAAAGGTATATTTGGCTCAATTATTCATTATGATGCTAATGGAAAGAAGATAGGAGAAAGCAGACCCGGATTTTTTGGAGGTATGAATAATTATGATGCTAATGGAAAAAAAATAGGAAGTAGTAGAGAAGGTTTTTTTGGCGGAACAAATCATTATGATAAGGATGGAAAGAAAATAGGAAGTAGTAGAGAAGGTTTTTTTGGCGGCATAAATCATTATGATAAGAATGGAAAGAAAACAGGTCATAGTAAAGAGGGATTTTTTGGTGGTATGAATCATTATGAGGACTAGAAATACTGATTTTTTAAAAATACAGTAAAGTGTATGGTTATGAGTAAATAGCAAGGCAAATGGTGTCTCCATGGAACTAAAAGAATATTGTACTTAGACTGTCATAAAGCAAAACATTATAAGAATATACAAAATTTTATTTTGATATGTTCTTTTGTAAGTGAAGCTTTGTATGACAGTCTTTTTTTATATAAAATTGAAAAAATAGGGCTATAATCTTATTAGCTTTAGATAAAGCATATTTCTATTTGTTTGAGTGCTAACCTATAAAATCCCTAAAAAATAAATTTTACTATATTGACAAATAAATCATTCTATAATATAGTTCATAAAGTAAACTAAAATAGTTCATTTTATGAACTTTTTGCCAACATAAAGCAACTTATAAAGTGTAGCTGTTATTGTTTCACTGCAAGAAAGGCATAATTAATGAATATGAAAAATAATATTTATGAAAATTTATTAGACACATGGCTTAGGACAACTTTTGTTATTTGCAATAGAAGAATTGTAAAAGAGTTGTCATTTAATGAAGCTGTAGTTTGTCGTCTGTTAAATGAGGCAAAGCAAAATAATGTGAATATGACGGCTACTGATTTGTGTAATAAAACCAAAATTCTTAAATCTCTTATGAATTTAACATTAAATAATCTTGAAAAAAAAGAAATGATTAGGAGAGTTCGTTCTAAAAAGGATAAAAGACAGTATTATTTAGTATTAAATGAGGAACATATTGATGTTTATAAAAGAGAACATAAAAGAATTATTGGATTGATTAAGGAAGCGACAAAAGAATTAAATGACACAGAAATACAGACCATTATAGATGTGTTGGGAAAAATAACAGATAGTATGGAGGATTATTATGGCAATTAGAATTATTACAGATTCAGCGGCAGATTACAGTATGGCTGAAATTGAAAAAAGGGGAATCACATGTATTCCAATGACCATTAATTTTGGGGAAGAAGTATATAGAGATGGCATTGATATAACAAAGGAAGAATTTTTTGAAAAAATGATTTCAGCAAAAGAGCTTCCTAAAACATCACAGCCTGCACCAAGTGCGTTTGTTGAGGTGTTTGAGGAAGCAAAGAAAGCAAATGATACAGTGATTGTAATTTTGATTTCCAGTGAGCTTAGTGGAACTATTCAAAGTGCAAATCTTGCAAAAAATATAGTTGATTATGATAATATATATATAGTTGACAGTAAACTTGCCACTTTAGGTATTCGCTTTCTTGTGGATATTGCTGTGGCAATGCGTGATAAAGGTGCAGCAGTAGAAGATATTATTCGCGAAGTAGAAAAAATTAAAGGGCGTGTATGTATTTATGCAGGTCTTGATACGCTTGAATATCTTTATAAGGGCGGCAGAATTTCTAAAAGTGTAGCAAACATTGGAACATTGGCAAATATTAAGCCGATTGTCACATTTACACCAGAGGGAAATGTAGTTTTATGTGGTAAGCAAATAGGTATTCGACATGCAATTCGACATATGGCAAAACAGGTTGCCGCAAAAGGTTATGATAAAAAGTATCCTGTGTATTTTTTGTATGCGTATGACAGAACAAATTGTGCTGGATTTATTCAGGCTTTACAAAAACAGGGAATGGAATTTGAGTCGCCTAAAATTCGAGGAATTGGAGCAACGATTGGGACACATATAGGACCTAATGCGTATGGTATGGTGTATGTTCGACCAGAAGATGAGATATAATACAACTAAAACTGGTCAATCAACTGGTTAATTTTATCATCGTCTAATAATACACATTTTTTATCGTGAATTTCATATACTCGTTGACACATATTAAGAACAGTTGGTCTATGTGTAGTGACTATACACGTTCTAGGATAGGTGTCCTGCATAAGATTTTTTAATACCATTCGTTCTGTGGCAACATCAAGCGCGGAGGTGGCTTCATCTAATAGAAGAAAAGGAGAACGTCTTAGGATAGCTCTTGCAATACTGAGGCGTTGAGCCTGTCCTTCTGAAAAGCCGCCGCCGCGTTCTTTTATTTCACTGTTGATGCCATCTGGAAGTTTGGACACAAAATTCCATGCACAAGCTAATTGGAGAGCTTTAATAATATCTTCATCACTTGCATCGGGCATAACATTTCTAAGATTTTGGGCAATCGTTCCTGAAAACATTGTATTTCCTTGAGGAACATAGGAAAATAGTTGTCTTGTGGAAGGAGAGATTGTTATAGCGGAAGAAATGGTCTCTTTGCCATATACAAAAGCCTCTCCTTTTTGTGGATGCAGCAGAGATAAAATTAATCGCAGCATTGTTGTCTTGCCCTCACCAGAAGGACCGACAAGAGCTACAATCTCATGCGGATGTGCTTCAATCGAAACATTGTCAAATACGGTTGTACCATTTGCATAATGATAACAAATATTTTTTAAATTAATGCTTATGCCAATCTCTTTATAATGATTATTAAGCGCAATAACTTTATCTTTTTCAGAGTAATCCTCCTGTTTCATATTAATAATATCCATAATCCTTCCAGCCGAAGTTGTCAATCCAATAGCCGAGGGAACGAGAGAAATCAATGAATTTAAAGCCCCAGTTAATTGACCAGACAAGGATATAAAAAGTGTCATAGTACCATATGAGATATTTCCAGAAAATACCCTGTAAATACCCCAGCCGTAACAGCTATAAGAAACAGCCATTCCAACAAGGCTCATAATAAAAGATGTCACCATAGACATACGATTAAATTCCAATCGCATATTAAGGTATTCAGTCTGTAATTGTTTTAAACGCTGACTATATAATTTAATTAAATCAAATGCTTTGATTGTCTGTATATTAGAAAATGATTCCTGATTAAATCCTGACATTTTAGCACCTAACGCAGCACTTCGCTTGTTATTATGAACCATTCTTTTCATTAGCGTTTTACTCATTAGTGCCGTTACAGGCATACCAATCAGTGAGAATAGGGCAAATGTGGGGTCATTTATAATAACAATGCCGAATGCCATAATAAATTTAAAGGAATATATGATTAAATTGGGTATCCAGTTTAAAATGCCTGAAGATATAGCAGAAGCGTCACTATTCCATCTGGTAAGCAAGTCGCCAGTGTGATAATTAGAGATAGCTTCCCAGTCTGTAGTCAACATTTTTTCATAGATTTCAGCTTTTATGGAATTGTCAACTTTTATACTTATCCAATTTGAAATATAGCCTGTTAGTTGGGATATAATTTGATTTCCAATAGTAAAACTTATCATCATACAAAATGTTTTTACAAGTTCACTTGTTTGATGTCCTGTTATCATATCAACAAGGTCTCTGGATATCAAACTGGATAGCAGACTTAATATCGTTCCACTAAGTCCCATTAATGTATAAAAAATCATAGCCAGCCAGTAACGTTTGGCGTAGCTGTAAATCCATTTTGTCTGGAGCCACATATCTTTTAACATACCCTCTTGAATACGTTTTATAATATGTTTGATGGTCTTTTTAATTTCCATAGTTATTGCTCCTCATATTTATCAATTTCTGCATGGATAAGCTGTGCAGACGACGATTCTTTTGTGCATAAAAGTCTAGTTATCATGGCATGTTTGGATATAAAACAGGCAACATTTAGATTTTTTTGTACCATTTCTTTTGTCCATGTAGGTGATATAAAACGCTGCATAGTATACAAAATTTTTTCTGCCTGTGTAAGGGGTTGTATTTTATCAATTGGATGCTGTTTTAAAAGAATGATTCCGCCTAAAGGATAGGTCTTGTTATCGCTTATGCCAGAAGTTCCACACCAAGGGATTCCACGAACTTCTACATTGGTGTCTGTGATAGCTAAAAGATTTAAATCACCATTAATACAAGGTGTGTGATATAAATTTTTCCATAAAGCGGTATGGGTGGATTTTCCTGTACCAGAAGAGGCAGAAAATAACCATGCCTTATCTTTATATAGTATTGAAGCAGAATGAATAACGAACATATTATGCCGTTGTGCTATATATAAAAATATAAATCGAATGGTATGGAATACTTCTTCTTTTGCTGTCTTGTAATCATCAGGATGCAATTCATTGTGATATAAAACACAGGTTGTGTCATCTTTAGAAAGATGACATTCTTTTACATATTGATAGGTGTTCATTATAAATATATATTCGTTATCATTTTCACAAATCGTAATATCATCGCTTCGGACAAGAATGGTGCCTACGGATTTAAAATGTGGCAGTGTTAAAGAGGTATAAATGGTAATTTCAGGCATCGATTCTTCGCTTGATAAAAATGGGGCGAAATTTTCTGAAAATAAAGATTCAAGTCCTATATACAACATAGAAATTCCTGCAATATGAAAAGCGATATTTTTTGTTTTATAAGGTACTAAAACATGGAATGATTGGTTATCAAAAATGTTATACATTTCTAAATGTTTCATAAATTGTTTAATATCATTTTCTAATTCTATTTTTTCATTTTCGTTATCAGGTTGAAAAGTTTGTATTAAATGGGAAACGATTTCTTCATTTGTTTCGTATACATTAATAGCATCCCATATCATTACACTAGTTTTGTTTAGTAAAATAGAAGGAATATGGTCAGATATACCTTGTCCAAAAGGGATAAGGTAGGGAATGTTATCAATATATTGCAATGTGTAATTATATGTTTTCATCTCTTTTAACTCCTTTCTTTAAATTTTAAAATAAAATAGAATTTTATAGGCAAGTGGTAAAGCAAATTACAAATATTTGCTTGATATATTTATAGAATATAGTTTAGCACACGGACAAAAGTATAACAAGACAACATAAAAGGTCAATATGATAAAATGTATAATGAGGTGATAAGCAAGTAGTGAAGTAGATTGTCAATATCCTATTGACAAATAGTTATGTGTATTAAAAAAATTAATAAACGATAGGAGGAAATTTACAATGAACAAAAAACATAAAAGAACAGTTGTTAAAGCCGTAGCGTTATCAGCACTATTGATATCTGTTATGGGAACAGCAGCATTTGCAGCCTCAGAGAATATGGAGTGTGATGGATATGGTTACCTTAATAGTAATTATTCAAATGGCATGAGAAATGTCAGTGCAGGTACAATAAGAGGAAATTCTGTAGATTATGCTTATTTAAGTGTGACAACTACATATTATGATGGTTCAGAATATATTTATACAAGTCCAATAACTCGTGATAATAAAATATATTCATCAAATTATGAGTGGTCTGAGGATTACAGCAGTGTTCATAAGTTGTATTCTAATATAGATAAGAGTGCAGATAATAATATGGATAATTATTATGATATCGTTTATCTTTCTGAAGATTAATATAAGGTGTATTGTATGAGTTTATAAAAGTAATTTTATAGTAAGTTCTATCTCAAAGAGTAATTTATGATACAAAGTTTTAATAAGTTACTTTTTTGACTGTATTAAGAAGAGTAGTCAAAAAGGAAGCTTCCAATGAATAGAGAAATAAAAATATCATTTCTTATATTCAATAATATTAAAGATTATAAAGATAGAGACTTTATGTTTTAATTTCATGGAAAAACATATATATAATAATCATTTATAAGTGTTATAAATATATCGAAATAGTTATTGAATTTTATATTGATATATAGTATAATGATACAAGAATTTAATAAATATTTATTATTATTTATTAAATTCTAATAAAATATAGGAGGATGTTTACAATGAAGAGAAAAGAAAACAATGTATTAATGGTAAAAAAATCAAAAAGAACAATGATTAAAGCGGTAGCGTTATCAGCATTGTTAGTATCTGCTATGACTACAGTTGCGTTTGCCGCTTCAGAGAAAATGGCACAGGGTGGATATGCTTATCTTAATAGTAGCTATTCTAATGGGATGCGCAATGTCAGTGCAGGCACAATAAGAGGAAATTCAGCACATTTAGCTCTTTTACAAGTGACAACTACATATCAGAATGGGGAACAATATACTTATAGTAGTTCAATAACTTGTAGTGATAAAACATATTCATCAGATTATGAGTGGTCTGAGGATTATACCAGTGTTCATAAGTTATATACTAATGTAGAAAATTGTTATAGTACAGCACATCTTGCTGAAAATTAATATAAAATATATTGTATGAATTTATAAAACTAAATTTAAGGTGATATTTTATTTCAAAGAGTAATTTATTGTAAAATTTTTCATAAATTACTCTTTGAGTTATATAAGGAGTATGCTTGAAATGAAGAAAAAAAGAAATTGTATTATTTTTTTGTTAGTAATATGCTGTATTTCAGGTTGTGGTAAAAATAGTCGGTCTGTTGAAGATGAAGTATTGACAGAACCTGAATATGAAACTAGAAGCATTGTTCAAGAAAATGAAACAGTACAAGTTTATGATGGCTGGGAGAGAGTGGATTGTCCAGCTAATGATAAAGGGATTAAATATGTGTATTATCCACATGTAGAAAATAAGATTAAGGGTGTTTCTTATGTAGAAGATAGTCTTGGCTATGCTACAGATTATAGTTTGGAAGCTTTTAAAAATATAAATTGTCCTATTGGATGTAAAAGTATTAAACATAAATCAGAAGGTTGTGAAAGTCAAAGCAATTTTCAACCTGAATTGGAAGGGGCTAATAGTATAAAAAGAAACAATCCATTAATTGATGTAAGAGATGGGGAAAAGGTGTTAGATATAGGAAACAGTCTAGTTAATAATGTATTTGATGAAACTGTAGTTACAGAACACGAAGTTCTAACACAAGATGTCCAAGCAGTATCCTTTGCAATTTATGAAGATTTTTTTGATACCATTCCTGAATTGACAGTAAAATTATATGGTATTCCAGTTACACTTTGGGAAGAAGAACTTGGAAATACGATGGAATTTTCATGGAAACAATATGAAGCATTTGAAAAGCAATATCAAGATAATAATTTTGCCAAACTTGACCTATTAGCAGAAAAGAAAATTGAAAAAACAGGTGTTTATTATATTGATTATAATGATTTGCACAAAAAAGGAGATTATGCCCAGATATTAATCGTTTTAAATTTTGATAAAGAAATGCCTTATACATATCGTATGTGTGGCAATGGGATATATGAAATAAGTGATAAGGAAGCTTATGATGAATGGAAAAACAGTCATATGGATTATTATATTCAGTGATATTGAAAATTAAGGAGAAAATAGCTTCATGCGTTTTTTAAACAGCTTCATAATAGCATATAGAAGTATTTACAAAAGAATTTTTATAACAATATTACTGCTGTGTATGAATGTTGTTACATTTTACATGCTTGATATTGTGTTTACAAGTTATATAAGCAGCAGATATGCCTTAGACCGTATTACAAATATGTTTTCCAATAATTATAAAGATATATATTACATACAGTGTATAGGAAACAGCAACACATATAAGAATGGTCAAACAATTGTAAATTATATAAAGGGACTTGAAAATATTAGATACAGCGGCTTTTTTAGAGAGACTGTTATGATAAAAGATGAAAACAGTGTAAACGGTATTGTTGCTGAACGAGATTTAGTCGATATGGGAAATTTGAATTTAAGTGATGAACAAAAGAGTTTGATTGATTCAGGTGATGACTATCAAAAAGTATTTTTAGGCGCCAATTTAGAAGGACAGTATCATGTGGGAGATATATGCACTGTTTCGCCATATTCCAAAGATGATGCAATAGTTGTTGGATTTCTAAAAAAAGGCTCTTCATGGGCAAAGAGAGGTCGTTTATTTAATAATCAAGCAAACGGTGACAGTTATGTGCTTGATAATCGATTTATTTTATTGACTACAGATTATTCTAAATATGATACAGCTTCCTTTGTAGACTTTTCTTATGAATATTATTATTGTATAGATGGTGATGCAGAAAAAATAAATAACAACATAAGAAACTTTGCAGTTGAAAATGGTCTGACAGTAAGCATTGTGAGCATTGAAGAAATGATTGATAAAGAGATTGAAGATAAGGGACTGGCTCATAATACAAATGCGACAGCAACCGTATATTTTATTATTGCTTCCTTGTTTTCTATGATTGTTACAACAATTGTTCATCTTTATTCAGATAGGGCATCTTATGGAATTATGATATCCTGCGGAATGAGAGTAAAGGAAGTGATAAGGCTTTCCTATATTTATAATGGTGCAATTTTTCTATTCCCATCATTCATAATCTGGGGAGTAAGACAGTTTAAATTATTTGGCAGCTTATATGTAGGAAACGTATATATAGATGGTAATATTTTGAAAGAGAACATTGTTGTTGCACATGAGTATGCCTTGCCGATTGTATTGATTGGTATTGTTTTATTAATGTTTATTACAGTAGGAATTGTGCCTAATATTATATTTAGAAAAATGAAAATTTCAGATTTCATTCAGGAAAAAGAGTGATTCGTGCTAAATAAGATTTAGCTAACAATTTGTGCCTGCGTATAGAACAGCAAGCTGTTTATTAAATTCGCAGGTTAATGGAAAGGCATGGTTATTTGTATGAAAATATTAAAACGTTTGTTTCGTTATAAATTGACTGCTATATTTATGATAATTGGACAAGTAATTGTGCTGTTTACTATATTTGGTGCGCTTGGCGTATATAATAAAGCATATAACAAGGAAAATGATAGGCTTCGTTCATTGTATAAAAATGTAATACAAATGCAGATAACAGCATCAAAGAAAACAGATGTTATTTTTGGAATAAGTAATGATGTTGATAAAGGTAATTTAATTATCAAACAGAAATTTAGCGTGGCAATTTTGGAATTAGGTAAAGCATATCTATGTGAGGTTATTTTAAAAGATAACGAGTCCTTAAAATATCCGCTTTTAAGCGGACGTTTGCCGGGAAAAGAAAAAAGTAATGAAGTTGCTGTTGGAAAAAATAAAGCAAAGGCTGCAATAAAACAAGGCGATGATTTGTTTTTGACAATAGAGGGTGAAAAGTATAAAATCGTTGGAATTATTGGAAGTGAAGTTTCAGACTATTGGGATGATAAGCTGCTTTTACATATGGATTCAATGGGAGATAGTGTAAAGAAGGCGTTGGCAAATCAAGTTTTGTACGCAGTGGAGTTATGTAGTGATTCAGATATAGAAGAAAAGATATATTCTACAGTATATGGAAATATAAAAAGTTATGATGGGGATAGTTCGATTGAGGCTGTTAAAGTAAATAGTGATAAGGACAGTGTACTAGAACAGACATTAGCAAAGGAAAATCTAAAAATAAATGTTATTGCATATTGTTTTTGTATCTTGAATTGTATGGTTGTTTCAGAATTTTGGATTCTTCAGCGAAGAAAAGAGTATGCAATCAAAAAATTATTGGGAATGAGTGATATACGGTTAATTATAGATATGATGCGTGAGATTATAGAAATCAGTCTGTTGTCCTGTTGTGTCTTTTTGGTCATATATATGGTGATTGGGATATGTGGGGGCTTGGGTGTTTCTATTACACTAAGAAATATTTTGCTTGTTGTTGGTGCAGAATTTATAGCGGTATTGGGAACAATGATTTATCCAATGTATAAAGTTCTAAAGAATAAGGAGAGTTTTAAATATATATAAGATGAGAAGGTGAAAAATTTGATTGAAATTATTAATGTAAGTAAAGTGTATGATTCATCAGGTATTTTAGTGAAAGCCTTAGACCATGTTCATTTGACAATAAAAGATGGAGAATTTATAGCAATAATGGGACCATCAGGGTCCGGGAAAAGTACATTGTTAAATATTCTTGGCTGTATATTGGATTATTCAGAAGGACATTATTTAATCAACGGCAAAGATACTTTGGGATTAAGTCGAAAAGATATTGAGCAAATACGGAAAAGTGAAATTGGTTTTATATATCAGCATTTTGCTTTAATGGATTACTATACAGCATATGAGAATATAGAGCTGCCTCTTTTAATAAATAATGTAAAAAAAAGCAGCAGAGTAAGTAAGATAAATGAAGTTGTAAAATTATTAGGAATTGAAGATGTTATAAACAAAAAGCCTGCAAAAATGTCTGGAGGTCAGCAGCAAAGAGTTGCAATAGCAAGGGCATTGGTGATGGATGCAAATATAATACTAGCAGATGAGCCAACAGGAGCATTAGACCAAAAAACCGGGGGAGAGGTTTTAAATCTTTTAAAAGATATCAACAAAACAGGAAAAACCGTTATTATAGTCACCCATGATACAAAAATAGCTTCTATGACAAATCGAATTATTACAATTAATGATGGAAAAATCACAAATGATAGTTATAATGAATTGCTTAAGTAAAATCAAGCAGATGTTGAAAATAATAGAAAATAATGGAATATAATTTAAAAAATGATAAATAACTTAAATTAAGGAAGAGATTGTTGTTAAGCATAATAAGTTGTGTTTTTAAACTTATTATGAATACAACATTCTTTTTTGTTTATGAATTTGTATTTGTATAGAATTAAAGCAGCTTAAAAATAGCTTGCATTCGATTTTTGAAACCATCTTGAATTGAACAATAAAAATATGTATAATGTAAAGGCATCTATATATTTTACTATACTAGAAAAATATAATTTTATGATAAATTTGCAGAAAGGTATGCAAAAGATATGACAAAAAAACAGTTGGCGTTAGAGGTGATAAAGAGATTAAAAAAGGAATATCCTGAAGCTAGTTGTTCACTGGATTATGATGATGCATGGAAATTATTAGTTAGTGTAAGACTTGCTGCACAATGTACCGATGCAAGAGTAAATGTAATTGTCGCAAAATTATTTAAAGAATATTCAACTGTTGAAGCTTTGGCAAAAGCAGATGTTGCAAAGATAGAAGAAATTGTGCGTCCTTGTGGTTTAGGAAAAAGTAAAGCAAGAGATATTAGTGCTTGTATGAAAATGCTCCATGAACAATATAAAGATAAAGTTCCAAATGATTTTGAAGAATTATTGAAGCTGCCGGGCGTTGGAAGAAAAAGTGCAAATCTAATTATGGGTGATGTGTTTGGAAAGCCTGCGATTGTAACCGATACACATTGTATAAGGCTTTGTAATCGAATTGGATTAGTAAAAGATATCAAAGAGCCTAAAAAGGTTGAGATGGAATTATGGAAGATTATACCACCAGAAGAGGGAAGCGACTTTTGCCATAGATTAGTTCATCATGGCAGAGATGTCTGTACAGCACGCACCACTCCATATTGTGACAAATGTTGTCTTTCCGATATCTGTAAGAAAAATATAAATGTATCCAAAAAAGAAGGAAAGAAAAAAGAAGAAGGAAAGAAAAGAGAAAAAATATGAATCGACAGTGCGCATTGGAAGATATTTCGGATGGACGTTTGTATACAGAAAATGATATGGTTAAAGTAGACACCGGAGGTTGTAAAGGCTGTACGATTATCTGTTGTCAAGGAATGGATAAGACTATTATTTTAGACCCATATGATGTGCATCGATTGTGTTTAAACCTTCATTCTTCATTTGAACAGCTTTTGAATGGAAAAATTGAAATTAATATAGTAGATGGGTTAATGCTGCCAAATATCAAGATGGTACAAGATACCAACGCATGCTCTTTTTTAAGTGCTGATAATCGATGTGCCATTCATCAGGCAAGACCAAGTGTGTGTCGTTTGTTTCCACTAGGGCGTTTTTGGGAAGATGAAGAACATTTTAAATATATTGTGCAAAAGGGTCAATGTCATAAAAGCAATTTGACAAAGATTAAAGTAAAAAAGTGGATTGAAGCAGATAACAGTGACAATTATAAAAACTTTTTAATTGATTGGCATAAATATGTACGTAAAATGCAAAAAAAGATTGCAGATATTGTTTCACAACCCAATTTTGACAGTGTAGCAGTAAAAGAATGTTGTATGTCTACATTACAAAATTTTTATATGATATGTTATGATAGTGATGAAAAATTTTATCAAGAATTTCAAAAAAAGATAAAGGAGTAGTGTGAAAAATAATGCTAATGCACTTATTTTTCGCACACCTATTTGTGCCGAAGCGTCACAAATAGGATTTGATGTGACAATAGAAATCGCCTTCGCGAATTTCTATTGCACAATTCCTACGCTACGCTTCGGAATGGGGAGTTTTATGAAAATTGAATTATTTAAGCTTGGTTCTATAAGTATACCGGGATATGGGTTTATGATAGGAATTGGCTTTATTATTGCTTTGTTTGTGGGAGAATTTCGAGCAAAACGAAAAGGGCTAAAGGACGAAGCGGTTATTGATATCGCTGTTATTGCAGCGATTATGGGATTTATTGGAGCAAAGATTTTATTTATTATAGTTGACTTTAAATCTTTTATACAAGAACCATTGCATTTTTTAGGTTCTTCTGGTTTTGTTATTTATGGAGGCATTATTTCTGGAATTTTATGTAATATGTTATATTGCAAAGTGAAAAAATTAGATTTTTTGACTTATTTTGATTTAATTATGCCAGAAATATCCATAGCGCAGGGGTTTGGGCGTATTGGTTGTTTTTTGGCAGGGTGTTGTTATGGAAAAGAAACGGATTCTGTTTTTTCGGTTGTATTTCCAGAAGGAGGTCAAGCACCGTCAGGAGTTGCATTGATACCTGTACAAATCTATTCTGCGATTGGTAATTTTATTATAGCAGCTATACTTATCATATTTGCTGATGTGATTTTAAAAAAATCAAAAAAGAGCTTACCGGGCGATATTGCAAGCATGTATATGGTTCTTTATGGAATTGGAAGATTTATTATTGAATTTTTTAGAAATGATTATCGTGGCGCAATAGGATTTTTATCTACATCACAGTTTATCTCTATATTTATTGTGGCAATAGGAATTGCTCTTTATGTTGTTAAACATAAAAGGGCAGCAAAGACCATCACTTATTAAAGATAAAAAAAGTTTGATTTTTATAGAGTTATATATGTAACTAAAAATTTATGCAGTAAATGTAAAACATTAAATGTGTTGTAGGTCATAGGAGGCACATTTGGGTAAAGAATATTCATTCTCACAATGTACACAGTAATGGATATTATTCCAACTATTGTGACTGTGCGAATGAATATTTTTTTATGATTGTTTTTAAAAGCGTTGTCTTTTATAAAATATCGTAGAAAAATTCCCCATGCAATGACAAATAGCCATAAAAAAATCGTTGGATTGTATGAAAAAGCAAGATTCCATCGAAAGGTTAAAAAGAAAAAGCAAGCTCTTGTAATGCCACATCCCGGACATGGATATCCTGTGATAATGGAGATAGGACATATTCTTTTAAACACGATTTGTAGTATTGTCAATCCTAAAAGAGCAAACAAAGCAGGCAGAGTATATTTTTTTAAATCGTTATAAATAGATATTTTTATCGTTGTAAAGTCGTTTAATTTCATAACTAATTCTCATTTCTGTATTGCTTTTTGTAAAAATTATTGCCACAAGTATAACAAAGGATGAATGCGTTTACAAGAATTTTAAAATAAATAAAATGAGATTTGTGTCTGTATGTTGCTTGACACAAATGTGTTCAGACACAGAAAGCAGCACAGAAATGAGGAAAAAATGAAGGTTCGGACACCACATTATTATAAAGATTTTAAATGTATAGCAGGAGCTTGTACAGATACATGTTGTGCAGGGTGGGACGTTGATGTTGATGCGAAAGCATATCAATATTATCAATCCGTAAAGGGAGAATTTGGAAAACGGTTAAAATCTGTTATGAATCCAGATGATGAAGGAGGGTGTACGTTTACTTTATCCCAAAATAAACGATGTCCTTTTTTAAATAAAAAAAATTTATGTGATTTATATACAGAGCTTGGAGAGGACAAACTCTGTGATACATGTGCTGAATTTCCAAGATTTATCAATATATATGGAAATGAAAAAGAAATTGGGATAGCACCATCTTGTAAAACAGCAGGTGAATTAATATTTAATTTGCAGGAAAAATGGATATTTGATGAAGCGGAAGATGACCAACCTATTAATCAAGTCAATGATATTGATGGTTTTCTTTACTACCAGTTAAAAAAGGCAAGAGCATGTGCATACGATATTATTCAAAATAATACATATTCACCTGATGAGGTTGCCATTTTACTATTGGATATGGCAGTAAAACTCCAAAGGGTTATGGATAAGGAAAAGGATAGTGCTATTTCTGGTATTGTAAAAAAATATAGTGATGAAAATTATTGCAGACTTCGGATTTCAAAATGTATCAATCACACAGTCACAATACAAATAGATAAACAAAATAAAATATATACAAATGTATTAAAATCAATTTGTCAATTTTTTGATACATTTCCAAATATGGAGATTATCAATCCAGATTGGAATAGGTATTTGTCTTGCTATCATCAATTTATAGGTAGCTTGAGCGGATATAAAGAGTACAAAAAAGTATATCAGTCTTTTGATAAATATTATAAAAATAGAGAGTATGAATATAAACAATTATTTATGTATTATATATATCGCTATTTTTTATATGCAGTGTATGATTATAATATTTTGTTAAAAGTAAAAAATGCTGTTGTTGGATATGAGGTACTCAAGCAGTTGGATATGGCAGTATGGCATCAAAATGGTGGTGTGCTTGATAAAAAAGAACAAATTGATATTGCTCATTTGTATTCCCGTCAATTTGAACATAGTTATTATAATTATGAAATGTACAGCAAATTGTTTTGTAAAAAGAGATGTTATAGTGTGAGCAATTTATTTCGGTTATTTTGTTGTAAGGAGTGGAAATGTTGACAAAAATGCAAATTGCTGTTTTAAATATATACATGTTTACATGTAAATATCAATTTAAGAGGGCATATGATGCTATACCTTTGAGAAGAAGACAAAAAATTGACCAGTTAAAAAATGAAAAGGATAAAGCAAGAAGCTTGGCTGCAGAGTGTGTTTTAAATTATTGTTTGATGGAGTATAAAAAGGAAGAAGTAAAAAATATAGAGATAAAAAATCTCTCTGAAAATGATATTCAAAAAAGTATAACAAATGAAAAAGCATTTTCATATGAAATTGAATATCAATATGGTGGTAAACCAATGCTTAAAGGAAGTAATCCTATCTATTTTAATTTATCTCATGCAGGTGATTATGCAGTTTGTGTGGTGTCCAATATGTCTGTTGGAATTGATATTGAAGGAAAACATAAAATGAATGAAAAAGTGATGAGAAAATGTTTTAGCGAAAAGGAGAAAAATTGGGTCAATGAGAATGCACAAGAAAAACAAGAGCGTTTTTTTCGATTATGGACAGCAAAGGAAGCGGTGTCAAAAGCTACAGGAAAAGGTTTATCTCAAATTGTAGAAGGAATCTATTTTCAAGTAGGAGATAAATTGATATTAGAAAATAAATATTTGAAAGATATCTATACTATATATGAAATGAATCATTTAAAAAATGAAAGCTATTGTATAACCGTAGCAATTGAACATAATGAGAAATAAAAAATTTGCAGTATTCTAATAGTAGAATATTCAAAAATATCAATAAGATACAGAAAGGTGGTGAAGAACGTTGTCAATTTAAAAAACAAAAAATATCATAAAACTTGAAAAACAGATATGACAAATGTTATAGATATTTATAAATTTTTGGCAACGGAATAAAAATGATTATTAATACTGGTGGACGAACAGATACAGTACAATATTATACAGAATGGTTATTGAATCGATTTTCGGAAGGGTATGCGCTTTCACGCAATCCACTATTTCCTAATAAAGTAGTGCGTTATGAACTAACTCCAGACAAGGTGGATTGTGTTGTGTTTTGCTCTAAGAATTACAAACCAATACTATCTCGTTTACATGAAATTACAGAGCGTTTTAATACTTATTATCATTACACAATTACAGCCTATGGGAAAGATATTGAGCCAGGAGTGCCTAGCATAGAGGAAAGTATGGAAACATTGATAAAACTGTCAGAATTAGTTGGAAAACAACGTGTTGCATGGCGATATACGCCCATTTTATTAACAAAAGACTACACAGTAAAATGCCATTTAGAAACTTTTGAGCGTATAGCAAAAGTGTTGTCGCCTTATATTGACCGTTGTATTTTTGGTTTTGTAGAAAGGTATAAAAAATTGAAAATTAATATGCCAGAATTGATTTCATTATCAGAACAGGATATGAATACATTAGGGCAGGGATTTGGCTCTATTGCAGAAAGGTATGGTATTTTTATTCAGACCTGTGCAACAAATAGAAATTTTACCAGTTATGGTATTCATTCTTCTGGTTGTATAACGCTTAATATTTTGGGGAAAGCCAATGATATTGACTTTAAGAATTTAAAACATAGGGGAACAAGGCAGGAGTGCCATTGTATTGAAAGTAGGGATATAGGCGCATATGATACTTGTATGAATGGCTGTAAGTATTGTTATGCTAATAAAAAACCACAAAAAGCATTTGACAATTATCAATACCATGATAAAACTTCGCCTTTGCTGCTTGGTGTAGAAAAGCCTAGTGATATTATCATACAAGCAGTACAGAAGTCTTTAAAAAAGGAGGAAAACTAAAATTTGCGGCATAAAAGGACACCCCTATTGATTGTCCTTTTATGCCGCATAATAAGTCAAGCCTTTTCCTGATATTTTAATGAAGCCTCTATAAATCCTCTAAATAGTGGGTGTGGACGGTTTGGGCGTGACTTTAATTCAGGGTGACCCTGTGTTGCAATAAACCATGGATGGTCTTTTAATTCAATCATTTCAATGATTCTTCCATCAGGTGAAATTCCAGATAAAGTCATACCATGTTCTGAAAGGACTGTTCTGTAATCATTGTTGACCTCATAACGGTGGCGGTGACGTTCATGTATCGTCTCTTGACCATACTCTTTGTAAGCCCTGCTTGTCTTATCAAGAACACAAGGATAAGAACCAAGTCGAAGGGTTCCGCCAATATCATCAATTCCTTCTTGGTCAGGCATCAGATGAATGACAGGATGTGTTGTATCTGGCTTTAATTCAACGCTGTGTGCATCGGAATATCCAATCACATCTCTTGCAAATTCGACAATAGAAAGCTGCATACCTAGACAAAGCCCCAAAAATGGAATGTTATGTTCTCTGGCATGTCGTATTGCCTGTATTTTGCCCTCAACACCTCTGTCACCAAAACCGCCAGGAACTAATATACCAGAAACATCGGAGAGGATAACTTCAGCATTGTTTTCATTGACGGTTTCAGAGTCTACCCATTTAATAGAAACGTCGGCAGAGTTGGCAACACCGCCATGCTTTAATGCTTCTACAACACTGATATAGGCATCGTGGAGCTGAATATATTTGCCAACAAGTGCAATGGTTACTTTTTTGGTAGGATTTTTCCATGCAGTACACATTGCACGCCATTCGTCAAGGTCTGGCTGCGGACAATCGAGGTGCAGACATTCACATGCTACCTGTGCAAGATTTTCTTCCTCCATAGCAAGCGGTGCATCGTAGAGAATCTCGACATCAAGGTTTTGCAGTACATGTGATTTTGGCACATTGCAAAAAAGTGCAATTTTATCTTTAATACCTGCCTGTAATGGCTGTTCTGTTCTACAGACAAGAATATCCGGCTGAATACCCATGCCTTGAAGCTCCTTTACACTTGCCTGTGTAGGCTTTGTTTTCATTTCGCCCGATGCTTTTAAGTATGGAATCAGCGTCACATGGATTAAAATAGCATTTTCTCTGCCAACTTCATGTTGAAATTGCCTTATGGCTTCAAGGAAAGGTTGACTTTCAATATCGCCAACTGTTCCGCCTACTTCAATAATAGCAATTTTTGTATCGTTTGATGAAAAATCACGGAAAAACCGCGTCTTAATTTCATTTGTAATATGTGGAATAACTTGAACTGTACCGCCACCAAAATCACCACGCCGCTCTTTTTGTAAAACTGCCCAGTACACTTTGCCAGTTGTTACATTGGAGTTTTTATTGAGGCTTTCATCGATAAATCGTTCATAATGACCAAGGTCTAAATCGGTCTCCGCACCGTCATCGGTAACAAACACTTCACCATGCTGAATTGGGTTCATTGTACCAGGGTCAATGTTAATATATGGGTCAAATTTTTGCATGGTAACTTTAAATCCACGAGCTTTAAGTAAACGTCCTAAAGAAGCAGCAGTAATACCCTTTCCAAGACCAGATACTACGCCACCTGTGACAAATACGTATTTAACAGGCATTATTTCCTCCGTTCTGCCGAATAACGGCTGTAAATCAATGAATAATAAATAACATTATATAACGGTTTATAATTATTTTCCATATTTTTTTAAAAAATAATACAGTTTTAATTGATTTATGGGAAAATTATAATTATAATATTGAATGTGCATATACACAAAAAGAATGGAGAGAAGGAATGGATAATTGGGAAAATAATGGTAATAACACTGGAAACAGCAATTCTGGCAACCCCAATGTAAATAACCAGAATGGACAAAGTTACAACCATAAGCCAAATGGACAAGGTGATATTAATAATAATCCAAATTATGGCGGTCAAGATTACAATGGTCAAAATCGCGGCAATCAGAGTAATAATGGACAAAATTATGACAATCGACGAAATGGACAAAATTATGGCGGACAAGGCTATAATGGGCAAAATTATGGCAATCAGGGTTATAACGGACAAAATTATGGTGGACTAAATAGTCCAAATTACGATAGACAAAATTATCAAAATAATAGCAATTATAATGGTTATGATAATAATAATCAGAATAACAGAAGAAATAATAATCAAAATAATAATAGAAATAACCAAAATAATAATAAGAAGCAAAAAAATTTTAATACCATTTTGATACTTGCCATTGCTGCTGTTCTAACATTTATAGGGTTTTCTTTATTGCGAGGTCTTTTAAATAATGTTCGATTTAAAGAAATATCTTATACAGAGTTTCTTCAGATGGTAAAAGATGACAAAATTTCAGAAGTAAAATTTGATGCTGACCGAATTGTTATTACACCAACTGATGAAACAAGCGAGCAAAATAAACTTGGTAAAATTAAATACACATACTACACTGCATATGTCAATGATGACGAGTTGGTGTCCATGTTAAAAAAGAATCCTGACATCACAATTTCTGGATATATTCCAGATTCAAGTGCTTCTATGATTGAATTTTTAGCAGCCTATATTTTGCCACTTTTGATTATGATATTTATGTTTACCTTTATATATAGGAAGATATCATCTGGTGGCGGCATGATGGGTGGTATGGGCGTTGGCAAAAATACAGCTAAAGTCTATGTGCAAAAACAGACAGGTGTAACGTTTAAGGACGTGGCAGGACAGGACGAAGCAAAAGAGTCGTTAAAAGAAATTGTAGACTTTTTGCACAATCCAGATAAATATTCAAAGATAGGCGCAAAGCTTCCAAAAGGTGCATTGCTTGTAGGACCTCCGGGTACAGGTAAAACATTGCTTGCAAAGGCTGTTGCAGGAGAGGCCAATGTTCCATTTTTTTCATTGGCAGGTTCTGATTTTGTAGAAATGTTTGTAGGTGTAGGTGCTTCAAGAGTTCGTGATTTGTTTAAGGAAGCGCAAAAACAAGCGCCATGTATTATTTTTATTGATGAGATTGATGCGATTGGTAAGAGCAGAGATTCAAGGTATGGTGGTGGTAATGATGAGCGTGAACAGACCTTAAATCAGTTATTAGCCGAGATGGACGGTTTTGATTCGTCAAAGGGATTATTTATTCTTGCAGCGACAAACAGACCAGAAGTTTTGGATAAGGCGCTGTTAAGACCGGGACGACTTGATAGAAGAATTATTGTTGATAAGCCTGATTTAAAGGGCAGAGTTGAAGTTTTAAAAGTTCATTCTAAAGATGTTTTGATGGACGATACCGTTGACCTTGATGAGATTGGTCTTGCTACAAGTGGAGCCGTTGGCTCTGACCTTGCCAATATGATTAATGAAGCGGCGATTGCGGCTGTTAAAGATGGACGAAAAGTTGTTACACAAAAAGATTTATTTGAAGCGGTTGAGGTAGTAATAGCTGGCAAGGAAAAGAAAGACAGAATTTTAAGCAAACAAGAAAAGCGTACCGTTGCATACCATGAAGTTGGTCATGCGCTTATCACTGCATTGAAAAAAGATGCAGAGCCGGTTCAAAAGATAACGATTGTTCCAAGAACAATGGGTTCATTAGGCTATGTTATGCAGGTGCCTGAAGAAGAAAAATATCTTATGACAAAAGATGAACTGATGGCAAGGCTTGTCACACTTCTTGGCGGACGTGCTGCGGAAGAAATCATATTTGACACAGTCACAACAGGAGCATCCAATGATATTGAAAAGGCAACCGATATTGCAAGAGCAATGATTACACAGTATGGTATGTCTGAAAAATTTGGATTAATGAGCCTAGAAACCATTGAGAGCAAATATTTGGATGGTTCTGCAAGACTCAATTGTTCCGACGAGACGGCAGCTATTATTGATGAAGAAGTCAAACAGCTTCTTGCTGGCTGTTTTGCAGAAGCCAAAAAGCTGTTGGCTGAAAATAGAGACGTATTGGACGAATTGGCTAAATATCTTTATGATAAAGAAACCATTACAGGAAAAGAATTTATGAAGATATTTAGACGAGTAAAAGGGATACCTGAACCAGTTGATACCAGTGAAATGTCAAGGTCTGAAAAGGTGGCAGAAAGTGTTACGTTTAATGAAGATGGCAGTTATTCTTCTACGATTAGCGGACCATTAGATGATTTCTGGGAAAATATTGAAAAGAACAAAAACAAAATACCAGATAGTAAGGATTCAGATAACAGCAGCAAAAAAGAAGATAACCAATAAGAATGAACAGAATTTATATTTGCCTCAGGCTGTTTTACGGTCTGTGGCATTTTTGGCATATAGAGTGCAAAATGAAGGAGGTAATATGAGTTTTACACATTTACATGTACATACAGAGTATTCATTACTTGATGGTTCTAGTAAAATTAGGGAAATAACAGCAAGAGCAAAAGAGTTGGGTATGAATAGTCTTGCCATTACAGACCATGGTGTGATGTATGGTGTAATTGATTTTTATAAAGCAGCAAAAAAAGTTGGAATTAAGCCGATTATAGGCTGTGAGGTATATGTAGCTCCAGGTTCAAGGTTTGATAAAGAACAAGGTGTGACGGAAGAGCGTTATTATCATTTAGTATTGTTGGCTGAAAATTATATTGGATATAAAAATTTAATGAAAATCGTGTCAAGAGGATTTACAGAAGGTTTTTATTATAAGCCAAGAGTAGATTATGAGATACTTTTGCAGTATCACGAAGGAATTATTGCACTGAGTGCATGTCTTGCAGGCGAAGTATCAAGATATTTGTCAAGAGGAATGTATGAGGAAGCTGCTGCCGCTGCAAGAAGGTATGAGAATATTTTTGGAAAAGGTAATTTTTTTCTGGAACTGCAAAGTCATGGAATTGAAGAACAAAATTATGTCAATCCACAGCTTGTACGACTTTCTAATGAACTTGGAATAGAGCTTGTCTGTACAAATGATGTTCATTATACATATGCACAGGACGTGGAAGCGCATGATATTTTACTTTGTATACAAACTGGAAAAAAAGTTACAGATGAGAATCGAATGCGCTATGAGGGTGGACAATTTTATTTAAAGTCGCCAGAAGAGATGGCACAATTATTTTCCTATGTTCCACAGGCAGTTGAAAATACGCAAAAAATTGCTGACCGCTGTAATGTGGAAATTGAGTTTGGCGTTACAAAGCTTCCTAAATATGAGGTTCCTAGTGGTTTTGATTCATGGACATATCTACAGCATTTATGCTATGAGGGAATGAAAAAAAGATATCCTGAATATCTTTTAGGGGAAGACGCCAGTAAAGAATCCTGTTATAAGCCAGAAGGAAAACCATTAAAAGAACGATTAGACTATGAATTATCCGTAATACGCGATATGGGTTATGTGGATTATTTCCTTATTGTGTGGGATTATATTGATTATGCCAAAAAACATCAGATTGCAGTGGGACCGGGCAGAGGTTCAGCAGCAGGAAGTATTGTTTCATATTGTTTGAGTATTACGGATATTGACCCTATTAAATATACCTTAATTTTTGAGCGTTTTTTAAATCCAGAACGAATTTCTATGCCTGATATTGATGTGGATTTTTGTCCTGAAGGACGCCAGCAAGTGATTGATTATGTGGTGGATAAGTATGGAAAAGATTGTGTTGTGCAGATTGTCACTTTTGGAACCATGGCAGCAAGAGCCGTTATTAAAGATGTTGGGCGTGTCTTAGACCTTCCTTATGCGATGGTTGACAATATTGCAAAGATGGTGCCAAGAGATTTAAAAATGACCATTGATAAAGCACTAGAAATCAATCCTGATTTAAAGAAAGTGTATGAAGAGGATGCACAGATAAAAGATTTGATTGATAAGAGTAAGCGATTAGAGGGATTGCCTCGTCATGCTTCTATGCACGCAGCAGGTGTTTTGATAAGTAAACAGGCGGTTGAAGAGTATGTTCCTTTGTCGATTGGCTCAGATGGTTCTGTGGTAGCTCAATTTGTTATGACAACTTTAGAGGAATTGGGCTTACTAAAGATGGATTTTTTAGGATTGCGCAATTTATCGGTTATTGTTGATACAGAGCAGCTTGCAAAACTGAAAAATCCAGATTTTTCTATTGATAATATTGATTATAACGATAAAAATGTTTACGATTATATAGGTACTGGTAAATGTGAAGGTATGTTTCAGTTGGAAAGTGGTGGAATGAAGTCCTTTATAAAGGAATTAAAGCCTCAAAATATAGAGGATATTATTGCAGGAATCTCTTTGTATCGACCGGGACCTATGGATTTTATTCCTCAGTATATTAAAGGAAAGAATAATCCAGATGAGGTGACCTATGACTGTAAACAGCTTGAAAGTATTTTGCAGCCTACATATGGGTGTATTGTATATCAAGAGCAGGTTATGCAGATTGTGCGTGATTTGGCGGGGTACACTTGGGGAAGAAGTGACCTTGTAAGACGTGCAATGTCAAAGAAAAAGACCGATGTTATGCAAAAAGAACGCCATAACTTTATTTATGGAAATGAAGAAGAACATGTTGCAGGCTGTGTAAAAAATGGGATTGATGAAAAAGTTGCAGGAAAAATATTTGATGAAATGATTGATTTTGCAAAGTATGCGTTTAACAAATCACATGCTGCCTGCTATGCAGTGCTTGCCTATCAGACAGCTTATCTAAAATATCATTATCCTGTTGAATTTATGGCGGCTTTGATGACTTCCGTAGTGAATAATACCAATAAAGTAGCCGAATATATATATGCTTGCGGGCAGATGGGAATTAAGATGCTGCCGCCAGATGTCAATTTATCGGGTATGGGATTTGTAGTTGAAGGCGATAGTATACGATTTGGGTTATCAGCCATTAAAGCATTAGGCAAACCGGCTATTGAACAGATATTAAAAAATAAAAAGGTTGATGGTGCATTTAAAAATATGCAGGATTTTATTAAGCGAATGTACCATGAATTGAATAAAAAAATGATAGAAAATTTAATTAAAGCAGGTGCGTTTGATACATTTGGAAATAATAGACGACAGATGATGAGTGTATACCAACAGATGATTGACGAGGAAGTCAAACAAGGAAAAGATGCCATTGCAGGTCAGATGACACTTTTTGATTTTGTAGATGATAGTCAAAAGAAAGCATTTGAGATAAAGATGCCAAACGTGTCTGAGTATACAAAAGAAGATTTGTTAAATTTTGAAAAAGAAATATTAGGAGTATATATCAGCGGTCACCCTATGGATGAATATGTCGGAATGTGGAAGAAAAAGATATCAGCACAGACCGTTGATTTTATGGTGAATGAGGAGACAGGAGAGCCAAAAGTTAAAAATGACACCAAACAGACCGTTGGTGGTATGATTACAGCAAAAACTGTTAAAAACACCAAAAACGGTCAGCCTATGGCATTTCTTACGATTGAGGATATTATGGGAACAGTAGAAGTTATTGTTTTTCCACGTCTTTATATTGAGTATAGAAGTGTTATTGATTCGGCAAAAATGGTGTTTATTACAGGGCGTGTAAGCGCAAATGCAGATGAAAATGCAAAATTGATTGGTGAAAAAATAGTCGATTTTGCAAGTGTGCCAAGAAAATTGTGGATTCGTTTTAAAGATGAGATTGAGTATAAAAAGAATGAAGAAAAATTGAGAAACGATTTTGCAGATTTAGATGGAAAAGATAGTGTTATTATCTATTGTATGCAGGAAAATAAGCGTATTTTATGGCCTGAAAGTAAGAATATTCAAATTACTTCACAGCTATTGTCGGATTTAAGAGCGATTTATGGCAATAAAAATGTAGAGACGACTTGAATTAATGAAATGTTTGCGTTATTATTTACCTTGTGAAAAATGATGAATTAAAAGAGTTGCTTGCAGCTCTTTTCGTTGCTTGATTGGAAAGAAATTGAGATGTATGCTAGGTAATAAGCCAGCAGTAATGGAGGATTAACATGGCAAAAGAAATTAAAACAATTGGAGTGTTGACAAGTGGTGGAGATGCACCGGGAATGAATGCAGCCATTAGAGCTGTGGTCAGAACTGCATTGAATAAGGGATTAAAGGTAAAAGGAATCCAAAAAGGGTACAATGGTCTTATCAATGACGAAGTAATTGATATGAATAAGAGAAGTGTTGCGGATATTATTCAAAAAGGCGGTACTATACTTTATACTGCACGATGTCTTGAATTTATGACACCAGAAGGGCAAAAAAAGGGAGCAGAGATTTGCCATAAGCATGGTATAGACGGGATTGTTGTTATTGGAGGAGATGGTTCTTTTCGAGGTGCGCAAAAATTAGCGGAAGCAGGAGTAAACACCATTGGACTTCCAGGCACAATTGATTTGGATATTGCTTGTTCAGATTACACCATTGGATTTGATACGGCTGTTAATACAGCTATGGAAGCTATTGACAAAATTCGTGATACGTCGACATCACATGAACGCTGTAGTATTATTGAGGTTATGGGACGCAATGCAGGATATATTGCCCTTTGGTGCGGTATTGCAAACGGAGCAGAGGATATCCTTTTGCCAGAGCGTTATGACAATGATGAACAGATACTTATCAATCATATTATTGAGGGGCGTAAGAGAGGAAAGAAACATCATTTGATTATTAATGCAGAAGGAATTGGTCATTCGACAGGAATGGCAAGAAGAATTGAAGCAGCTACAGGTATTGAGACAAGAGCTACCATATTAGGCTACATGCAGCGAGGCGGTTCTCCAACATGTAAAGACAGAATGTATGCATCTGTTATGGGTGCCTATGCGGTTGACCTTCTCTGTGAAGGAAAAAGTAATCGAGTGGTTGCATATAAGGGCGGAAAATTTGTCGATTTTGATATTGACGAAGCACTTTTAATGAAAAAGGATATAAGCGAGTACGAATTTAATGTTAGTGCATTGCTTTCTAAATAATTATGATAACAAGTACAAGTAATTCTCAAGTTAAAAATATATTGTTACTGCAAAATAAGTCTAAAGCAAGAAAAAAAGCAGGGCAGTTTATTGTTGAAGGCAGTAAGATGGTTTTAGAGGCTTTAAGTGAACATATTATAAAGGTATATGTATCGGAAAGTTTTTTGCATAATAATATAGAAATGATGAAAAAACTTCATATAAAATTGGATTCCAATCAATTGGAGGAAGTGTCAGATTCTGTGTTTGTACATATGTCAGACACACAGACACCACAGGGAATCATGGCGGTAGTTTCCATGAACAATTGGAAGCTGGAAACCATATTTTCGTCACATAAGAAACCACTTATTATATGTATACAAAATCTTCAAGACCCTGGCAATCTTGGAACGATTATGCGAATGGCAGAAGGTGCAGGCGTTTCAGGGATTATTGCAAGTGCAAATACAGTCGATATATATAATCCAAAGACGATACGCTCAACAATGGGTTCTATTTATCGTGTGCCTTTTGTATATGTAGATGATTTTATAGGCACAATAAAAATAATGAAAGAAAAGGGTATCCATGTATATGCTGCTCACCTAGAAGGCATAAAAAGTTATACAGAACCTGATTATAGACAGCCAACCGCTTTTTTAGTAGGCAATGAGGCAAATGGATTGTCACATGATGCAGCACATGCAGCAAGTGAATACATCAAGATTCCTATGAGGGGAGAAGTCGAGTCACTCAATGCGGCAGTGGCTTGCACCGTATTAACATATGAGGCAGTACGGCAAAGAGATAGTAATGGATAAGTTTTTCTATAATCAATATATTAAGTAAATATATGATAGCTGTACAATATTTGGTTAAATAAATAAAAAAAGTATTTTAATATTATTAAGGAAGTTTCCCCACTTTAATGTCATAGAGGCATAAGTGGGGACTTTTATTTTGATAAATGCAATATGAAATATAACATTTCTATTTTACAGCAGTCTTTTTATATAAAATAACTATTTTGAAAAAGTTGCTGTAAATAATTCGTCCTGTTCTGGCAGATGTATACTATATCCCACAGGAATTTTATGTTTGGTTGCTTCAATGATTTTTCTTGTGTCATGAACTGTAAAAGCGCCACACAATTCAATGCAGTCAATGCCATCTTCATATAATTTCTTAGCAACCATACTTGCTTCTTGTATATTTGCAACACCAATCATTTGAGCCATACCATTATGAATAGACGCGTGGTCTATTTTACTATTAAAATTCCCCATAATTAAAAATGCAAATTTCATAAAATCCCTCTTTTCGTTCATTTTAATTTTTGGCATAAATAATGGTCAAAGCGGATATTCGCAATCCGCTACGCTATTTGCTCGGGTGTTTGACACCCTAACCTCATAGCTGTTATCACAGCTTTTCAGTGGGAGCTTGTACTCCCACTGAAACAAGCAAGTCCCCACCTACCACTTATGCCTTTGCGGCATTGAAGTGGGGGACTTCCTTGATGAGGTTAAAATTATAGCATATAGTCCATAAAATTACAAATAAAGAGGATTTAAAAGCGATGATATTTTATAAGTTTGACATTATATTTGAAAATATGTTTTAAATGTTCATCATATATTTATAGTGGATTGTTGTGAATGAATTTGACCGTTTTGAAAGTGATATTCTATTTAATTGTAAAAAATAATATAATTTCTGTTAAATAAATTTTATTTTAGTGCAATTTGCATAAAATTTAATTGTATATTTCGTGACTTATTTTGAATGAAAATGATTGATTTTGAATGAATTTTGAAATATAATACAATCATCAAAACAACTTATCTTGCATTGTGATATGAGGTTATAAGAAAGTAACAAGAGGATTGCGAATATCCTTTGACCATTAAGAAAGGAGAACATTCATGCTAGCAGAAGAACGGCTGTCCCGAATAAAGGAGCGTGTAGAACAACAAGGAAGCGCAACGCTTCAAGAGCTTGTGGATTATCTGGAAACTTCGGAGTCAACAATAAGAAGAGATATACGAACGCTTGATTTAAGGGGAGAGATTGTTAGAGTTCATGGTGGTGCTGTAGCTGTAAATAATACATCGTTTAAAATGCGTGATGATGAGATTTCAGACCGGCGTATCATTTATATGGAAGAAAAAAAGCTTATAGCAAAATATGCGGCAGGTCTTATAAAAAAAGATGATTTTGTCTATATCGATGCAGGAACGACAACAGAATTTATTATTGATTGTATTAAAGAAACCAATGCCGTTTATGTAACCAATGCCGTCAATCATGCCTGTAAGCTTGCACATATGGGCTGTGAAGTCTATCTTGTTGGAGGAAAACTCAAAAGCGCGACAGAAGCGATTGTTGGGGCAGAGACAATAGAGATGTTATCCATTTATAACTTTACAATCGGTTTTTGGGGTGCAAATGGAATCAGTAAGAAAACAGGTTTTACAACACCAGAACGATTAGAAGCAGGAGTAAAGCACACATCATTTTTAAATTGTAAAAAACGGTATATTGTTGCAGATTCATCAAAATTTGATTCAATCAGTCCTGTAAAATTTGGCGGCTTTAATGATGCTATTATCATAACGGAAAAAATTGTAAAAGGATATGAAGATTGCAATAATATTATTTTAGCAACATGCAATTAAAATAAATTTGTTTCATAATTATCTATAGACAATTATAAAAAGAAAGGAGGGAAGAACCATGATTTATACAGTTACGTTTAATCCTGCTATTGATTATGCGATAGGCATTGAAAATCTTGAATTGGGTATGACAAATCGCACCACTTTTGAACAATTTTTGCCCGGCGGCAAAGGTCTTAATGTTTCTATCATACTTCATCATTTGGGTATAGAGAATATAGCGCTTGGATTTATTGCAGGTTTTACAGGAACAGAAATCAAAAGACATTTTGAGGCATTAGGTGGAAAAAGTGATTTTATTGAATTAAAAAAAGGTATTTCAAGAATTAATATAAAAATTAAATCCGCTCAAGAGACAGAAATTAATGCCACAGGACCTGTTATTGATAGTGAAGCGGTTAAACAGCTTTTCAATAAACTGCATTTATTAAAAGAAGGAGATATTCTTATTCTTGCTGGAAGTATACCATCATCTTTGCCTGATTCACTCTACAGCGACATTATGCAAATGCTTGTAGACAAAAATATTATAATTGTAGTTGACGCAACAAAAGACCTTCTAGCAAATGTGCTGCAATATAAGCCATTTCTTGTAAAACCTAACAACCATGAACTTGGGGAATTGTTCAATGTATCATTAAAAACGCGTGAAGATGTTATTCCTTATGCAAAAAAGCTTCAAGAAAAAGGAGCAAAAAATGTTTTAGTTTCTATGGCTGGTGAAGGGGCAGTGCTGATAACACAGACAGGTGATGTATTTGCAAGCAAGGCACCAAAAGGAGTAGTTAAGAACTCTGTCGGTGCAGGTGATTCAATGGTTGCCGGATTTATTGCAGGTTGGCATGAAAAACAAGATTATGCACATGCTTTTAAGATGGGGGTTGCAGCAGGAAGTGCAAGTGCATTTTCAGAAATGCTTGCGACAAAATCAGAAATTGAACAAATATATCATTGTATTGAACTTTTATAACAATATAAATTGGTTTAATTTATCAGCTTACATTTTAAAATAATTGGTTGCGTTTCACAATGGTTTAAATTGTTCGTATGGAAAGAAAAATTTTATTTTTGTGGGGAAAAGCTTAATTTAATTCTTTATGTAAAAAGCAGTAAAGAAAGGGGGATTTATTATGAGAATTACAGATTTACTTGATAGGCGTTCGATTGATGTCAATGGAACAGCGTCTTCAAAGCAAGATGCAATCAATAAAATGGTTGATTTAATGTGTAAAAGTGGAAAAATAAATGATAAGGAGGAATATAAAAAGCGTGTATTTGCAAGAGAGGAGGAAGGTTCAACAGGGATTGGAGAAGGAATAGCCATTCCTCATGCAAAATGCGATGCTGTATCCAAACCGGGACTTGCGGCGATGGTTGTTAAAGGTGGCGTTGATTTTGACGCTCTTGACGGTGAACCTGTATCCCTTATCTTTTTAATTGCAGCACCAAATACAAAAGAGAATGTCCATCTTGATGTACTTGGAAAATTATCCGTTATGATGATGGATGAAGATTTTTCAGAGCGTTTGAAAAATGCTAATTCTGTTGATGAATTTTTAAAAATTATTGACGATGCAGATGAAGAAAGCAAAGGGATTGATTCTTATGGTGCTACCATATCCGATGCCAAGTGTAATATTCTTGCTGTCACAGCATGTCCAACAGGTATAGCACACACCTATATGGCAGCAGAGGCACTAGAAAAAGCAGCAGTTGCAAATCATTGTTCCATTAAAGTTGAAACAAGAGGTTCTGGTGGTGCAAAAAATGTTATCAGTGCTGATGAAATAAAGGCAGCAGATTGTATTATTGTTGCCTGTGATGTCAATGTACCTATGGAGCGATTTGCTGGAAAAAAATTGATTAAAGTTCAAGTTTCAGATGGTATAAGCAAGGCAGACCAGCTTGTAAAACGAGCTATTTCAGGTAATGTTCCTATTTATTCTTCTGAAGGAGAAGATACACCAGAAGTTTCTAATAATGGAAAGGAAGGAATCGGTCATTCTCTTTATAAGCATTTGATGAGTGGCGTTTCCCATATGCTTCCATTTGTTATAGGCGGTGGTATACTGATAGCCATTGCATTTTTGCTTGATGATTTTAGCTTAAATCCGGGCAATTTTGGTAAAAATATTCCGATTGCGGCGTTTTTTAAAACGATTGGCGAGGCAGCATTTGGTTTAATGCTTCCAGTTCTTGCTGGCTATATTGCATACAGTATAGCAGACCGTCCCGGACTTGCAGTAGGTTTTGTAGGTGGACTGATGGCGGCTAACGGCAATGCTGTATTGCAGTGGGTCAATGCAGATGGTCAGTCCATGACCTATACAGGATTAAATGGATTTATTCAAAATACAGTATTTGGAGCAAAGGGAAATACGGTATCTGGATTTCTTGGCGCACTTGTTGCAGGTTTTGTTGCAGGATATATTGTGCTTGCTCTTAAGAAAGCCTTTTCAAAGCTTCCACAGAGCATGGATGGCATCAAACCAACACTTTTATATCCCGTTTTTGGTGTATTTATTATGGGTACACTTATGCTCCTTGTATTTAATCCAATTATTGGTATTGTTAATACAGCACTTGCCAATTTCTTAAATGCAATGGGCAGCAGTTCAAAGATTGTACTTGGTATTGTACTTGGTGCTATGATGGCTATTGATATGGGTGGTCCAATAAACAAAGCAGCTTATGTATTTGGTACAATGGCTATAGCGAATGGAAACTATGATATTATGGCGGCTGTTATGATTGGCGGTATGGTGCCTCCTATTGGAATAGCACTTGCCACCACATTTTTTAAAAACCGTTTTAATAAAGCAGAAAGAAATTCAGGACTTAGCAACTATATTATGGGATTATGTTTTATAACAGAGGGTGCTATTCCTTTTGCAGCGGCTGACCCTGCCCGTGTTATTCCAGCAACGGCACTTGGCGCAGCAATTGCAGGAGCGCTTTCGATGTTATTTAACTGCACATTGATGGCACCACATGGAGGAATATTTGTATTTGCCGTTGTAGGTAATTGGCCTATGTACCTTTTAGCACTTGCAGTTGGTTCTATTGTAACAATGTTTATGCTTGCACTTTTAAAGAAACCTATTAAAGAGTAATTTATTAACAAGATGAAAAAATGAATATTTTATAATGTTGTTTAGCCAAATAATATTTTTATTTAAAGCAACAGGAATGGAGGATTATAATGAGAGAATTTAAGTATGTAATTACAGACCCAGAGGGGGTTCACGCAAGACCAGCAGGAGAGTTTGTCAAGGCAGCAAAGGAATGCCAGTCTGATGTAAACATCACAAAAGATGATAAAACCGTTAGTGCAAAAAAGATTTTTGGTGTTATGGGGCTTGCCATTAAACAGGGACAGGAAATTACAGTAACCGTTGAGGGGGCTGATGAAGATGTTGCTGCTGAGAAACTGGAGGCATTTTTAAAAAGCAATTTATAATTGTGTGAAAGATAAATTTTTTATACTACAGTTTAACCTTATTGAAATAGGGAAAATAGGTATTTTATTAAAAAATGCTAATGTACTATTTTTTATACAATCTCTTTAGCCCAGTAATGGAGCGGTTTGTAACAGATTTGACAAAATTGTTTAACTTTGCTACAATACTTTCGTAACAAAGCGTAACAATTTTGTAACAATTAAGAAATTATTATGACATATGTTACAAATGAAAGTCGCAGATGCGGCGGAAGGGATTCAAGTATGAAACTTAGAAGTAGCAAAGTGGCAATGTGTCTGGGAACAGCTATGGTGGCAGTACTTATGCCAGTTGTTCCGAGTGTAGTTTCCGCTAAACCTACCTATGAGCAACAAAAAGAATGTACACAAGCTCAAAGCGATGTGAGAGAAGCATCTTATACAGTTAATGTTACAGATGTAGTTGCCTCAGGTTATCAAGCAGAAGTAAAAGATATATATTCAGGTATGGCAGTTGCCATTGCAGAGGATTATTGTGAAGTTTATGAAAATCCAGATAACGAATCACAAGTTCTTGGACGTATGTATCAAAATAGCATAGGTATAGTTGTTGAGGTTGATGGTGAATGGACGAAGATATCATCAGGAGAACTTGCGGGATATATAAACTCAGCAAACTTGTGTTTTGACGAGGAAGCGAGGGCAGTTAGTACTTCTGATGAAGTAAAGGCTGTTGTTACTGCGGATACAGCAGATATGTATATTGCTCCAAATGGATTAGTATCTTATGCTGTGGCAGAGAATGGAGAAGAATTTACAGCTCTCTCAAAATGTGGCGAGTATATATCTGTAGCAGTGGATAGTGATGTGGCTTATATTAACACAGAACATGTGGAAATTGATTATGGCATGGAATTAGGCATGACCAATGAAGCGATAGAGGCTAAAGAGGAAGAAGAACGAATTAAAGAAGAAGAAGCACAAAGGATAGCTGAGGAAGAAGAAAGACAATCAAGAATACAAGCAGCTATGACCAATGTAGAGATAACATATAATCCAACAATGACTGCATCAGATGATGAAGTATGGCTGCTTGCCTGTGTTATTGATTGGGAATCTGGCTGGGAAAGCTATGAAGGAAAATTAGCGGTTGCCAATGTTGTACTTAACAGAGTAAGAGACAGTCGCTATGGAAATTCAATAACAGATGTTATCTATGCAAGAAATCAATTTTCGGGCGTTTCAGATGGAAATGGCGGACCAAGTTCAACATTTCAGGCAAGATTAGCAGCAGGACCAAGGACTTCAGACTGTTTAAAAGCAGCTATGGCAGCTTTATCAGGTGAAAATAATATTGGAAATTATACGTATTTTAGAGCATTGCAAGTTGCGAATCTTGGAGCATATTCAAGTTATACAATCATTGGAAATCATTGTTTTTATTAAATAAGCAATCTTGTTACAAGAATAAGATAGAAGCAAATAAGTAGGAGGGATATTCATCTTCCTGACAAAAATAGAGGTGTTTTGGCACCTCTATTTTTTTGGATGCAAAAAAGATAAGACAAATACATATGACTGTATTTTTACTTGCATTAAAGGTAAGTTTGTAATAGAATAAACGGAATAAGGCAGATTGAAAAATCGAAAAATTTTTATTAAATTGTTTGGCAAGAAAAATAAAATTTAGTAAATACTTTGTGTCTGTGTGCTGCTTGATACAAGGTTACTAATAAAGCGGCACAGAAATGAGGAGTTTATGGATTTAAAAGGACGCGACTTTCTTACATTGAAAGATTTTAATTGTGATGAGATTGAGTACTTGCTTGATTTGGCAGCAGAACTAAAAGAAAAGAAACATAGAGGTATAGTAGAGCAGCCGTTAATTGGTAAAAATGTTGCATTGATATTTGAAAAAACGAGTACAAGAACAAGATGTTCCTTTGAAGTAGCTGCCCATGATTTAGGAATGGGTACAACTTATCTTGACCCAACAGGTTCACAGATAGGAAAAAAAGAAAGTATTGCAGATACAGCAAGAGTGCTTGCCAGTATGTATGATGGAATTGAGTATAGAGGTTTTGGACAAGAGATAGTAGAAGATTTAGCAAAATATTCTAAGGTGCCAGTATGGAATGGTTTGACAAATGAGTATCACCCAACACAGATGCTTGCTGATATGCTTACAGTCCGTGAAAAATTGGGAAAACTTAAAGGTGTTAAGTTTGTATATATGGGTGATGCTAGATACAATATGGGAAATTCTTTGATGATAGTATGTGCAAAGCTCGGTTTGCACTATACTGCATGTACTTCAAAAAAATATTTTCCAGACCAGACCTTAGTAGAACAGTGCAGAGAATGGGCAAAGGCAAGCGGCGGTTCTGTTACATTGTCAGAAGATGTTATCAGTGCAACCAAAAATGCAGATGTTATATATACAGATGTATGGGTATCAATGGGTGAACCCGATGAAGTTTGGGAGGAGAGAATTAAGGAGCTTTCCCCTTATCAGGTGAATAAGTCGGTGATGGATAACGCATCAGACAATGCCATATTTATGCACTGCCTGCCAGCATTCCATGATTTGAAAACAACGATTGGCGCTACGATACATGAAAAATTTGGACTTAATGAAATGGAAGTGACTGATGAAGTATTTGAATCGGCACAGTCTGTTGTATTTGATGAGGCAGAAAATCGTATGCACACCATTAAAGCGGTTATGGCAGCTACTTTAGGCGCATATAAATGATATTGTAAAAAGTCAACGCTCTATATGTGAAAAATAAATTTTTATATGACCACTCATATCTGTATGTTGTCTGACAAAAAATTGCAAAAAGAGCAAAGTGCTATACGTAAAAATGAGTTTAGAAATGAGGAAAATATGTTTTATACAACAAGTGGAAGTCATAAAAAGGCAAAAATGATAATTGACTATTCAAATATTGTATTGACTGTATGTGTGGCAGCACTTTTTATTATTATACTTTTTATGCGCAGTAAAAGCGGCATGGCATTTCCATTGATATTTGCTGCTGGAGCAACGGTCAATTTTCTTACAGGAATTAAGAAATTTATGGATAGAGCAACCGTTTCAGGCATTATTTTGATGATTGTAACAGGTATTTTGCTTGTTATGTCGGTTTTATGTCTTGGTGCATTGCAGCGATAAAAGATATAGAAATAGGAATGAATGATGAAATCTAAAATTTTAAGAATGTTAAGAAATACAGATGAATTTATATCTGGACAAAGTATTTGTGATACATTAAACATTTCAAGAACAGCCGTATGGAAATATATCAATCAGCTTAAAATGGAAGGTTATGAGATAGAGGCGATATCAAATAAGGGGTATCATATTGTACAGTATCCAGATATTGTGACAAAAGAAGAAATAGAAAGTCAACTTGTATTAAAGGAATCAGAAACAGAAAATATCATAAAAAAAGTTGTTTTTTATGATGAGGTGGATTCAACGAACAATGTTGCAAAACAGGCGGCAGAAGATGGAGAACAGTCAGGCACCTTATTTGTGACAGAACATCAGACAGCAGGACGCGGCAGGCGTGGTAAAACATGGGTATCTCCTGCAGGAAGTGAAATTTTTATGACATTGCTGCTTCGTCCTGAAATTAATCCAGCGGCGGCACCGATGTTGACCATAATAACAGCGATGGCAGTTGCCTATGCACTAAATGATATTATTAAAGATATATCTAACAACAATGCTAATGATATGACAAATCATGTTGTTGGGGATATTTCAAAGAATAGTATTAAGGATATATCAAATCCTATTGTAGAAGACGCTTCAAGTAATAGTGATAAAAATATATTAAATTTTATTGTAGAAGATACTTCAAAAAATGGTGGTAAAGATATATTAAATCCTATTGTAAAAAATATTTCAAAAAATGGTGTTCCAGTAGAATGTTTTATTAAATGGCCAAACGATATTGTGATGGGAAATCATAAGATATGCGGAATATTAACAGAGATGAGTGCAGAGCCTGATTGGACAAATTATGTTGTAATTGGCATTGGTATCAATGTCAATACCGAACAATTTGATGATGAAGTCAATGGTATAGCCACATCAATCTATCGTCAAACAGGAGTAAAAGTCAAGAGAAGCACCATCATTGTTCATTTTATCAAACATTTTTCGCAAATGTATACAAAGTTTATTGAAACATGTGATTTAAGCGCATTTATTGAAGATTATAACACATTGCTTATCAATTGCGGCAGACAGGTTCAAATTCATGAAAATAATTGTTCATACACAGCACTTGCACAGGGAATTGACAAATTTGGTCGATTGATTGTTGAAAAAGAAGATGGACAAAAGACAGAAATCATGGCAGGAGAGGTATCAGTGAGAGGTTTATATGGATATGTTTGATGAAAATATAGTGTTATGTGCTTCTAGTTCTTATGAAAAGAAGTTCTTTTTAAATGAAAATTTTGATAAACTTCCACAGGATATCAAAAATGAGTTAAAAATTATGTGTGTATTGTTTACAGAGGAAGTAGGCGGAATTTTATCGTTAGAGTTTGATGAAAATGGAACATTGATTTTTAAGACAGAAGCAGATGAGGGCGATTTGCTCTATGATGATATTGCCTGCGGTATGTTTATCAAAAAATTGCAGTATGAAAAAAGAGAGTTGCTAGAGGCATTGGAAATGTTTTATAAAGTATTTTTTTTAACCTCGTCAAGTAACTCCTCCGCTCCAATATCCTAGAGTTGTAAGTAGAGTGAGGACTTGTGCTGCGATAGCAGCTAGGTGGTTTAAGCAAGCAGAAAAGAAGATTGCAAATATCTTTTGACAAGGCTGGGGAATATATTTTTGCATAGAAAGCAGAACAGAAGTGAAAAAATAATGAAGATTGGAAATGTAGAAATTAAAAATAATATCGTTTTAGCACCAATGGCAGGAGTAACAGATTTATCATTTCGACTGTTATGTAAAGAGATGGGGTGTGGTCTTTTATATACAGAGATGGTCAGTGCAAAAGCTATTTTGTATAATAATAAAAATACAGAAGCACTATTATCAGTCACACCAGAAGAACAGCCTATTGCTGTGCAGCTTTTTGGCTCAGACCCACAGATAATGGCAGATATGGCAAAGCGTTTGGAAGAAAGAGCATTTGATATCATTGATGTCAATATGGGATGTCCTGTGCCAAAAGTAGTCAACAATGGAGAAGGCTCTGCTTTGATGAAAAATCCAGTGCTTGCAGGAAAGATTATTGAAGCAATGGCAAATGCAATTCAAAAACCTGTTACAGTAAAAATTCGGGCAGGATTTCAAAATAGTCATTTAAATGCGCCTGAGTTTGCAAAAGTAATACAAGAATCGGGTGGAGCTGCTGTAGCCGTACATGCAAGAACAAGAGAGCAATATTATTCAGGACATGCAAACTGGGATATTATAAGGCAAGTTAAAGAAGCTGTAAACATACCTGTTATAGGAAATGGAGATATTCTTACAGGAGAGGATGCCATACAGATGATGGAACAGACAGGCTGCGATGGCGTTATGATAGGAAGAGGAGCAAGAGGTAATCCATGGATATTTAAACAGATTGCTGAATATATAGAAAATGGAAGGACAGACTTATTGCCTAATACTTTTGAAATTAAAGAAATGATATTAAGACATGCAAAAATGCTGATACAATCAAAGGGAGAATATACAGGTATAAGAGAGATGAGAAAGCATTTTGCATGGTATACAGCAGGAATGAAACATGCAAGCGGATTGAGGAATGAAGTCAATAAAGTAGAAAATTATAAGGAACTAGAGCAGTTATGTCAGGGATTGACATAAAAAAATCATTAGTATATAATACTACAATTGATGTTTTAGTTTCCATTGACAGTTATATTGCTGTCGCAAAGAGTAAAGTTATAATAAAGTATGGAAGGTGACAAACAATGGCAGAGAAGCAGTATCTTACAAAAAAAGGTTATGAAGAGCGAGTTGCATTATTAGAGAATCTGAAAATTGTCAGAAGAAAAGAGGTTGCTCAAAAATTAAAAGAGGCAAGAGAACAGGGCGATTTGTCTGAAAATGCAGAATATGATGCAGCAAAAGATGAACAAAGAGATATTGAAGCGCAGATTACAGAACTTGAAAATATATTGAAAAATTCTGAGATTATTCAAGACAATGATAAAAGTAAAGATAAAGTGAAATTGGAGAGCGTCGTTAAAATTCACGATATTGAATTTGATGAAGATGTAGAATATATTATTGTCGGTTCTTCTGAAGCAGATAGTTTGAATAACAAAATTTCCAATGAATCGCCATTAGGTGCTACATTGATTGGCAGACGAGTTGGAGATATTGTAAAGGTTGAAGCACCAACAGGAGAAGTGGAATATAAAATTATTTCTGTACAAAATTAATAGACATAGCAGATAGAAGCTAGGTGGTTTAAACAAGCAGCGAAGCAAATTGCAAATATCCGCTTGATTAGAAAATAAAGACAAGGAGCGAAAAAAGTTGGCTGATAATAAAAATGCACAAAATAATGCAAAGTCCGTTGATGTGGGAGAGCAGATTAAGAATCGAGTAGAGAAGCTAAAAACACTTCAACAGGACGGAAGAGACCCATTTCAGATAACAAAGTATGATGTTACATGTCATACACAAGATATAAAAGATAATTTTGATGAACTTGAGGGAAAAGAAGTATCCATTGCAGGAAGACTTATGCAAAAGCGTGTGATGGGTAAAGCTTCTTTTTGCAATATTGCTGATTTAAAGGGAAATATTCAGATTTATGTTGCAAGGGATAATGTTGGTGAAGAATCGTATGCTTTATTTAAAAAGTTTGATATTGGCGATATTGTAGGTGTCAAGGGAGAAGTATTTAAGACGCAAAAGGGCGAAATATCGGTGCATGTATCATCAATTCTTCTTCTTACAAAGAGTTTGCAAGTTCTTCCTGAAAAATATCATGGCTTGACCAATACAGACCAACGTTACAGACAACGTTATGTTGACCTTATTATGAATCCAGAAGTAAAGGATACATTTGTTAAAAGGTCGCAAATTATAAAAGAAATACGTAACTTCCTTGATGAACAGGGCTTTATGGAGGTTGAAACGCCGATGCTTGTTGCCAATGCAGGCGGTGCAGCAGCAAGACCATTTCAAACCCATTACAATGTCTTAAATGAGGATATTAATTTGCGCATTTCTTTGGAACTCTATCTTAAGCGATTAATTGTCGGCGGACTTGAAAAGGTGTATGAGATAGGGCGCGTATTTAGAAATGAAGGCGTTGATACAAGACATAATCCAGAATTTACATTGATGGAGCTTTATCAGGCATATACGGATTATTACGGCATGATGGATTTAGCTGAAAATATGTATCGAACAGTATGTCAAAAAGTAAATGGAACAACCGTTATACCTTATGGCGATGTTGAGATAGACCTCTCAAAGCCATTTGAGAGAATCACTATGCTTGATGCGGTTAAAAAATATTCAGGCGTTGATTTTACACAGATTCATTCCGATGATGAAGCAAAAGAGGTCGCAAAATCAAAGGGCATTGAATTTGAGGCAAGACATAAAAAGGGTGATATTCTCAGTTTATTCTTTGAAGAATTTGTTGAGGAAAATTTAGTTCAGCCAACATTTGTTATGGACCATCCAATTGAGATTTCTCCGCTTACAAAGAAGAAGCCAGATGCACCTGAATATACGGAACGATTTGAGTTGTTTATAACAGGGCGCGAAATGGCAAATGCCTATTCGGAGCTGAACGACCCAATCGACCAGAAGGCAAGATTTGCGGCACAGGAAGAAGCCTTTGCAGCGGGCGACGAGGAAGCCAATCACACAGATGATGATTTTTTGAATGCGCTGGCGTATGGTATGCCTCCAACAGGTGGCATTGGCTTTGGTATTGACAGAATGGTTATGCTGCTGACAAATTCTGCGGCGATAAGAGATGTGTTACTGTTCCCGACGATGAAGTCGCTGGACAAATAAAGCCAGTGATTATGCGGGTTTGCGGTACTTCCATTAAAGGTTTGACATCAATTTGACATCAAATTTTACATCTTTTGGTGGACTAATTTGGACTTATACGGTATGTTTTAGAAATTTGAACCTTTCAAAACTTAATAGTTGAATGCTATTAAAAGGACATTTTCCAAGATGCGGAGAGTGTCCTTTTTCTGTTGTTATGGTTAAAAATCAGAAAAATTAAAGGAGGGTTCAGAGATGAACAACACAGCGTTAAGAGCAGGGGCGCAGAGCGCCGACAACACACACATGGTTTTTGCAAACGAGGAACATGAGAAGTTTTATTATGAGAA
>CAJUKN010000011.1 GCA_910587485.1 uncultured Lachnospira sp.
AAACTGGGTTTGAAAGCCGCAGAAAATAAGGGTTGGAGAATCCGAGAGGCTATTAATTAATAAAAGAGGAATCAATATAATTCCAACAATAACCCAGAAATTAGGCAATTTTGATTCATCAAAGTCTTCTTGGTTGGCTACATGTTCAGGAACAGGAATATTGTATTTTTTACCGCATATACTTCCCCATATAGGACCAGCGACAATCATAGCAGCAATACCGCAGAAAATACCTACTATCATGACAAAACCGAGGTCTACGCCAAGCATTGTTGAGACAAGGATAGGACCAGGAGTAGGAGGAATAAAGGCATGACCTACAGCAAGTCCAGCTAAAAGCGGAATGGCATAGAACAATGAAGACCTTTTTGTTCGTTTTGCAAGTGAAAATGCAAGTGGTATCAATATAATTAAACCAGCGTCAAAAAATACAGGCATGGCTATTACTAGACCAGTAATTCCAAGCGCCCAAGCTGCCTTTTTGTCGCCAAACCATTTTACCATAGTGACAGCAAGTGTCTGCGCGCCTCCCGATACTTCTAGTATAGCGCCAAACATTGAGCCTAGTCCTACAAGCAGTGCTATACCTTTTAAAGTGTTGCCAATTCCATCATTGACTGCTGTAATAATATATTCAACAGGCATACCAGAAATAAGTCCAATTGCAATAGCACCAATAAGTATAGAAATCATAGCTTGTATTTTAAATTTGATAATTAAAATAAGCATGATAACTAATCCTATAATTGCTGCAGATACAAGTAATATAGGATTTAAATTTAAAGTTTCATTCATAATAATTCCTCGCTTTCTTAATTTTATTATTTACGTACACGATATACATCTGATTTTTTTGGAATAATTTTTCACCTCGCTTTTAAATATTCATCAGACGTATTATGATTATAGAGTATAATTTTTCTGTTTTTATGTCAATACATCAGATGTATTTTGCTGAAATTCTGTTTTATGCACAAAAAAGTCACAATTTTAAAATAAAAATTAATATTTTTTTGTGCATTTTCACAAGTAAATTAATTTTTTTTGGTATTTTATAACTTAAAAGAATAATTATATTTTAGACAATATATTTTTTTGTATATTTTAGACTTATATTGAGTATTCTTTAGAGATATATAAATTTAGGAGAGATAAAAACAGTTTTTTACCTCTCCTAAATTTTTAAATCATCAGATGTATTTTAGAATTTTATTAAATATCTTTTTTTTCTTTAAAAGATTCCTTTGATTGTTTTATGAGTGCTTGACGATTGTATGTCAGATGCATTACCATAGCACATTTAGCACCCATAGGGTCTTTATCTAAAATTGCGTTTACAACAGCACGATGTGTCTCAATCGTTTCTCTCATTAGAGTACGACTTGTCATATTGGCAAAAGTCATAACAGCGGTATTGATGATAGGAATTAGTGTTTCGATTACACGATTTTTACTTCCTCTAGCAATACAGGTATGAAATTCAATGTCTTTAGGAATATGATTTGACCCATTTAAATATAAATGTTCGGTTTCATCACACAGCTTTTTTATTTGCTGAGCTTCTTCTTCGGATGCATATTTGGCTGTAAGTGAAGCAATTTCTGGCTCTAACATTAAACGTACATCAAATAATTCCAATGCAAGTTTATATTTGTTATCTAATTTAGACAATCCTAATGGGTCATCATTTAAAGAATTGGTACTGATAACATATGTTCCTGAACCTCTCTTTACTTCCAATATCCCTTTTGACGCCAAACTTTTAACTGCTTCTCTGATAGTGCTACGCCCTACGCCAAATTTTTCTGCTAATTCAAATTCATTTGGTATTTTTTGCCCTATTTGTAATGGTTCTTGTAAAATATAATTCATCAAAGAATCTTCAATTTGTGTTCCTAAAAGTTTTTTGTCAATTTTTTCAAATTGATACATATAGCTTGTTCCTTTATCAACTTTATTATTATATGGATATTAAGATAAGTGTAGTTGTAATTTTTCCCATAGAAAGTTTAAGTCATTTTAAGATTTGAATTAATTTGTATTTCTTTGATTATATAGAATGTATAAAGCATCGTCAAGTATTTTTATAAGTACCCTAAGCTGGGCAAATAAATACCCTACAGTTTATTGCGCAATAGGTTAATACGCTGTTAGCTGTAGGGGATTTTATTAGAAAAGAAAGAAAACCAATCTTATTTTATTACATCATATCCTGCTAAATATTTTAATAAAATAACAGCATCACTGGAAGTAATATTTTCATCATGGTTGACATCAGCTAATTTTTTATCACAAAAAACGTCCATTTGGGCAAGATATTTTTTTAAGATAACAGCATCACTAGAATTGACTTTACCATCACGGTTGACATCACCATATTTTTCATTACTTTCTGGATATAGTATTTGCGTTTCTATGTGTCCGCATATGGTGCATGTTCTTTGTCTGCTTCCATTTTGTGTTTCTGTAGGTTCTTTTACAGTAATCCATTCTCCATATGTATGTGACAGCAAAGGTATGGTTTTTGTTTCTTCTTTTCCACAAACAGAGCAAATTCTATGTTCTAAGCCTGTTTCAGAGCATGTAGCTGTTTTTACAGCTTCCCAGTTACCATAGGTGTGTGGAATAGAGTCATCATCTGCACATGTATTATCATTATCATCAAGTGAAAAGAAATTAACATTATAAGAAGTTTCATTTTTTATATTTGGATTTCCTAAATTCGATATTTCTACACTATAGGAATCTCCTGATTTATAAGATAAATTGTCAGATGGTCTAAAAATAACACAGCCTATCTGTCCATATCCATCATTAGAAATATAAAAATCTCCATCCGATGAATTTTTAGAAAAATTCCATACTTTTCCAGTGTTATTATTTGTTAATTTAACGGTTGTATTTTCAGAAATAGAAACACCAAATGATATACTCCAAGGGAAATTTGTTCCAAAATATTCTACAGGCATTGTCTGCGCAGGCCATGAAACACCATATTCATTTGCAGTTGTATTGCTTCCATCAATAGAGTACATTGCTAAATAAGTTCCTGTATTGGGTGCTTTGTTTTTTACTGCTACACCAAATCCAGTTGCTCCCATAGAAGGATTAAGAATCCATCTTCTATGACCTAAGCGGCTAATATTACCAGGGTCGCCATCGTCCATCCATCCATTGACAATAGAATCATTTAATGTGTATGTACTCCAACTTCCCCATGCAATATTAGAAGACTTTGCTCCAATAGCACCCAGTTGATAAATATCATTAGACATATCACTTGGTTTTTCAGGATAATGATTTAAAATACTTGTTGTATCCGCTGCAATCACAACAGAGGCAGCTTGAGCAGTTTTATTGTAATTGTCATTTAATGCCACATCAGATAAGCCCGCTATGTATCGAACATGATTTAAAATATTAATACCACTTTGCAATGTTTCATTGGATAACATTCCAATATTATAAGGATTTTCTGTATTTGGTGTTTCTGCATAAGTTACAGAATCAGAAATGTTTGCAGGGTGATTCTTAATGTACTGTTTGATATCTTGTGTGCTTCGTTTGGCGACATTAATAGGTTCTTGTTGTGTGTTTTTTTCATCTGCATATACAATAATATTGTTGTATATACCCATATTCGTAAATAATATGGAGGCTGTCATAGAACATGCTAGGACAGTTGAAATAAAAAATTTTTTGATTTTCATTTTTCCTCATTTCTGCGCTGCCTTTTTGCGCAAAAAATTAAAAGTTCTTACAGATTTATGACAAGCAGCGCGCAGACACAAATCCTGTTTGTTAAAAATTTGCACATTTAAAATATAATAATTGAGTTGCGGTTATTTTATCATATTTTTTTGTAAATATAAATGTATAAATATGACAAAAATATCATTTATAGCACACATTTCCTTTAATAATTTGTTATATGGTTATTTTAAATATATAAAATGGATATGTTATTTTAAAATGTTATATGTTAGAATAAATACATAATCGAACAGAAAGAGTGGATGCATTCCGAAGTTATATTGCCCTCTAGTAATAAAGAGGAGTGCTGCCCGATGAACACACTTTAGATATTAACTTTAGTGCTAGTTATATTTGCGGCGTTGTCATACATAGACAATCATAATAACAAAAGAAATAGCATCCTCGCCCGCAAAGTAAGATGCTAGTTCTTTTTAAAGAATTTTAAAATTTACAGAGGGCAATCGGAATTGCATCCGATAACCTTTCTAAGTAGATTATAAGCGGAGAGGCTTGAAAAATCAAGGCTCTCTTTTTGAAAGTTTATAGCATGTATGTGGTAAATAGATTATAATAAAATTAGTAGCAAAAGAAATAAAGTATTAATGTTGTAAAAGGAGAGGAAAAAAGTTGATTATAAAATACATGTCCCCATTTTTATTAGGCGCGATAAAGGAGTCTTTAAAACGATTGCCTTGCACTCCATATGATTTTACAAAAGTAAAAAGTTTGACAAATTTTAATCCTATAAGTTTTTGGTATGATGTCATTCCAGATATGATTAAAGGAGATGAGGGGAATTTTTCTTGTATTGGAGAAATGATAAATCTTCATACATTGGTATTTACCAATTTTAATGGAGATAGATTTCAAATAAATGATTTTTCTTTTTTAGAAAAATGTCAAAAGTTAAAGAAATTAGATGTAAGGAATACAAATTTTTCCAATTGTAAACTTCTATTGCCGCTATCTAATTTACGTCAAGTTTTTTTGCCAAGAGAGGATATGTTATGTCATACAGAGGTAATAGATGAACTTGTACAGCGTGGTGTACAGGTAAATATGGATAGGTATATTGATACAAAGCAAGAACTTGCACAACATAGTGAGGATATAAATTTGTCTGAATTAACTAGAGAAATTTGCAGGGCAGTAAAGACCGTTCTTTTAGATTTGTATAAGAATAATGAGCATTATTACTATATTACTCTTGTTTCTGATGGTGGAGCAAATACGCCTTGTATTTCTGCGTGGTCTTATGAAGCACTGAATAAAAGCAGTGATAATAAAGAGGAAAAAGAAATGATAAAGTGGTCTTATGCAGATTCTCCATATTGCTGCTGGAGACAGGAAGAATTTGATAAAGTAAATGAACTTCTTGGTGCAAGGGTCAATATATGGGATTTGAAAGATGAAGCGTTTGAGATTGAATATGAAAAAAGATTTTTGGCAATGGAAGATGCAATGAAACAGTTGGATAAAGAAGGATTGTTTGAAATTAACCAAGACCGAATGGACGTTGTTGTATTGGTTGAAGTTGCGCCTCCAGATATTACGAATACAGAACGAGCGTATCGGATGAATAATGTAATTTCGGATATTTTTAATGAATGGTTAGAAGATGCAGCAGAGTAATGATTTTTAAATGAGGGAGTATTGATAGAGAAAATTTGATATGATAATATCTACACATATTTTTACACTACTTTTTAGAATGGAGGTTTTATATGATTCGAGAGGTTACAAGTGATGATTTTACAGGATTGATGACTTTATATATACAGTTACATAATAATGATATGCCAGAAGAAACAAATGATATAAAGCAACTATGGAAGCAAATTCTTGAGGATAAAGCACATCATATTATTGTAGCTGAAGAAGATGGAAAAATTGTATCTTCTTGTGTATGTGTGATTATTCCTAATTTGACACATAATCAGCAACCTTATGCTTTTATTGAAAATGTTATTACAGATAAGGAATATAGGGGCAGAGGTTTAGCAACACAATGTTTAAATTATGCTAAAAATATAGCAATGAAAGAAAATTGTTATAAGTTAATGTTACTTACAGGTTCTAAAAAAGATAGCACATTAAATTTTTACCGTCATGCAGGATATAATAGTGAGGATAAAACGGCGTTTATTCAATGGATATAAAAACATTTATTGAAATAATAATTTTATTAAATATTTGTAATGGTATTTAAACAATAATGAATTATATTCAAAATTTATAAGATAAAAATTTACAAAGCTGTTAATTTATATAAACGATTTTATTAGTAGTTTGTCTTTTAATATAAATTTTTTACAAACAAGATGATTATTTATTTTATAGTTTGAAATGGTTTAATAAAAAGGCATGAATAAAAATGATAGCTGTAATAAAACAGTTGGGATAAATCTTTTGTGATTTATTCCAACTGTTCTTAAAAAATCTTTAAAATTAAGCTATTTGATTAGCCGAAATATCTGTGTAACATTCCCTCAAAAGCTTTACCATGTCTAGCTTCGTCCTTAGCCATTTCATGTACGGTGTCATGGATTGCATCCAAGTTATTTTTCTTTGCACATTTTGCAAGGTCAAATTTACCAGAAGTAGCACCAAATTCACAATCAACTCTCCACTTTAAGTTGTCCTTCGTAGAAGCCTTCATATTAGCCTCTAAGTCCTCACCAAGCATCTCTGCAAATTTTGCTGCATGTTCAGCTTCCTCAAAAGCAGCTTTTTCCCAGTAAAGACCGATTTCAGGATAACCTTCACGGTGTGCAATACGAGCCATGCAAAGGTACATACCAACTTCTGCACACTCTCCATTAAAGTTAGCCATTAATTGGTCAAAAATATATTTTTTATCTTCTTCGCTAATTTCAGGGTTATTTTTTACAGTTTTGCCATAAATACCATATTCATGTTCTGTTGCAAGTTTAATTTCGCCCTCCACTGGTTTAAACTTATCAGCACCTACATGGCAAACAGGACATTCAGCAGGAGGTGTCTCTCCTTCATAAATATAACCACATACTGTACATACAAATTTCATAACATGTTCTCCTTTATATAATTTTTTTCTAATCTTGTGTTGCAAATATAACATACAATTATTAGTATGTCAATAAAAAATAGTAATTATTACTGTTTTTAATAAATATAAATAAAAATTTATATTTCAATTTGTAGTATATGCAAAAATTTAATAGCTATCCATACAGTTTGTGCATATACCATAAAAATAGGACACATTGCCTAATATTTTTCCTTTAAAATTTTTGCTTGCGACACTATTCAGTTCTTGTTGTACTTGCGTGCAATCAAAATTTAAATCTAAAATACGCCCACATTTTGTACATTGAAAATGATAGTGAGGCATAAGATTTCCATCAAAATGCACTGTTCCGTCACTGCAAGAAACTTTCACAGCTTGTCCATTATCCACTAAAAATGAAAGATTGCGATAGACGGTTCCCAGACTGATATTTGGAAACTCTTTTCGCACAAATTCATACACAACTTCGGCGCTAGGATGTTCGTGAGTTGATATTAAATAGTTATATATTGCTTCTCGTTGTCTGCTATGTTTTGTTGTCATATAAATCTCCATAAATAGTAATGATTACTGTTTTATTTTAATTTTATTATATGCAAAAGTCAATAAAAAAACAACAAAAAAACAAGTGAAAATCTGGAAAAAACATATTATTTACTTTTATTACAGCTTTCAATTAACTCCATAATTTTGTTAACAGCATCGCTTTGAGGGCTTGCTGCCATAGCATTGATATAAGTTTGACTGTTCGCATACAATTCATTTATGGCGTTAAGGAGTTTTTCAGGAGTGATTTCTTCTTCTTGCATTACTTCTGAATAACCATGTTCTTTAAATGATTTTGCATTGAGTATCTGGTCTCCTCTACTGGCATTGGCAGAAAGAGGAATCAGCAAATTTGGTTTTTTAAGTGCTAATAATTCACAGATTGCGTTTGCGCCAGCTCTTGAAACAACAACATCACACATAGCAAACAAATCACGAAGACGTGTGCCAACATATTCAAATTGTACATAGTCTGGTGTCTTGTCAAGACTAGGGTCTGTTTTACCTTTGCCGCATATATGGACAACTTGGTATTTTTTAAGCAATTTTTGAAGTATGCTTTTTATCGCTTCATTGACCTTAACAGAGCCAGTGCTTCCACCCATTACAAGGATAGTTGGTTTATCAGCAGTAAAGTTGCACATTCGTAAGCCTTCAAGTTCATTGCCTAAAAGTAATTCACGGCGTATTGGTGAACCTGTTAAAACAGCTTTTCCAGCAGGAAGATATGAAATCGTTTCAGGAAAGTTGCAGCAAATTTTAGTTGCTTCTCTCATTGCGATTTTATTGGCAAGACCAGGTGTCATATCCGATTCATGCGTAATGACAGGAATGCCTTTGTGTGCAGCAGCAAGAACCACAGGAACAGACACAAAACCGCCTTTTGAAAATACAATATCAGGTTTAATTTTTTTCATCAGTTTACGAGATTCACCATAACCTTTTATCACTCGAAATGGGTCACTTAAATTTTTTAAACTTTTGTATCTCCTCAATTTTCCAGAAGAAATGCCATAGTAAGGAATATTCATATCTTCAATGAGTTGTCTTTCAATTCCAGTATAGGAACCTATATATGTAACTTCATAACCCGCTTTTTTTAAGGCAGGTAAAAGTGCAATATTAGGCGTTACATGTCCAGCAGTACCTCCACCAGTTAAAATAATACGTTTCATAAAAATCCCCCATTCTTGCTTAATCTGCAAGTTAATAAACAGTATACTGTTCTATGTGTAAACATAAACTTGTCAACTACATATTATTTAGTTTGTAAAACAATTTACTTTTTACGCAAGTTTTTTTCTAATTTTGTTCCTTATATTGTTTGAGTGCTTTGGAGAGTTGGTCAGGGCAAGATGTTGATTTAAAGCCACATTTTATCCCTTCCATTCGTTTGATAGCCTCATTGATATCCATTCCTTCAACGAGTGCAGCTACTCCTTGTGTATTGCCTGAACACCCGCCAACAAATTTAACATTGGTTACTTTGTCATTAACAACATCAAATTCAATTAATTGAGAACATACTCCACTTGTTTTATATTTCATAATTTATACATCCTTTCTATATTAGTTGTGTCGTTTTAGTGTTTTAAAGTCTTTAGAAAAGCCTTAAACTTTTTAATATCCAGCAAATTAATTGTCAATTTTTTTAAAAGCAAAGTATAAAGTTGATTGTAAATAATGCTTTTATAAAGTCGTAAAAAATTTATCAATAAATTTTTTACTGTGGTTATTCTATTGTAATTTTTCACATAGTAAGAAACCACAAGTTTGCGAAGCAAACTTTTATACCACAGCTTAGCTGTGGTTATTATATCATAAAACCATATATAATGGTATGTAAAAGTATATAATTTAGTTAAGATTACAACTTTTTTAAATTGTTGCTTTGCTAAGAAGATTTATGTATAATTATATGCGCATAATGATATTTATATTAAGTAATGTTGTAATGAAAAAAATAGTGAATATAGGGAAAGAGAGGCATGAATAATGATAGGAATTATTGGCGCAATGGACGAAGAGGTGGAGCAGATTGTTCAGGTTATGGAAGTTGAAAAAGAAGAAGTAAAAGCTTCTATGACTTTTAAAGCTGGAAAACTTGCAGGAAAAGAAGTTGTTATTGTAAGAAGTGGTATCGGTAAAGTGAATGCTGCCGTATGTACACAGATTCTTGTTGATGATTTTGGTGTGGATTATGTAATTAATACAGGGATTGCAGGTTCACTGAATGCAAAGATTGATATTGGCGACATTGTAATTTCTTCGGATGTTCTTCACCATGATGTAGATGCTACAGGTTTTGGCTATGCAGTAGGACAGATTCCAAGAATGGATACATTATCTTTTCAGGCTGATGAACAATTGATTGAGTTGGCAAAAGCAGCATGTCAAAAGGTAATTCCATCTATAGGTGCGCATGTTGGACGTATTGTCAGTGGAGACCAATTTATATCGGACAAGGCTGTCAAAGATAGAATTACAACTAATTTTAAAGGATATTGTACAGAGATGGAAGGTGCAGCGATTGCGCAGGCTGCCTATTTGAATAAAGTACCATTTTTAATCCTTCGAGCTATTTCGGATAAGGCAGACGACAGCGCAACTGTAGATTATCCAACATTTGAAAAGCAGGCAATTTCTAATTCAGTATTGCTTATTAAAGAATTGGTTGCAACAATCGCTTAGAATACTTGAAAAAAGCTGAATTGAGCGGTATAATAAGGTATCTGGTTTATTCTGGCAGGAAACTGATATAGGTGAAGCAGATAAACTACCTTTTGTGGGAATATTTAAGTATAAAGGAGAATTTCTATGGGACAGGTTACGTTTGATTATTCTAAAGCGATGGGCTATGTCAGCCAACATGAGATTGATTCAATGAAGGCAATTACTGAGAGTGCAAGACAACTTTTATTGTCAAAGAGCGGTGCAGGTAATGATTATCTTGGATGGATTAATCTCCCTGTAGATTATGACAAAGACGAATTTGCTAGAATTAAGGCAGCTTCTGATAAGATACGCTCTGATTCAGAAGTGCTTGTTGTTATTGGTATTGGCGGTTCTTATCTTGGAGCAAGAGCAGCAATCGAATTTTTAGGACATAATTTCTTTAATTCAGTATCAAAAGATATACGCAAAGCACCTGAAATTTATTTTGTGGGAAATAGCATTAGTTCTACATATCTTGCAGGATTGGTAGATACGATTGGCGACAGAGATTTCTCGGTAAATATTATTTCTAAGTCAGGTACAACGACAGAGCCAGCAATAGCATTTAGAGTATTTAAGAAACTTCTTGAAGAAAAGTACGGAAAAGAAGGTGCAGCTAAGAGAATTTATGCTACAACCGATAAGGAAAAGGGAGCATTAAAAAAGCTCGCAGATGCACAAGGATATGAAGAATTTGTCGTTCCAGATGATGTAGGCGGACGTTTTTCTGTTCTTACAGCAGTTGGACTTCTTGCGATTGCAGTAAGTGGAGTAGATATTGATAAGCTTATGGAAGGTGCTGCCAGTGCAAGAAAGAGATGTATTGAAAATGACTTTGACAGCAATGATTCAATGCAGTATGCAGCACTTCGTAACATTATGTTAAGAAAAGGTAAGCTAGTAGAAATTCTTTGTGATTATGAGCCTAGTCTTCACTATACGCTTGAGTGGTGGAAACAGCTTATGGGTGAGTCTGAAGGTAAGGATAATAAGGGATTGTTCCCAGCAAGTGTAGACCTTACAACAGACCTTCACTCAATGGGACAATTTATTCAAGATGGTTCAAGAATTATGTTTGAGACGGTTCTCAATGTTGAAAAGTCTTCAAGAGAGGTGCTGATTGAGAAAGAAGAGGAAGATTTAGATGGTCTTAACTATCTTGCAGGCAAATCCGTAGATTTTGTCAATAAATGTGCTATGAATGGTACGATTCTTGCTCATACAGATGGCAATACACCAAATCTTATGGTAAAAATTCCAGAGCAAAACGAATTTTATTTAGGTGAATTATTCTATTTCTTTGAGTTTGCATGTGGACTTTCAGGTTATATACTTGGAGTAAACCCATTCAATCAGCCGGGTGTTGAAAGCTATAAGCATAATATGTTTGCGTTGCTTGGCAAGCCGGGATTTGAAGATGAAGGGGAAGCATTGAGAAAGAGATTGTAATAAAAACAATTTTCTTTATTGTTTATAGTGTAAAAAATGACTGATGTCACCATGTAAAGGCGGCATCAGTCTTCTTCTATTATTTGAATTTCCATATAAGAAAATTCAATAGTCTCTATAAAATTATCTTGATTAAATCGAACTTTAGAATGTCTTTTAAAGTCTGCTATATTGGCATCAAGCCATATAGGTTCTTGAAGGTCAAATTGATAACAAGCATCATGTACAGCATCCAATATTTTTTTTGTGCGGTTTACTTGAGAGTTGTTATTTTCAATAACAACATCTTTAAAAGGGTGGTTGCTTTCATCATATAATTTACACCACATTTTAAACATTTATTTTTGTTCCTTTCCTGCTATAGTCAAAGCAGATATTCGCAATCTGCTGTGCTACTTGCTCATATCCTGCTACTATCATAATGTAAGTTTTCACTTAAAAAGTTCATCGCTATCAAGAATGATAGTAAATGGACCATCATTTTCTAGTTCAACTTTCATATCTGCACCAAATATCCCTGTTTTAACCGATTCAATCTGTCTGCGGCACATCAAGATAAATTCTTCGTATAAATGTTCTGCAAGGACAGGCTCACAAGCCTTTATAAAACTAGGTCGATTTCCTTTTTTACAGTCTGCATAAAGTGTAAATTGACTGACAATAAGCAATTCACCACCAACATCAGCAAGTGATAAATTGGTTTTGCCATTCTCATCCTCAAATATACGCAATTTTAATGTTTTTTCGACCATTTTTGGAAGCATATTTTCATTGTCGTTCTCACCAGAACCAAACAAGATAAGAAATCCTTTGTTGATTTGTGCATATGTAGAGTTGTCTATTGTTACTTTTGCGTGATTTACACGTTGTATTACTAATCTCATTGTAATCCTTTCACATCAATAATAGTTTGTTAATAGTTCAAGCAAATATTTGCAATCTGCTTCACTGAATTTAAGAGGCTGTTGCATTAAGCCTATTTTTGCTTAGTGCAACAGCTCTTTAATTAAAGACTTTTCGTTAAATCAATATTAAGGTGTCTTGGTAAACCGTCAACCATAATTGGAGAAAGTTCAGCTTGAATAAGTGGTCTGATATAATGAATTAAATCTTCTGTAATAAAGTCGTCATCTGTAATCCATTCAAGAGGTACTTTCTTTTCAATATTAGCGATTTTATGAACATCATGTGTTTCTGTAATGCACATATATGGGTCATCAGAAATTCTCTTTAATACGACAACTTTACCAGATTCATCTTCAAATGCAGCCTTAACAGCAGCACCACCAACATTGAACGCCTCTGTAATATCTGTACGAGATGTCATATGCGCAGCACAACGCTGAAGGGTTGCAAATTCAATAGCACGTGCTTTAACACCGATTTCAGCAGCTACCTTATTGGCAAGGAATCTGGCAGTACCAGCAAGCTGTTTATGTCCAAATGCATCGACAACTTCCACATGGTCAGAAAGCTCAAATACATAGCGACCATCTGCAACTTTAACACCTTCAGAAACAGCAATTACTAAAGACTTTCCTGCTGAACTTTTTTCTTTGACACGCTGCATAAAATGGTCAATATCAAATACCTTTTCTGGCAGATAAATTAAGTCCACACCTTCGCAGTCTTCACCTTTGGCAAGAGCGGCAGCAGCAGTAAGCCAACCTGCGTTACGTCCCATAATTTCAACAATTGTAATAGTTGGATAATCGTATACAAGACCATCACGAATAATCTCTTTCATTGTTGCAGCAATAAATTTTGCAGCACTTCCATAGCCCGGTGTATGGTCTGTCACAGCAAGGTCATTATCAATCGTTTTTGGAACCCCCATAAACTTGATATCGCTTCCAATTAAGATAGAATAATCAGAAAGCTTTTTAATTGTATCCATAGAGTCGTTTCCGCCTATGTAGAAAAAGTATTTGATTTCTAGTTCATTTAAAATGTCAAAAATCTTATCATACGTTTCTCTGTCTGCACTGATTTCAGGAAGCTTAAATCTACATGAACCAAGATATGAAGATGGGGTTCTTTTTAATAAGTCAATATCAATATCAGAATTAATTTTATCTGAAAGGTCTACATATTGACGGTCAAGAAGTCCCTTGATACCATGACGCATACCGTAAATTTTTTTTGCCCCTCTGTCTTTTGCTGTTTTAAATACACCAGCAAGGCTTGAATTAATTACTGATGTAGGTCCACCTGACTGACCAACAATTACATTACCAACCATAATTTCCTCCATTTCTCCGCATAGCGGAATACTATCGTGGAGTCTGAAAACAATTCTATAAAATGGATTGTCCAGCTCTTAATATATTATGTTATTTCACGAAGTATTTATGCAAACATGTTATCATATTTGTGCGAATTATACAATAGCATGTTTTGCGTATTGTAATGATAGAACATAAAAGTATAGCTTATTTTGAAGAAAATATTTAATAAAGTCAAACTAATTGACAACGGAATTTAGTTAGAGTATTCTAACTAAAAAGATAAATTTAACAATCAATTTATACAGTAATTTATTGATAGAAATAATTTATTAGTGTATATTTGATAAAATTTTATAAAAATAGATTTACGTTATTTTTATAAACAATGCGCGAAGTGGATTGTAAATATCCTCTTGACTTATGTAAAAAGATTCATTTGAGAAAGGAAAAAGTATGACAGGCAAAGAAAAAAATTTTTTGGAAATTGTAGATTTAAAGAAAGGTTTTGGCAGTGGAGAAACAAGGCAGGAGGTACTTCGAGGCATGAGCTTTTTTGTTGCAAAGGGAGAATTTTGCGTGCTTCTTGGACCTTCTGGTTCAGGAAAGTCTACATTGCTTAATATAATTGGCGGAATAGACAGTGCTGATTCGGGATATATCTCCATAAATGGTGATAAATTGAAAGATTTAGACGAAAAAAGATTGACACAGTATCGCAGAAAACATTTAGGATATGTCTTTCAAATGTATAATTTAATTGGAAATCTAAATGTAAAAGAAAATATTGAAGTGGGTGCATATTTGTCGGATAATCCGCTTAATATTGATGAACTTCTTGGTACACTTGGTCTTTACGACCATAGATATAAATTGCCAAATCAGCTTTCTGGCGGACAGCAGCAACGTGTATCAATTGGGCGTGCGATTGTTAAAAATCCAGATATACTACTTTGTGATGAGCCAACAGGCGCACTAGATTATAATACATCAAAGGAAATATTGAAATTAATTGAAGATGTCAATATAAAATATGGAAACACGATTATTATGGTTACACATAATGAAGAGATTAAAAATATGGCAGACCATGTAATTAAGCTGCGTGATGGAATGGTTCGTTATAATGAACTTAATGCAAATAAAATTTCGGCTGCAAATTTAGAGTGGTAAGAAGATAGTCTATTGCAAATATAACATTTGAATGTGGCTTTAAGCTGCAAATTAGAAATGGTAAGAGTAGTAGAGGTAGATATCAATAGTCTATGACCTAAAATCAGTGGAAAAGGTGTAAAACGAAAGGTTTAAATTTATGAAAAATAATGAAAAAAAACAGGTTAAAGTAAGAAATCCACTTATAAAGCGCATTTTTAAAGAACTTTTGGGGGATTGGAGAAAGTATCTCGTGGTAAGTCTGTTTCTTATCCTCACAATTGGATTTGTATCTGGAATGTATGTTGCCAATGAAAGTATGATGAAAGCGGCAAGTGAGGGCGTGGCTAAATATAAATTAGAAGATGGGCATTTTGAACTGAAATATAAAGCAGATGAAAAATTACTTTTAGCAATTCAATCAGGAGAAAAAGCCGATATAAAGCAGTATTATCTGGATAAAGCAAAAGAAGAATTGGATGCAGCATTTGAGAAAGAATTTGGTTATACTGCACTACATGAGGAAGTCTATCAAAAGGCATATAATGAGGCTTGGAATGATGTTTGTGATAAAATTAATGAAAAGTATGTTGAGGAAAAAGACAAATATGGATTGGATAATCCTGATTTTAAAGCAGTTTCAACAAAAGTATATGAAAATTTTTATAGGAATGAAGAAGAAGATAATAACAATGATGGTGTGGTTGATGGAGCTGTCCGTGTTTATGCAAAGACAGAAGATGTCAATTTAGCATGTCTGATGGAGGGGAATTTTCCACAAACAGAAAACGAAATTGCAGTTGACCGTATGCACGCAGATAATGTTGGAATAAAAGTGGGTGATACAATTACAGTTAGTGAACAATCTTATAATGTTGTGGGATTGATTGCTTATGTAAATTATGCGACTCTCCATGAAAAAAATACAGACCTTATTTTTGATGCTCTAAAATTTGATGTGGCAATGGTAACCCAGAGCGGTTTTAACCGTTTAAATAAAGATATTCATTATACATACGCATGGCAATATGAAAAAGAACCAGTTGATGAAAAGGAAGAAAAACCCCTTTCTGATAATTTCCTAGAGACACTTCTTACACATGCAGTTGTTGGTGATAATGAAATTGAAGAGTATACTCCTCGATATGCAAATTCAGCGATTAATTTTGCAACAAACGATATTGGCTCTGATAAGGCAATGGGTGGTGTTCTCTTGGATATTTTAACAGTTATTATTGCATTTATCTTTGCAGTTACCATCAGCAATACAATAACGAAAGAAGCACAGGTAATTGGTACGCTTCGTGCTTCTGGATATAGTAAAAAAGAATTAATTGGGCATTATATTTCTGTGCCAGTTATCGTGACATTTATTTCGGCAGGTATTGGGAATATACTTGGATATACATTGCTTAAAAATGTAGTAGTGTCAATGTATTATAATAGTTATAGTTTACCTACATATAAAACTGTATGGAATCCTTCTGCATTTTTTAAGACAACACTGATTCCATTGTTATTAATGTTTATTGTCAATCTTGCTGTTATTATTAAGATGATGCAGCATACACCATTACAGTTTTTGCGCCATGATTTAAAGAAAACAAAACGAAAAAAAGCAATACGTCTTCCAAAATGGACGTTTTTGAAAAGATTTCGTCTGCGTATTATGCTTCAAAATATTCCAAATTATCTTGTTTTGTTTTTTGGTATTTTCTTTATTATGATAATGCTTGCAATGGCAGTTGGTATGCCTGATACGCTTGATTTCTATAAGGAAAATATTGAAGATATGATGTTTGCAAAGTATCAATATGTATTAAAGTCGTATAAAGATGAAGCAGGCAATGTGGTTGGTACAAAAAATGAGGATGCCGAAAAGTTCAGTATGAAGTCCTTGCAAAAAAAGAGTGATACACTCAATGAAGAAATTTCAGTGTATGGAATTTCAGATGATAGCAAGTATGTAAAAATTGCTGATTTAAAGACGCTTAAAGAGAATGAAGTTTACATTTCAGCTTCTTTTCAAGATAAATATAATCTTAAAATTGGAGATAGTATTTTATTAGATGAAAAATATGAGAATAAGCAATATTCATTTAAGATTGCAGGATTTTATGACCAATGTCTAAATATTACGATTTTTATGCCTATAAAAAATTATTGTTCTGTATTTGGTTTTGAAGAAGAAGAATTTGATGGTTATATGTCAAATTCTGAAATTGCAGATATTGAAGAAAAAGATATTGCAACTATTATTACAAAAAAAGACATTATAAAAATGTGTGACCAGCTTGACCATTCAATGGGGTCTTATATGGAATATTTTGAGTTTTTATGTGTTCTTTTGTCGGCAGCACTTATCTATCTTCTCACTAAAATTATTATAGAAAAGAATGAAAATGCAATATCTATGACAAAAATTTTAGGGTATGAAAATAAAGAAATAGCAAGTTTATATTTGCTTTCCACAACGATAATATTAATTGCTGCAAATATAATTAGTGTGATTTTAGGAACACTTGTGATGCAGCAAGCATGGAGAGCAATTATGTCTAGTTATAGCGGTTGGTTTGCATTTGTTATTGAACCGATGGGTTATGTGAAAATGTTTGCATTTGTCTTTGTTGGATATTTGATTGTGATGATTTTTGATTTCAGAAGAATTAAGAAAATTCCAATGGATAAAGCACTTAAAACAGTGGAGTGATTTTTTAGCAAAGGTATCTTATTCTTGATGATTTTTTTATATAGAGGTATAATAATAAATATAAGATTGAAAACAATAGAATCCATGCTTTGCAGGATTCTATTGTTATGAATTGAAATTTTTAATCGACAAGTTTTGTGCTGCGTACAAACTTGAGCCACTAGCTGCTTCTAAAAATAAGTCGCAGCATAGAGGCTAAAAATAAAGAAAGAATAAAAGGAATGAATAGATGATGGCAACTAAGATGTATAAAGTTCAAAAACCTTACAAGAGAAAAGAAAATTTATACCATTTTATTAGAAAAGGTGTGTCCAATTACTATAAAAGTTTAGATAAAAGAAAAATCGCTTCAATAAAGCGATATAAAACAAATATGAAAGACATTGCAAATAGTTCTGTTGTACAGCAGATGAAACAATTTAATCATCACAGCCATACAAGTTGTTTCACACATTCTGTACATGTGTCTTATATGAATTATCTAGTCTGTAATAAATTAAATTTAGATAGTTATGCGGCTGCAAAAGCAGGACTTTTACATGATTTATTTTTATATGATTGGCATAAATATAAAACCAAACAAGATGAGAGACTGCATGGATTTGAGCATCCTAATAAGGCTTTAAAAAATGCACATAAATATTTTGATTTAACGAAAAAAGAAGGCGATATTATAGTGAAACATATGTTTCCACTCACATTGACCTTACCTTCTTATAAAGAAACGTTTGTTATTGTAATGACCGATAAAATATGTAGTGTAGGTGAAGTGTTAGACCGCTATCTAAGAAAATAAAAAGGATAGTACACAAATAAGGATAATATTGTTATGAATTAAAATTTTCAACCACAAAATTTGTGTCTGCGCGTTGCTTGACACAAATTTGTAAAAACTTTTAGTTTTTTGTGCAAAAGCAACGCAGAAATGAGGAAAAAATGAAAAAACAAGAATGGAAGCCGGGAAACATGTTATATCCAGTGCCAGTGGTGATGGTGAGTTGTGCAAGAAAAGGAGAAAAACCAAATATTATTACAGTTGCATGGGCAGGAACAATATGTTCAGACCCTGTGATGTTGTCGATATCGGTAAGAAAGGAGCGATATTCTCATCGTATTATATCAGATACAAAAGAATTTGTGGTAAATCTTACAACACAATCGCTTTGTATGGCAACGGACTATTGTGGTGTTAAATCTGGCAAAGATGTAGATAAATTTAAGGAAATGAATTTAACCCCTTTACAATCTAATGTAGTTCAAGCACCAGGAATTGCAGAAAGTCCTGTTAATATTGAATGTAGAGTTGTGGATATAAAAGAGCTTGGCTCACATGATATGTTTATTGCAGAGGTGGTTTCAGTCAGTGTTGATGAATCCCTTTTAGATGATAATAAAAGGCTTGATTTAGAAAAAGCAAAATTAATTGCATATTCTCATGGTGAATATTTTATGTTGGGTGAAAAACTAGGAAAATTTGGATTTTCAGTGGCAAAAAAATAAAATAAAAATGGATTGCAAATTTGTTGCCTGTTTGTGTCGAAGCGTCATAAATAAGGCTTGATTTGATAATATTTGCACAGTTTTATGCTACGCTTCGGATTGGGGATTTTTATGAGAATAAAAGAGGTTGAAGTCAAAAATTTCAAATCGGTAGACCAATTAAAAATTTCAGAAATAAATGATGTTCTTATACTTGTGGGACGTAATCATTCAGGTAAGTCTGTTATTATGGATGCGCTTCGTGTAGTTACTGGCAATTTGATGGTTGATAAAAAGGACTTTCACAGTGATAAGGGAAATATTAGTATTTCTGTAAAATTAGAATTTTCATTGTCTGATTTAGAGTATCTTCACAAAAATGGGGTATGTGGAAAAGCTAGAAAATATGAGACATGGAAAAATGGAATAAAACAAAAACTTCCATCTTTTATAGAAAATAGTCAAGGTGGCGGAGTTTTAACATTTGAATATACATATGGAAGAGATGGCTTGGTTCGCTATAGAGATGGCTCAAGAAAAAATAATTCTTATATAAAAGAGGTTCTTCCAAAAATCTATTATGTTGACCATTATCGAAATCAAACGGATATTAAAGAAGACTTAATTATGTTTGCACAAGATAATGGTTTGTCTGATATAAGGGAAAATAAATGTATTTTTGATAGTAAAAGACCATGCAATCAATGTTTTGATTGTATTGGCATTATCAATAAAAAAAGTCCTCAAGATTTAACGTTGTTAGAAACAAGCAGACTACTGCAATTTAAGATGTTTAATCTAAATCTAAACGCATTTGCAGAGAAATTGAATGTATATTTTTCTAAAAATGGCGGTTGTGGTGAGAAAATTCGTTATGAAATTCAATTTGATGTTGACAAATTATTTCAAATAGAAACCATTGTAGAAAATCCAGAACTTAAGACGCTTGGAAATTTGGATTCTTTAGGGGAAGGTATAAGAAGCATCTATACACTTTCTTTGTTAGAAACTTATGTTGAAACAAAAGATATAGCGCCCTATATTATTATGATTGAAGACCCAGAAACTTATCTTCATCCACATTTACAGAAAGTTGCAAGTAAGATATTATATAGACTTTCCAAAAAGAATCAAGTAATATTTTCAACACATGAGCCGGAGATGTTATTTAATTTTTCATCAAAGAATATTAAACAAATTTACAGTGATGATAATTATTGTACGCAAGTTATGCAAAAAACCGATATTGATGGTATTCTCAATGATTTGGGATATACAGCAAATGACTTGATGAATGTAAGTTTTGTATTTATTGTAGAGGGAAAGCAGGATAGAAGCAGATTACCTTTATTATTAAATAAATATTATTCAGAAATTTATGATGAAAATCAGCAATTAAGAAGAATTGCAATACTTTCAACGAACAGTTGTACGAATATTAAGACCTATGCAAATTTAAAATATATCAATACATTATATTTGAAAGACCAATTTATGATGATAAGAGACAGCGATGGAAAAGATAGAAATTTTTTGGGAAAGCAGTTATGTAAATATTATGGAGATAGAGAAAAAGAAGACAAAGGACATTTGCCAAGAGTGACGGAGAGAAATGTATTGATACTAAAATATTATTCATTTGAAAATTATTTTTTGTTTCCAGAGATTATGGCAAAAATAGGTGTTGTAAAAAGTGTTGACCAATTTTATGATATTTTATGGAGCAAGTATCAAAAGTATCTTTATAAATTGTCCAGTGTAAAAAATATGCTTAAGAAACTTAACATTCGTATAGAAAGCAGACAACAACTTATTGATAATATGGAAAATATAAGAATTTATGTAAGAGGACATAATTTGTATGATATTTTCTACGGTCGATATAAGAATCAGGAGGAACATATTTTAGCACAATATATTGAGGTAGCACCAAGAGAAATATTTAAGGATATATTAGATAAAATAGATGATTTTGTCTATTTTAATTCAAGAAAATTATAAAATAGTATTGATTTATATAAATTTGTATGAATTTATATTTTAGGTCTTTACAAAGAATTGTTAACATGATAAGATGAACTTGTTACAGAATTGTTACAAATTAGTTAAATGAATTATAAAATTATAACAATGTATATTATTAAAAAATGAATTAAATAGGTTTGTTTTTAGAATATTGTGCAAAGGCGCAAATTCATATCAATTTTTCAGTAAAATTTTATCTGTGAATAATATAAATTTTTTAGTTGCTTATAAACAATAATTACATATTGGAGGAAAACATGATTCATATATCACGATATGGGAAACGTTTAAAAACAACAATGATTAGCACAATGACGGCTGCTTGTTTAACTTGCGTGATTATAATACCTTTTGTAGAAAAAAAGATATTTGGCAATGAAGTTGGTTATTATAGTATAGAATTTAATGGACAAGAAATTGGAGCAGCCAATTCAAGGGTAGAGGCTGAAAAAGCACTTGCCGACGCAAGAATCAAATTTAGTCAAGAATATGATTCTGTTGTCTATATGGACAACTCAATTAATATTGTAGAAAAAAGTAAATTAGCCTCTAAGAGAATGACAAAAGAAGATTTAACAGATTCGATATATAGCAAGCTTTTTTCATGTGTGACAGACAGAGAAGATTTGGCTGCGTACACAGTAAGAATTGATGACTTTACAGTGACACTTGCATCAAAAGATGATGTTATTGAGCTTATGGAAAAAGTTATAGGTAAGTATGATACAAGAAACGAGTTTCAAGTTAAGTTGTCATCAGGCGAAGATGTAAGTTATGGTGCTTATTCTGTTGATATGGTTCAATCCGAATTAAGAAATACAGCTACTGATATTGTGGCAGCAGCTATTGATGGAGCTTCAACAGTGACAGCGAGTGACGGAACCTCTAACAGAGATGGCATTACAGATATTGAATTTGAACAGAATGTTGTTGTTAGTGAGACATTAGCACAAGGTGCTAATATTATGAGCGTTGAGGCAGCTTATGATGAGATAACAAAAGAAAAAGCAGAAAAGACATACTATGTCGTTGAAGAAGGAGATACATTGTATGGCATTGCAAGTAAATGTTCTCTCAAGTTAAGTGAGTTGTTGCAATTAAATGAAGGAATAGATGAAAATGATATTATCAGACCGGGCGATCGATTTGTTGTCACTGTTCCAAAGTCTGAAATTTCAGTAGTAGTTACAGAACGTAAGACATATGAGGAAGAGTATGAGGCGGATATTGAATATGTAGATGATGATACAGCTTATGTTGGAACATATACTGTTCAATCAGAGGGAGAACCGGGTTATCATAAAGTAACAGCAGATATAACATATGTAAATGGCAATAAGACAGAGGTTAAATATATTAATGAAGAGATTATTAAGCCAGCAGTGGCAAAGGTAGTGGCCTCTGGAACAATTACACCTCCTACTTATATCAGACCGCTTAGTGGTGGTTCTGTTTCATCTGAATATGGTTATAGATGGGGAACACTTCATAAAGGTGTTGACTGGCATGTTGGCATTGGTACACCAATAAAGGCAGCCGCTTCAGGAACAGTGCAGCGAGCAGGATTTTATTCATCATATGGAAATTGTGTGGATATCAAACATTCCGATGGTTCTATGACAAGATATGCACATCTTAATTCAGTGACAGTTTCAGCAGGACAAACCGTTGAACAAGGAGATTTGATTGCATATTCAGGCAATACAGGATATACGACAGGTCCACATCTTCATTTTGAGATATGGATTGGCGGTGCTACTGTAAATCCATTGAATTATGTGAATAGATAAAAAATAAAAATGGCAAAGTAAACCATACATTTATAGAAAATAAAATTGATTATAATTAAGACTATATTGAGAGAGATTATTGTAAAATAAATGTTTTGTACAAGATAAAGGTATTCGTAAAATATTATGATGTATCTTGTAGAAATTCTTTATTTGGCAATAATCTCTTTCTTATTTATAAAATAAATAGTTTTTCTAAATAGAGAGGCATAACATGAAAGTTATAAGTTTATTTAGTGGCTGTGGCGGTTTGGATTTGGGATTTGAAAGAGCAGGATTTGACATTCCAGTTGCGAATGAATTAGACAAAACAATCTGGGAAACATTTAAAATAAATCACCCTAATACATATTTAATTGAGGGAGATATTCGCAATATTAAGGAAACAGATTTTCCAGATGAAATTGATGGTATTATAGGAGGACCACCATGTCAATCTTGGTCAGAAGCAGGGGCATTACGTGGTATTGATGCATATAAAATGATTGGAAACGCTGTTCCCGTGAATCTAGCTTATGAAATAGCTTGTGCAATCAAGCAAGCTCTGGAGCAATAAAATAAAAAAATATAATAGATAGTGATTGGGCTGTCGCAAATAGGGCAATTCTATAAAGTGTGATATGATTTAACAAATATCCTGTTTTATTATAGAAAATCTAGTTTGTGGCAGTCCATTTTTGATAAAAGGCATACACTTTTTTATAAAGTATTTTGTTAAAATCTAAAAAAAGGGTATACATTTCTAAAATTTGTGTTATACTAGCAAAGTTAGTTATTTTATGTTGCAATTTTAAACAAAAGAGCGTATGAGATATTTTCGGTGATTAATTGAAGATGACAGTTTACAAAATACGTTTTTATTCATATAATAGAAAATAGTGATTACAATTATGTTCGGTTAGAGGTGTGTCATGGAACAGTATATAATTAAAGGTGGTAATCCGTTGAATGGGAGGGTTTCGATAGGTGGTGCAAAGAATGCTGCCTTAGGTATCCTTGCAGCAGCAATTATGACAGATGAAACTGTTACTATAGAGAATGTGCCTAATGTTCGAGATACTAGAGTATTACTCCAAGCAATTGAAGGAATAGGAGCAAAGGTTAAATATGTTTATAATAATTCTGTTCAGATTAATGGCGGCAGCATTTGTGATATGAATGTCGATTATGAATACATTAAGAAAATTAGAGCCTCTTATTATCTTTTAGGTGCGTTGCTTGGCAAATATAAAAAATCAGAAGTGGCATTGCCCGGTGGTTGTAATATAGGCAGCAGACCTATAGACCAACACATTAAAGGATTTAAGGCGTTGGGAGTGGACGTTGATATCAGTCATGGAAAGATATTTGCAAAGGCAGATAAATTAGCTGGTGGTCATGTTTATTTTGATATGGTAACAGTTGGTGGTACGATTAATTTAATGCTTGCTGCATGTTTGGCAGATGGTGATACAATTCTTGAAAATGCGGCAAAAGAACCACATATTGTTGATGTTGCCAATTTTCTTAATGCAATGGGAGCAAATATAAAAGGGGCTGGTACAGATGTTATAAGAATAAGAGGGGTAAACCGTTTACATGGCACAACCTATTCTATTATTCCAGACCAGATTGAGGCTGGAACATTTATGTTTGCAGCAGCTTGCACAAGAGGAGACGTTGTTGTACAGGACGTTATTCCAAAACATTTGGAGTCCATTTCTGCTAAGTTAATTGAAGTTGGTTGTCAGGTGATTGAAGGGGACGATTGGGTACGTGTTATAGGATGTGAGAATTTAAAAAGTACCAATGTCAAAACCTTGCCATATCCCGGTTTTCCAACAGATATGCAACCACAGATGGCAGCGGTGCTTGCATTGGCAGATGGAACAAGTATGGTGACAGAAAGTATATTTGAAAATCGATTTAAATATGTAGATGAACTTAACAGAATGGGTTGTAAAATAAAAGTTGAAGGAAATACAGCTTATATTGAAGGAATTGAGCAAATGAGTGGAACACAGATGGCGGCACCCGATTTAAGGGCAGGTGCAGCGCTTGTTATAGCGGCGTTGTCTGCTGATGGTGTATCCGAGATAGAAGATATTGAATATATCCAGCGTGGCTATGAAGATTTTGATGGAAAATTAAAAACATTGGGAGCTGTTATTGAGCGTGTAGATTCAGAACGAGATGCACAGAAAGTAAAATTGAAAATTGGGTGATAGGATAAGCTGTTGCAAAATGGAAAGGTTAAAAATTCTTTTTGTAACAGTTTTTTCTTTATTATAAAATTGTTTTTATTAAAATTTAATATCAGTTTTTCAATTTTTTATTGAATAAACTATAAGAAGAATTTAAAATTTTGACAAGCATATTTTTACCAAAACAATGAAAGGGAAATTATGAAATTAAAAAGTAAAATCGTAGTGGCATTTTGTATAATGGTTATTTTGCCAACGGTGACATTTGCAATTTTATCAACAGGCATTTTTCAATATAAATCATTATCAATACAACAGTTATATGATGTTGACTGGAATGTCAACCTAAATTCTTTTGATTCTTCAGCAGCACTTATGGGAAGAATAATGGAGCGGATATATCAAGATATGAAAGAAATTGCAGATAATATGCCAGAAAAATATAATGATATAAGATTTTTAGAAGAAATAAATAAGGAGCTTGAAAAAAAATCAACACAAATTGTAGTGAAAAAAGAAGATACCATTACATATAAATCAAACAATATTAGCGTAGACGTTTTAAATGAATTGATTAATATATATGATGTAGACACCAATGATGCATTATCCGATGTCAGTGTATATAAAGGTGATGAATATCAATGTTTTATACGTTGTATACAATTTAGCAATGACAATAATGAGGAAATTTCTGTTTACTTAATTACATCACTTAAACAAAGTATTCCTCAAATCAAAGGATTTGCAACAGAAATAATCATACTGGGACTGATTGTTATTGCTATTACCAGTGTTGTTTTAATGATATGGATATATAATTCTATTTTTAGACCTATTGAAAAATTACGATTGGCGACCAATAATATTAAGCAAGGCAATTATGACTTTGAGATGCCGAAAGCTTCAAAAGATGAAATTGGTGATGTATTTCGAGATTTTGAAGAAATGAGAATTATTTTAAAGAATACATCAGAGCAAAAAGTTATTTCAGACAAGGAAGAAAAAGAGCTGATACGCAATATTTCCCATGATTTAAAAACTCCAATTACTGCAGTAAAGGGATATGTTGAAGGTATTTTAGACGGGGTGGCAGATACACCTGAGAAGCAAAAAAAATATTTAATGACCATTGCTAATAAAGCAAATGATATGGATAAACTAATTGATGAACTTACAATTTATTCAAGACTTGGAAGTAATCGAGTTCAATATTTATTTAAAAAGATTTGTGTTGCAGATTATTTTAATGAGTATTGTGATGAGATATCAATGGATTTAGAATCTCAAGATATTTTACTTGAATATAATTGTCATCAATGTGATAATGTATATATCATAGCAGATGCTGAACAATTAAAGCGTGTTGTAAACAATATTATAAGTAATTCCGTAAAATATATGTGTCCAGACAGAAAAGGCATAATTAATATTGATATTTTTGATGAGGAGGTATATGTACATATCATTATGAAGGATAATGGTAAAGGAATAGGAATCAATGATTTATCACATATATTTGAAAGGTTTTACCGTACAGATTCGTCCCGTAACAGCAAACAGGGAGGAAGTGGTATAGGATTGGCTATTGTAAAAAAGATTATTGAAGACCATAGAGGAAAAATATGGGCTGAAAGCGTTGAAGGAAAAGGAACGACAATGCACATATGTCTTAAAAAAGATATTGATAACAGCACATATCTTACTATATAAAGAATTTGTAAAGTTGCTTAGAGAAAAAATTGCAGAAAGAAGAGGAAAGAGTATATGAGCAGAGTTTTAATAGTAGAAGATGAGGAGATTATCGCTGAACTTGAAAAAGATTATCTTGAGTTGAGCGGATTTGAAGTGGATGTTTTGCCAGACGGTGAGGCAGGTTTAAAAGCGGCATTGGATAATAATTATGATATATGTATATTGGATGTTATGCTACCGGGTATAGATGGTTATGAGATATGCAAACAGGTAAGAGAAGTTAAAAATATGCCAATTATTATGGTTTCAGCAAAGAAGGAAGATATTGACAAGATACGCGGATTAGGCGTGGGTGCTGATGATTATATGACAAAACCATTTAGTCCAAGTGAGCTTGTGGCGAGAGTAAAAGCGCATCTTGCCAGATATGACAGGCTTGTAAGCAGCGCAAAAGAGGCAAATGAAATTATTGAAATACGTGGAATCAAGATTGATAAAACAGCACGAAGAGTATTTGTCAATGGAGAGGAAAAAATCTTTACAACAAAAGAATTTGATTTATTGACATTTCTTGCAAGTAATCCAAACCATGTATTTACAAAAGATGAATTGTTTAAGGAAATTTGGGATATGGAATCTATTGGCGATATTGCGACAGTGACTGTTCATATTAAAAAGATTCGGGAAAAAATTGAGTATGATACATCAAAGCCACAATATATTGAAACAATATGGGGAGTAGGGTATCGATTTAAGATGTGATGCACAAATAAAATAAAGGAAGGGAATAAAGATTACGTCAACATTGGAAAAAACTATAGATTTATTAAATACTCTGCCAGAAAGTCAAATAGAGACAATATATAGTTTTGTGCAATTTCTTAGTTTACAACAAAATACAGTAAAATCAGTAGATACAGAATCGTTAGATGATATTTTTAATAATATTGTGGGGGTTTTAACAGATACAGGAAAGACCTTAGAAGATTATAGGGATGAAAGGCTAAGAGACAGATATGAGATTATTAATTGATACCAATGTGATTTTAGATATGGTTTTTAAGCAGAATGGTTGTGATATTGCTATGGAATTATTTCGTAGGGTTAAAAATTCAAAAACTAGTGCATATATAACAGGAAAAAATAATAAAATGGATTATATTGTTACTAGCAATAAAAAAGATTATGCAGATACTTTAGTTCCAGTTTTAACACCAATAGAATGGATAAAAATCATAAATAATATATAACAGAATAAATAATGTAAATTTTAGGGATTGTTGCAATATATTAATTTACTTTGCAGCAATCCCTAAAAATAATAAATAAAAATATCTGATTTGTAAATATTACAATAATAGTTTTACCAGCTTAATAGTGAAAAAAAAACAGTTGCAGCAATGTACATACAGCCAATAACAACACCAATACCTAATGAGATAGCGGCATTTCTTTTACTATTTTCAAATTTTTGATAGTTTCCTGCCTTATATGCGTTATTGCCTTCTATAATAAAAATCAACCCAATTGCTCCTAAAATTTTACTAAATATAATAATACAAGCAATACTTAATACAATCCACATAGCAAAGTTTGGAAAGTTCATGTTGTTGACAAGATTTCCGTTGTAGTTATTGTTATAGCCATTATTGGAAGTATTGTTATTATATCCATTATTAGAAGCATTGTTATTATAGCCATTATTATAACCGTTGTTGTTGTAGCCATTGTTATAGCCGCTATTATTGTAGCCATTGTTATAACCGTTATTATTATAGCCATTGTTATAACCGTTATTATTATAGCCATTGTTATAACCATTATTATTATAGCCATTGTTGTAACCGTTATTATTATAGCCATTGTTGTAACCGTTATTATTATAGCCGTTATTATTGTAGCCATTGTTATAACCATTATTATTGTAGCCATTGTTATAACCGCTATTATTGTAGCCATTAGTATAACCATTATTATTGTAGCCATTGTTATAACCGTTATTGTTATAGTCATTATTATAACTATTATTGTAGTCCTTACTATTGGTATTAGTATCATTTTGGCTAGTGGTATCGCTGTTTTCATTTGTATTGGTATTCATATTGCTTTGGCTATTTTCATAACTATCCGTGTTGTTGTTATAGGCATCATCATTATCATTGCCATTGTTGTTATTATAATTATTGCTATAACCATTTTCATTTTGCCCATTATTATAATTGTTGTAATTGTCAGTAGTGATGCCATTACCATAATTATTATAGGCATTGTTGTTTTGTGCTTCTTGATTAGAAGAGTTTTCTATATTAGGATTGTAGTTATTATTGGTATCATTGCCATTATTATTATTGAATGGGTCTGAAGTATAATTATCCATATTTTCCTCCTTTTTCTTTATTTTTTATGTGGTAAAACGATAACAATTAAGGTTGTAAAGCCATCAAAAGAACTGTTATTTAAAGTTTTTTGTGATAAACTTAGAACAGTAACAAATTGTTATGTATGATTAAGATATTCCTTAACCCTGTAAATAAGAATATAATAAAAATTAGATATGAAGTCAAGTAAATTTAGGAAAGGTGTGCGAAATCGCAAGTGAATATTTATGAAAATAGCATATGAAGATAACTTTATAATTATTGTGGATAAACCTTCTGGACAATTGGTTCAAAGTGGAAAAAACTTTGATATGGATTTGACAAGTGAGGTTTTAAATTATAGAAAACAAAAGAAAGAAACACCATATGCCGCTGTAATTAATCGTTTAGACAGACCTGTAAGTGGGCTGGTATTGTTTGCCAAAGATAAAAAAAGTGCAGCAAAATATAGTAAAATACTTGGACAGCAGGGGATAAATAAACATTATATCTGTGCTGTTTGTGGATATGTACAGCCTCAAACAGGCACGATGGTGGATTATTTGCTAAAAGATGCAAAAGAAAATTGTTCAAAAGTGGTTAGGGCGGATAAGTCTGGTGCAAAAAAAGCAGAGTTAAACTATCGTGTGATAAATTATCATTCTGATTGGAATTGTACTTTTTTAGATGTTGAGTTAATTACAGGAAGGCATCATCAGATAAGAACACAGTTTTCGTCAAGAGGGCATGTTCTTGCAGGCGATTATAAGTATTTAACAGTTGATAAGGAAAATAAAGAAACTTGTGCATTTCTTGCAGAAAAATTAAATTTGAAAAAAAATGAGATTGCTTTATGTGCTTATTCTATTGAAATTTTTGGGAATCTATATAAGACAAATCCAGATTGGGCAAAATATATTACCAGTAATTGAATAAATTGGTGCAATTTAGAGATAATAATTCCAGATATTTATTATAGAAATTGATAATTGTGTCTGGAGGTGAGATTATGCAGGAAGTTTGGACTATAAAGCAAAAATTTTTATTTATCAGTGGAAGTTTTGCAATAGCTGTTTCAATATTCTTGGGGTTTAAATATGTATTTCCATTAATTTCACCATTTGTTATAGCTTATATTATTGCGCTTGCAATTGAAAAACCAGTTAATAAATTATCGAAATTGTTTCGTGGAAAAAAACATCCTGCTTCAACAATTATTGTTGTTCTTTTGGCTATTGTTATATTTGTGGCATTAGCTGCTTTATTCTATGCAGTTTTTAAAGAAGTTAAAAATTTTTTTGTCAATTATCAATATAATATGGTGGTTGTAAAACAGACTGCTGCCAAGATATGTTTTAATTTGGACGGAATGTTTGGATTAAGAGAAGGGTGTTGTATGGACGCCTTAGAGATGTGTACAAGATATATAGAAAAAGCTTTTAATGAAAATGCAAGTTCTGCCGTAGTAAATCGAGTTGCGGAGATTTCGTTACCTGCAATTGTAAAAATTGCAGTATTTATTGGCGGTGTCTTTGTATCATTTATTTCTGTTATTTATCTTTCGGATAAGTTAGACGTTATAAGGGATTGGTGTAACAGTACTCATTTTCGGGAAGAAATATTAGCAGTTACTTCTAGTTTAAAACAGTTGATGAGTGTATATTATCGCATTGAACTTTTAATTACAATAATTAATATTGTAGTGTTGACAGTGGGATTTTTTATTATAGGCAATTCGTATGCGATTGTTTTAGGTGTTGTAATTGGCATTTTAGATATGCTTCCTGTTTTTGGAACAGGTACTGTTTTAATTCCATGGCTGCTTTTTGACCTTGCATGCGGCAATACATTTTCAGCGATTGTCCTTTTATTTGTGTATGCTGTCACTTGGCTTGTTCGTGAGATTATGGAGAGTAAATGTGTGGGAGACCGTGTGGGAATTTCGCCGCTCGTTATGTTAATTATTATCTTTGTTGGTATTTTAGTTTATGGCGTTATGGGATTTATTTTGGGACCTGTATCGTATTGTATGGCAAAAGCCTTAATACTCTACTTGAAAACAGTCATTGGACGTGGTACACTAAATGACAAAAAGAACTTTGAGTAGAAGTGAGGATAATTATGGCAGGAGATAAAAAATTAGTTGAAGCAATTACTTCAATGAGTGATGATTTTGCACAGTGGTATACGGATGTTGTTAAAAAGGCAGAGCTTATGGGTTATTCAAGCGTAAAAGGCTGTATGATATTTAAGCCGGCAGGATATGCTTTGTGGGAGAATATACAAAAAGAATTGGATAGAAGATTTAAAGAAACAGGTGTAGAAAATGTTTATATGCCTATGTTTATTCCAGAAAGTCTCCTTGAAAAAGAAAAAGACCATGTGGAAGGATTTGCGCCAGAAGTTGCATGGGTAACACAGGGCGGATTAAATAAACTTCAGGAAAAAATGTGTGTAAGACCAACTTCTGAGACATTATTTTGCGATTTTTATAAAGATGAAATTCAGTCATACAGGGATTTGCCAAAGGTATATAATCAATGGTGTTCCGTTGTAAGATGGGAGAAGGAGACAAGACCATTTTTACGTTCACGCGAATTTTTATGGCAGGAAGGTCATACGGCACATGCCACAGCAAAGGAAGCAGAAGAACGCACACAGCAGATGTTAAATGTATATGCAGACTTTTGTGAGGAAGTTCTTGCGATACCAGTTGTTAAAGGTCGTAAGACAGATAAGGAGAAGTTTGCTGGAGCAAAAGCTACATACACAATTGAGGCACTTATGCACGATGGCAAAGCATTGCAGTCTGGCACAAGCCATGATTTTGGAGATGGTTTTGCAAAGGCGTTTGGCATACAATATACAGATACAGACAATACATTGAAATATGTTCATCAAACTTCATGGGGACTGTCAACACGTATTATTGGCGCTATTATTATGGCACATGGAGATGACAGCGGTCTTGTGCTTCCTCCAAGAATTGCACCTATACAAGCAGCAGTAATACCAATTATGCAAAAAAAGGAAGGCGTTTTAGACAAGGCATTAGAGGTAAAGGAACAGCTTATAAAAGCCGGATTGCGAACAAAGATTGATGACAGTGACAAAAATCCGGGCTGGAAGTTTGCAGAGCAAGAAATGAGAGGAATACCAGTACGAGTTGAGATGGGTCCTAGAGATATTGAAGCAGGACAAGCTATCGTTGTACGAAGAGATACAAGAGAAAAGATTACGGTTGCAATAGAGGAATTAGCAGATAAGATTAAGGATATTCTTGAAGTTATCCAAAAAGATATGTTTGAGAAAGCAAAGATACATCGAGATGAACATACATATGTTGCGACAAACTATGAGGAATTTAAAGATGCTGTTGCAAATAAGGCTGGATTTATAAAAGCAATGTGGTGTGGCAGCAGAGAGTGTGAAGATAAGATTAAGGAGGATACGACAGCTACTTCAAGGTGTATGCCATTTGAACAAGAAAAGCTGTCAGATGTGTGTGTTTGCTGTGGTAAGCCAGCAAAGAGCATGGTATATTGGGGCAAGGCATACTAAATAAATAATGATATGTATATAGAATTGCCAGAAAATGTTAAAAGCATTATAGAGGTGCTTTATTCCAATGGTTATGAGGCTTATGCAGTTGGAGGCTGCGTAAGAGACAGTGTACTTGGAAGAAAACCAAAAGATTGGGACATAACGACCTCAGCCCTTCCGCAGGAAGTAAAGTCGTTGTTTAAAAAGACAATTGATACAGGCATCAAACATGGAACAGTAACTGTTATGATAAAAGGTGAGGGCTATGAGGTTACAACGTATCGTATTGATGGGGTTTATAAAGATGGAAGACATCCAGAAAATGTAACATTTTCTTCAAAGTTGACAGAAGATTTACAAAGAAGGGATTTTACTATCAATGCGATGGCATATAATGATAAAGTTGGTTTGGTTGACCAGTTTGATGGAATGAAAGACTTGCAGGAAGGCGTTATTCGATGTGTAGGTAATCCAAGTGAGCGATTTGGTGAAGATGCATTGAGAATGATGCGTGCAGTACGATTTTGTGCGCAATTAGGTTTTCGTATGGATAATGATACATATAAAGCGATTATTAAATTGGCGCCTAATATTATGAAAGTTAGTGTAGAGCGTATACAAGTTGAGTTGATAAAGACTCTTTTGTCCGAAAATCCAGATTATGTTCAAAAATTTCAAGAAACGGGATTGTTTGCAGGTATACTTCCAAAGATTGATAAAATATTATCAAGTAAATATAAAAAAAGCACGCTTATAATGTTAAAGCTTTCAGAATGTACAACGATACTTCGCTATGCAGCACTTTTTCATTCGATTGATTATGAAGATATACAAGAAATATTAAAATCATTGAAACTAGATAATTATACGATTGATACGGTCTCAAAATTAATCAAATATTCTAAAAATATAATAGAAGAAAATGAACCTGCTGTCAGAGAAGCATTGCACAAATATGGAAAAGACATGTTGAATTTAATGTTAAAACATGAAAAGGCTGTTATTGCGACAAAGGAAGCTGTTACAGGAATCATGCTGCCTGCCAGAAAAAAACATTTGGCAGTTATGGAAAACATGGTGAGTCATATTATAGAACGAGGTGATTGTTTTACATTGAAAGACCTTGATATTACTGGTAATGATTTGATGGAGTATGGTTTGAAAGGACCAGAAGTTGGAAGAATATTAGGACTTCTTCTCGATATTGTAATAGAAAATCAAAAATTAAATGATAAACAGACTCTTATAGCATTGATAGAACATTTATAAAAAATAACTCTTAGTTGGAAAACAACTAAGAGTTATTTTTATGTTGGATTATAGTCAAGCAGTTATTCACAATCTACTTTGTTATTTGCTTATAATCTCATTGCTACTTCATGGCATTTTTTAAATAGGCAAGTTTAATTCCCAATTAAAAAACGAGAAACTTCCCTGATGAAGTTAAAAAATATTCATTATTGAATTTGCTTTTTAAGTATGGTTGTGTATGGCAATATTCGACATAATGTGATATAATTCTTTTAGTCAAATTAGAGCAAGTAGGGATAGTCTGCGGTTGTCCTTTCTGGAAACAGGAAGGAGGTTAGTATGAACACACTTGAAGTACTTACATTGCTGTTAGTTATTTTCGCAGCATTAACATACTTAGACAACAGAAACAATCGCAAGTAATGAACAAGCTATCCTCTACTGGCAATAGGGGATAGCTTATAGTCCATTAAACTCTTTAATTGATTATTCGTTTCCGATTGTGCAGCCGTTGGATTTGTCAATATCCTTCGGTTTCTAATTTGATTATAAGCCAATATTGTAGATTTTGCAAGAGGGTTTAGGAAATGGGAATGTTTTAGTATTCCCATTTTTGTTTTTTGTGCAGTAGAAATAAATTTTTATGTGAATAAACTCTTAGTTGGAAAACAACTAAGAGTTATTTTTATGTTTGGGATGACATATGATAGAAAGGGCATTACCGCAAGTACGAGAGGAGGCTGGATATGAACGAAAAATCTTTGGAGGTCACAAAACAGTATGACTTTGAAATAATCCGTGTTATTAGGGGCAGAGGGGGCATGATACTCCATACAGATGATGGAGTGAAATTGCTGTTAGAATGTCGATATGCAGAGAGTTATTATGATAGAGAAAGTATAATTACAGAGGCAATAGTTGGGAATGGATATAATAATGTTGATACTTTTGTAAAAAACTGTGATGAAAAAGTGGTGACCTATAATGAGAGCGACCATAAAAAATATATTATCAAAAATTGGTTTGATGGAAACGAGTGTAATGTAAAAAGTATTGATGAGTTGAGTGCATCGGTAGCAGCACTTGCAAAGCTGCATACAGCTTTCGATGAAGTTTCTTTAAATATAGAAAAAGAAAGTGTTAATAGCAGTGAAAATTTTATTATGCAGTATTTGCGCCATACCAAAGAGTTAAAAAAGGCAATGAATTATTTAAAGAAAAAGAAAAAGCGTTCAAGCTATGAACTTCTTATGTTGAAAAGTATTCCTTATTATTATGATGAAGCAATAAAGGCTGTAAATAACTTATCGAAAGAAAAATATACAAACAGAATTAATCAGGCGATTCAAAACAAAGAGCTTGTACATGGTGCATTTAATTATCACAATGTTATTATTAGCTTTGGTAATGTGGCAATAACAAATTTTGATAAGTGCAGAATTGATTGTCAGATATGTGATTTATATCAGTTTATGAGAAAGATATTGGAAAAATATAATTGGAGTATTGAAGTGGCATATAAGCTTATCAATGAATATGATAAAGTAAGAACAATTACAGAAGTAGATTTGCAATTGCTAGGGGCATTATTTGCATTTCCAGAAAAATATTGGAAGCTGATAAATTATTATTATAATTCCAATAAGGCATGGATACCACCTAAGAGTATTGAAAAATTAAATGTTTGTATGGAACAAAATTACAGAAGACTTGATTTTCTTGCAACAATAGGCGCATTGTGTTAAACTTTTAATGGGTTTTATTGTTTAACATAATAGAAAGTTGAGAATGTACAATGAATAAATTGCATAAATACAAAGTTTACAGAACAATAGTAATATTGATGATGTGTGTTATATTTTGTGTAAATATGACAGGTTGTGGAGAGACAAAAGAATCAACAATTAAACCAGGCAGTTCTATACTTGTCCCTCCAAAAAAATCGATTAAAGAAGCGCCAACAAATAAAAATTCAGATGAGCTAACTATTACAGGTGTTTTATCGTATAATGATAAGACAGAAAAAAAAGCACATTTTGTGGATATTAGTTCAAATGTAGAATATGAGGTGCCATATTCGGGAGGCACAGATATTCAATCAAAGTATGGTACTGTTATTTCACCAGGAAGTATGCAGTTAGGCGCTATATATGATGTTGTATGTTATAAAAGCGGTATTGCTAAGTCAATTTATGGCAACAAAAATGAATGGGAAAAGAAAAGTGTAAATGATATTGAAGTAGATGAAAGTTCCAAAAAGATTGTGGTTGGAGCTTCTAATCTAAAATATGATGAAAAAATAGTTATTTTGTCAGGTGATGATAGAGTAGCAATTGCATCCATTATCAAGCAAGATGAAGTTACTATAAGAGGAATAGATAATACAGCATATTCTATTATCGTGAATGTAGACCATGGGTATATTCGATTTACAGGTGTAAGTGCATTTATTGGAGGATATGTTACTATAGGAAGAGATAATATGTACACTGTTACAGAGGATATGCTTGTCGCTTCCAAAGTTGGCAATCAACAAATTGAAATTCAGTCTGGCAATACAAAATCAACGAAAGAAGTAACGGTTGAAAAGGGACAGGAAGCAGTCGTTGATTTTAGCGAGTTTATTCTTCCCGCTACGAAGCAAGGAGCAGTTATATTTAAAGTTTCGCCTTCTGATGCAATTATGTCAATTGACGGCAAAGAAGTGGATTATTCTGAGCCAATACAGCTTACATATGGTAAACATAATATAAGACTTGTGGCAAATCATTATGAAGAGTACACAGAAACAATCGTTGTAAATTCGCTATATTTTACAAAAGTGATTGATATGACACCAAAGAGTGCAGTAAAATCAACAACGAAAAGTTCGACCAATTCGGCAAATTCTAATTTGACAGAAGGATATAGCGTTCAGGTGGTGGAGCCTCAAGGGGCTGCTCTTTATGTGGATAGTGTATATATTGGGATTGTGCCTTGTGCATTTGATAAAAAAGTTGGTACAAAGACGATAACGCTTACAAAAAGTGGATATAATACAATTAGTTATTCGATTTCTATTAGTAATACAGCAGGTGATTTGACCTATTCGTTCCCACAGATGGAAAAGGCAAATAGTAATGGTGCAACACAAACTCCTACACAGACTCCTACACAAGCACCTACCCAGACACCAACAACAGCAGCACAGGAACAAAAAACAACAAAGAAATGAGGAAACAATGAACATACCATTTTCACCACCAGATATCACAGAAGAAGAAATTGAAGCTGTAGCTGAGGTCTTGCGTTCAGGTTGGATAACAACAGGACCAAAAACAAAAGCATTAGAGAAAGAAATAGCACAGTTTTGTCACACATCAAAAGCCGTTTGTATGAATTCTGCAACGGCATGTATGGAAATGATATTGCGAATTTTTGGCATAGGACCAGGTGATGAGGTTATTGTGCCTGCATATACGTACACTGCTTCCGCCAGCGTGGTTTGCCACGTTGGCGCAGTACTTAAATTAGTTGATGTATCAAAAGATTCTCTTCATATGGATTATGCTGTCCTAGAACAGATGATAACAGATAAGACAAAGGCCATTATACCTGTTGATATTGGTGGTATAATGGAAGATTATGCTGCTATCAGAACAATCGTAATGTCGAAAAAAGCGATATTTAAGCCTGCTAATAAGTTGCAGGAAGCACTTGGACATGTCTTGATTCTTGCTGATTCTGCACATGGTTTTGGCGCAGTGCGAGATGGTAAAATGAGCGGTGAATATGCCGATTTTACAAGTTTTTCTTTTCATGCAGTCAAGAATTTTACGACAGCAGAGGGCGGAGCCTTAGTGTGGAAAGATATTGAACAGATAGACAATGAAGCGTTGTATCATAACTTTATGCTTCTTAGTTTACATGGGCAGTCCAAAGATGCATTGGCAAAGACAAGCCTCTGTGCATGGGAATATGATATTATCGACACATATTATAAGTGCAATATGACCGATATTATGGCAGCGATAGGATTGGTGCAGATGAAACGATATCCAAAGCTGCTTGCACGCAGAAGACAAATTATAGAACGCTACACATCTGGAATAAAAGCTGATAATGTGGCAATTATGAACCATTACACAGAGGAGTATCAGTCAAGCGGACATCTTTATATGGTCAGACTTCTAGGACAAGAAGAATCCTATCGAAATGAGATTATACGCAGAATGGCTGAGGCAGGAGTTGCCACAAATGTACATTATAAGCCGCTTCCTATGCACACTGCTTACAAGAAAATGGGTTTTGATATAAAAGATTACCCAAATGCTTATGCGATGTATTGCAATGAGATAACACTTCCTCTAAATACTTGTCTTACGGATGAACAAGTAGAATATGTTATCAAGACATTTAATGAGGTTATAAGTAAGTAGTAAAACAGATTGTGAATATCTGTTTAACAAAGACATTTTATATAAAATAATTATAAGTTGGACAACTTTAGGTATAAAGTGTTTAAAAATAATATTATTGATAATGAAATAATGATAGCAATATATTTAAGATGGAAGTAAAGTTTGATTGACGGGTGGATAGGAGGTTACAATGAGATTAAAAGAATGGTCTAAGCTTCCTGATAAGATGAGAACAAAGGAAGTGCGAAAATATTATAATATTCTTATTAAACATAGCGGTTGGTTTAAATTTAAGCGTATTATGGATATTTTTGTTGCAAGTGTGATGCTTATTGTGTTGGCATTGCCTATGGCAGTAATAGCAGTTTTTATAAAAGCAGACTCAAAAGGTCCTGTTCTTTTTAAGCAAAAAAGAGTGACACAATATGGAAGAATTTTTGAGATATATAAATTTAGAACAATGGTAGAAAATGCTGCTAGCATAGGCAGTCAAGTAACAGTAAAAAATGATGTGAGAATTACAAAGGTTGGAAAAGTTTTAAGAAAATTCAGGATAGATGAGTTTCCACAAGTATTTAATATTATTAGAGGAGATATGACACTGGTCGGAACACGTCCAGAAGTTATAAAATATGTACAGTGTTATACGCCTCAGATGTATGCCACATTGCTTTTGCCTGCTGGTCTTACTTCTAGGACAAGCATTGCCTATAAAGATGAAGAAAAACTTTTAAGCAATGCTTCAAATGCTGATAAAGTATATATTCATGATATATTACCTGTTAAAATGAAATATAACCTTGAAAGTTTAAAACATTTTGGCTTTAAAGAGGATTGCAGTATACTTTGGGCTACCTTTTTATCTGTATTTAAGAAAGAAAGTTAAAAGTGCTTTGTAAGAAATGAGGAACAAAACGTTATGGCAGAAATTAAAGGAATGTTGTCTATCATTATGCCTGCCTATAATGAGGAAAAATTAATTTATAACAGTATTATGACAACACTTGATGTAGTACAAGGATTTACTGAAAAACTTGAATTGATAGTAGTAAATGATGGCAGTATTGACAATACTAAAAATGAGATTTTAAAAGCAAAGAAAAAGGATAAAAGAGTAAAAATCGTTAGTTCAAAAAAAAATCATGGGAAAGGCAGAGCAATTATCTCTGGTCTTACAGAGGCTGTAGGAGAATATATTGCATTTCTTGATGCCGATTTAGAGCTGTTTCCAGACCAGTTAGAAGGTTATCTTAATGTAATGAAGCAAAAAAATTATGATGTGGTTATTGGCTGTAAATTTCACAAAGATTCTCAATTAAAATATCCATTCAAACGCAAAGTGATGAGTATAGGATATTATCTCATGTTAAGAATATTATTCCATCTTAATGTAAAAGATACCCAAACCGGAATTAAATTATTTAAGGCAAGTGTATTAAAGCCTGTTGCACATTTAATTCGCACATCAGGGTTTGCTTATGATGTGGAATTATTAGTAGCGCTAAATAGAAGGGGTTGTACAATAAAACAGATGCCCGTTCATGTTGTTTATGTAAGAAAGAAAGATTCTAAAAGAATCGTGTTTAAAGATATTGTGAAAGCGTTTAAAGATACATGGCTGATATTTGGAAGAACATATATGAAACATTATTATGATTGTTAAATAAGTATTTACAATTCTTGTAAGATGTGGGTATAATAAAAGGTAAATTTTAGGTGATAAACTTGTTTTTTGTGAGTAGTGTATGAACATATAGAACAATAAGCCATTTATGGACTCACAGATAAATCAAGAATGGGAGAATTGAAATGAATGATAACGACATAAAGCTACTGCAATTAATACAAGAAGTTAAAAAAGGCAATAAAGATGTCTATGATGAGATAAGCAATTTGATAATAGATGAGGTGTACAACCTTGTATCTTTTGTGTACAAAAAAGAAGAAACTAGAAAAAAGTTAGCAAGACATGTTGTTGTAAAAATTATACGTTCCATGGATGGATTTGACAGTGAAGCAATGGATGTTCATATGTGGATTGCAAGATTTACTACAATAGAAATATATAATGTATATAGTAAACAAAATGGTAATATTTTTAGTAAGACCTACAATAACTTATCATATGAGTATAATTCTATAGAAGAAGATGCTTTATTTGAAAATTGTGCTGCAGAGTATAATCGTGCATTTATTGATATTGCGGAATTAAATAAAATTAATGGTAAGTTGTCTTCATTGACAAAAGCACAAAAGATTATCTATGAAATGTTTTGCTATGAGTGTTTTTCTATTGACGAGATAGAAGATGTCCTTGAAGTTGACAGTACATATATTATCGATGCCATTGCAGGAATGAAAGAACAATTATGTGTTTATCCGCAGGAATCATTAGATAGCGTGGACAGTATAGATAGTGTAAATGATGCAGATAATGATATTGCTATAAGCGAGGAAGAGGCTTATGAACTAAATAATATATATAATAATCATTCAAAGAGTAGTCATTCAAAATATTACACGTTGTTTTCTAAAAAAATTTCAAAGAAATCCTTAATCAGTGCAGCAAGTTGTGCAGCAGTTATACTTTTAGCAGTTATAGTGGTGGTGGTGGTGTCAATAAGGGATAAAAATTCAGCTTCAAATGTTGCCAATTATGGAAAAATGTCCACAAAAAGTACAAGTACGACATCAAAAACGCAAAATACGACAGCTGTTATTTCTACAAAAAAAGATGATGAATCGACAACACAGACAGAGGAGGAGAAAGACACAGAAACACAAGCACCAACAACAAAAAGTAATTCTGGAAATAATCAAAGACCTACTACAGGTAATAATACATATGCAAAACCATCATCAAATGTTCCAAATAATCCAACGCAGGCACCAACAAAGAAGCCAACAGTTAATGAACCAGACGATACACAAAAACCAGACGATGAACCAGACGACACACAAAAGCCAGATGATAAGCCAGATGACACACAAAAGCCAGACGACACACAAAAGCCAGATGATAAGCCAGATGACACACAAAAACCAGATGATGAGCCAGATGATACCACAAAACCAAGTGATGAACCAGATGATACTACAAAACCAAGTGATGAACCAGATGACACTACAAAGCCAGATGATAAGCCAGACGATACACAAAAACCAGATGATAAGTCCGACATAAACTCAAAGCAAGATGATTCAAAGCAAAATGAATAATGATAATAAATAAGTCGGACAGAGTTAAAAGAAAATAATTTGTTCAATAAAATACAATAAGAGAAATGGAAAAGAGCATTGATTGATTTTTAGCAAAGTAACAATATAGTGATGGAGTAGAATAGCCATGAAATGTATTATACTTGCAGGTGGTAGTGGAGATACACTGTGGCCATTATCAAGGAAAAATTATCCAAAACAGTTTATGAACATAAAAGATGGACGCTCAATGTTGCAGGAAACAGTTGTGAGAAATATGCCATTTTGTGATGAATTTTTGATTGTTACGAATGAAAATTATAGAAATATTGTCAATGGACAAATGAAAGTATTTCAGAGTCTTAAATATAGGCTTTTTATGGAAGGTACATCGAAAGGGACAGCCGCTGCTATTATTTTAGCAACCTTATTTTGTAATCAATCAGAACTTGTGTTTGTAGTAACTTCAGACCATATTATTGAAAGTAATGAATATAAAGAAACGATACTTCATGCTAAAGAACTTGCAAAACAAGGGAATTTTGTTGCAGTTGGCATAGAACCAAAAAATTTTGTGGATTATGATTTGATTGTGACTTCAGGTGATAAGGTATGTGGTTTTATTGAAAAAAAAGATAGTTGTCATGCTATATTAGATACAACAGAAAACAATTATTTATGGAACAGCGGCATGTACCTATATAGAGCAGGCGACTTTGTTAATTATGTGAAAGAATATCAAAACGATTTATATAGTACCTGTTGGCAAGCAAAGAGAAAAGTCTCTGCAATCCGAAGAGGCGTGACATTTAACGAGTATGTTATGAAAGATATTCCAACAGGAAGTATAGAAACAGTATTTTATAGGAATTTAGAATATGTCAAGGCAGTCAAAGGTAAATTTATCTGGAAAGATATAGGAAATGTTGCTGATTTAAGTGAAACAAATGCTCTTTCACATACAGAAAATGTGATTTATAATAATTGCAGCAATACAACCATTATCAATAGTGCAGAACGCCAGTTAGTTGTAACTAATGGATTAAAAGATATGGTTGTTGTCAATACAGAAGATGCGGTCTATGTTTCATCAAGAGAAAATGTTGATGCAATAAAAGACATCATTTGTGAAAATAAAGAAAAATATAATTCTTATTTTGATTATAATCGTTTGTCTTACCGTGAGTGGGGAATACATGAATTGCTTACACAAGAGAAAGGATATAAGGTAAAAAAAGTAACAGTCTTTCCGGGTATGAGTATGAATCTTCATCAGCATGAGATGAGAAGCGAACATTGGTCTGTAGTGGAAGGAACAGCAACGATTACATTAGGTTTTGAGACAAAAGATTATCATAAATATGAATGTGTATTTGTACCCATAGGAACTATGCACAAGGTTGCTAATAAGACTGATAAAAATGTAGTTATCATTGAGGTTGGAATTGGTGAAACGGTATTAGAAAGCGACCTTGTAAAGATATATAATGACAGAAGTTCAGAGTTTAATTATGTTGTTGATATTAATAGTCCAATTGTTAAATTAGACCCTGCATTTAAAGATTATTTGTGGGGTGGAACAAAACTAAGAACTGTTTTTGGAAAGAAATGCGACTATGATATTATTGCTGAAAGTTGGGAACTCTCAGCACACCCTGATGGGCAAAGCCGCATTGCTTCTGGCAGACACAGAGGTATGCTGTTTAATGATTATCTTTCAATTATTGGTAAAGATGCATTAGGTTGGAAATGTCAGGCACAAGAACGATTTCCAATATTAATAAAATTTATTGATGCAAAACAGTCCTTATCAATACAAATTCATCCAGATGACGAATATGCACTTGAGAATGAAAATGAGTATGGAAAAAATGAGATGTGGTATGTTGTTGACTGTGAGCCAGATGCATATTTATATTGTGGACTTTCAAAAGATACAGACAAAGAAGATATAGAACAAAGAATTGCTAATAATACAATAACCGAAATATTAAATAAAATTAAGGTAAAAAAAGGCGATATTGTTATGGTAAAAGCTGGAACAATACACGCTATTGGAGCTGGTATCATTATATGTGAAATACAGCAAAATTCTAATAATACATATCGAATGTATGACTATGACAGACGAGATAAATATGGTCATACAAGAGAGTTAAATATTACAAAAGCATTAGATGTTGTAGACACAAAAGCATATGTAAAAGATAGTACCTGTGAAATGATAATAGAAAATACACCTGATTATTTAAAGGAACTTTTAGTACAATGTAAATATTTTGAATGTTTTAAATATGAAGTACGAAACGAAGTTAAAATTATGGTGGATGAATCTTCTTTTGTCTCTTTTGTATTTATTGAGGGCAGTGGTTCTATCAAATTAGACGGCAGTGACGAGATAATGGAATTTAGAGCAGGCGATAGTTTTTTTGTGAGTGCAGGAAAACGTGTTGTAGTAATTAAAGGGCAGACAATATGTATTATGACGCATGTATAGACAGCATGGAGACTAAAAATGGATAAAGACACAAATAGAGCATGGGCAATGCAGCATAAAGGTATCATTTATGCTGCATGTTTAATATTAGTTCTCTTTTATTTAATTAATATGTGGTGGCTTTTAACACCAAATGTTGAAATAGAATATAAAATGTATTATATTACACATGAATTATCTGATTGGCCGGGATATGGTAATTTATCCTATACTTTAGGAACGACAGAAATTTGTACAGGCAGATGGGATAAAGATGGTAAACTAGTTGATTATCCTGTTTGTATGAGAAAAGGAACTGGTTGGGAAAAAAATCAGAATGAGGGAAGTAAAAGTTGTGATAAAGAAAGTTTTATTTATTATATACCAAAAGAATCATCAGATAGTGGAACTTTAACAATACAAGTAAAAGACATATGGTGTAATAATGAAGGCATCAATGTATATATAAATAATAAAAAAATAGGCACGTTTAATACTTCTGGGCTGCATAAATTTACAATAGAAGGTTATAAAAAAGAGGAGTTGTTATGTGTAAAATTTGATACGGGCAGTAATGAATTTCTTTTGTGGAGTATATGTCTGGATAATTTTTAAAGGGTTTCAATAACTATAAACAGAAAGGATTGGCATGACAAAATATAGATTCAAAACGCATATAAAATCTTATATACAAACAGGAGCAGTGGCATTTTTTATATTGATGGCAATATTTATTATAAAAGGAATATGGCCGTTTGGCAGCAATAGAATTGATTATTTTGACAATATGCAGCAAGTCGCACCACTTTACACCCATCTGTGGGATTGGATGCATGGACAAGCCTCTTTGTGGTTTGACTGGTATACAGGACTTGGAACAAATATTTCAATGAGTTTATCTGCATTTTCTATGTTAAGTCCTTTTAATCTATTGTTATATATTATTCCAAGAAATTTAATTCTTGAAAGTTTTTCTTTGTTTGTTGCTATAAAAATGGTATTTATGGCAGTTACTATGAATATATACTTAGACAAAAAAATGCATAGTATTAATAATAATATAAAGATGGTATTTGCACTTTGTTATGCTTTTTGTGGATATACGCTTTTGTATGGTTCATGTTTTATGCCTTGGATGGATATTGTTGCCTTATTTCCACTATTAATGACAGCTTATGATACAATGATAGAAAAAGGCAGCCCCCTTTTTTATATTTTAATGATTGCATTACTGTTTATAATTAATTATTACATAAGCGCTATGGCTGTTATTTATATTTTTCTTATAAGCGGCATTTATTTTTTATTTATGTGTGATAGAAGCAAATGGAAAGCACATATATGGAATGTTGGTATTGGAACAGTAACAGGAATTGGGTTATCCGCATGTATACTGGTTCCAGTAATATTTCAGCTTAGCAATTCGCAAAGAGGCAGTTCTGAAGGCGGTCTTTTTAATCAATATATTAATTGTATTTCTGGTTCTATTTTATCAGACAGGTCGCTTGCTGCATTTCAGCGTTATATGATGGTTTATGGCATGGCATTTGTGATAGCATTAATCGTTGTTGGTCTTAAAAAATATTGGAATGAAAAAAATGTCCGATTATATTATGGTATTTTAACATTGATTGTTATCATTCCTATGATTGTAGAAGGAACCAATCTGCTATGGCATTTTGGTTCTTACAATGGCTATACGTTAAGAAATGGTTTTTTAATTGCATTTACCTTGTTATCGGTTGGTGCTTATTTTGCGGACAGGTTGTATTTAGAATGTACTGTGCCAAAAAATATTTTAAAACAAATTGGAATTGCAGTAATAGCAGCAGTGTCTTTTGTTGCAATTTACAATATAATGCCATACAAAAATGAAATAATTGCAATTATATTTTATATAGGAATCTTTATTATTCTTTTGACAATCTATATAAAAAAGCTTAGTAAACAATCCAAACATTTTAATTTTGGACAAATTATTATAATAATGGCATTAGAATTTTTTGTTGCTATATATACATTAATAGGTCTGCCTGAATTTTATCGCTGTGACCCTTATCAGGTTGGCGACTATGTTCAAGTGGCAAATACTGTAAAAGAAACACTAGATATTGAACCTTCTGTCACCGATAGAATTGTTAATCCAGATATCAGTCTTAATGCAAATTATCCGCTTATATTAGAGCATAGTGCGTTGTCTAGTTTTACAGCGGCACTTCAAAAAGATACACAAAGCTATGCTAAAAGGCTTGGTTATTCTAAGTATTTTTTGTGGTTGTTGGATTCTGGCGGAACAGTCTTTACCAATGCACTGTTTCATGTCACGCAGGCAGTCAATATCAATGAATTAGATGAAAAAATGTATACACCTTTAAGAAAATATGATGCATATACATTGTATCAAGCCAATTATCAGCTTCCATTTGCAATAAATGTAGACAGCAAAGCGATATATGATAAATACGATGGCGATTGGATTGATATACATAATAAGTTGTATTTTGCAGTGACAAATGACCATTCCAAGCTAGTTGATAATTTGCGGTATACCTACAAAGAATTGTCTACTGTTCGTGAATATCATGTTGCAGTAGAAGGAAATAAAGCATTATATATTAACATAGTAGATATCAATAATATTGATGGTGATGCAAATAGTTCATGGCTAATCAGCTCTATGCACATTTATGTCAATGATGAGCCTGTATTGATACCAACTTTAGGAGATGTCAAAAATACAGCCTATTTTACAGATTACAATAATAATTTAGTGTATCTGGGTTGTTTTTCAGATACGAATGTGTCAATAAGAATTGAGTATGACGACGCTTGGTTTTTAAAGGTTAGTGACGTGAGCCTTGCTGGCTTGGATATGGATAAAATGCAGTCAATGACAGCTATGCGTAAAAATGATTACTGTAAGACAAGCTCTACCAAAGATTCTTTAACTATTTATATGAATGGCAATTTACAAGCCAATAATATGGCGTTGATACCAATTGTTTACAGTGATAATTGGAATATTACAGTCAACGGGAAAAAGGTCGAGGCAAAGGCAGTATGTGGATTATTTACAGGTATAAATATTGAAAATGGTCAAAATACAATTACGATGACATTTGAACCAAAGGGCAAAAGGCAAGGTATGTTAATAACCATGATAACCGCAGCACTTTTACTGTTTGGAATCGTGATAAATTCTTTTATAAAAGGAAAGGGACTGGCTATTTTACAATATATGGCATTATTTATATATTGGGGAATGTATAGTGTTGTGGTATTAGCCATGTTTGTTATTCCATGTATAACAGCAATACCAGCATTGATATATAATTTATTAAAAATGTTAAATTTACTTTAACCCCATCAAGCAAGTCCCACAACGGATTGTGAATATCTGCTTTGACAAATATAAGTAAGGAATAAAGTCTAATTTTATAGATTAAATAATGATTTTGTGAAATTTGAAGTATAGAGAAAATATTATATATATAATATAAAAAATGTAAATATGAAAGGCATAATATGCTATGGAAAGGGTCGATATAAGAAAAAGTCCAAATTATAAAATATTTATGTGTCTAGTGGTAACATTTATTCTATCAAGATTGCTGATGGCTATTATGGTTTTGGTTTATAATAATGTTATGGGAACAGAGCATTCATTTGCATATTTAATGAATCCATGGGATGCAAAAAGATATCAATTTATTATAGAGAATGGATATACGTATCCATTAGATACAGACCCACAGGCAAATTGGGCATTTTTCCCCTTATATGTTATTATATGTCAATTGGTTAAATTATTGACCTTTTGGAAATTAGATACATTTTGGGTTGGTATGATTGTTTCCAATATTTGTATATTTGTAGGTGCATTTTTTGGTATAAAATATATTTTTAATAGAAATAATAATGATTTATATAATCAATATCATACTGCACAAGTTCATAATATATCTGATAATAATTGGGTTTCTGAAAATGTTATAATATGGGGCAGTCTATTATTTGCAGCACCCTATATGTTTTATTGTTCTTCAACATATACAGAAGCAATGTTTATTATGTTTATTGTGTTATTTTTTTATTTTTGCCAGCAGAAAAAATATGTTCTTGCAGGGTGTATGTCAGCAGCTGCTAGTGCTACAAGAATTGTAGGCTGTATGTTGGTATTTGCCTTGATTGTAGAATTGTATCTTGATTATGTGAAATCAAAAACAATAGCTGTAACAGAGTTTCCATTTGCATCAAAATCTATATTGAAATCGAGTTCTACATCTACATTAAAATACAAAATCACAGCTTTATTAAAATATAAATTTTATAGAATAAAAAATTTTTTATATGAAATATTTACCACACCTAAATATTTAATAGCAATTTTACTATGTCCGCTTGGCACATTTTTGTATATGACTTTTTTAAGATTTTTTTGTGGTGATGCATTTGCCTTTAAGCATGTTCAAATTGCATGGAGAGAGGAGTCCTATGTGCCTGTTATTGGCGTTCTTTGGAAAGCATGTACAGGACAGATTGAGCCACGATATACATATATGGGGTGGTTTTGTATAGGAGCATTTCTTGTATATGGTTATATGATTAGCAGGAAATATTATTCAATGGCAGTATTTGGTATTGTATCTTTGCTTGTTCCACTTACATCGCATGTAATGAGTACATGTAGATTTACAGTTGGGTCATATGTTTTTTTAGTAGGTATATATGAATTGATAAATAAAATTAAAAATAAATTTTTAGTATGTTTAATTATAGTACTTTTGGTACTTATTGAACTATATTTACTATTTCTTTGGTATAATTCGGACTGTTGGCTGATGTAATTCGTATAATATTATGATAGTTAAGCCAATTATATAATAATTGTCAAAATGTATAGGATGGCAGCTTATGAATGTTAGTAAATGATTACTATAATGGAATTAAAAATAAAGTTTACTAGCAATCATTAATATTATTTGATATAATGCACTTGGCAAATTTAGTTACAGCATTTTTAGTAAAATAGTAATTTGAAAAATTCGTTGGAACAAGAAGATGTAGTTCACATAATAATAGATAATGATTAAGACAGCGGACTTAATAAAGATGGAGGGTTTATAATGTTGACGGTCGTAGTGCCTACATTTAATGAGGGTAAAAATATCAAAAATTTAGTAAAACAAATTGATGCGGCATTAAAAGGTATTGATTATGAAATTTTATTTGTAGATGACAGTAAGGACAATACACCTGATATTATAAGGAAAGTGGCCAAGGAGTATCCGACTGTAAGAATGGAACACAGAGAACATGAAAGTGGATTAGCAACAGCTGTTTTAAAAGGGTTTAGAATGGCAAAGGGAGAGTATATAGCATGTATGGATGCCGATTTGCAGCATCCGCCAATTATACTTAAATATATGTACAAAGCAATGAAGGCTGGTGCTGATTTGTGTATACCAAGCCGATTTATTTCTGGCGGTGATGATGGTGGGCTTAATTGGTATAGAAAATTTGTATCAGGTACAGCCAGAAAAATTGGACAATTTATGCTGCCTTGCCTAAGAAAAATATCAGACCCTACAAGCGGATTATTTATGTTTCGCAGAGAAGTTATCGAACAAGCCGATTTGCAGCCAATTGGCTGGAAGATTATGGTTGAGGTGCTTGCGATGGGGACATATTCTAAAATTATTGAAATTCCGTATAAGTTTCAGCAAAGAACAGCAGGAGAGTCAAAATTATCGGGAAAGGTTACAATGGAGTACTTAAAACAACTTAAGAATCTGAGAGGACGATATAATAAAAAGAATCAATATACCGTTGAAGTGTGGAGTGAAAAAAAGATGAAATTCTAGGTTTATTCATTTAAAAGATTGAAAGGAATAAAAGTTATTATGGCAATATTGGTAACAGGCGGGGCAGGTTATATTGGAAGCCACACCGTAGTAGAATTACAAAATGAAGGATATGAGGTTGTTGTCATAGACAATCTTGTCAATTCATCAAAAGAATCTATAAAAAGAGTTGAGGCAATTACAGGAAAGTCTGTTAAATTTTATGAGGGCGATATTTCCGATGCCAAGCTTTTAGCCAAGATATTTAAGGAAGAAACGATTGATAGCTGTATTCATTTTGCTGGATTAAAAGCTGTGGGAGAATCTATTTCTAAACCGTTAGAATATTATTCTAACAATATTTCAGGTTCTTTAGTTTTATTTGATGCTATGCGAAGAAATGATGTAAAAAATATTATTTTTTCATCTTCGGCAACAGTATATGGAGACCCAGCATTTGTGCCAATTACAGAAGATTGTCCGCTAGGAGAGATTACGAATCCATATGGACAGACAAAAGCAATGTTAGAGCAAATTCTTACTGATATATATAAGTCTGATAATACATGGAATGTCATTTTACTGCGCTACTTTAATCCAATTGGCGCACATAGCAGTGGGACTATCGGTGAAAATCCGAATGGTATACCAAATAATCTTATGCCATATATTACACAAGTGGCAGTAGGAAAACTTGAAAAGCTTGGTGTTTTTGGCAATGATTACAATACGCCAGACGGAACATGTATAAGAGATTATATTCATGTGGTAGATTTAGCGCAGGGACATGTTAAGTCCGTAGCGAAACTAAGAGAAAATCCAGGCTTAAAGATATACAATCTTGGGACTGGAAAAGGCTCGTCAGTTCTTGATGTGGTTCATACCTTTATAGAAGCATCGGGCGTTGATATACCATATATTATTAAGCCAAGAAGAACAGGCGATGTTCCAGTGAACTATTGTGATGCCACAAAAGCAAAGGAAGAACTTGGCTGGATAGCAAAAAAGAATTTATTTGATATGTGTGTGGATTCTTGGAGATGGCAAAAAAATAATCCAAATGGAATGGCATAAAATATATTAAAAACAGGAGTATGTATGGGCAAGTATTTTGGTACAGATGGTTTTAGGGGAGAGGCTAATGTCAATCTTACAGTAGAACATGCGTTTAAAGTAGGAAGATTTTTAGGTTGGTTTTATGGCAAGAACCATAAAGGTGATAAAGTAAAGATTGTTATAGGAAAAGATACAAGAAGAAGCAGTTATATGTTTGAATACTCACTTGTTGCAGGACTTACTGCATCAGGAGCAGACGTCTATTTACTGCATGTAACCACAACGCCAAGTGTTTCTTATGTTGTGAGAACAGAAGATTTTGATTGCGGAATTATGATAAGTGCCAGTCACAATCCATTTTATGACAATGGTATTAAGCTAATCAATGACAAAGGCGAAAAGATGAGGGAAGATGTTATTGATGAGATTGAAAAATATCTTGATGGAGAGATAGATGAATTGCCATTTGCAACAAAGGAAAATATTGGCTGCACCATTGACTATACGGCTGGCAGAAATAGGTATATGGGCTATCTTATAAGTCTTGCTATCTACTCATTTAAAGGCATGAGAGTTGGTATTGATGCGGCGAATGGAAGTGCATGGAATTTAGCCAAAAATGTTTTTGATGCACTGGGAGCAAAAACCTATGTTATTAATGCACAGCCTAATGGAATAAATATCAATGAAAATTGTGGTTCTACACATATTGAAGGTTTGTGCGAGTTAGTAAAAAGAGAACATCTTGACATTGGCTTTGCGTTTGATGGTGATGCAGACCGATGTCTTTGTGTTGATGAAAAGGGGAATATTGTAACAGGCGACCATATTTTGTATATATATGGGGCTTATATGAAGGAGCGAGGCAAACTTTCAGATAATACAGTTGTTACAACAGTAATGTCTAATTTTGGGCTGTATAAAGCATTTGAGGTAGCAGGCATTTGTTATGAAAAAACAGATGTTGGCGATAAATATGTCTATGAGTGCATGTCAAATCATGGTTATCGGCTTGGCGGCGAACAATCTGGACATATTATTTTTAGTAAATATGCAACTACGGGTGATGGGATTATAACAGCACTCAAAATGATGGAGGTTATGTTGGCAAAGAAAAAGACATTAAGCGAGCTAAAATCTCCAGTTGCTATTTTTCCACAGGTTCTTAAAAATATAAAAGTGACAGATAAAACAATGGCGCAAAATGATACAGATGTAAAGGCAGCAGTTGAAAAAGTTGCAGAAGCACTTGGTAATGATGGTAGGATTCTTGTTCGTGAAAGTGGAACAGAACCAGTTGTTCGTGTGATGGTTGAGGCTGGAAGTCAAGAACTATGTGTAAAGTATGTAGATGAAGTTATTGAAGTGATAAAGAGTAAAGGCTATGCCATATAAAAATCAGGTATAAATCGAAACCTCCTATAATAAGATTATAACAAGTCTTATTGTAGGGGGTTTTTATGCGAAAGAACAAAATTGATATTTTAGTATGTATATTTTTGATATTTGTATGTTCTGTTTGCGGGTTATGGGGTTGTGGCAAAACCGAAACAGAAGTGACACAACTCGATTATACGGTTGTGGAAGATAAGGATATACCCCAAGAACTAAAGAATATCATTGATGAAAAAAAGGAAAGTACGATTAGGCTTACATATAATACAGATGAATATACATATGCAGTTGCAGGGTATGGAACAATGGGAACAAGCGGATACAGTATTTGTGTAAACAGTGTGTCACTTGGTACAGATTCTATCTATGTAGACATCGATTTGTTAGGACCAAAACCTCAAGAACAGGTTACAAAAGTAAGTACAACACCTTATATTGTGTTAAAAATGGAAAAAAGAGATGAAACAGTGGTATTTAATATGTAGCGCAGCGCGCAGAAATGGAGTTTAGTGTGATTATTAATAAAGGGTATATTCATGATAACGAATGTAAATGCAAAAATACCATACAGATAACATTAGATGATGATTTTAACGTGCCAGATAATAAAGCGGATATTGAACATATTATAAGACAATGGGGAAATGCAAGAATTGACGAAGCAAAGGCTTTAGGCGAAAAAGCAGAAGTAAAAGGCTGCCTTGATTTTGCAATTCTTTATATGGGAAATGATGAAGATGGAGGCAGTATGCCTTTTAAAATGACAGGAGATATTGATATTGGTGAGGTAATTAATTTAAGCTGTGATGTTGAAAATATCCCAATATATTGGGAAACGCATCTTGAAGACCTTACAGTAAAAGCAATTAACTCACGCAAAATCAATGTTAAAGCTATTATTTCTATAAAAATTGTGTGTGAAGATATAGAAGATTACAGTTTTGGTTATGAAGTATCAGAAGTTCAAGAAAACGAGTGTATTCAAGTGAAAAAGCAAAATCTTCAATATGCTGAACTGATGGTTAATATGAGAGATAATTTAAGAATCCGAGAGACTGTATCGCTTCCTCAAGGAAAACCAAACATAGGAAGTATTATGTGGGAAGAATTATGGATACGAAGTTTTGACAGTAAAGCTGTAGAAGATGGCATGGAAATTAATATCGAGTTAGGCTATTTTATTATTTATGTGCCAGAAAACAGTGATATTGGGACAGCATGGTATGATTCCACTGCTAATTTTAATGGAAAATTAGATATCAGCGGCTGTAATATGGATATGATACATTTTGTCAATTATTCGATGACGAGCTGTGGCATAGAGGCAAAACCAAACTATGACGGAGAGCTTCGAGACTTGAATCTTGAGATGGTGCTTGAAATGAATGTAAAATGTTATCAGGAAAGAACACAACAGATTATTGATGATATTTATTCGCCTGTAAAGCATATTGAAATCAATAGTACTCCTGTATCAATTAAAAATTTGATTGCAAGGAACAATTCAAGATGTCAGATTAATGAGCGTGTAAAAACGGATAAATATGGTTCTATTTTGCAGATAATTAGTTGTAATGGTGTTGCACATATTGATGATATACAGGTGGAAAAAGATGGACTACAGGTAGAAGGTGTAGTTATTGTAAATACTTTTTATGTATCAGAAAGTGATTCCAATCCATTAGGCAGCTTTTCAATACCAATCCCATTTTCGCATAAGGTGCAATTAAAAACAACAGAAGATATGGAATACTATATGCAAAGCTGTGTAGAACATGTTGGAATTGTGATGACAGGAAGTCAAGAACTTGAAGTAAAGGGCAATGTAGTAATTGATGTTATATGCTTTAATGTTGTTCATGTCAATGTTGTTCAAGAATGTGAAGCAAACGAAGGTGATGAAAATATGTATTTGAATTTGCCAACGATGGTAGGGTATATATCTGATGGAAAAAATTCACTGTGGGATATTGCCAAAAAATATAATACAACAGTTGATTCAATAAAGAAGGATAATAAAGGGATTCCAGAGCTTGCCGATGCAGATTATAAAATAAAGGCAGGAGAAAAACTGTTGTTGATGAAAGAGCTTAGTATGAAAGAAGCATAAGTATAAAAAAATATTTTCACAAATAAAATATAATAAAAAAATCCTTGTTATTTCTTGACAAGGATTTTTTTGTATTCTATAATAAGATATCTAACAATAAAATATCTAATAATAAGATATCTAAATATAAATTTAAAGGAAAAAGAAAAAATATGAAAGAGTCATTACACTATTTACTTATGGCAGATTATTTATTATTTCAAAAATCTTTGCTTGCAAGTATTAAAGATATAAATTTAACATCTGGACAACCAAAGATTCTTGATTATTTATTATTTCATGATGGTGCTGTTCAAAAAGAAATTGCTGAAGCTTGCCATATTGAACCAGCTACTATTACATCCGTTTTGCTTGGAATGGAGAATAAAGGTTTGATAATACGAAAGAATATCAATGGTAATCGACGTTGTTTATATGTATATTTGACCGATAAGGGGAAGGCGCTTGCAGAAAAAGTTGAATTAAGCTTTGATATAATTGAAGAAAAAGCACTTTTAGACTTTAGTGATGATGAGAAAAAAATGCTTACTATTTTTCTAACTAAAATGAACAACAATTTACTTGAAAAAGGAGTTATTGGTGATGAGTAAAACTGAAATTGCAAAACGATATGTTTTATTTATGATAAGTTTATTTTTTTCGGCGTTAGGTGTTGCCTTTACCAAACATGGTGAATTGGGTGTATCACCTATTTCTTCTGTGGCAAATGTTATGAGTTATAAGTTTGATTTTTTCTCTTTGGGAACATGGCTTATTATTTGGAATTGTTTTTTGATAATTGGACAGATTGTCATACTTCGCAAAAATTTTCAATTAATACAGTTATTACAAATTCCTTTGTCTTTTTTATTTGGTTGGTTTACTGATTTGGGAATGTGGATTGTATCATTTATTTCTGCAAATACATATCCTATGTGTATTGTTATGGTAATTGCTGGAATTGTGATTCTTGGCTTTGGAATTTCACTTTCTATTATTGCAAATGTTATTATGAACTCAGGTGAAGCATTTGTAAAAGCAATTTCCGATATATTCCATAAAAAATTTGGAAATGTAAAAATTGTATTTGATATTTTTTGTGTTATCATGTCTATTATTTTATCTCTATTATTTTTTGATTTTACTATTGTGGGAATAAGAGAAGGAACAATTATTTCAGCTCTGTTGACAGGTGTTGTTGTAAAATTTTTTAACGATAAATTAAAAGAACCTTTAAATAAAATTTTATAAGGCAATTCCTTCGCTTTTAAACGAGAGAATTGCCTCATATTATAAGAAAATTCAACTTACCAGCAAGTTTAGTCTGTGAACTTGCAAGAGTTGTTTATAACTCTTTTTTTGGATAGTTGACAGTCCATTTACGAGGATTGGACTAGCTTTTAAAAATTATTTACCAAGAATATCTGATGTTCTTGCAGAAGAACCATTGTCCTCAAACCACTTATCAAACTTATCCATCGTAGCTGAATATGTATCAGAAGAGATACCAGGAAGGTCTTTTCCCCAAGCTTTTGTTGCCTGTTTAAATCCCTTCTCAACAGCAGAAACCATTTTTTTCATCTTTTCTTCGTCGCCGCCAGAAAGTGCAATAGCAAAATCAACTAAACGGTCTGAAGTTTGATTAACACCCCAATAACCATTTTCGCCAATATCTTCCTTAGCTTGTGCAATGGTTGCTGCATCAGCAGTAAAGTTGCCATTTGCCAAAGCTTTCCACATATCATCTGCGTTGCCGATTGTCACACCCTGTTTTTGGAACATTTTAGTTACTAATGACTGCATTTGTTCCAATCTTGCTTGCGTGTCTGCCTTCATCTTAGCAACTACATTTGATGATGTTTTTGAGTAAGCTTTTTCTGCTTTAGCAGTTGTCTTAGAAGCTTCGTAAGTAGCTCCTTCTTCAACAGTGTCCTTTTTTTTGGCTTCGTTTGTGCTATTCGCTTTAGAATTACTAGCAGAGCTAGAATAATCTGTATAAGAATAGCGATTATCAACACCATATAAACTCATAGAATGCCTCCTTGCCGCGTAAAAACGCTTAAAAATTTTTCATAGCATATCCTCCATGATACACTACTATTTTTTATATCGGAAGAACGATTCCCATTTTTAACCTTTTTATAGCTAAATCTATTATGAATGAAACTGGATAAGGAGAAAACTCCAAAATTATGTTTAAAATTTATGATATTATCCATAGAATTAGGGAGCATCGGATTATGTCAGCCATAATCCCAGTCTATAACCGGACTGATAGAAAAGCTTTCTGGAAATATATATTACATGATGTTCAAAAGGACTTCCGTTGGGGTAAGCGCAGGAATACCAAAGCTTTCAAAATCTCTTTTGTTACGGGTGACAATATAATCACAATGTATAGATTTGGCACAAGTAGCAACAAGACAATCCTCGAAATCCTTTGCCCTTTTCTGAAATGCAATAAGAATATCATTGTTAGTAACACTACATACTTTGGCAATCTCCAAAAGTTTTCCGACTGCCTTATATGCCATATCAGTGCTATGGGTATATTTTCTTACAAGATAGTAGATGTCGGTAACAGAAGATGCTGGTACAAAACCGTCTATTTTGTGTTCTTCACAAAGCTTCAGAACCTTGTAAGAATCCTCTATAAAAGGCTCTCTTTCCAATAATACATCAATGATTACATTCGTATCACACATTATTTTCATATTTTAACAGACGCTCCTCTCGCAAAGAATCCATATCTATATCAGAAGAAATACCACTAAGCATTCCGCGCAAGGAATCCACCGCAGAAATTTGGGGATTTATAACTTTAGCAACCGTTTTTCCATTACGAGTAATAAAGATATCTTCCTCGGCAATTAATTCAAGGTACTTTCCGAAATTAGCTTTAAATTCTGTCGCTGTAACAACCATGGATAAATCCTCCTTTTGTTTAGGTTATTCTAATTATATGCGATTTTTTTAAAAAAATCAATAAAACCATGCGAAACAGGAAGAAATAATATTAAAAATCGCTCAATATGAAAGAAAAATATTATTGTTTTTCTGTATATTTTTATCCCTATCTGGTTTAACCCATAATTAAAAAATAAAAAGGTTAAAAAATTGTTATAAAAAATTAAACAGAGCTATCATAACGCAAATCCCCCACTTATGTCTTGTGACATTGAAGTGGAGGATTGTTTAATAAGGTTAAATCATATATTGAACAGTTGAGCTTTTATGTAATAGTCCCATTTTAAATTTATTGACGAAAAATTAAATATCCCACTCCGACTGATTTGTATGTAAAAGTTCATGTGATTGATGTGATAATGGTTTGTCTAGGAACTGTTCATACAACTGTCCTATAAAAGGATTTTCATGGCTAAAACGGATAGAAGCATTTGCATCCAGATGGCGAAGCGTCTCACCGCGCTGTGCAGCAAGTTCTTTTCCATCTGTGATAGGCTGACCGCCGCCGCCTGCACAGCCGCCGGGACATGCCATGATTTCTACAAAATCATACTGTGCCTTGTTTGATTGAATAGCATGAAGCAATTTTCTTGCATTTCCTAATCCGCTTGCAACAGCAATTTTTAAACTGACATCGCCAACTTGTACAATGCGCTCTTTCCAGCCTTCCATTCCCCGAACCATACTAAAGGCATCAGGATGTGGATTTTGACCTGTAACAAGATAATGTGCGCTTCTAAGGGCAGCTTCCATAACACCGCCTGTTGTGCCAAAGATAACGCCAGCTCCAGTGCCTAATCCTAAAGGTTCATCAAAACTGCTCTCGCCAAGCTCTTCCAGACAAATACCACTAGAGCGCAGCATACGGCTTGTTTCTCTTGTAGTAAGCACAATATCTACATCTTTTTTAGCTTTGGTATCAGAAACTTGAGGAACATCGGCTTCATATTTCTTTGATACACATGGCATAATAGATACACAGCAAATCTGTTCAGGCTCTACATTAAGCTGTTTTGCAAACCAAGTTTTGGCAATAGCGCCAAACATTTGCTGAGGTGATTTAGCACTGGATAGATTTGGCATAAATTCTGGAAATTCATATTTTAAGAATCGTACCCATCCCGGACAACAGCTTGTAAACATAGGCCAATGATAGTCTTCTTTGTGCTGCAGTCGCTCTAAAAGTTCACTGCCCTCCTCCATAATTGTTAAATCAGCCGCAAAATCCGTATCAAAAACGTAATCGAATCCAAGACCTTTTAAGGCTGTTACCATTCTGCCTACAGTTGCCAAATGTTCATCAAGACCTGCATCAGCTCCCCATGCAGAACGAACAGCAGGCGCTACTTGCGCAATAACAATTTTATCTGGATTGGCAATTGCATCCAATACTTTTTGTGTATCATCTCGTTCATGCAAGGCACCTACTGGACAATGAGTTATACATTGTCCGCACAAAGTACAATTGGCATCATTTAAGTTTCTAGTACCACGAAGTCCAACCGTTGTACGAGGACCTGTTCCAAGTACATCCCAGACGCCAAGACTTTGTATTTTTTCGCAAAAACTTACACAGCGCATACATTTGATACATTTTTCACGGTCGCGAATCAATGGCTGATTTTTATCCCAATTTTTTTTGCGATAAGAAACTTCAAAAGGAATATCTGTAATGTTTAAGTCCTGACAAAGACTTTGCAGTGTACAATTTCCATTTCTTACACAACTTGTACAGTTTGTGTTGTGTGTTGATAGAATTAGCTCTATATTGATACGGCGCGCTTCACGAACACGCGGGGAGTTTGTTAAGACTTCCATGCCGTCTTCCGCCTGTGTATTGCAGGCTGCACATAAGTTTTCATTTCCTAATATTTCTACAATGCAGACACGACAGGCACCAATTTCGTTGATATCTTTAAGATAGCACAGGGTAGGAATTTTAATTCCCACACTGCGGGCTGCATTTAAAATAGTAGTTCCTTCTGCCACAGTCACATTTTTTCCATCTATCGTCAATTTTACCATTTTGTCCATCGCTCCTCTCTGCCGCCTCTAAAACCACCATAACCGTAATGGTCACAACGCAGGCAGCGGCTACATTCATGTCTTGCTTCTTCCTCTGTCATGCCGATTTCCATAATATCAAAGTCATCATTGCGGTCACTTGGGGTTCGCTCAACCATATTGATACGTCCCATAGCACCTCTTGCCTGATGGGTTGCTTTTGGTACTTCAGGCGGTTTTGGCAAAGTACTGTGAAAACCAAGATATGTGTCAATATTTCCAGCAGCCGTTTTTCCAGCTTCAATTGCACGAATGGCGGTTGAAGGACCGCTTGCACAGTCGCCGCCAGCAAATACGCCTTCCATACCTTCAATTTTACAGAATTTATCTGACAAAATTTTTGCCCATTTTGTAGGAACACCCTCTTCCATAAAACCGTCAGAATCAATTGCTTGACCGATAGCGCCGATAATAATATCGCAAGGAATACGCTCTTGCGGACGATTTGCATTGACAGGTTTTGGGCGACCATTAGCATATTCGCCTGGAATTTGCGGTTGAACAATCAGGGCGACAGCATATCCATTTTCATCCGTTTCTACACGAACAGGAGCCATTAAAGGAACAATATCGCAGCCTTCTGCAATAGCGCCTTCCACTTCTTCCACCTGTGCAGTCATATCAACTTTTCGGCGGCGATATACACATTTTACGGTATTCGCGCCAAGTCGTTTGGCAGTTCTAGTAACGTCCATAGCTACATTTCCGCCGCCTACTACGACAATATTTTTGCCGGAAAAATCAGGTACATTGCCATCTCCTATACCTCGAAGCAAGTCGACAGCAGATAAGATTCCTTTTGCCTCTTGACCATCAACACCAAGATTTTTATAGGAATGTGCGCCGATTGAAATATAAACGGCGTCAAATTTTTCTCGAAGCTCTGTCAGTGTAATCGTTTCTCCAATGCGTGTATTGGTATGTAATTCTACGCCTGTAGAAAGAATAACATTAATATCTTCATCTAAATATTTGTCTGGTAGACGATAGCGCGGAATACCATAACGCAGCATACCACCTGTTTTTTCTCTCTGTTCATACACCGTTACACTATGTCCCATAAGACGTAAAAAATAAGCGGCAGTCAAACCACTAGGACCAGCACCTATAATAGCCACTTTTTTATGCGTATCAGATGCACATTCTGGTGCAGGTACATGACCAGCACAGTCAACAGCGACACGCTTAATTCCACGAATGTTGATTGCATCATCTAAAATACTGCGGCGACAACGCTCCTCACAAGGATGTTCGCATACAAGCGCACACGAACTTGGAAAAGGATTGTCCTTGCGAATCAGACGAACGGCATCTTCAAAACGTCCTTCTTTTACTAATGCAATATAACCCGGAATATCTACATGGGCAGGACAGGCACGACGACATGGAACAGGCTGAAATTCTGCTGTACAGTGATGTTCTTTAATATGTGTTAAAAAGTCATCTTTTGCGCCTTCAAGACAAGCAAGTACACTTCTTCCAGCTTCTGCACCAATAGCGCAATCCGAAGAATCCATAACGGTTTTGGCTGTTCGTTCCAGTATCACTAAATCGTCCATTGATGCAAAATCATCTAAAATTTTTTCCATCAACTTGGTCATTTGGTCTAATCCAATACGACAGGGTACACATTTTCCGCAGCTTTGTGAAAGACATACTTTTACTAATGCGGCTGTCTGCTCTACAGGACAATTTCCTTCAGGTGCTGCCGCATTACGGTGAGCAAGGTCTTCATAGAGCATATCCATTGTTTTTTGGATGCCATCTGGACAAGTAATTTGTAATCTATTCAAACAATACGCCTCCAATCTTATTATATTTTTTTATAATAGGTCAGCTATATAAGCTGAATTATTATTATCAGAATGTAAACTTTTATACTGAAATTCTATTGTGATTATATGCTATTAAATGAATATTAAGGGGTGCCAAAAGTTTGCGAAGTAAATTTCTATACCACAGCTATGGTGAGGATATATGTTATAAAATTGATATTATAGGCTGCCAAAAGTTTGCTTTGCAAACTTCTATATCACAGCTCTGTTGTGGTTATTATATCATAAATTTTATGAAATGTAGATACTGTTTTTATACCAAATAATAGATTTAAAAATAAAATCTTTTTAAATAATGGAATAGTGTAATATTTTATTATAAAATAACATTAGTGAAAAGATATTGCAGTTTTCTTTACTGTTAGTTTAATAAGATTAAATAATTGCTTAATAAAATAGAAAATTATAAAGGAGGGAATTTCTATGATGGGCTTTAGTATAATGCTGTGGTTTTGTTCCGTAATAATGATAATTTTAAGTATTTCTTTGTTAAGAGGAAATTATGATAGTATGCACGGAAAAGTATTTGACAATACAACGGATAAAACGAGGTATGCAAAAGCTTTAGGAAAGCCTATTTTAGTATTAGGGATAGGTATTGCTGTTGCTGGTGCAGCAGGAACGGTAATACAAGGATTTTATTCAATTGTTATTTCAATTATTGTTTTATTGCTGTTTGTTATTATAGTTGGAATATGGTTTGTTAAGATTCAAAAACAATTTAACCTCACCAAGTAGTGAAACAGATTGTAAATATCTGTTCGATTAAATAGCACACCAAAGGACAGCAATAAGCTATGGCTTTATGCTGTCCTTTGATGTGTCTATTTTAGGTTAAAGGTTTACTGGCAATTTTTAAATAATTTGTTTTTTTATGTGATTTTTATAGTTCGTTTTTTCCAAATTCCTGTCCAATATAGTAAATACAAGCATAAGGCAGACAGGGCGTTGCTGACGACAACCGAATACCATACACTTTCGACACCCATATGTAATATGCTTGAACAAAACCATAGTGTGAGGAATCGAAATCCCCATATTCGGATAGCATCAATTAACATGGTAATCATGGTGTGTCCACAGCCTTGAAACAGACCTTGTGAGACATTGTAAAACGCATTTGTCCAGCAGCACATAGCCATAAGTGATAAAAATTGTGTTGCAAGAGGTATAACATTTTCGTCTGTTGAAAAAAATCGCACAATAGGTTCTGCAATAAACCGCATAGATAAAATGGTTCCAAATATAAATAAAAAGGTTGCGCCGATTCTTAATGCAATATGAAATGTTTTATCGGCACGCTGAATATTATTAGCGCCAATATTTTGCCCGACAATAGTAGAAATAGCAGAACCAATACCATTTGCAGGAAGTGTTATAATACTGTTTATTTTATTGCCGATACCATATGCAGTCGTCGCTGTCATGCCATAGTTATTTACATTTTTTGTCATAAGCAAGAATCCAAACTGCATAGTACTGCCTCCTATTGCAGTAGGAAGACCAATTTTTACAATTGAAATCATTTTATTTTTGTCAAATTGAAATCCTTTAAAATTAATATGAATCAGTTTTTTCTTATTACACAGTGAAAGAATAGCAATAACTGCGCTTGGAATTTTTGCCAAAAGTGTGGCAAGTGCTGCACCAGCAATGCCCCAATCAAATGTTATAAGAAATAGTGGGTCAAGAATAAGGTTTATGCTTACACCAAGCAAATTAAGAAGCATAGGCTTAAATGTATCGCCCTGTGATTGATGAACGGCTGTAAACATATTAATCATAAAAAGAAATGGTAAATCAAGCACGACAATTCGTATATAGGAAAGTCCATATTTATAAATATTGCCTTCTGCACCAAGCCAGCTAACAATACCAGGACTTGCTAACCAACATAAGGCAGCACAGATAAATGCAAATATAATGGAACATAAACAAATGTGATTTGCCATAGATTTAGCCTGTTTATCTTGACGTGCTCCAAGATATTGCGATATTAAAATAGAGCCAGCGGTAGTAATACCCATACCAAAATTAATTAATATGTTTTGCACAGGAGATACCAAGGTGATTGCTGCTTGTGATTCTGTGCCAATCTTTCCAAGCCAATATGTGTCTGTAAGATTATACATGGATTGAATAAAACTGTTAAGCATCACAGGGACCGCTAAAATAAGAATAGCTTTGATAAGATTTCCTTCAAGAAGAAGGGTACGTTTATCTTCACTTATTGGTTTTGCCATTTTATAAGAACACTCCTTTCTCGATGTGTAAGTAATTGCAAAATAAATTATTTTGTATAACAAGTGGAAAAATTTGAAATTTTCAATTAGTTATATGTCACTTGACAAATCTTTATAATTCTATTATTGTAAATAATAGCATAAAAAACAGTAAATTCCATAAGAATATCATTAAAAATAAATAAAAGTACAGAAAAAAAGCTGTTTGTAATAAAATTTTAGATAGTTTTTAGATATGGAGGATTAATTATGATAATGGACATGCCATCTGATTTTAAAATAAGTAAAGTAAAAAGAGATTTTACACAAGGAGTTCAACCACAGCACAGTCATCCATATTATGAAGTTTTTTATCTTATTAATGGGGATTGTACATTTTTTATTGAACACAATATATATAAGCTCAATAGAGGAGATTTGGTTATTGTGCCTAAAGGAGCCATTCATAAAAGCACTTTTCCTGTTTGTGGGGCAAGTGAACGTTTTGTAGTATGTTTTAAAGACAGTAACCTTTTATGGCTTGATGAATTATTAGGAAAAGAGATTAGAAAAGAGACATTTAAGGCAGGGGTAATATCTATTCCAGATAAACGGCGTGAATATGTAGAGGCGCTTATGAAAAAAATGCTTTTTGAAAGTGAAGGGCAAGATATATTGTCACCAGCATTTATTAAAACAGGTCTTTTAGAGCTTATTTTATTTATGATAAGATGTCAGCGATTTGAGCGAAATGTAATGAAAGAAATTGATGTAGATAATCGGCTTATGCAAGAGATTGCAACATATATATATGAAAATTATGAAAAAAAATTAAGTTTGGATGACTTGTCAGAGCGATTTCATATCAGCAAGTCCTATCTTTCAAAAAAATTTAAAGCGATTACAGGTTCAGGCATTAAAGAATATATTATTAATGTTCGGATTAAAAATGCTTGCACTTTGTTATTGGAAACCAACAAATCTATTACAGATATTGCATTTGAATGTGGCTTTAATGATAGTAATTATTTTGGTGATGCCTTTAAGCATATCAAGGGAATGTCACCTAATAAATATAGAAGAAACAAGGAAACAATGTAAATGTACTTGCATTTGTACAATATGTTATTATATAATGTTGTATGTTTATAAGTACAATTTTTTTTGTTTATTAAGTGGAGAGACTGCATGGATAGTATTCGACTAAAGGCAAGGGCTAAGATTAATCTTAGTCTTGATGTATTAGGGAAAAGAGAAGATGGTTACCATGATGTGCGTATGGTAATGCAGACAATTGGTATTTATGACCGATTGATAATTACAAAGATTCCAGAAGATGAGATAAGGATTCAATCAAATTTATTTTATCTTCCAATTAATGAAAATAACCTTATTTATAAAGCTGCAAAGCTTCTTAAAGATGAATTTGGATTTTCAGGCGGTGTTGATGTAAATCTGAATAAATTTATACCAGTGGCAGCAGGAATGGCGGGAGGAAGTACCGATGCCGCATCAACTTTATTTGGCATCAATAAAATCTATGAACTTGGATTATCACAAAATAAATTAATGGAATTAGGCGTTCAAATTGGAGCGGATGTTCCATATTGTATTATGCGTGGAACAGCGCTAGCTGAAGGAATTGGAGAAAAGCTTTCCAGACTGAAGCCTGTTCCGCATATGTGGATTGTTGTAGCGAAACCGCCAATCAATATATCTACAAAACTTGTCTATGAACAGCTTGATATAAAGAATATTAGCAATCATCCCGATATAAATAAGATGATACAGGCTATTAATAAAGAGAGTGTAGAAGAGATAGCTGCCAATATGGGCAATGTTCTTGAATATGTGACGATTCCTTTATATCCTATAATTGATAGTATTAAGAAAGATATGTTATCACATGGAGCGATTAATGCGATGATGAGCGGCAGTGGTCCTACGGTATTTGGTATCTTTCCAGACGAACGGACAGCTCTTAATTGTCAGGCTTATCTTAAATTTAAAAAAGAGGCAAAACAAGTCTATATTACAGAAACATTTAATTAACAGGGCTAAGAATGGAGGATTTTACAGATATGAAAGGTGATTTAAAGATGGACGTCAATGATTATTTACCACTTCGTGATGTAGTATTTAATACATTGAGACAGGCAATTCTTAGAGGAGAGATGGAACCAGGTGAGAGGCTTATGGAAATTCAGCTTGCACAAAAGCTTGGCGTAAGCAGGACACCAATTCGAGAAGCTATTAGAAAGCTTGAATTGGAAGGGCTTGTAATTATGATTCCAAGAAAAGGGGCAGAGGTAGCACATATAACAGAAAAAGATATGAGAGATGTCTTAGAAGTGCGCTGTACTCTTGAAGAACTTGCGGTCTTGCTTGCTTGTAAAAATGTAAATGCAGAACATATAGCAGCGTTAAAAGCGGCTAATAAAGTATTTGAAATGGCTATTGTATCAAAAGATGTTGTTAATATTGTAGAGGCCGATGTGAAATTTCATGATGCCATTTATGCTATGACAAATAATGATAGATTAATACAGATTATTAATAATTTAAGAGAGCAGATGTATCGCTATAGACTTGAATATGTTAAAGATGCAAGAACACACTCTATTCTTATCAGTGAACATAATGATATTATAAAAAATATCAGTGAAAAAGATATATTAGCGGCACAAGATGTTATGAGACATCATATTCGCAATCAGGAAAAAGGCATAACACGTCTTCTTAAAAATTAAAAGTTAATAAAAATTAAAAAATAATTTTATAAGGAAAAATTTGGGGATTTTTGTATAGTCTATGTTTTTACGGAAATAATCCATTTAGATATAAAATTGAAAAAAATTTTTTCAATTTATAGGAAATGGAGGATTTATTTATGAAACGTAATAAACATAGACTATTATTTTTTATGTTATTTATTGTATTTTTAAGCATTATTGTTGTGATTATTGGAAGCAGAAAAAATGTTGTTCATGCAGAAGCTCAAAAAGATATTGCAAAAAATATTATAAGATTTCATGTAAGAGCAAATAGCGACAGTGAATATGACCAACAATTAAAGCTTAAAGTAAAAGATGCAGTAGTTGATTTTATGCAGCCATTGCTTGCAAATTCGTCAAATATTGATGAGTCCAGACAAATTATTCAAGAAAATTTGGATTCTATTATTGAAAAGGCACAAGAAGCATTGCAGCAGGAAGGTGCAGATAATGAAGTTACAGCCTATTTTGAGAACAGTTATTTTCCAATGAAATCTTATGGAGATATTACATTTCCACCGGGAGAGTATGAGGCATTTCGTATTGATATTGGCAAGGCTTCTGGAAAAAATTGGTGGTGTGTATTGTATCCTCCTTTATGTTTTGTTGAGGCAACACATGGCGTTTTACCAGAGGAATCAAAAAATACATTAAAAAATGTTTTGACAGAAGAAGAGTATAATATGGTAAGCGCAAAACCAGTTAAATTTAGGTTTAAATATCTTACATTTTTAAATCAATTTTTGGAGTGAAAATACAGAATATTTATGAAAAAGTAGGAAGAAAGAATAAAGGTATTTATAAAAAGATAGTCGGGCATTTGATGAAGCATAAAATAATTATCTGTACAATATATGTAAATAATTATAATAGTAATATTAATTAATTTTAAAGTAAAAATATAAATTATACAAAATAAGTTGTTTTTTTTTACATGATATATGATAAAATGAATTGGAAGTATAAGAAATAATAAGTAATTGTGAAATGAAAGAAATATTTAATATGGGTAATCCTTAAAGCTTTAAATAAAGTTAGGGAGTTTTGAAAAGCTAAGAAATAGTTTTTATATTTTTAGAATTTTACAGAAGCTTAAATAAAGGATAGTTAGGAGGGGAAGAAAAATATTAAATAAAAGATGAACAAAATTATATAAATATTTAAAAGAATAGAATTTTGTTTATACAATTATATGTGAGTAAGTAAGGAGGTACATAATTAATATGAAATTTAATGGGTTAAAAAAAATAATAACAGCATGTTTGATAACAATATTGTTGATAGTGTGTGCGATGCCAACCTTTGCAGCAACAGACAAAACATATCTTGATGTTACAGTAACAGGAAGAACAGGTGATTATTCATATTTTCAAATCAAACGAAATAGTGATACAGATTATTATGTTTATCTTAATTATCCAAGTGGTAGAGACCGTGTTGTATTAAAAACTTATCTAATTAATTCTGATTACGAAGAGAGAGGTAAATGTGATATATATGAAGGAACATCAAATACAGGTCAAAATACTGGTAAAGCTGGTTATTCATATAGATTGCATTGTTTAAGACAATATTGGTATGATGGAAAAGCAACTATTACAGGAACATGGAAAGTAGATTGTTAAAGGAAAAAAGCTATTGCAAAATATATAAGACTAACTTATTAAGTATAGTATTCATTGTTTTGCGATAGCTTTTTATTTATGGAGGAAAAATGTGTCAATTATAAAATACAGATTATTTAATATAAACCGATGGATATTTATTGTTACAATTTTATTAGGATTATTTATATTTTTCTTTGTCAGCAGTGGTTTATTTGATGTTACAATAGGATTTAATAGCAGTGCGCTAGATATATCAGATAATGCATCCAGTGTACAACAAAAACTAATTCGTCAGATTCTTACACTTGATAATTATACAGATGTGTTAGGATTTTCATCAACTGTTATTCCGATTATGATATTTTTTAGTGTTACTTGTTTTTTTGATGAAATAAATGGTCTTTTTATATATAAATATAATCGTGTTTCAAACAGCAAAAAATTAATTATTCATACTCTTTTATTTTATTCTTTTTTAAATGCTGTAGTGGTATATATATTATATTTAATATATTTTTTGATTGGATATATATTTATAGGAAATAACATAGAAATTCCTAGAAATGCTTTTGATGGTATTTTTGGAGCTGGGTTTGGAAATCATGCAATATATTTTATTATGGAAGCAATTATACCATATTTTATTGGTACATTAATATATACGTTTTTTGCGTGTGCTGTGTCATTTTTTGTCAATCACAAATATCAATGTATTCTTATTCCAATAATTTATTATTGGGGAAGTTATATATTAATTGAATTTATAAGAAGTTTTATGACACCACAGTTAGCTTCTATTTTTGTAAAATTTCAGCCTATGTTTATATATGGCTATCAGAGTTATATATATGAAAATCCTTCCATACTTACTGTGATTAATGTATTAGATTCATTGCTTTTGCCTCTTGTTATAGGAATCATTTTGCTTATTATAAAACTAAAGAAGGGAAGGGATTGGTGTTGAAAAAATATTGTTTAATAACAGCAATTTTTATAATTTTAGCTTATTTTATGTCAGGTCGATTTTATTTTTCAGATGTTTTGTATTCCTATTTGGTTTTTTATTTTGGCTTTATGTTTATTATTTTTAGTCAAATTTGTTGTTTGAATGTTTATACTTTATATCGATATGATAGCATAAATAAGTTTTATATCAAAGTATTTGAAAATATATTTCAAAATATTTTATTGTATGTATGTATTTATAGTACAGTTGGAGTAGCAGCGGGACTAATAAGCGGCGATTTTAAAATGACATCTATGCAGATAGCTCAATTTATTATAATTGCACTAGTTAATCTTATGTTGTTGTCTATTTTATGGTTTACATTAAAAGTCTGGTTAGGAAATGTAAAATCTACTTTATGTATTGTGTTATCTATCGCTATATCTATGGCATTATCATTGAAAATAAAATATACAATATCTCCTTTTATATTTAATATTACTTTTATGGAAATTCATAAAATATTTTTATTAAGATATATAATTAGTTATCTTATGTTAATAGTGATTATTACTGCAATTTATTTGTTATCAAAAAGAGGAGACAAATGTTTAACATAAAATTAAAACAAATACTACTTGCCGTATTTTTTGTATTGTCTATTATAAATTTATATGAATTGGTTTGTGAAAAACCTAGTATGATAAGCACAGAAACATTTATTTCTATTAGAAAATTTTTCTTTTATATACAAGAAAAGAATGGCATTATATTTCAGTTTATTTCTTATTATTGTTTTCTAGTGTTAGGTTACATATATGGTTATACAGGTATTGAATTTTTAATATCAGGATATCAAGAATTTATAATATATCGATATGGAAGAAGAAAGTATATAAGATATTGTGAAAAGATAATTTTAAAATCAGCGTTAAGTTATATATTAATTGTGGTTTTGACATTACTTTTTTTAGATATAGTTCATGGTAACATTATATTTGAAATATGGAAAGATATAGCTGCACAGATTATCAAAATGCTATTATTATATATCAGCATTTTAAATGTAAATATATATAGATACTTCCTTGCAAAAAAGGGACATGTGCTAACAGAAGCTGTAATTTTTCTTAGCTTTTGGCTGCTTTTGGAAGTGTATATATTGCCGTTTCATATGATGACATGGAGCAGTGTATTTGAAAGTATAATAACAATATGTGCATTAGGGATTTTTAATGGTGTATTAATATTGGGATTGAATTATAAAAAATACGATTGGATGTGAGAAAGTTTATGGTGGAATTATTAAAAGCTGAAAATATATCAAAAAAATTTAAAGGGAAAATGATTTTTGAAAATGTATCATTTATCATTGAAAAAGGCAGCAGTTATGGATTTGTTGGAGCAAATGGCTGTGGAAAAAGCGTCTTGTTTAAGATATTATGTGGGTATAGTATACCAACTACAGGAAAAGTGATATATAATGGAGTAGAAATTGGTAAAGATAAAGATTTTATATTTGATGCGGGAATTATTATTGAACAGCCTGAATTTATTGCAGGATTATCAGGGCTAGAAAATTTGAAAATTTTGGCGCAAATTAATAATAAAATATCAGAAAAAGAAATTTTGGAGATTTTAACAAAATTAAATTTGTATGATGATAAAGATAAGAAAGTAAAAAAATATTCATTGGGAATGAAGCAAAAGCTAAGAATTGCACAGGCAATTATGGAAAATCCTCAAATTCTAATTCTTGATGAACCAATGAATGGTTTAGATAAAACATCAATACAAATGGTTACAAGTATGCTTAATGAGTATGTGTTAAATGGTGGTACACTTTTGATGACTAGCCATATTGAAGAACAGATTAAGGAATGTTGTAAAAAAGTATTTGAGTTTGACAACTTTCATTTGGTGTGTGACATTATAAAAGCCAAAAAATAAAGGAGTTCTAAAATATCAATAATGAATACAGAAAAAAATGCTAAAAAAGAAGTACTAATTAAAATTAAAGGTATACATAAAAATATCAATAATGATATACAAAATATATCATCAGATTTGGAAAATGCCAATTGCCAAGAACTAATAGAAAATGTAGTTGAGACAGAATATAAGGGATTTTATCAAAAAATTGGTAAGCAAATATATATAAAGTATATTGAAGAAATTGAAACAGAAATAGTGAGTAATAATTTGTTAAAGATTGATAATAATACTAAAGTAGAGATAATTAAAAAAGGTATTGTAAACAGTAAGATGACATTTATAGAAAAAGTGAAAACAGAAAGTATTTATAATACGTCTTATGGAAAAATAGGTATGATGGTGGATACAGATAGTATTGATATTAAAATAGAAGAAGATATGATATGTATCATTATAAAGTATGATTTATTTATGGATAGAGAGTATGTTTCAAAGTGTAAGATTGATATTACCATAAAATCCTTATAAAAATTGTATCTTTTTGATTATTTTTTTATTTCATATATAAACAATTTGTGCCTGTGTATTATTTGATATAAGATTGTTAAAAAAATCTATAAATTCTTGTGCAAAAAGCAGCGCACAAATAGAAGATTAATATATTATACAAAATAAATATAAAAAGACAAATTTTATTCCAAATTTGTATAACAATATGGTATTATAATCATATAGTTTATATTTAAACATGGTCTTACGTGAAAGTTGCTATTTGTAAGAGTAGTGTAGAAATGGAGAACCTATGGAAAATTTTTTCAAAGTGAAAGAAAAAGGCTCAACAGTCAAAATTGAAATTATGGCTGGAATTACGACATTTATGGCAATGGCTTATATTCTTATGGTCAATGCGGATATGTTCTCAAATTTGGATGGGGTTTCTTACAATGCGATATATATTGCCACTGCAATATCAGCAGTTGTAGGAACGATGTGTATGGCACTTTTAGCTAATTTGCCATTGGGATTAGCTACAGGTATGGGACTAAATGCGTTTTTTGTATATACAATTTGTTTTTCATTTGGTCTTAGCTATGCAAATGCGTTGGTTCTTGTGTTATTAGATGGCATTATATTTATTGTTCTTACATTGACAGGAATTAGAGCAAAATTGTTTAATGCAATTCCAGATTGCGTGCGAATTGCCATACCAGCAGGCTTGGGATTATTTATAGCATTTTTGGGATTGCAAAATGCAGGCTTAGTAGTTAATGATGAGGCGACATTGGTTAATTTATCATCATTTAACCTCTTAAAAGAGGGTGTTACTTGGGGACAGATTATGCCTAGATTGGTGACAATAGCTTCTTTAGTGATTATTGCTGTATTATCATATAAGAAAATCAAAGGGGCTGTTTTATGGGGAATTGTTGGCGGTACAGGCATTTATTATGTGCTTGGCTTTACTGTATCAGGATTTTATGATGGATTTTTTAGTTCTCTGAATTTTAATCCATTTACTGCTTTTGGCGATTGGGGAAAAGAATCTTTTGTAAAGATATTTACAGAAGGTTTTGATTTTACAACGTATCTATCGTCACATTCTAGTGCAGACCTTGTTTTAGTCATTGCAACTTCGGCATTAGCTTTGTGTATGGTGGACATGTTTGATACGCTTGGGACACTTTATGGTGCTTGTGCAAGAGGTGGCATGTTGGATAAAGATGGTAATGTGCCAAACTTTGAGAAGGCTATGCTTTCAGATGCGATTGCTACATGTGCAGGCGCTGTATGTGGAACATCAACTGTTACCACTTTTGTGGAGTCTTCATCAGGCGTTGCAGAAGGAGGAAGAACAGGATTAGCTTCTTTTACAACAGGAATATTGTTTTTTATTGCGATGTTTTTAAGTCCCGTTGCTGCCTTGATACCGGGCAGTGCAACCGCAGCCGCTTTGATTTATGTTGGTGTATTAATGATGGGGTGTGTTACAGATATTGATTGGAAAGATATATCTATTGCAGTTCCAGCATTTTTAACAATAGCATTTATGTGTTTTACGTATAATATTAGTTATGGTATTGCGTTTGGATTAATTTCTTATATATTGATTAAAGTATTTACTGGTAATGCAAAAGATGTTAAATTATTTACATGGATTATAGCAGTATTATTTACATTGATGTTCTTCTTGACACATTAAAGTATAGTTTACAACAATCATACAAAGCAATTTAGGGCTGGGCTTTAAAAAGCCCAGCCAATTTTTTTATGTAATATTCAAGTTGTCGTTTGTACCTATTCAGTTATGTTATTTCAAGAAGGTGCATGGTTTACGTGTGGCTTTATGTAAATAAATATAATATATGTTGTAAAAATAAAATACTAAAAATTATAAATTAAAGGAAATGATATGGATAAAAAAAGAAAAAAAACATGGAAATTTATTTTATGGAATACCTTATGCGTTATTATTGTAAGTTGTATATTGAATGCAGTTATATGGATTTTATTTCATGGAATCCCTTTGATAGGATTGCCTGAAAAAGAAAATGTAAAAAGTGTTACTATTATTTACAATGAAACAGAAAAAAGAGAAATTACAGATACTGAAACAATAGAAATTTTAGTAAAATCTGCAAATCTTTTAAATTATCAGCTTTGGGGTCAAACACAAGGCAGTCCAATTATTGATATGATATATCATCTTGAAGATGGAGAGGATATAAAGATTAGCGCGAATAGTACTACCATGTGGTGGCATGGAAAATCTCATGTAATAAAAGAAACAGGTACATTTGTTAATATAATACAGGGATTGTTTTTTTGATAGTTTTTTCTAAAAATATATTAACTTAATTTTTTGTAGTAACAATATAAAAAAGTTGATTTTAGTCTAAGTATGGATTATAATTAGACTAAAAGTAAACTAAAGGGGAATACCATGAATAATGAATTAATTTATCTTGATACCTATGTTTTACAGCAAGATATGAGAATCCGAATGCCTAAAAGCATTTTGGAAAATCTTAATTTAGAAAAAGGAAAGAGCAGATTGAAAATTTATTATGACCAATTAAATAAAAGTCTTGTTTTGAAGAAAGAAGATAAGGATATAGACAAAAAATAATTAAGTTATAAGGAGTTTGAAGTGCATGGAGTTAAACAAGATTTATAATGAAGATTGCATTATAGGTATGAAAGAAAAAATTCCAGATGAATCAATAGATTTAATTATTGCCGACCCACCATATTTTAAAGTTGTTGGGGAAAAATGGGATTATATTTGGAGAACAGAACAAGATTATTTAGAATGGTCAAAACAATGGATAGATGAAGCTGTACGTGTGCTTAGAAAAGGGGGAAGCTTTTATTTATTTGGTTATTTTAGAATGTTGAGTAGATTATTGTCCATATTGGAAGATGCTGGTCTTGAATTGCGTCAACAAATTATTTTGAATAAAGGGATTCAGGCAGTGTCTGGCAGGGCAACTAAAAATTATAAAATGTTTCCAAATGTAACTGAAAGTATATTATTTTTATATAAAGATTCAAAACCATATGTAAAACAATTTTTAAAAAGTAGACAAAAAGAGTTAGGATATACTGCAAAATATATTAATGAGAAACTTGGTGTTAAATCAAATGGTGGCGGAATGTGGAGTATATATACAGGTAAAAATGTATGTAAACAATTACCCACAAAAGAGCTATGGGATAAATTACAAAACATTTTAGATTTTGATATTCCATATTCAAAGATATGTCAAACTTTTAATACACAAATGGGAATAACAGATGTATGGGATGATATTAATTTTTATGGGGAAAAAGGTCGATTTCATTCAACCCAAAAACCATTAAATTTAATTACAAGACTTGTTCTTGCAAGCAGCAATGATAAAGATATCGTTTTAGACCCTTTTATGGGGAGTGGAACTACTGCTGTAGCAAGTCAAAATAATAATAGAAATTATATCGGATTTGAAGTTGATGAAAAATATTATGCTCAATCTGAACAACGTTTAATGTATACACAAAATAAATTAAAAATATAAAATTTACAAGAACCAATCAATACAATAAAGGTTGGCTCTTGTAGAATATTTATAAAAGTTCAGAATAATGCTTCGTTAAGTGTTTAGGTAAAATAGATTTTTTTGGTAATAAGAGAGGTAAATAAATAGCATCAGTAAAAGAATCACAAAGGTCAGAGTTAGAAATATTATTTGAAATTCGGATAGATTCAATCATTTTTAATATACCTTTTTTATTCTTTCCAGTAATGTTAGCAGAAGAATTATATTTCAGTAAAACTTTTGTTGCAGCCTCTAAAGTTATAGTTGTTGCTTGAGAATAATTATTAAGATTTGCTAACTCATCAACATAAAAATTTCCCAGAGTAGGAAAAATTTTTGTTTTAATTTCTCCATTCTCTGTAATTATTGACCTATAAATTAATATTGGTTTTGTTAATGCAAATTTAAATTGATGTGGCCACATATTAAAAGGCGCTTTTGATTTTGAATGAGCTCTAATATTAATGTAATAATCCATCATACAATATGCAAAACCTTTAACAGTTGGATTGACTTCCCAAATGGATGCAATTATATTATTGTTTTTTGGATTATTAATTTCTTCAAATTCAAATAATACAAAATAATATCTATAGGGGTCTAATATTTCGTAAAATTCTTGGTCATGTTGAATACCAATAAGCCATTTTGAATCATCTTTTCTAAGAATATTAGTAGAATTACACATAGAACATTTTTTTTCTAAGCTAGAAACAGCAGCTCCACAGTTATTACAAGTGCCTAATTGGTCAACTCGGTAACAAGTCTTTATTTCACCATATTTATTATTATTCATAACTAAATCATAACCACGCGCACCAGATTTTCCACCGGGAAATCCTGTAACAACACTTACTAAGTGTTGTCCAATATAGCCCATTCTTGCCTGAGGTGTCTGCATTGTAATTTGTGACCAAGCGTTAACTTTGTTTCTTAAGTTAATATATAAATCTTGTATTAATTGTTCTGAAGCTTCAAGTGTACCTAATTGATATTTTTTCATAATGTAATTATCCCTTTTAGTATGTAATATAATTATTGGATATCGTTCAAATATTTTTAGTTGAAAAAGTTTGTAAGTGAACTTTTTGCTTGCATCTCTTTTTGATATAGTTTAATCTCATCAAGGAAGTCCTCCACTTTAATGCCGTAGAGGCATAAGTGGAAGACTTCCTTGTTTTAGTGAGAGTACAAGCTCTTATTGAAAAGCTGCAATAGCAGCTAGATGGTTTGAGCAAGCAGCGTAGCGGATTGCGAATATCTGCTTTGACTTAGGATATTAATTAAACTTGATTATCATATTATATTTTATACAAAACTAGCACTATTCTACAACACCATAATTATCAAGCAATGCTCTTTTAACATCATAAAGCTTCTTTGAAAGGTCAATATGGACTTCTTGTGGGTTGATTAATCGCTTAGATTCTTCCCATAGTGTAGACATTTCTTTCTTACAATATGCCTGTATATCCATTACGTTAGGAGTTTCATAGATACATTCTCCTTTGATGAATACAGGTACCATAATTTCTCGCATGGTGTATTCTCCGGGATTTAGCAGTGTTTTTTTCCAAGTTTCAACAGGGTCAAAAAGAAGAAGTTGATTTGCTTCATCATATTTTTCATCAGTAAGAGCAATCAAATCTGCTTTTATCATTCCTTCATTGTCATATATTCTGTATATAGTCTTATTTCCCGGATTTGTAATTTTTTCAGAATTTTCTGATAATTTAATTTTTGGTGCAAATGTTCCATCATCATTCATAACGGCAGCAAGTTTGTATACACCACCAAATGCAGGATTATCTTTTGATGTAATAAGATTAGTACCAACACCCCAAGAAGTAATTGCTGCCCCTTGTGTTTTGAGAGAATCAATAAGATACTCGTCAAGGTCGCTAGAAGCTGATATAATTGCATCTGGAAATCCAGCATCATCTAACATTTGACGGGCTTTTTTAGACAAATATGCAAGGTCTCCAGAGTCAAGACGTATTCCATAACCTTTTGACAAAATTCCATCTTCACGCATCTCTTTAAATACCTTAATTGCATTAGGCACGCCTGAACGCAATGTGTCATAAGTATCAACAAGAAGGATACAAGCATTCGGATAAAGATTAGCATATGTTTTAAAGGCAGTATACTCATCTTGAAAACTCATAATCCAACTGTGAGCATGAGTTCCCTTTATAGGAACATCAAACATTTTACCAGCAAGGACATTACTTGTACCAACACAACCAGCAATAACAGCAGCTCTAGCACCATATATGCCAGCGTCAGGTCCCTGCGCACGTCTTAGACCAAACTCCATAATACCATCGCCTTTGGCAGCATAGCAAACACGCGCCGCCTTTGTTGCAATAAGGCTTTGATGGTTAATAATATTAAGAATGGCTGTTTCAATAAGTTGAGCTTCCATAATAGGAGCAATAACTTTGACAATAGGTTCTTTAGGAAATATAACAGTTCCTTCAGGGATTGCATAAATATCACCTGTAAAATGAAAACCACTTAAGTAGTCCAAAAAATCGGCATCAAAGACATGAAGCCCCTTAAGATAGCTGATATCATCGTAAGTAAAATTTAGATTTTTAATATAATCAATAACTTCATTTAACCCGCAAGAAATGGCATATCCACCGTCACAAGGGTTTTTTCTGTGAAATGCATCGAATATCACTGTACGATTATTACCACTTTTAAAATAACCCTGCATCATTGTCAATTCATAAAAGTCTGTCAAAAGAGTTAAATTGCGCAATTATTATCCCTTCTTTCTTTTAAATAGCCCCTTTTTCTTCTTTTCTTCTACAACAATTTTACCACCACGAACAGATTTGATTCCAGTGATATAGATACCACTTACCTCAGCCTTTATTTCGGCTTTGATAGGAATCTGGTCAAATACTTTTGGGTCACACATCAGTGACATAATTCTTGGTCCAATTTTAGCTTTAACAATTGGCATCTTAGAACCACGAAGATACTTAGGTGTCTGTTCAAGTACCATTTTAGGCAGACCAGACTCTTTTAGTTTCATTTTCTTTTTATCTATGACAAGCATAGACATAACTTGTTTGGCAGCATCAATCTGTTCCTGTTGTGCATCTTGCTTTTTTTTGAGCTTATTTGCAAAGATAAACAAAGCAATAAATGCCACCAAAAGCACAGCTATGATGACTAACAATACAATACTCCAAACTGGCATTGTTAAACCCTCCTAGTAATAAATAAATCCCAAATATTGTAACATAGCAAAGGCGTTTAAACAAGAGAATTATTAGGTGCAAAATAGTAGTTGCTTGACATGTTATCAGCTTGCTATAAAGCTTTTGGCTTATTGATAAGACATTGATTGTGTTCATATATATCTTTTACAATATTGTAAGTAATATCAGAAAGGTTGCGGCGTTCTTCTTTAGACATAGAAGCGACGTCAATCGGCTTTCCAAATTCAATAATGGTTTGTGTTCGTTTAATAAATGGCATATGTGTTTCTAAAATATTTTCAGTATTATTTTGTACCATAGGAATAATTTTGCAGTTGCTTTTTTCTGCAAGTTTAAAACTTCCCCCATGAAATTTTAAAACACCATCACTATCATTGCGTGTTCCCTCAGGAAATATAACAATGGACTTTCCATTTTTAAGATATTCAATGCCTTTTAAAATAGTTTTTAAACCCTCTTTTGGATTTTGACGGTCTAGTAAAAGGCAGTACAGATAGCGCATCCAAACACGTATAATAGGTACTTTATTCATTTCTTTTTTTGCAATAAATCCAGTAATATTAGGCATGATGCTGTAAGCTATAACTGTATCAAAATTTCCTCTATGATTGCCAACAAATAAAACCGATTCATTTAAGGGAATATTCTCTTTACCAATGATGGTTATTTTGGTTCCACTTATAAAAAGAACAACTTTAAATATGCCTTGAACAATTCGCAAGGAACTGATATCTTTGGCATTTATATTTATCTTGCCTATAAGCCATTCTAAAGGCAGCATAATTAGGCTTACAATAAAAACAATAAACATAAATAAAGCTACTAAAATTACTCGTATCATTTTAAAATCCTCCATTATTTTCCGTCTGCGAGTTTTATAAACAGCTCACAATTCTTCATTTTAGGCTTTATGTATATAGTCATAACATTCAGGTCTTCTGTCTCGAAAAAGCCCCCAGCTTAGACGAAGTTGTTTTATAGCATCCAAATCAACAGTGGCACATATAAACCCTTCCTCATTTTTATCAAGCTGTTGTATAATTTCTCCTGTTTCATTCGTTATAAAAGATGAGCCATAAAAGGTGAGACTTGACGATTGATGACCATTTTCGTTACTAGGTACAACAGTTTCTGTACCTATGCGGTTTGCAGCAACTACAGGTACAATATTTGCAGCAGCATGACCTTGCATTACTCGACGCCAGTGTGGTTGGCTGTCACATTCAAGGATAGGTTCGCAGCCAATAGCAGTAGGGTACATTAGTATATCAGCTCCCATAAGAGCCATGCATCTTGCCGCTTCTGGAAACCATTGGTCCCAACAAATTCCAACACCTATTTTCCCATAGGCAGTGTCCCACACTTTAAAACCTGTATTTCCGGGAGTAAAGTAAAATTTCTCTTGGTAATAATGGTCATCGGGTATATGTGTTTTTCTATAGATGCCCAAAATGCTACCATCTGCATCAATCATGGCAATGGAATTAAATGTTGTATTATTGCTTTTTTCAAAAAAGCTAATTGGCATAACAATAGAAAGTTCTGCACAAATTTTTGAAAAGTGTTTTATTGCAGGGTTACTGTCAATATCTGTAGCTATGTTGTAATAGTCGTAATTTCTTTCTTGACAAAAATATTTTGTCTCAAAAAGTTCTGGCAAAAGTATAATATTTGCACCTTTATCTTTGGCAGCTCGAACAAAACCTTCAGCTTTTATAATATTTGTATTAGGGTCTATTGAATTACATGCCATTTGAATGGCAGCGATTGTAATATTTTTCATAATAATCCTTTCTTCCAAAATGTAGCATAGGAATTGCATAATAGAAATTTGCAAATGTGATTTCTATTGTTGCATTAAGCCTTATTTGTGACATTTTGATATAAAGAGGTAACAAGTAAGTTTTTTAGATGGATTTTATTTATTTTGTAAATTATTTTTTTTATATTATTCTTATTTTGTGTTTGTTTTATATATAAATAGTTTTGTATTAGTAGGTTATATAATCAAATTTCTGTATTATTGAAACATTGGAATCTGTTGTGTAATACAGTGAATGTTACCTCCTCCAATAAGAATGTCTCTTGTATATATTTGTATAATTTTTCTTGTCGGAAAAAGATTTGCAAGTATATCTTTTGCTTTATTATCTGATTTTTTATAAGAATAATTAAGAGCGTCATTACAGTTGGGATTGGCAAATCCCGGCATAATTACAGCATCATTTGCTATATAAAAGTTCACATAGGAAGCAGCAAGGCGTTCATTTGGTATTCTTGTTGGTATAAAATTCATATTGTCAAGCCCTTCACATTCTTTATCTGTTATATAAACAGGCTCTGGAAGAGGAAGTTTATGAACTTGAATAAGGTTGCCTAATGCATCGGTTTGTTCTTGCAGATAGCTTAGACATTGCAGACACATATCATATTGAGGGTCATCTTTATTATCTGTCCAAGCTAAGACAACATGTTCCGGTTTTACAAATGCACATATATTATCAATATGTTCGTTCGTTTCATCATTATATATGCCACAGGGAAGCCAAAGGACTTTAGACACATTAAGGTATTGACACAGCTTTTCTTCAATCTGTGTCTGTGTCATCTGAGGATTGCGTCCTTTACTTAACAGACAGCTTTTTGTAACCATAGCTGTGCCACAGCCATCAACATGGATAGCACCACCTTCTAATACAAAATCGCTTGCATCGTATACATCTGCTTGATATAAATCACATAATTTATTTGCCATAGCATTATCTTTATCCCAAGGAAAATACAATCCGTCAACAAGTCCGCCCCATGCGTTAAATGCCCAGTTAATGCCTCGAAGTTTGCCCAAAGCATTGATTACAAATGTAGGGGCAACATCGCGCGCCCATGCATCATCATTTGACATTTCTACAACACGAATATGTGGAGGGAGTAATTGTCTTGCATTATTGTATTGTGTGAAGCTGGCACATACAGTTACAGATTCAGATTGTGAAATTGCACAGGCAATTTCAACAAATGCCTTTCGTGCTGCATATGCCCCATATTGCCATGAATCGGAACGCTCAGGCCATATCATAATACAACCATAATGAGATTCAAATTCAGCAGGCATATGAAAGTTATCATTTTTAGGTGTAGATTTTAATATTCTCATTTATTATATCCTTATTATAATCAAGAAGATATTTAAAATCTGCTTGATTGATTTTACTTAATTGTTATTTATTGTTCTTTAATATACTGTGAACAGCCGCTAGAATAAGTTAAAGTTCCATCAAATGTACAAAATATAGCCTCTACATTTGGTGTGTTTTCAATGAGCTTCAATCCTTCTTCCAATCCTAATGCAAAACAGGTAGTACTAAGACAGTCACCTTGTAATGAGTTTGTGGAGATAACAGTCACATTTGTTAATTCGTTTTGATAAGGATATCCTGTTTTAGGATTTAAAATATGGTGATACAATTCACCATTTTCATAAAAATATCGCTCATAGTTGCCTGAAGATACAACAGATAAATCATTTATATTTAATGTAAATAATAGCTCGCTTTCATCAAACGGTTTTCTAATTCCTACATGAAATGGGATACTATCATCTCGTGAGCCAATACACAAAACATTGCCGCCTAGATTAATAATAGCATGATGAATGTTGTTGTCTAATAAAAATATCTTTATTTTATCGGCAATAAAACCTTTGGCAATTGCGCCAAGGTCAATCATTGTATCTTCTGGTTTGGATATGATATAGTTATCATTGTTCAACTTCGTTATTTCAATCTTTGAGTAATCCACAAAAGACAAAGCGTTGCTAATGCTTTCATAGGAAGGTGCCTGCGGTTTTTCTGCCGCAAAATTCCAAAGAGAGGAAACACTTCCTATTGTAATATCAAATGCACCTTTGGATATATTGCAATAATTTAGTCCAGTTTCAATCAGTTGTCCAAGTTCATAAGGCACCTCCATGGAACTGCTATTATTTAACTGGGATAACATACTGGTTGTAATCGTTCTTGACAGCATAGCTTCATAGGTATCACAAAGATTGAGTGCATTGTTTAGTATTTCTTTTAATTTGGCAGTTGAGTGTCCTCCAGTGGTATATGACTTAATAGAAACATAAGTATTTAATTTAAAACCTGTTACTTCAACAGGTTCATTTAGGGAAAAAGAACCACAGCCAACTAAAAATACAGTTAAAGGTAAATATAGTGTTATACATAATAAAATCGTAATTAATTTTAATTTTTTCGTCAAATGTTTGTAAGTGTCCTTTCATAAACAAAGTTCAATTTTAAATATATTAGTAGCATAATAAGTATAACAGAATTACATATATTCGGCAATTATCAATTAGAAAATCCAGTTTTTAAAAAAATATATTAATAAAATTAAAAATATATAAAAATTAAATATTTGATTGACAATATTCGATTAATGATATAAGATTAACATTATAAATATAAATTTACAATTATAAACAATGAAAAATGTGTGAAATGTCTTTTTTTTAATAAGTTATTATGATATAACAATAACGTCGTTGTAAGTGACATCAGTCTTTTAAGATGACAAAACATAGGATTTAAGATAAGAAAGGAATAATATATGAAAAAGAAATTTTTTAGTGCAATTCTTGCAACTGTACTTCTTACTTCTTTTGTAGGCTGTAGTAATAATAAAGCATCAAATGATGGTGATGATACTTCTAATAAAGCTATGGCAGCAAGTGAATATAATGATTACTTTAAGGCAAATGCTGTTGTTTACAAGAATTTGGTAACATTGCCAAATTATGAAGGTCTTGAGGTATCTGTAGATAAGTCTATATTAGATGTGACCGATGAGAAAGTTGATGAACATATTAATAAAATACTTTCATCATTCTCAACAACAGAACAGGTTACAGAGGGAGTGACTGCAAGTGGAGATTCTATTAATCTTGATTTTTGTGGCAAGCTTGATGGAGTAGCATTTGCGGGTGGTACGGCTACATCTACAAGTTATACAATTGGTTCAGGTCGTTACATACAAGATTTAGACCAAGGTTTAATTGGTCTTACAGTTGGGCAGGAATATGATATTCCATGCAGATTCCCTGATGGTTATGAAAATACAGAACTTGCAGGAAAAGATGTAATATTTACTGTTACTGTAAATTACATATCAAAAACAAATATTCCGGATCTTACAGATGATTGGGTTTCATCAAATAGAGAGGCTGCTGGAATCAAAAGTAATAATGTTACCGAATTAAAGCAAGAAACAAAAGATTATCTTACAGAGAGTAATCAATTAGAATATAATAATCAAAAGTATACAGAATTGATGAAAAAGATAGTAGATGGTATGACGATTACAAATTATCCTGAAAAAGAATTAAATAGTCTTATGGAAGTCTATAAAAATAATATTAGGTCAGAATATGAGACATATAAAGAGTATTATGCAACGAATGGTATAAGTGATTTTAATGGATATCTTGCTAACATGGGATTATCATCAGAAGATGAATTTACAGATTACGCAAAAGAAACAGCACAAGAGTATCTTAAAAACAAGATGGCACTTACAATTATTGCAGCAGATAATAATATTGAAGTGACAGAGACAGAGATTAAAGAGCTTGGCGAAGAATGGGCAACTTATTATGGTTATGATAATTATCAAGCTATTCTTGATGAGTATGGTGATGAGATGAACTGTGAGGTTGGTTTTGAAGTATTGTATCAAAAAGTTCAGGAATTGCTTATACAAAAAGCTGTTGAAGTGTAATGAAATTGCATGATAAAGTTGTAATAAGATTATACACAAGCTACAAAGTGGATTGTAGATATTTATCAAATAAAAATAATTTATAAGATTAAAACCATTTGTGTCTGTGTGTTGCTTGATACAAATGGTTTATGTACAAAAAGCAGCATAGAAGGGAATTTAATATGTTGTGTCATCTAATAATAGATTTAAGTGTTTTACTCTGTACAAGGTCTGATGATTGGGCGAAACTTGTACAGAGATAGATAATTATAAATTCGTCCACATTGGATTTTGTACTTATGGGTAATTGATAAAAAAATAGAAAAAACCATAAGGAGATAAATTCAATGAAGAATAGTTTTAAAAGATATATTATATTTTGGATTAGTCAAGCGTGTTCACAATTAGGAAGTTCCATGACAGCATTTGCGCTGATTTTATGGGTATATACAAAAAATGGTTCGGCTATGACCGTCTCATTAATGTCTTTTTTTAATTATGTGCCATATATTATTGTAAGTTTGTTTGCTGGTACATTTGTAGATACACATAGCAAAAAGAAGATTATGCTGATATCAGATAGTATAGCTGCTATCTGTTCAGTTGTTATATTTACCTTAAATCAAGTAGATGGACTGCAAATATGGAATATTTATTTAGTAAATTTTATAATCGGATTTATGAACGCTTTTCAAGGACCTGCATCATCCGTGGCAATGGGAAAAGTTGTACCTAAGGATAAGTTGACACAGGTCAGTGGTATGAATTCTTTTTCTAGTAACCTCGTAGCAGTAATGTCACCAGTGTTGGCAGCATCGTTGTTTGCATTAGGAGGACTCAAGCTGATTTTGATAATTGATTTATGCAGCTTTATAGTTGCTTTTATGGTATTACTTGTTGTGCTTAAGATTCCAGAAGATACATTTGTAAAAGTGAAAAAAAAGTCTATGTTTGCAGGCTGTGCAGAAGGTTTTAGTTATTTGAAAAATAATAAAGCAATCTTTACAATTATTATTACAATGGCTTTGTTAAATTTCTTTTCCAGACTGACATATGAAAATATTTTGTCACCAATGATACTTTCAAGAAGTGGAAATAATAGTGTTGTATTAGGTATTGTGAATGCAGTGATGGGAATTGGAGGTATTGTAGGAGGTATTATTGTTTCTACTGGAAAAGTAAAAGGAAACAGTGCAAAGATGATTTATATATCAGCAATGCTCTCATTTTTATTGGGCGATGTTATGATGGGAGCTGGCAGAAATATCATATTTTGGGCATTTGCTTCATTTGCAGCAAGTTTTCCAATACCTTTTATCAATGCAGGGCAAATGGTGATTTTGTATAAATGTGTTCCACAAGAAATACAAGGAAGAGTATTTGCATTAAGAAATGCGCTTCAATTTAGTACCATTCCTTTAGGTATTTTGTTGGGAGGATTTTTGGCTGATTATGTGTTTGAACCATTTATGATGACAGAAAATGCAGTTGCTAAAATATTACAAACCATAGTAGGAGAAGGTGTAGGAAGTGGTATGGCTGTAATGTTTTTATGTACAGGTATATTAGGGGCATTGTTTAGTTTGATTTCATATCAACAAAAAGATATTCGTAGGCTTGACAAACCAGAGCTTGATAAACAATAATTTTTAAAAGAAGAATAATATTCAGGGACTAAAAGCAAAAAAATTTTATACAAGATATGAATGAGACAATGTATTATGTACCATGTATCTTGTAGAGATTGTTTGTGCTGCAGTAGTCCCTGTTTTTCTTTATATATAGAACCAGTATTTTTTAAGAAAAGTTTGAAACTATAAAGTTATTTAAAATGTATTTAGAAGCTGTGACCGCCGCCACCTCCACCACTGCTGTGACCGCCGCCACCTCCACCACTGCCGCCGCTGCTGCTAGAGCTAGGCGGACTGTACTGTTTTGTTGTGTGTGTAAATTGAAGCTGATAATTATCAAATGAATTGTTGGCAAAAATGCCAGATAATATTTCATTGTCACTAGCCTTTGGAGTACGAGAATACATTTTTACAATAAAGTAATTGATTATAACAGCGAGTATAATTGCTAAAAGTGCGTTGCTTATATATTTCATTGGCTGTCTTATCTTTTGTCCCTTTAATAAGGTTAATTCTTGTTCAAAAACCTTTGCCGCACAAGAAAAATAATCACGATTAGAAGCATATGTATATACATTATCGGTTATGGAATCAGCATAACTGTTTGTAATCGTATTATAAATAGCTCCATTGCTGTGAATCCATATATTTCTATAATCCATATCAATAACAAATATAGTACCACTGCTGCTGCCAAATAATTGCCTATAATAAGAAGAAATAAATGATTCTGTGCTTGAATAGGTATTTGTATCAATTGTTTTAAAAGCCACATTGCCATATGCGGTAATATCCTGCATGATTGCTTGTAACTCGGCACATTGAGCTTCTGTCAATAAATTGGCTTCATCATCTATATAGACACTATAACCTGTTGTTGCATCTGTATAGACTGGTGTTGTTTGGTTGGCACCAAATGTCAAAACAGTAGGGTATAGAGCTATTGTAATAATACATATTAAAAAGAGAATAAACCATATGTGTAAATTTTTTTTATGCACCATCATTACCTCCTCTGTAGTTATCAAATTGAGGCAGCTTACGTGTTGCCAAAATATTATAATATCGAATTAAATTGATAAGTGAAAACATAATTGCAATAAGAGATAAAATACATGCTCCATAAAAATATAAGTCTGATACAGGATTGATAAATTGAATAATCGTTGCAATAAAAAGAGCAGCAAGCGCACCAATAGAACCCGGTAAAACGGAGTTTGGAGCTGCTTTTTTCTGATTTTTTATACTTAAAATCCAAACGGTCAATCCTAATATAGTCATAATTCCAACAAAAATAAATCCACCAGATAAATTAAAATTAAAAAGGTTGTTTCTTGATAAAGCAAATTTAGTAACATTAAATACAATAGCAATGATAAATAAAGCAATAATTGTTGTCACAGAAATTTTTGATGTAGGCTTTTTGGGGTTGCGATTGTTATTGTTGCTGTGATTATTTGCATTATTTGATTTTTTTTGTTGAGCAGCAATAATCCCTCTATCATTTTCATGTGAATCTTTCCTAACAATCTGCCTAAGTTCAATATGGTAAAGAATAATAGACAATAATGCTAAAATAGATGTAATGGTCAATGTAATTGTTGGTCTTAATGTAAAAAGCATATTAAGCAGTATAAATATTGGAATAGCTAAAAGAATAGAGCCAAACAGATATTTTCCTATCGAAACAGGCAAATCAGCAGAAACTTTGCCTGTTTGCCCATTGACAGTTGCATATGCAACTCGGTCTTTATTTCTATATGATAAAAACCATACAGGAAACATTGCTGTATCAACATGTTCACATTGTGCATGTAATTTGTCTGTTAAGTTATTATTTGTGTCAAAATGAACACCAGAAGTTAAACTTGTGTTGTTTTTTATATATTTATAAGCAGACTGATTGGCAATCTTTATTGCATCAGGTTGATATATACTAGCATCAACATCACTTGTATCTGCATAAAAACCACTGAGAAAAGATGGTGTAAAACGGTTCATATTTTTTACATCATAAGGAGCAATTCTCTCACTGATGGTATCATCAAAGGAAGAAGAAGCATCATAAGAGATACCTTTATGAGAAGCATTTAAGTCGCCATAAAGCTTATAGTGGTCTGTGCAAATATAATCGCCTTGCCTGTGTGAACGTGAACAGTTCAGACAAACGGTTCCTCTGTGTGTTATGTGATATGCCCAATATGGCATATAAATCCCTCTAAATTCATCAATATAAGAAGGACTTTTTAATTCTTTTGGTGTAAATATAGCATGTCGAAGCGTTTTTAAGTATTCTTTTTTGCAATCTTCTTTTGTCTTTTTAAAAGGAATAATATAACTTGGGCGCTTTTCTTTACTCAACCTGCTGGTAAGAATCGTTGATGCACCACAAAAACTGCAAAAGTTTGCTGCTGTATTGTCAGAGCTTATAATTTCTCCACCACATTGTGGGCATGTAAACACAGTAACATCATAATATTGCTGCATTTCCGCATCTGATTCTTTATTGATTTCATATGGGTCAAATTTAGAATCACAATGTTGGCAAGATAATTGCTGTGTGGGTATGTCAAATATAAGACCTCCGCCACAACTAGGACATTGATACATGTTAAACCTCATTTCTGCGTTATTTTCGCGTAAAGTTTTGTTAAGTTCATTTTTATTTCTCATTTGTTTACTATAGGATATTTAGTTAAGTTTAGAGCAATTTATTTTTTGTATAAAAATTCTTTCCATACTGTTGGGTGAAATAATAACATTAATGGAAAAAGCTCCAGTCTGCCTGCAAGCATGTCAAACATAAGAACATATTTAGAAAAAACACTAAAATGTCCAAAATTTTGTGTTGGACCAACAAGTTCAAGTCCGGGACCAATATTATTAATGGTAGCAGCAACAGCAGTGAAATTGGTAGTCAAATCTTTTTCTTCAAAAGAAATAAGAAGAACAGATAATGCAAATATTAATACAAAAGTTATAATATATACGTTTGTAGAGCGAATAACCTCATGTTCAACAGGTTTACCATCAATCTTTATCTTTTTAATACTTCTAGGATGAATATAGGAACCCAATTCTTTAAACATAGTCTTTATAAGAATAACAAATCTTGAAACTTTAATACCACCGCCTGTACTACCAGCACACGCGCCAATAAACATTAGCAGCACAAGGATTGTCTTAGAGGCTTGTGGCCACAATTCATAATCCGTTGTGGAAAATCCCGTTGTGGTAATAATGGAGGCGACCTGAAAAGAAGCCAGTCGAAGTGCCTCGCCAATATTTTTACAAGTGTCTATAATATTAAAATATATAATAAAAACAGAAGAACAAATAATAATAAAATAACATCGCACTTCTTCAATACATAAAGCCTTACGAAGTTTGCCAAATATCATAAGGTAATAAGCATTAAAATTGACACCAAATAAAATCATAAAAATGGTAACAACCCATTGGATATAGTCTGAATATTCTCCAATACTGCTGTTTTTAATACCAAAACCGCCTGTACCAGCTGTTCCAAACGCTGTATTCATGGCATCAAATGCAGACATTTTTCCCAAGATAAGAAGCAAAAATTCAACCAAAGTCATTCCAAAATAGATAATGTAAAGCAAACGTGCAGTATATTTTACTTTAGGAACAAGCTTTCCAACAGAAGGACCGGGACTTTCAGCGCGCATAAGATTAATATTAAATCCACCACTTAGTGGAATAATCGCAATCAAAAACACCAATACCCCCATACCACCAATCCAGTGGGTAAAGCTGCGCCATGTAAGAGAGCAAAATGATAACGCCTCAACATCGCTTAAAATGCTTGCACCAGTAGTTGTGAATCCAGAGATTGTCTCAAATAAAGCATCGGTAAAAGAAGGGATTTCTTTTGTCAATACAAATGGCAACGCACCTACAATACTCATAAGAATCCAGCTTAACGATGTGGCTATGCAGCCATCTTTTAAATAAATAATAAACTCTTTTGGCTTTTTACTAGTAATGATTAAACCTAAAATAGTACTTATAAAACCTACAATAAGGTAACTAAACCCTTCCTTTTCTCCATATATCAATGCAATGATACAAGGCAGAATCATTAATATTCCTTCAATTTTAAGTATATTGCCTAAAATGAAACGTATTACAGACCTATTCATCAGTAAAAATCCCCCATTCCGAAATGTAGCATAGGAATTGCGCAATAGAAAAAACTGCTAAAGCAGTCGCGAAGGCGATTTCTGTTGTCGCATCAAGCCTTATTTGTAACGCTTTGGCACAAATAGGTAACAAACTTGTTTGTTTGTGAAATAATAAATGTATCAACATTATTTTTCACACTATCTCCTATTTTGTGATGTCATCAATATTATCAAAACCTGTTTGCTTTGTGACAATCATAACTGTATCACCAACAGCAATACAGTCATTACCAGTTGGTATAATAATATGGCCATTTCTGTTAATAAATGATATCAGTGTATCTTTTTTTAAGTTTAAATCTTTTAAGGCTTTTCCTGTTACAGATGAAGACTCAAGAACACGAAGTTCAATAGCCTCAACACGATGGTCAAACATATGATACAAGGTTTCAATATTATTGCTGTTCAATGAGTTTTTTCTTGCACGAACATAAGCAATAATGGCCTCAGAGGTTATGTAGCTTGGATAGACAACACTTCCTAAATCGAGTGAATTAATAACATTTTTAAAATTTAATCGGTTAATCTTTGTAATGACCTTGGCATTGGAAACTTGTTTTGCGTGTAAGGTTAGTATGATATTTTCCTCATCAATACCAGTCAGAGGAATAAATGCCTCAATTTGTTCTAAGCCTTCTTCTTTTAAGAGGTCTTGGTCTGTGCCATCCCCATTAATAATAATTGCTTTTGGCAATGCGACACTTAATAGCTGACAATGTTCTTTACTTTGTTCAATAATTTTAACCTCAATGCCTGTATTGATTAATTCTTTTGCAAGATAATAACTCGCCTTACTTCCACCAATAATCATAGCATTTTTTACTTGCTTTGTATTAAACCCAATCTGCCTTAAAAATGAGCGTGCTGCTTTGCGCTGTGCCACAAAAGAGAGAATATCGCCAGATAATATCTGAAAGTCACCGTTTGGTATATGAACCTCATTATTGCGTTCAATAGCACAAATAAGAATGTCATTAGTAAGAGAATGTCCCAGTTTAGCAACAGTCATTGTGTGAAGAATATTGTTGACAGGCACCTTAAATTTGATAAGTTCTGCTTGACCATGTGCAAAAGAGTTTACTTCAAGAGCTGTTGGAAGATATAGGATTCGGGCAGCTTCTTTGGCAGCTTCCAACTCTGGATTGATAACTAGCACAAGTCCTAATTTTTCACGTAAATATACTACTTCTTCACTGTAATCAGGGTTGCGTACTCTAGCAATCGCAGCACAATTACCAACTCTTTTTGCAACAGTACAGCAAAGCAGATTTAGTTCATCTGAATCTGTGACGGCAATAATTAAATCGGTATTTTCAATGCCTGCTTCCATCTGAACACTATAACTGGCTCCATTTCCAACAATTCCCATGATATCATATAAATTGGTGGTTTCCTGTATACGTTCATAACGTTTGTCAATAACTGTTATATCATGTCCTTCTTTTACCAATTGTTCAATAAGGGTAAGACCAACCTTGCCACAGCCTACAATAATGATACTAAGTCCCTGTTTAGGGGCAGTGTTACTTTTCTTAAACATATAAAAGCCTTTCAGTAAGATTTATAAAAATATTATTATTTATTATACATTCTTAATAGTGCTTGTTGCAATAGAATAATTTATTTAAGAGTGTCTAAATAGGGATATTGTGATAAAATAAAAATAAATAAATCCAATGGGACAAACTTGATAAAAAACGAAAAAATCAATTACATATTGACATATTTGTAATAATTGTATAAATTATACTGAAATAGATATAGTAAATTTTTATACTATAGAAAACTTAAATGCTGCATCTGAATATGCTGAGGACAGTTTAGAAGCAGAGATAATGAGTATGTCAGCAACACCAACAGAACCAACACTTATTACTTCTGGGGAATGGGAAAGAAACATCTTGCAGGAATAAAAGGGATAGATATTAATCTGGATGCGAGCGATGTCAATGTTGATGGCGATGTCAATATACAAGATGCAGTAATATTAATGAAACATCTTACAGGTATGAATGTAACGATGGGAAAATAACAAAAACACTATAATAGTATAAGATAAATGAATAAAATTTAATAAAAATTAGATTTATATTAGTGGTGCTGTTGCAATAGAAAAAGTTTCTCTTTGCGATGGCACCTACATTTTAAGTTTTAGGTAGTAATTATGACTAAAATAAAAAATATAGTAAGAAAAATAAAATGTGAAGAAGTCATTTTGTTAGCCGCACTTATATTAAATGGTGGATTTAATGAGTTTATCAGTTTTATAATAGCAACTGTTCTATCTATTGTATTGATAATAAAAATAGTAAAAAAAGGTTTGTTTCGTATCAATATTAACATAGTAAGTATTTCAATAAAGGAAAAATATAAGCTGTTGGATTTTGGAATAATCATATTATTAATAGGTATGCTTTTGCTTACTGGAAGTCGTGCTGTATTTGTGCTTGCTATGTTATCAAATATATACATAATGATTTGTTGCAATTCATGCTTGATATTGGTTGGATACCATGTATATTGTTTATTACAGGAATAATAAAATCAATATTTTGTAAAATAAGTTTATCAGAAAAAATAATATTAATAACGATTATTCTACATTGTTTATTTGATTTTGATTTACAGTTTACATCCATGTTTTTTGTGTTGATATTATTTTTGAATTTCCAATCAGGAAAAGAGATTATAATAAATAAAAATAAATTAGTTATTATTGCACAGGCTGCAATAGTTGGTATAGTTTCAATTTATTTTGCCATAGCGTTAGGTTTTTCGTATTTTGGCAATATCAAAATAGCTGATGCAATGTATCATTTTAATACAGAGAATACAATTTTGCTTCTGTTAAGTGCAGATGATATTCAAAGTCAAGTTATAATAGCAGATGACATATTGTCCCAGAATGAATTTGTGCATATTGCCTATAGTGCAAAAGTTCAATATGCGTATTTTCAAGGTGATTTTGAAAATCTTATTAAGATGAAACATAAAATTTTTGAAATAGCTCCATTTTCATATAATGAGTATGAAGAATATAGTCAAATGTTAGTGCAGGGGATTTATTTATATCAAAGAAATGATGATAATAGTAGTGCAAATATTTGTAAACAGGAATTAATTGATACAAGAAATAGATTGCATAACATTAAAGATAAATTAAGCAGTTTAGGAAAGAAGATTAAAGAACAGCCTCAAACAAAATTGTCTGATGATATGGAAAAATATATTAATAGTTTGGAAATTTTATAAAACTTGATATGAAAGGAGATTTACTTAATGAAAAAAATATTGATAAAGAAAAATATAATACAACTTTTATTGATATTAATTTTAATGACAATATTAAGTGGCTGTGGCATAAAACAGACAGTGCATTCTGTTACCATAGAGGCAGGAGAAAATTTGAATTTAAAAGTCACAGATTTTTTTGATATTGATAAGGATAAAATTGAGAAGGTTTGTTTTGATACTTCAAAAGTGAATGTAAATCAAGCAGGAATTTATGAAGTAACAGCAAGTTATAAGAATGAAAAATTTTCTATTATGGTTACAATAAAAGATACAACAGCTCCAAAAGTGGAAATGAAACAACGATATATGTTTACTAATAATATAGAAAATTGTAAACCAATGCAATTTGTGGAAAATATTTATGATGTTAGTAAATACACCGTAACATTCACTCGTTTTGAAAAGATAGAAGGTTTGTCAGAAATAAATGATGAAGCAATAGAAAGGTTCGTGAAAGGTATTCCAAATTCAGAAGAACAACAAGTCTTAGCAGAACTTGGAACAAAAGATATTCCAACAGAGGAGGGGATTTATTATGCAGTTTTGGCAGTAGAAGACACATCAGGAAATATTTGGTTGGAGGGAGTGTGTCTTATTTTAGACACAACAGAAGCATTTATTGATAATGTAAAAAATCAGGTTATTGAAGTGGAACCAGAAGATATTGATAAGAAACCAGAAGTAAGAATTGAAGATTATGCTATTATTGATAATGTAGATGGAAAGATTTTAGCACAAGATATTATTTGGGAGATAGAGCTAAAAGATGAACAAAACCATGAGTATGTTGTGTATATATCTTATACTGACAGAGCAGGGAATAAAAGCAGTGTAGATTTTAAGATTATTTTGCAAGAAAAACTAAAAGAAGTTATTATTGAAAGTGAAGAAGAAATTTTTATACAAGATGTTGAGGACGTTTTTGATGATACAACAACTTTCGTTGAGGATATACCATCACCATACAATCCATTAGAAACAATATTAAAAAAGGCAGGCTATTCATTAGATTATATCAATCAAATTAGCTGTGGTCAGCTTATTATTGTAGAGTCACATGGAAATACTGCTGATATTTCTTTTTATCAAAAGAATGAAGAAAGTATATGGGTAAATACAGATTTAGACACAAAAGGATTTGTTGGCAGTGCAGGTGTAAGCAGTACATCTTGTGAGGGGAGCAACGAAACTCCTTATGGATTGTATCAAGTTGGTGATGGATTTTACATAGATAATGTGCCTCAAACAGGTTTGAACCTTTTTCAAGTGACAGAAAATACATACTGGGTAGATGATTCAGAGTCCATATATTACAATCAGAGAGTTGAAGGTATGGAAAATAAAGACTGGAATAGTGCAGAACATATGATTGATTATTATCCTGCTTATAAATATGGATTTGTTATTGAATTTAACACAACTAATATAATTCCAGAAAAAGGCTCAGCCATTTTTTTTCATTGTAGCGAAAAACCAACAGCAGGCTGTGTTGGTATTTCAGAAAGTATGTTGCTTGCATATTTGCAAATTCTTAGTGCTGAAAAGTTGCCCTTTATATTGATTATGTAACTATAAATTGTATTTATTAGAAAAAATAAAATCAATAGCATAATTTATTTATTGAATTTGACATTTTTTATATAATTTCCTATAATTAAATAAGCGAAACGTGATTTTGGTTATACTGAAGAAATGCGAAAGGCGGTTTAAACAGAATGGGAGATTTAAGTAGTATAAAGACAAAGAAGATATTTGTATTTGATGCTGAGCCGGGTATGGTGCTGGCAAAAGACATTGTTATGAGCGATGGTTCTTTGTTTATGGCAAGAGGAACAGTTCTTGATGTAGATGTTATTGCCAAGATATCAGGGAATCATATTCTTGAAATTTGCATTGTGGATGCACCATATTCACCACCTAAAAGTATAGAATCAATACAAATAGAACAAGCGGAACAAGAAGAAAATGCTACATATTATGAAAAAATAAGAAATACAAAGGCATTTAAAGAATTTAATAAAGGATACACTATAGGAATAAGTGATTTAAAAACGCGACTTAATGAAATTGCGACGAAGAATATTGAGATTGATGAGGATGCACTATTAAAAAATTCAGAGCAATTGTTATCAACCTATACAAATAGATTACAAATGTTTGATATGATTCATAGTTTAAGGGCAGTTGATGATTTGACCTATACACATAGTATTAATGTTGCACTGGTAGCATCTATTATTGGTCAATGGCTTCATTTTTCACAGGAAGATGTGCGTACTCTTACATTATGTGGCTTGTTACATGATATAGGAAAGGTAATTATTCCTGATGAAATTCTTTATAAACCAGAGAAACTTACAGATGAAGAATTTGAAATGATGAAAAGTCATGTAAACTTAGGATATGATATTTTAAAAGAGAAAAATATTGATGCGAGGGTGAAAGAAGCTTGTCTTCTTCACCATGAAAAATGCAATGGAACAGGTTATCCTTTTGGCATTACAAATGACAAAATTCCAGTATATGCTAAGATTATAGCAGTTGCCGATATCTACGATGCAATGACGTCAAATCGTGTTTATAGAGGTGCTGTTTGTCCGTTTACTGTTATAAGAATGATGGAACAAGAATGTTTTTCTACATTAGACCCTTCTATCACACTTCCATTCCTTAGAAATGTTGTTACATCATATCTGCATACCAATGTGAAATTGTCTGATGGACAAATTGGTGAAGTTATGCTTATAAATGAAATGAATTTGAGTAGACCAACAATTTTGAGTAATGGCAAATTTATTGACCTTTCAAAAACAAGAGATTTGACGATTGCAGCTATCATATAATTGGTTTAAAAAATTTCATAATTAAAGACATATTTAATGCCCCCTACGAATAAATTATACAAACATATTCGCAGGGGTTTTTATTTGAAAGGATATATAGAAGAGCGTGTAATTAAAACTGCGCAGTATATAGTGGATACGAAATCTACAGTACGCCAAACAGCCAAACAGTTTGGCGTAAGCAAATCAACCGTACATAAAGATTGTTCGGAGCGTATATCTAAAGTTGACCCTGTGCTTGCGGCACAGGTAAGAAAAATTCTTGATGTCAATAAGGCTGAACGCCATATTCGTGGTGGTATGGCTACGAAAGAGAAATATCTGCATAGTAATACTATACATTAAAATTTTATATTAATCAAAAAAAGAAGCTGTTGCAAAATAGAAATCTTAAATTCTATTTTACAACAGCCTTCTTTTAATTATTTCAAGTTATTTTCCATTTCCTAAAACATCGGCAACTTCGGTAATAGTCACATATGCTGATGTATCATTTTCAAGAACGATATTACGCACTTTATTAATTTGAAATCGATTTACAACAAAATAAATGAGTGTTTTATCTTTATCTGAATAATATCCCTTTACATTCATAATAGTAATGCCATTTCCAAATTCAGACGATAAGGCATCGCATATTTCTTTGGGTTTATTTGTGATTATCATTGCTGATTTTGCTTTGTCTAAACCTTCTGCTATAAAATCAACAGTCTTGAGAGCAGAAGCGTAAGTAATAATAGAATACAATGGTAAAATCCAACTTTCTTTTAATAATCCAGCAATAACATATAAAATAATATTGTAGCCCATCACAAAGGTTCCAACAGAGAGGTTGAGTTTTTTTGCAAAAAGAATAGCAAGTATTTCTATACCGTCAATGGCGCCTCCAAAGCGTATTGTAAGACCGCTTCCAATTCCGGAAATAAGTCCGCCAAATATAGCACATAGCAGCAAATCGCTCTCTGCCAAAGGCGATGCAATGCTGACATCAACAGGTAATATATCCGTTATTAACCATGCTGTTATAGAATAAATCATCACTGAATAGATGGAATAGACTGTAAAGGATATGCCCATCTTTTTATATCCATAGAAAAATAGAGGCAAGTTTATTACAATCAAAAAAGCAGATAGAGGCAGGTATGATGGCGTAATTTGTGCCAGAAACACCAGAGTCATATAAATTGACAGGATATAAAAAGAATGTAACACCAAAAGCATTAATTAATCCCGCCAATGTCAACATAATTAAATTTTTCACTTTTAAATTTTTCCAAACCATAAAAATCCCCCATTTCTGCATTTTTAATATAAATCTTAAAAAAATTGTAAAATAAATTTATTTTGATATTGTTGTAAAGAATTTATAAATCATTTATTTTATATTAGAGTCCCTAACAATAATTTAACCTCATCAAGAAAGTCCCCCACTTCAATACCGCAGAGACATAAGTGGTGGGTGGGGATTTGCGCTGCAATAGCAGATATGAGGTTATGAGCAAGTAGCGTAGCGGATTGCGAATATCCGCTTTGACTTAAAACTAATAATATCATATTTGTTCTAGTAGTCAACTTTTTCTATTGTTTAACTTTATCAGGTAAGAATTAGACTTGCCTGCTAAAAAACACTGCTAATTATTGAACTATATACAATCCATTCTGCATGATTCAACGATTACAATTTATTTGAAAATGAATTAGTTTCATATTGCTATTTCTTTCTAATTAATATATTATATATTTATGAGAAAGCACGAAAGAAAGATATAATAACGAAGGTGGGTTAAATCATGAATGTTAAAGAATGTTATGCAATGATGGGTGGAGACTATGAGGGAGTTATGGGACGTCTTATGACAGATGAACGCATTAAAAAATTTCTTCTTAAACTTCCACAAAGCAATCCAATGAACGAGATATTTGAAAATCTTAACAATAAAGATTACGAGACCGCATTTAGAAATGTGCATAATATGAAAGGTGTGGCGTTAAATCTTGGTTTGTCGGTGATTGCTGAGTCAAGTAGTGAATTGTGCGAGGCGTTAAGAGGTGGTGAACCTTCTACAGATATCACCCCATTACTTGATAAATTAAAGGCAGATTATGATAAGTTTGTTGAAGTATTAGGTCAAATGGATTAGAAATTTTGCATATGATTTTAAGTGAACAGAGAGGATTTTTAATTTCGTGTTAAAAAAACAGTTTCAGACGAGTTGTGATGATTGTAACAATTTTATCTTTGATGAAGAGCTTGATGAGTATGTATGTGATATAAATATGGACGAGGATGATTATGCTAGATTGTTGGCAGCTTCTTATAAGGCTTGCCCATATTATCAAAACAATAATGAATATAAGATAGTAAAACATCAAATGTGATATAAATTTATACCCACAAGCAACAAGCCAGACAGATATGCTAATATAGATATTTGGAGGTTATCGCAAGAGATGAAATCTCATTGTTGGTGGGTATATGATTTGTATATGTAGTAAGAAATGTGGCAAAGATAATAAGTAAAATAAGGTAAGTTAGGATTATTGGAGATATTTAGGATTGCTGCATGAGGATTGATATGGAAGATAAGAAATATGCTGTACTTATTGATGGAGATAATATTTCCTATAAGTACCTTGACAGTGTGTTTAATGAGATTAATAAATATGGAGTTGCAACATACAAGAGAATATATTGTGATTTTACAAGACCACAGGCTGCAAAATGGCGGAAATTTGTAAAAGATGCAGGGATTCAAGCTATGCAGCAGTTTAGTAATACAGTTGGAAAAAATGCTACAGATTCAACATTGATAATTGATGCTATGGATATTTTGTATTCTTGTAATGTTGATGGGTTTTGTATTGTTTCTAGTGACGGTGACTTTACAAGACTTGCAATAAGGCTTAGGGAGTCAGGAATGGACGTTATTGGAATGGGGGAAAATAAAACACCTCGTTCATTTAGAGCTGCATGTACAGTATTTGCAGACCTTGAGCTTATTTATGATGCAGAAGTTGACGATGAATCGGATAAAAATAAATTTAAAAAGAGTAAATCAAATCTTATTAAAGTATCGGAAATTGAAAATATTATTATTGAGATTATTAATGAAAATAGCAATAGAGGCAGGATAACTGGCTTAGGAGAGATTGGAAGCCGTATTCAAAAACGGTATAATGATTTTGATGTTAGACAGTATGGATATAGTTCATTATCAACTTTTATTGATGAAATTGATGGGTTTGTTTTGCGTAAGGATAATAATAATGTTTATGTGGAGTTGAGAGAAGATAATAATATTAAAAATAATGTTATTGATTATATTATAATGTGTGTTAATGAGGCGGGAGCCAATGGCATGGATTTAGGTGCCTTAGGACAGCGGATTCATAGCTATTATCCTAATTTTAAAGTGAAGGAATATGGCTACTCTACGTTATTAAAATTTATTAGCGCAACCAATAAGTTTAATATCGAAATAGCTGACGATAACAGGAGGCTGGTACATGCAAAATAAGATAATACTTATGATTGATGATATTAAGTTAAATCTTGCTTCTGCAAGAGATGTGCTGAAAGATGATTATATACTATATGAGGCGATGTCTGCAAAGGAAGGCTTTGGGATTTTACAAGAGGTTACTCCAGATTTAATACTTTTAGATATACATATGCCGGAAAAAAACGGATATGAGATGTTGATTGAGTTGAAAGCTAATAGAAGATTAAAAAGAATACCTGTTATTTTTTTGACAGCAGAAACACAGGCAGCCAGTGAGGTAAAAGGATTTGACTTAGGGGCTGTCGATTTTATAACAAAGCCTTTTGTTCCAACTGTAATGAAGCGGCGTATAGAGACACAGTTACAGCTTTCAGGGTATCAGCATCATTTGGAAGAATTGGTTGAAGAAAAAGTACAGGAGATAGAAAAACTACAAGATGCATTATCGGTTGGATTTGCAGAATTGGTAGAATCAAGAGATGGCATTACAGGTGGACATGTTAAGAATACCTCCATCTATTTTGATGCTTTTATTAATGCAATTAAAGATGAGCCAAAATATAGAGAAGAGATTGACGATGAATTTATCAGAGTGTCAGTGCGTTCAGCACCACTCCATGATATTGGTAAAATTGGTATTGACGATATTGTTTTAAGAAAAAAGGGTTCTCTTGAAGATAATGAGAGAGAGTATATGCAGAGCCATTCAGAATTGGGAGGCGCTACCTTTCATAAGATTAGGAAAATATTTCCTGAGAATGAATTTCTTAAAGCAGCGGAAGAGATGGCACTATATCACCATGAACGGTGGGATGGAAAAGGATATCCTACGGGAAAAAAAGGAAAACAGATACCATTTGGAGCAAGAGTAATGAGTGTTGTTGATGTATACGATGCATTAACTTCAGAAAGACCTTATAAAAAGCCTTTTAGCCATGAGAAGTCTATGGCAATTATTGTAGAGGGCAGAGGAACACAATTTGACCCTGATTTAGTGGATGATTTTGTCAAATACAGCGATTTAATTAAGAGCTGTTTACAACATAAAGAAGAATTGAAACGAATAACAAGTTAAATGGAGGATTTTATGAATAAGATTGCAAGTTTTACAGTAAATCACATTGATTTACTTACAGGTGTATATGTATCAAGGAGAGATAAGATAGGTGATGTCGTTATCACTACATTTGATTTAAGATTTACAAGACCTAATTTGGAGCCGCCAATGGACAATCCCGGCATTCATACGATTGAACATCTGGTAGCAACATTTTTAAGAAATCATCCTATATGGAGTGAAAAGACTATTTATTTTGGACCAATGGGTTGCAGAACAGGGTTTTATGTTATTTTAGCAGGTGACTTGGAATCAAAAGATATTATTGATTTATTAAGAGAGGCAGCAGATTTTGTGCTTTCTTATGAAGGAGAAATTCCGGGCTATTCGCCAAGAGATTGCGGAAATTATCTTGATAATAATTTAAGCCTTGCTAAAATTTATATGAAAAAATATAAAGAAGAAGTGCTTGATAATCCAGTACAGGAACGATTGGTTTATCCAGAGTAAAGAAGGTTATGAGCAAGTAGCAAAGCAGATTGTAAATATCCTTTGATTCCTATTTTTAAAATGAGAAATAAAAAGAGTTAGAGAATAAGGAGCTGTTGCATAAACGATTGAAAAATCGTGAAGCGACAGCTTTTTTTAAAAGAAGAAAACAGGCTTGTTATTATATCAAGCCATGATAGAGGCTCGTTGAAAGAGATAACAGATAAGATATATGAGATAAAAGAGGCAAAAATAGTTGAATAAAAAGAAAATAATAATTTGTATTATTTGTACAGTTGTGTTGATTGGCGTTTATATGACAGCAATATGCTATCAGTCATACATATATCCTGCTCTGTTATTTGAGTGTGTCTATTCTGGAGGTGTCATAACATTTGATGAATACAATTATAAAGTTGTGGAGTCAGGTTTTGTGTCTGAGAAAGATGTTGAAAGATTCTGGGAGAATATGAAAGTAGTGGATTATAGGATTCATATTTCCAGATATCCTATTATTAAAGAGATTCAATTATAATTATGTGTTATGATATGGAAAGTATTTTATTGAGGAGTGGCAGGAATCTTTTTGATAAAATTTTAATGAAAGCGTGATGTAATAGATGATATTTTATATAAAATTAACTAGGAGAGATTGAACCTATGAAAAGGCGGGGGAATATTTTATATGATAAATGATGATATATTCTGAAACTGTAAAAGACAGAACTGTTGAGATAGCCATAAGGATATTACAAAGAGTATATTTTATGGTTTAAAATGCTTGATGAAAATAGGTCAGTTCTTGTTTGTAAAAGTTATGATAAGCTGTTAATTGACAGAGTTTTAAAACTAATGTCAGATGCAACATGGAATAATGATTGTAAGATGGTAGTTGTTTTCCACAAAGTAATATAAGTCGGGTAAGAGTGTTTGCAAAAGGGTTTGAGATGGATGTGTTTATTGTGAATAGAGTAGTTTGATTAATTTTTGATATTTGTAAATAGAAAAATGTAAAAGTTTGTAAAAAATGGTAGAATTTTGTAAAGGGATATGATAAGATTATAATAGATAATTAAAAGTTATCCGTTGGATTTGGTGAATGAAAGCGTTACAAAAAATTAGAAATTATTCAATTATCAACAGTTCCGCAAATATTTTAGACTTACATTTTGATACAAGCTCCTTAAATACCGCATAAATATCACAAATAATGGCATTTATCTCCACTTACCACTGTTAGGTGTAAGTAGAAAATTTATGCGGAAATATAGATTATTAAAGAGGTACATGAAAATGAATATTCAATCTGTAAATAATTATTCTACTGATATTCATGATATATTGGAACTGGCAAGCAATGAAAATGCCTATTTTATTTCCAGCTGGGATAAGAATGATCGTATTTTAAATATTGATACTAACATTGTTGAACAAAGTATACATCAGCTGGAACACAAAAACACATATATTATGTCAAAAGACATGGAAATATTAAAAAAGCAAATATCCTCATATCTTAGCGAACAGGGTATCGAAACAACTAAAGAATGTATTACAATTGTGTCTAATGGAACAAGTGCTGCATTTATCTCATTATTACAAACTTTCAAACGAGGAGCAACAAATTTCCTTTTTATTGGACCAATTTACTTTACCTATATACATCTACTAAATATTTTTGGAAAAAAAATATACCATTATGATATAAATTTATTCGAGAAAATTACATTTGATTTTAATAAATTGGAAAAAGAAATTCGGGAAAAGGCTATACATTCCCTTATTCTGATTCAACCGTTTTTTGGTTCGGGAATGACCTTGAATGATTCAATTTTAGAAAAATTCATATCATTATGCGAAAAACAGCATATTTATTTATTAATAGACTATGTATATGGAAATATGGAGTGGGATTCATTTTCTCATATCCATAATACTAAATTAATACAAATGGCTATTACCTCAAATTTTTGCATTTTATATGAGTCAATCTCGAAACGTATATTTCTAAACGGAATGAAAAGCGCAGTTGTATTTAGTTCGAAGAAATTTATTAGCGATATAAACATAGATTCGGAAATATGTCTGGGGAGTATATCATATATTCAAGAATCCTTGTTACATACACTATACTCTTCAAACAATATAACGAATGTTAATCAGTTTATCATAAATGCATTAGACTGCGCTTCAAACAATTATGACTTACTATGCTCATTAATCTTAGGAACAGACCTTAAACTTTGCAAAAGTACATGCGGGTATTTTACCCTTTTAGGGATTCCTAAAATACACTTTGAATCTTCAAAAGATCAAGATATTATAAATGAATTATACAATAAAACAGGTATTGTAACTATTCCCCATTCAAGGTACTATTATAATTCATCAGAATATTATTGCTTTAGAATCAATCTTGCAACAGAAACATATGAGTTATTGAACGCAATTGAGAAATTATTACATATTTGCAGTAATAGTAGCGATTGCGACATCTGCTAAATTCTTTGATATATTTTTATTCATACATTCGCCGGCAGGCAACAATAACTCAGCTTCTTGGGCTACAGACGTCAATCTTTTTATATCTTTTAAAGATATGTCTGTAGTTTTCAATTTTTGTAAAAGTTTATCGCTTAAAACCTTTTTTGTTTTTATATCAAAATAAATATCTGCAAAATTCTTTATTATTTTAGGCAATGCTGCTAATACTATAACTGTTGCTGCTGAGTATATAAGTATCCAAGAACCTTTCTTTTTTTCAATCAACGTCCAATAACTTCTATTAGAAATAGAATTTAATAACTGTTCCGCAGTTTGAACACATTTATCATAATCATCGCTATTCAAGCTGATACTTAATGTAGATATACTGTTTATATCAATATTTGCAAGATACTTTTCGCTATGTGGTCTTAGATATAATGCATTTTGCAATTTTGTGCACAATGCATCAATTTCAATTCGTTCATCAAAACAATAGCTGGACATATCTGCATCTGTAATAATTGCTATTACCTCATTCAAAATATCATAATCTACAGTTTCGTATATTGCCGCAAAAGCCAAGTTCTCTAAAATAATAGAAATATCCAACAATCTGCCATACGATAATTCTTTATAATAATAAAAACACTTTTTCAATATGCCTGGAATTTTTTCTTGTACTCTTTTATTTATGTAGAAATTAATTATATCATTATAGCGATGTTCTGCTTCCAATGTCTTTAGAAAATCTTCTACCAAAATATCTTTAAAATGCACATAATCCCCTCTATATAAAAACGTAACTTGATTCCACATGCAATTTGCAATTGAATAGCCAAAGAAATAGCTGGAATCTATGCAAACATTATTGAATTGGCACTTTACAAACTTATGATTTTCAGCATGCATAGTGGCCAAATTAGTATTGTTAAAACTGCAACTATCAAATGTATCACTGTCAGTAGTTGACATTTCAAATGTGCAGCCACTAAAAGTGCAGTTGACTAGCTTACAATGTTGCATATTGATTAAAAAAGTCTCATCAGGAAACTCACAGTCAACAAATGTTGTCGAATGTATCGAAGTATTTCTATAAAGATTGTTTGTAAATTTTACATTTTTCAAATAGCAATTTTTCATCTGACAACAACCAAATTGTACCTTTTCAAAGCTACAATCAATAAACACTGCACTCAAAAAATCACTTCTATCAAAATTGTTTTTATAAAATTGAATATTAGTAAATTTTGTCCCTCTAAAATCACTTCTAAAAAATGAAATCAAATGTATAGCTTTATGAAAATCAATATTTTCAAATACAGCGTATGATAAGTTTCTGCTTTCAAACTTCTTAAATTCTATGAAATCATCTTGTCTATACAATTGCAACTCATTCATCGTTTATCTCCTTCATAATGGATATTCTCTAATTCACCATGCTGCTTTCATTCACCAAATCCAACGGATAACTTTTAATTATCTATCATAATTAGAAT
>CAJUKN010000012.1 GCA_910587485.1 uncultured Lachnospira sp.
AATTCATCGGCTTTGTCGGTGAATTACATATCACACCCACAAAGCGGTGGACAGCATTAAAGCCTAAGAATTGTACAGTGTGCGGTGTTGAATACGTCCCCCGCTCCGCAATATCGAAGTATTGTCCAGAGTGCAGGGGAAAGATAAGAAAGGCTGAAGGGACAGAAACGAAACGCAGGAGCAGGGAACGAAGCAGACAGGCATGTATTGAACTGTCCGCAAAAAATGACCGACTGATGTAAGACAACAGGAACGAATGATGGAAATTAAAGAGTATTTTAATAGTGTTCAGTAATGTGACTTTTTTGTGTGATTTTTACATTGTGTTTGTAGAATAGCGAATTATCTGTTATAGTGATATAAATATAAGTAATCAATAGGAGAAATTTATCATGGAACAGGCTATCTTTACAACATTGTGTATGGTGTATGATAATCAAGGTAAAATTTTGGTTCAGGAAAGAATAGGCACTGCATGGGATGGTATAGCCTTTCCCGGCGGACATGTTGAACAAGGCGAATCGTTTGTAGAATCGGTTATTCGTGAAGTTTTTGAAGAAACAGGTTATCAAATCAGCAATCCTATTCTTTGTGGTGTAAAGCAGTTTCAAACAAAAGATAGTGCAAGATATGTGATTTTTCTTTATAAAACAAATCAATTTACAGGTAATCTTCATTGCTCATCAGAAGGTAATGTATTTTGGATAAAACGACGACATATGCAAGACTATGTACTTGCTACAGATATGAAAGAAATGATGGAATTGTTTGAAAATACTGAAACAAGTGAATTTTATCGATTAAAAGATGGTTCTTATAAAATCTTATAGGCATAAAATTTTACTACACAAATTGTTTAAAGAGGGAAATAGGAGAGTTAAAAAAGGTATGAGTGCTGATTTAACAAAGGCAATTAGAATTTTAAATGAAGGGGGCTATACATGTGTTTTGTGTAAAGAAAATAGAATTTACACAAGTACAGAGCGTGGAGTGAAGTTCTTATTAGATTGGCAAAATAGCGGATTGGATTTTAGTGGTTTTTGTGCGGCTGATAAGGTTGTTGGCAAAGCAGCAGCATTTTTATATGTATTGCTTGGTGTAAAAGAGGTATATGCCTATGTGATGAGCGAAGCGGCTATTGATACGCTTACAAAAAATAATATTCAAATACAATATGATAAGTCTGTTAAAAAGATTGTAAATCGCTTTGGTACAGGATTTTGTCCAATGGAGGAAGCAGTTTGGGATATTGATATACCACAACAGGCAAAACAAGCTATTGAAAATAAGCTTCTTCAAATGAAAAAATAATCATAAAATTTGTGCGCTTGTAAAATTAATAAAGGTTATATAAAATTTAGATACATAATTGCAAGTGCATTTGTGTCTGCGTGCTGTCAGACATAAAATGTGAAAAATTATAAAACATAGAAAAAGCAGCACAGAAATGAGGTTAAAATGAAAGTTCTTTTAATAAATGGAAGTCCCCATGCTCAAGGAAATACATATATTGCTTTACATGAGATGGAGAAAATTTTTACAGAGGAAAATATTGAAACAGAAATAATACACGTTGGAAATAAAGATATTCGTGGTTGTATTGCCTGTCGTTCTTGTGTAACTAATGGAAAATGTGTATTTGATGATATTGTAAACGAAACTGCTGCCAAATTTAAAGAATGTGATGGTATGGTAGTGGGAAGTCCTGTATATTATGCATCTGCTAATGCAACATTGATAGCGTTTTTGACAAGATTGTTTTTCAGTATTAATTTTGATAAAACAATGAAGGTTGGTGCTGCTGTTGTGGCAGCTAGGAGAGGTGGATTATCTTCTACTTTTGATGAATTAAATAAATTTTTTACAATATCTGGTATGCCAGTGGCTTCAGGACAGTATTGGAACAGTATTCATGGCAGAGAAATAGGAGAAGCTAATCAGGATTTGGAAGGTTTGCAGGGAATGAGAACACTTGCAAGAAATATGACATTTTTAATGAAAAGTATTGCACTAGGTAAAGAACAGTATGGAATCCCAGAAAAAGAAAAATTTACGCCTATGAACTTTATTCGATAAAATATTTTGTCAAAATATTTTATCAAATATAAAAAAAACGCTTTACAAAAAATATTTATACATATATAATATTGCTTGTTGATTTAATATTTTTATGTAAAGTGCTTCATTAGCTCAGTTGGTAGAGCGCTTCACTCGTAATGAAGAGGTCATCGGTTCAAGTCCGATATGAAGCTTTTATTAATAATTTAAGTACCCCACATTAAACGTGATATTTTATCCGTTTGTTGTGGGGTATTTGAGTCAAAGCGGATATTCGCAATCCGCTGCATTACTTGCTCAAACTATCTAGCTGCTATCAAAGCGCAAGTTTTCTATTTATGCCTTAGTGACATTGAAGTGAGAACTTCCTTGATAAGATTAAATAAAAATGCTTTATATTTATTGATATTTATAGTTTTATTATTGTATTAATGGGCATTATCTCGTATTTTTTTTATGGCAATTGTAGCAAGAACAATCGCAGCTAGAAGAAATACAACAAGTAAAATAATATCAAGGTTTGTTTGATAAAGATTTGTAAAATAGTTGTATAACCAAGATTTCTGTTCGTCAGAAATCATATAGTAAGCTGCTGCTAGTATAAGAGCCGCTAACAATAATAGTTTGATAAATAAATGTCTCTTTTTTTCTACCTCAATATTATCCCACAGTTGTATGCCTAGTCTTTTAGCCTCTGCAATCGCATTTTTTGTAAATACGCTGTTGGTTATTACAACTGCAATATCGCACTTATAATAAGAGCAGCCTGTATAAACTTGTTGAATGGCATGATTTCCAACTTTTCCAGTATAATATTTACATTGAAAAGCATATTTCTTGCGTCCTTTTCGAGCAATGATATCAACCCCATGGTCACCTGAAAGCGGGGTATGCTCAATGTTTTTAAAATGATGTTTTTTTAGATATTCGCAACAGTAATCTTCATAATCATATCCTGTGAACATTAAAATACCTACCTTTTGTATTGATAATATATTTTATATAGTAACATAAATTGGGATTTTGGGCAATAGTTAATGCAAAACAAATATTCGATTTTAAAAAAATTAAAGTAAGTTAAAATGATAAAGAAATATAATAATATTAATAGTAGCATTTAATATAATGATATGCTATAATAAATTGTGACGAGTACAAAAGTTTATATAAAATAAATATAAATTGATTTGTATGCAGCAGATTAAATCAAAATGGAGGATTTACATGAAAAAATTAACAACAATCTTTTTAGCAGCAATGATAATTGTTACATTAATTGGTTGTGGTAACAAGGATTCAAATGGTGGAAATCAAGGAGGACAGTCAAAATATGCAGAATCTCTTGATGTGTTAAAGGAAGTGATAAAAGTTTATAAAGAAGACCAACTGTTTGCTATGTATGGAGGAAATCAGGAAAATGCAGTAATGGATGAACCGGGTAAATTTGATATCAGTAAAACGGAAGAATTAGATGTTACACTTGGACTTCCACAAAGCCAAACTTCAAACATTGAAGATGCCGCTTCGATGGTGCATATGATGAATGCTAATGTATTTACTGGTGCTGCATATCGTTTGAAGACTGGCATCAATATGAATGATTTTGCAGATGCAGTAAAGTCTAATATTTTAGCTAAGCAGTGGATGTGTGGACAACCGGATACATTGATTATTATCAATGTAGATGGAAGGTATGTTATTACAGCATATGGCGAGGCTGAAATCATGCAAATCTTTAAGACAAATGCGTTATCTGCTCTTAGTGGGGCGCAAGTTCTTACAGAAACACCAATTGTATAATTCGATAAATATACTTTTACCATTTGAAAAAGAAAATTCGATATAATATATATCATATAAAATAAAAATTTAAGTGGCGTGAAGTAAACTTTTAACATAAGTTGCTTCACGCTATTTTCATAAGGTAAACCATTTTTTTGTAGGGTAATCATTTTCACCGTTGTGTTGTATATAAAGTTGAAATAATAAACAGTATTCACAGATTGTAGCATACAAGAAAAATATAGGAGAAAGAATAATATGCTGTTTTCAAGTATTACATTTTTATATTATTTTTTGCCACTTACAATAGGTTTGTATTTTTTGTTTCCAAAATGTTTAAAAAATATGGTTTTGTTATTAAGCAGTCTTCTATTTTACGCATGGGGAGAACCAAAGTACATTTTATTGATGGGAAGTTCTATTGTATTAGGTTATGGATTTGGACTATTGGTAGAAAAATATAGAGGAAAAAAATTAGGGCAAGTTTTTTGCATTCTTTCTGTAATCATTAGTCTTTCTTTTTTAGTGTATTTTAAATATGTAGATTTTTTTATCACCAATTTTAATGCCATAACAGGATTAAATATACCCTTGTTAAAAGTGGTATTGCCAATTGGTATTAGTTTTTATACATTTCAGATGATTAGTTATATTGTTGATATATATAGAGGGGAAGAGGCGCAAAAAAATATTATTTATATGGCTGCTTATATTGCTATGTTTCCACAGTTAATTGCAGGACCAATTGTTCGTTATTCTGATATAGCCAAACAGTTAGAGACAAGGACACATTCATGGGATATGGCTGCTGAAGGGATTAGGCGATTTGTAAGCGGTTTGGCAAAAAAAGTATTATTGGCAAATCAATTAGGAGAACTATGTAATGTATTTCGTGGTTCTGATGAAAAATCGGTGTTGTTTTACTGGTTGTATGCGTTTGCTTTTGGACTGCATATCTATTTTGATTTTTCAGGTTATAGTGATATGGCGATTGGATTAGGGAAAATATTTGGATTTCGTTTTTTAGAAAATTTTAATTATCCATATATTTCTGCCAGCATTACAGAATTTTGGCGTCGTTGGCATATTTCCTTGGGTTCTTGGTTTAGAGATTATGTCTATATTCCACTTGGTGGAAATCGTGTCAAAAGAGGCAGACAATTTTTTAATATTTTGATGGTATGGATGCTTACTGGGTTTTGGCATGGAGCAGCATGGAATTTTATTGTATGGGGTTTATTTTTTGCCATATTGTTAATGATTGAAAAAGTATGGCTGTTAAAATATTTAAAAAAAAGTAAAGTCTTTTCTCATATTTATGTTTTATTTTTTGTAATGATTAGTTTTATCATTTTTAATGCACAGGATATGGGACAGGCATTTTTGGATATCAAAGGACTTTTTGGTATTGATGGTGTTCCGATTGTATCAGCACAAGCACTTTATTGTCTGTCTAGTTTTTTTGTGATATTAATTATAGCTGTTATAGGTGCAACACCAGCAGTGCCGTATGGCATAAAGATGGTTTGCCATAAGCCAATAGGTGAAAAAATTATAAATAGAATAGAGCCTTTTGTGCTTATGGTCTTATTGCTTGTTATAACCGCTTATTTGGTAGATGGTTCATTTAATCCATTTCTGTATTTTCGGTTTTAAGGGACTAAAATTGAAAAGTCAAAGATGAGGTTAAAATTTTCAGTCATGGGATTTGTGTCTGCGTACTGCTTGAAACAAACCTGTAAGAACTTTTCGTTTTTTGGAAATTTTTGTTCTATGAGCAAAAGCGGCGAAGAAAGGAGGGGAAATATGAAAAAAGTGACATGTATATTGTTTGCTGTGTTTTTGGCAGCAGGATTTTTGCTTTGTGTATTTTTGCCAAAAGCACAATATTCAGACAGTGAACGCAGAAAATTGGCTTCTATGCCAACTTTTCAAGCGCAAAATATATGGAATGGGCGTTTTATGACAGATTTTGAGACCTATGCTGTAGATACATTTCCATTTCGGACGGCATTTAGAACATTAAAAGCAGTGACAGCAACTAATGTTTTTTTTAAGAAAGATAACAATGATATTTATGTTTCAGATGGCTTTATCGCAGCAGTGGAATATCCATTCAATGAGGATTCTTTAAATCGAGCAGTAAAACGATTTCGATATATATATGAAACATATTTAACAAAAAATAATAAAGTGTTTTTATCTATTATTCCCGATAAAAATTGTTTTTTGGCAAAGGATAGTGGACATCTTTCAATGGATTACAGAGAATTTGAAGAACAGATGAAGCAAAAAATGGACTTTGCACAATATATTTCTATTTCAGAGCTTTTAGAAAAAGACGATTATTATAAAACGGATACCCATTGGCGTCAGGAAAAGATTATAGATGTGGCAGAAAGATTGGCACAAAATATGGGTACAACACTTTCTTCCAATTATAAATTGCATACATTGACACATGATTTTTATGGTGTGTATTATGGACAGGCAGCATTGCCGCTTGAATCAGATGTATTGCAATATGTAACACAAGATGTATTTGATGAATGTTATGTGTATGATGGACAAAATAATAAAGAAATAACGATGTATGATATGGAAAAAGCAGCAGGACGTGACCCTTATGAAATGTTTTTGTCTGGTTCATTATCTCTTGTTATATTAAATAATCTAAAGGCACAAGAGGATAAAAAGCTGATAGTATTTAGAGATTCTTTTGGCTCTAGCATTGCTCCGTTGTTAATTAGTGGATATTCTCAGATAACACTAGTTGATATTCGATATATTCAGCCAGATTATTTGGGACAGTTTGTTCATTTTGATAATTGTGATGTGTTATTTTTATATAGTACGCTTGTACTGAATAACAGTGAGACATTAAAATAAAAAATGCCTGTAAGTGAATAAAATCCATATAAATTCTCAAAATAATAGAAATATCTATAAATGAATGGTATGGAGGATGGCAGAATATGGGCAAAAATGAAGATTCAGCTTCAAAAGAAGAAAAGAAAAATAATCAGATAAACGATTATGGACAGGTTGTTCTTGAAAATAATAAAAAACATGGAAAAATTCATTTAATGACAATTATTGGGGAGATTGAAGGGCATGATATATTGCCTTCAACCACCAAAAGCACAAAATATGAGCATATATTGCCACAGCTTGCCTCAATACAAGATGATGATGAGATTAAAGGCATACTTGTGCTTGTCAATACAGTTGGTGGTGATGTCAGTGCAGGGCTTGCGCTTGCAGAGATGTTTGCCTCTATGTCTAAGCCAGTGGTTTCATTGATATTGGGCGATTCACACAGTATTGGTGTTCCTTTGGCAGTAAGTGCAGATTATTCGTTTATTGCACCAACCGCCACTATGATTATTCATCCTGTAAGAATGAATGGCACAATTATTGGAGCGCCACAGACTTTTGATTATTTTAAAATGATACAAAATAGAATTGTTCAGTTTATATCGACACATTCGCGTATCAGTAAAGAAAAACTAGAAAAAATGATGATTAATACAGGAATCCTTACAAAAGATTTAGGCACTATTCTTGTTGGGCATGAGGCAGTAGATGAAGGATTGATTAATGCGGTAGGGGGTATTAGCGATGCATTTGCCAAATTGCAGGAATTGATTGGAGAATAGACAAAAAAGTTTTATTTATACAGCTTTTTAAACAAAGGCAGGTAAATACTTTAATGGATTTCGATTAAAAAATCCAGTAAGTAAGCAAAACACGAAAATATAGTTTCTGTATTTTGCTTATTTACTGGATTTTATAGCATTATATTTATTTATAATATAAAAAATATATTCTACAATTATTAAAATATGTAAAAAATAATAAAAATGTTATATAAAGTGCTATGAAAGTCATTTAAAATACATTATAATAGTCTCAAAAACTAAAATGGGCATAAAAATAGGGTATGAGGTGACATATGATAGTGGCTAAAGGAAATCCGATTGCTATGGGAAGTAGCAAAAATGGCAAGAATTACAATTTTGCATTTAGCAGTGAGGCAAAACAGATAAGTTTATTAATATATGATTTAAAATATATGTTGAAACATGAGATTATATTAGATAGCACCTATAAGACAGGTAATGTCTTTGCCTGTTCAATAAGCGGTGTATCTATGGACAAGGCTCTTTATTGTTATGAAGTAGATGGAATGAAAGTGATTGACCCTTATGCAAAGACGATTACAGGTTGCAGTAAGTTTGGCATCAATGATGAAGAAACAGGAAAAACACTTCATCTTAGCAGAGTGTGTCTGGATGCTTTTGATTGGGAAAATGATAAAAACCCCAACATACCTTATGAGGACTGTATTTTTTATAAACTTCATGTAAGAGGTTTTACAAAGAGTAGAACATCTGGTGTGAAGCATAAGGGAACATTTGCAGGGTTGCTTGAAAAATTAGATTATCTTAAAAAATTAGGAGTGACTACATTAGAGTTGATGCCCGCATATGAATATGATGAGATTGGTCGTTTTTCACAGCTTTATAAATCCAAAAAAGAAATATATAAACCTCAAATTATTACACAACCTGTAAATTATTGGGGATATGAGGCAGGGTTTCATTTTGCGCCAAAGGCTTCCTTTTCGTCAATAGCTGATATGAGGTCAGACTACACAATAGAATTGAAAAATCTTATCAAAACACTTCATGCCAATCATATAGAGATGGTTATGGAGATGTTTTTTGATAAAGAATCCTCCGATTTTATTCTTGATTGTGCAAGATATTGGGTTACACAATATCATATAGATGGTATTCATTTATATGCTTCTGAAGCTGCGCTTGAGCTTCTTGCAAAAGACCCTGTTCTTGCTGATACAAAGATTATTACCACATATTGGAATGGTGAGCGTGGCTCTTATAAGCATATGGCGAATTATAATAACGGTTTTACAGCAACGGTCCGTCAATTTTTAAAGGGTGATGAAAATCAGCTTAAGCAGTTTGCATATGTTACAAGAAGCAATCCTGATAATAGTGCAAATATTAATTATGTGACGAATCATAATGGTTTTACGATGATGGACCTTGTCAGCTTTGACCGTAAGCATAATGAAAATAATGGTGAAAATAATCGAGATGGTGAAAATTTTAATTACAGTTGGAATTGTGGGGTAGAAGGAAAATCAAGGAAAAAGCGTATTATTGAGCTTAGGCAGCGACAGATTAAAAATGCGTTTACGATGTTGTTGATGTCGGCTGGCACACCTTTAATATTGGCAGGAGACGAGTTTGAAAATTCACAGAGCGGAAATAATAATCCCTATTGTATTGATGGTGAGACATCATGGTTAAATTGGAAATCGTCTAATGAAGCCTGTGATATTGAAAAATTTGTAACAAAACTTATACAATTTAGAAAAGATAATAAAATTCTTCATATGAAAAAACAATTATTGGCGGCAGACCCCATTTCTTGTGGATATCCAGATGTTTCTTATCATGGAACAAACGCATGGTATCAGGTGATGGAAAATTATAACAGGCATATAGGGATATTATATTGTTCAAAATATGCGATTTCAGATATTGTTCAAGAAAAGGATGGCTTTGAACTAATCTATGTTGGATTTAATTTGCATTGGGAATGGCATGATTTGGCGTTGCCAAAGCTTACAGAGGGAAATAAATGGACGGTTGAATTTAGTACAGGAACAGAAAAAATAGAAGTTGTTGAAAATAAGCTTGTGAAAATTCCACCAAGAACAACCGTTGTATTAAAGACCAATATGTTGAATGTAAAAGAAACCATAGTTCGCAAGAAAAAAAGGACAAATAAGAAAAAAACAGCGCAGAAATGAGGAAAAATATGGACATTGACAATATAGAAGAATTAAAGGAGAAGTTTGCAGATTTTAAACAAATGTTTTCTGAAGATAGGATTGATGAAGCAACAGCACTTATCGAAGAACTCCTTGAGGGTATAGAGGGACAATTTGATGTCCGAAAGGCTGGAATAATAGATAACAGAGGTCATATTCATATTAGTGAAAAGAATGTACAAAGCATACAAAAAGCCAAATCTACAAGTTTGGGAAAAAATGATAATATATATATTAGCTTGAATCATGTTATGGAATATTATGTATATGCCTATTATTATAAGCCTGATGTTCAAGTTTGTTGTACGCAGCTTCCAATAGGTGAATATTATAGGACATATGGCGATTTAAGCGTAAAACTGGGCAGATACAAGGCAGGGGCAGCAGCTTATAAGGATGCCATTTGCTGGAATCCTGTTGATTTAGATGCGATACTTGGTTTGGCAGAATGTTATAAATACTTAAATATGCTGGAACGCTATTTGATTGCAACAAAAGAGGCGTATAAATTGTGCTGCACAAGAGCTACGATGGCGCGCTATTACAGAAATATGGGGTATTATCATGTGTCAAAATATAATACACAGACAGCAAGGTGCTGTTATCTTTACAGTAATATTTATTATAAGACACAAAATGCTGACAGTGAATTAGATTATCTTAAAAATGCGTTGGGTGATGATGCGCCACAATGGTCTATTAAGGAAATGCAAAAGATACTAGAACAATCCGATATTGAGCTAGGACCAAACCCAGATACAATAGGCGTTATTTACAGAGTAGGTGAATTAATGATGAATGACAGTGAATACAGTCTTGCAAGAGATTGTTTTTCAATTTGTTATGATATTACACAAGAAGAACTTTTAGAGCGTATGTTAAAACAGCTTGATGAGTTTTTAGGAAATGGAGTTTAAGGCATGGATGCAAAATATGATGGAATAATATTTGATTTAGATGGAACATTGTGGGATGCCACAAAACCGATAAAACAATCATGGAATGAGGTGTTACAAAGGCACAGCGAAATAAAAAGAAAACCTATAACAGAAGAAGAGTTAGGGGAATGTATGGGACTTACCATGTATAAAATTGCTGCAAAACTTTTCCCAAATGAATCGGAGCATATACAAAAAATGCTTATGGACGAGCTTTGTCATTATGAGAATGAATATTTAGCACAACATGGTGGTATTTTGTATGATGGGTTGGAAGATGTGTTAAAAAAATTGCATCAAAATTTTAGATTATATATCGTAAGTAATTGTCAAGATGGATACATACAGGCATTTATAAAAGCACATCATATGGAAGCATATTTTGATGATACAGAATGTTGGGGAAGAACAAGGGCAAGTAAAGGTGTAAGCAATAAGTTATTGATGGAAAGAAATAGACTGAAATGTCCTGTTTATGTGGGCGATACACAAAAAGATGCACAGTCTGCAAAAGAAGCAGGGATTGATTTTATATATGCTGCATATGGTTTTGGAAAAGTCAACGATAAAGATTATATTAAAAAAATTAATAAATTGAAAGAGTTATTGTAATTAAAAATATATAATGATAAAATAATGGAAAATATAGGAAAATGTTAAAAGGATTTCTTATATTTATAACAAACAATATTAAGGAGTAATTAACATGTTTGACTTTTTAAAGCAATTTCTATTAAACCCAAGAAAAATAGGAGCGATTGCACCAAGTGGAAAAGCGTTGGCAAAAAGAATGATACAGCCAATTAATTTTAAGAAAGCAAAATGTATTGTAGAGTATGGTCCGGGAACAGGCTCATTTACAGATGGACTTGTTGCAAATAAGGTAAAAGAAACAAAATTAATCTTAATTGAACAAAATAAAAAATTTTGCAGTGAATTAAAAAAGAAATATGGCAGTAAAGAAAATGTTTATATAGTACATGGCAATGCAGCAGATGTCTGCAAATACTTAAAAAAGATGGATATTAAAAGAGCAGATTGTGTGATATCTGGTTTGCCATTTACATCCTTGCCACAAAAAGAATCAGAGAGCATATTAGAGGCAACGAAAAAAGTTATTGGAAAAAAGGGTATCTTTATTACATTTCAATATAGTATGGTAAAGAGAAAATTTTTTGAACAATTTTTTGATATAAGAAGAAATTTGCGGGTAATAAATAACCTTCCTCCTGCACATGTGTTGGTTATGAAAAATAAAAGACAAGCACTCGATTAAAATAAGTTATTAGCTAATTTATTGTACAATTCGTAAAAGAGAGTATTTTGGGGACTTATACATATCCTATTGGAATGATTACAAAAATTTTTGTAAATTTTGAAATTTTTGTTGACATAGGTATTTGAACGTGATAGAATGGCTGCAATAAAGTTGCAGCCATTTTATTTAATAGTAAGCATAGTTTATAATAAATAAAATTTTATTACTAAAATTAAATCATTTAAAGTCGATGAACAAAATAGTACTTCAGGCAGGTACATTACAGAGAGTCAGCGGTGGTGAGAGCTGGTGTGGAGTGCCTTTAGGAATGGGTTTGGGAGATGTAAAGGTGAATTGACAGTAGCCTGCGACGTAGACCTCACGTTATAGAGGGTAGATATAGTTGTAGGCTATTTAGCGTACATTGTATTGAAAGAGTCAAGAAAAACGGTGGCATATCCAGTTTGGGTATGCTTTTTTGTTTGCTTGTAAAGATGGGTGGCACCACGTTGCAGAAACGTCCCTGACAGCATGTTTATTGCTGTTGGGGACGTTTTGATGTTATTTCTTATCCGTATTGATTACAATAATATATTTAATAAAAAAGAAAGGATTTTATAGATGAAAAAAATTTTAAAAGTATATAAAAAAACAGTAAGTATTGTAGAAGAGTCTGGTGTGGATATTTACGAAAATCTTGGAACAAAAAACATTGGTTTTCTTATGGAAAGTAATGATAAAGAAAAAGGCAGTTTTACATTTATGGGTGTAGAACCAGAAGCGTTGATTCAATCAAAAAAGAATGCGCTTGTTATAACAGATAAAAATGGTGTATCAAAAGTTATAGAAGGTAATCCTGTTGAACTTTTAAAAGAATATTATGATACATTTGAAATTAAAACAGAGGGAAGCGCTCTGGAATTTAACGGAGGTTTTGTTGGAAGTTTAGGTTATGATTTTATTCGTTATACAGAAAATTTGCCAGATAATAATCCAGATGAGATTGGTATTGAAACCATACAGCTTATGTTGACTACACAGTTTATTGCAATAGACCATATGGCAGAAACACTCACAGCAGTTGTGTTGGAAAAAGACAATAAAGAGGGCGAAGAGGCAGCCTTTGTACAGATAAACAAACTGATTGACAAAGCATTAAAAAGGTGTGATACAAAAGCAATGCAAAATCATGTTGATAAAAGCGATACAATAAATGATTGTAACAATATCAATGACAGACAACTAAAACATGATGGTGTGATTATTAAAAAATCCGATACATTACAGCAATATTCAGAAAAAGTCAATAAAATTAAAGAGTATATTGTAGAAGGACATATTTTTCAAACAGTTTTGTCACAGCGATGGACGATACAGACAAAGCGTGATGGTTTTGATTTATATAAAGAATTAAGACAACTAAATCCATCACCTTATTTATATTATTATAATTTTGGTGAATTTGAGATAATAGGAAGCTCTCCAGAAATGATTGTCAAGCAGACCGACCAGAGAGTATATACTTGTCCGATAGCGGGAACAAGAAAACGTGGAATAACGCCAGAAGAAGATGCAGTATTGGAAAGACAGCTCTTAGCAGATGAGAAAGAATTGGCAGAACATGTAATGTTGGTAGACCTTGCAAGAAATGATATGGGAAAGATAAGCCAAATTGGTACAGTGAGGGTATCTGAATTGATGAAAATACAAAAATACTCGCATGTTATGCACATTGTTTCATTGGTGGAGGGAAAAAGTGAAAAAATAAAATCACCATTTGATATTATCTCCGCCTTTTTACCAGCAGGAACGCTTAGCGGTGCGCCTAAAATTAGAGCGATGGAAATTATTGATGAATTAGAAAGTGTAAGGCGTGGTTTATATGGAGGTGCTACTGGATATTTGTCTTTTGGAGGTAATATGAATTTTTGCATTACAATAAGAACGATGATAAAAAAAGGGGATAAGGTATATCTTCAAGCAGGGGCAGGGATTGTGGCAGATTCTATTCCAGAAAATGAATATAATGAATGTTGCAATAAAGTGATGGCATTGGCAAAAACGCTTGTAGAGGAGGAAAGTTTATGATTCTTTTGATTGATAATTATGATTCATTTACGTATAACTTATACCAATTTTTAGGGATATTTGACAAGGATATTGTAGTAGTGCGCAATGATTGTACCAATATTGACGCGATTGAACAGTTAAATCCAGATGCGATTGTTTTATCTCCCGGTCCAAAAAGTCCAAAAGAGGCAGGCATTTGCCTTGATGTGATTCAATATTTTGCAGGAAAAAAACCTATACTTGGCATATGTCTTGGGCATCAGTGTATTGGTGAGGCATTTGGGGCAACAATAGGTCATGCAGAACATATTTTTCATGGAAAACAGTCTGTTATAAAGCATAATAAGAAAGGGATTTTTTCAGGGTTAAAAGATGGATTAAGGGTTGCAAGGTATCATTCGCTTGTTATTACACCTGATAGTGTTCCTGCATGTCTTTGTGTTACAGCAACAACAGATAATGGCGTGATTATGGCAGTAAAACATAGGGAATATCCGATTGTTGGAATGCAATTTCACCCAGAATCCATCTATACAGAACATGGAAAAAGAATGATAGAAAATTTTGTAAATGGGATTTATTAAATAAATTTTTCACACGCAAAAAGCAACACAGAAAAGGAGATGTTTATGATTTTAGATGATATAGTAAAAGCAAAAAAAATTAGATTAGAAGAGCAAATAAAACATATTAGTCTGGAAGATATGAAAAAGGAAGCCCTTAAGTCTGACCGAGTATCAGTAAGTTTTTATGATGCCTTAAGAAAGAAAGGACTTTCTATTATTGGTGAATTTAAAAAGGCATCGCCAAGTCATGGGAAAATGGCAAGTAAGATTGACCTTGTTAAAAGAATCGATTGTTATAATGAAGCAGTTGATGCCATATCGTGCTTGACGGAAGAAGATTATTTTAATGGCAGTGTTGATTATTTAAAACAGATAAGGAAGATGACAAAGCTTCCTATTATAAGAAAAGATTTTATTTTTACAGAATATCAAGTGTATGAAGCAAAAGTGATAGAAGCCGATGCTATTTTGTTGATTGCAGCTATTTTAGATGATGTAACATTTAAAAAGTTATATGACTTAGCATACCAGTTAGGACTTGATGTGTTGTGCGAGGTACACGACGAATGGGAACTTAATCGTATGCTGCAGTTGGGAGTAAAGATAATAGGCATCAATAACCGCAATTTAAAGACATTTGAAGTGACTTTAGATACGACAAAAAGGTTGGCTGCTATGGTAAACGATGCAGTGCTTGTATCGGAAAGTGGTGTGTTCACTGATGAGGATATAAAAATTTTAAATGAGAGCCATGTCGATGCGTTGCTTATTGGAACGGCTTTGATGGAAGCTAACGACCCTAAAACATTGGCTTTAAGATGGAAAGAAATGGGGTAAAATTTAGACGTTTCTTGACTTGCAAATGTTGAATATGGTTTAAATTACAAATGGAGTAAGAATGGAGGTCTATTATGGGTACGCAGATTAAAATATGTGGTATTACTTCAATTAAAGATGTAAAAATCATAAATCGATTTAAGCCTGATTATATAGGTTGCGTTTTGTATTATCCAAAAAGTAAAAGAAATATATTGCCTGATTTGGCAAAACAGATTATTATTCAACTGGACAGTGCGATTAAAAAGGTTGCAGTTGTGGTATCTCCAACAGTGCAGCAGATAAGGGATATAGAGGCACTTGGATTCGATTATGTTCAAATACATGGCAAGTGGGATAAAGAAGTCATTTGTAATAGTACAATTCCTATCATATGGGCAATCAATATAAAAAATGAGGAGTTTGATAGGGAAAGCAAAACATTTTATTCTAATTTAGATATTGTAATAAAATCCGACAGAATTTATGGTGTGCTGTTTGATTCGGGAACGTCTGGAAGTGGTGAACCATTTTCATGGAATATTGTTAGCAAGGCACAAGAAATGGTTGTAAAGGAGGGAAAAAAAGTATTTCTTGCAGGTGGCTTAAAGGCAGAAAATGTGGCAAATGCAATTCGTCTTATCGCGCCTGATGTAGTCGATGTAAGCTCTGGGGTTGAGTATGAAAATCAACCTGACCGAATTGGAAAAGATGAAAAAAGAATAGAAGATTTTATAACAGCAGTTAAAATGGAAGAAAACGGGATTTGTGTCTGTGCGCTGCTTGCCCAAAACCCGTTTATACAAAAAAAGCAGCGCAGAAATGAGGAGAGAAATGAGTAAGAACAGAGAACATAAATATTTTGGCGAGTTTGGCGGACAGTATGTATCCGAATCGCTTATGAATACATTAGAGGAATTAGAAAAAGCGTTTGATGAGGCTATTAGTGACGTTAATTTTATCAATGAATATAAGTATTATTTAAAAGAATATATAGGAAGAGAGACGCCTTTGTATTATGCAAAGAGACTTAGTGAAAAATATGGCGCTACGATTTACCTAAAAAGAGAAGATTTAAATCATACAGGAGCGCATAAGATTAACAACGTAATAGGGCAGATTTTATTGGCAAAAAGAATGGGTAAAACAAAGATTATTGCCGAGACAGGAGCTGGACAGCATGGTGTTGCAACAGCTACGGGAGCTGCTTTATTTAATATGGAATGTACCATTTACATGGGAAAAGAAGATATTGAACGACAGAAATTAAATGTATTTCGTATGCAGATGCTTGGCGCAGCTGTTTTACCAGTGACAACAGGAAGTGCAACACTTAAAGATGCCACCAATGAGGCAATAAGAACATGGGCAGAGCGGGCAGAGGATACCTTTTATGTGTTGGGTTCAGCAGTTGGTCCATATCCATATCCTAAAATTGTAAAAGAATTTCAGCGTATTATCTCAACAGAGACAAAAAGGCAAATATTAGAAAAAGAAGGGAAATTGCCAGATGCTGTAGTTGCCTGTGTGGGTGGCGGTTCTAATTCAATTGGTATGTTTGCTGATTTTATTGATGAAAAAGAAGTTGATTTGATTGGCGTTGAGGCGGGAGGTCTTGGCATTGAGACTGGAAAACATGCATCGGCTATGGCATTGGGGCAAGTTGGCGTACTGCATGGAATGAAAACATATCTTTTGCAAGATGATGATGGAAATATACAACTTGCACATTCGATTTCAGCAGGACTTGATTATCCGGGTGTTGGACCAGAACACGCTTACCTTCGTGATACAAAAAGAGCAACATATGTTTCTATTACAGATAAGGAGTGTATGGATGCACTGATGGAGTTATGCAGGTTGGAAGGCATTATTCCAGCAATCGAGAGCGCTCATGCAATGGCATATGTATTTAAAATGGCACAAAATGAATATAAAGGTAAGACTATTGTGATGTGTCTTTCTGGACGCGGTGACAAAGATGTCGATACGGTTGCAAAATATATGAATGGAGAGGAGACAAACAAGTAATGAATAGAATAGAAGAAAAAATGCGTGTACTGAAAGAAACGGGTAAAAAGGCTTTTATTACCTATACGACAGCGGGACTTCCAGATATGGAGACGACTGAAAAAATTATGTTTGCACAAGAGGAAGCAGGAATTGATGTGATGGAGATTGGTGTGCCATTTTCAGACCCTGTGGCAGATGGACCTGTGATTCAAGATGCATCGTATGAGGCTATTTTAAATGGAGCCACATTAGAAAAAATTTTTGAACTGATGAAAGATGTTCGGTCAAAAGGGTTAAAAACGCCTGTTGTGTTTATGATGTATTATAATACCGTGTATCATTATGGATTAGAAGAATTTACAAAACAATGTGTAGAATGTGGCGTTGATGGCGTGATTATTCCAGATTTGCCATACGAAGAGCAAAACGAATTACAGACCTATTTAGAAAAAACAAATGATAGGACTATATTGCTGCAGCTGATATCGCCTGTTTCAAAGGAGAGGATTCCAGAGCTTGTAAGAGCTGCAAAAGGATTTGTTTATTGTGTTTCACAGATGGGTGTTACAGGGGGAACAGCCGATTTTCATAAGAATATAACAGAATATCTTACATATGTTAAAGAAGTAAGTCCTGTGCCTGTTATGATGGGATTTGGAATTAAAACACCAAAGGATATTGAGTCGGTACGCGATATCATTGATGGTGCGATAGTTGGTTCACATTTTATAAAGTTATTGCGTTCAAGTAACTATTCAATGGATGCTGTTAAAAAATATGTTAAAGAATTTAAAGAAAATATGTAAATATATTAAAAAGTAAACATACCTGCTTTTAATTTGACTGAAAATAGTTGATTTTTGCAAGATAAAAAGGGGAAATAAAAAAATATAGTGTTGACTTTATAAATGTTTTGGGGTATAGTAACTTGCGTTGAAAGAATTTATAAATCTTTTATAAACGTAAGTTTTATAGATGTAGGGAACATAAGTTGACTTGCAGAGTGTAGCTGGAGTAATTTAATTTTAATTAAAGGTTAAGGTGAAGTAGGCATGGTACAATCGGTAGTTGTAGCAAACATTGATAAAGCATACAATAATCCTGTAGCAGAGTTGGTGCAAACAGCATGTAAGTTTGAAAGTCATATTACAGTGCAGACAGATGGAAAATTTATCAATGCAAAAAGCTTAATGGGCATGATGGCATTTGGACTTAGAGAAGGCATGAAAATTGAAGTATCCGTAGAAGGTAAAGATGAAACAGCAGCAGTAGAAGCAATACATAAGTTTTTATCTTGTACTTAACGATAAGATACAAAGATTGTTTAAATTCAGGAGGATTAATTTAATGGAAAACAATGAAGTTGTTGATGGCGCATTGAATGCGAGTGAAGTTGTTGAAGAAAAGAAGGAAACAAAGAAGCCTGCTGCAAAAAAGACAACAACAAAAAAAACAACAGAAAAGAAAACTACTGGAAAAAAATCAACGAGCAAAAAAGAGTCAACTGCAAAAAATACGAACAAAAAAGAAGCTGATGTAACAAAAAAGATGTTTATTGAATTTGATGGTAAACAAATTGATGAGGAATTGATTGTTCAAAAAGTTGAAGAAGAGTGCAAAAAGCAAGAAGTGACAGTCAAGGAGCTGACATTATATTTTAAGCCAGAGGATAATGCGTGTTATTATGTTGCTAATGGCGACATATCTGGAAAAGTTGAATTATTTTAACCTTATTAGGGAAGTCTTTTGCTTTTTAAGTGGGAAGTTAGACTTCCCTATTTTGGCAGTAGTTTAAGGTCCTGTCAAAATGCTACAAAGTGGCAATAAGGTTATGAGCAAGTAGTAAAACGGATTGTGAATATCCGCTTGACTTATCATGGGGCTATTGTATTGCAAAGCCCTTTTTATTTTGCAAATTAAAAGAAAGGTGTGATTCTTAAAATGATTCCGTTGTGGTTATGTATTCCATTTGCTGGACTGTTGTTGTGTATTGCAGTCTTTCCTATTATTAAGGGTGAGTGGTGGGAAAAAAATAGACCCTATGTAGTTTTATTTTGGTCGTTGTTATTTATTATTCCATTTGCAGTAAAATATGGAGCGTATACAGCCTCCGAGACTGTGTTGGAGTGTATTATAAATGATTATTTAACATTTATAGTATTATTATTTGGGTTATTTTGTGTGGCAGGCAATATTACACTGGAAGGTGACTTGGTAGGTTCGCCGCGTGTGAATACAGGTCTATTGCTTATTGGTACACTTTTGTCAAGTTGTATAGGAACAACAGGTGCAAGTATGCTGCTTGTTCGTCCTATTATTAAGATGAATGCATGGAGAAAACGTAAAAATCATATTATGATATTTTTTATTTTTCTTGTATCTAATATGGGTGGCTGTCTTACACCAATTGGTGACCCGCCTCTTTTGATGGGGTTTATGAGAAGTGTTCCTTTTACATGGAGTTTAAGCTTGTTTCCTATATTGATTTTTAATATGGCTATTATTTTAACTATATTTTATTTTTTGGACAGAAAGGCTTACAGAAAGGATATAGCAAAGGGACATAGACCAGATATCAGCAAAGCGGGAACAGAAATTAAATTTGAGGGTGGACATAATATTCTATTTATTATTATGATTGTGGCAGCCGTTATTTTAAGCGGTGTGCTTCCAACACTGCCGATATTTCAAAATAGTGAAGGCGGCTTGCTTGGAATACATATTATAGGAGAAGTGACACTTTCTTTTGTTTCTATTATTGAGATGGGTATTATTTTGTTAGCCGCCTTTTTGTCTTTTAAGACAACAAAATCAGAAATCAGGACAAAGAATCATTTTACTTGGGGTGCTATTCAAGAAGTTGCCGTTTTATTTGTGGGTATATTTATTACGATGCAGCCAGCGCTTATGATTTTAAAAGCAAATGGCGCAAGTCTTGGCATAACGCAGCCTTATCAAATGTTTTGGACCACAGGGGCATTATCAAGCTTTTTAGATAACACACCTACCTATTTAGTATTTCTTACAACAGCTGGAACGCTTGGCTTTACAAACGGTGTCAGCACATCGGTTGGTATGATTTCAACAAAGGTACTTACTGCTGTTTCGTGTGGAGCAGTGTTTATGGGAGCTGGAACCTATATTGGCAATGCGCCAAACTTTATGGTAAAATCCATTTCAGATGAAAATGGTATTAGAATGCCCTCCTTTTTTGGCTATATCATATGGTCTGTAGGCTTTCTTGTTCCAGTATTTTTACTTGATACACTGATATTTTTCTTATAAACCAATATATGCAGAATAGAAAGGCATGGTTTTGATATGATAAAAGATTGAAAGTTGAAATTTTCAATCGTGGGATTTGTGTCTGTGTGCTGCTTGACACAAACCCATAAGAGCTTTAGTTTTTTGTGTAAAAGAGCAGCGCAGAAATGAGGAAAAATATGAAGGTTCAAAGTGAAGATAACAAAAAGGAAGATAAAGAATATTATGGCAGCTTGACAGAGCTTGCAATGCGAATTTATGCGTTGGATACAAAAGTGTATGAACTTGTAGGTTCCTCACTTGGGCGTACATTTTCAGGAGATGAGAAAAAAAGTATTAATGGACTTGTAGAGATTATGTCAAAGCATCCACAAGGATATAAGCTTAGAAGCGAGATTGCTCTTATAGGTAATATGGCAAGAACCATTAAAGATAAAGAGAAAAGAAGTATACTGATGAGAGAATACAATGAGATTCTCCATGAAATTGAAAAGATACCATCAAGTTTTGGTTCTGTTGATATACTGGACAAAAACTTTGCAGGCATGAATCATTTTAATAATAATGGCAAGCGTTCAAAAGATGACCATCTAATTATTTGTATCAGCAGAACAGAAGGAAGTGCTGGCACAGATATTGGATTTGCACTGGCGGATGAATTAAGAATTAATTATTATGATGCAGAAGTTTTTGGGCAAGTTTTGGAACATATGGATAAAGAAAAAGATGCAAAGTGGCAGAGTAAAAAAGTCGCACTTCACAATGCCAAAGTCAATGCAAAGGTACGAGCGTTTAGCAGATGTCATGGCTTGTCAAAAAGAGATGCGATGTTTTTTAATGAGAGTGAGTTGCTTTGTCAATTGGCAAAAGAACAAGATTTTATTATTATAGGTCGGTGTGCGGATATCGTTCTTACTAATAATCATATTCCACATGTCAGTGTTTTTATTACAGCACCATTAGAACAGCGTATTCGACGAATTATGGAGTTAGAGAAAATGAGTTTTAAGGAGGCAAATAGACGAATGGCAAGAAAAGACCATTCAAGAGAGCGTTTTTATAGATTTTATACAGGAAGACAGTGGGGAAGCGCAATCAATTATGATTTATGTATTAATAGCGCACGTTATGGGATTGAAGAATCAGTTGAGTTGATAAAAAGAATTATTTATAAAGAAAAAGAATAAGCTTATAATATTTATGAGGATGCCTTAAAAAACGATTTTAAATATCATAAAAAGGGCATCTTCTTTTTATGTCTAAAAAAATATATTTTTATTAAAATAGCAGTATATTTTTGAATTTTAGTGTTGGTGAAAATTTCGTTGAAAAATTTAAAGTTTTGTGATAGTATAAATACAATAAAAATTATAGTAGAGATGCAAAAAGAACAATAATTTTGCTTTGAAAAATTTGTAAATTTAGTGTATAATCATTTTAGGAAGACTTAATAAAGCGATATGTATAAGTACGAGAGGTTTTGTTGTTAGTTAGAAACGAGGATAAGATATGTTTGAATTACATGATAAAGTATTTTATGGAGTGATAGGGGTGTGTGAAATTGTTGATATTGGCAATCCGCCAATAAAAGGTATTGAGGGGGAATACTATTTTTTGCAGCCTGTATTTGATGATAAAGGAATTATATATTCTCCATTAAAGAGTACAAAGCAGATGATGCGAAAGATTATAACAAAGCAAGAAGGAAAAAATCTTGTTGAGACAGCGAAGAATTGTATTAAAGATGAAAGGCTTAGCAAAACGATAAGCACTCCTGAGTATGATGATATTATTAAATCACAGGTTCCGTTTGATATACTTCATTTAATAAGATATTTGTATATTGTTAAAAGTGAGCGTGCAAAGGATTTAAGAAAGATGAAGTCGGCAGACAGCCGTATTCTTATAATAGCGCGAAAGTTATTATATGGAGAGTTGTCAATCGTATTAAATCGTGATTATGATGATATATGTAATATGATGGATGAGTATTTAGAGCGATAAAAAATAGATTGATATTGCAGATAAGCTGTATTGTAAAATATAGCTTGTCTGTATTTTTTATTCCCATGAGCAATGAGAAAAATAGCCATATTTACATGGTTATTTGACGAATGCAGCGAGGGTCAAATAATTTGTTGCTTGCAGTGGAGAGTGATTTTATAGGAAAGTTTAAACTGTTAGTAAGTTCATAACAAATTGTGTTTGTTTTATGAACTTGAGAGAGTTACACAGCAATTCTTTTTTTATTTATAGAAAAATTTTGTTTTTATACATTGATATAAATATAAAGTAATTTTTATAGGAAGGTTTTGGTATAAAGGGATTTCAAAGTAGAATGATGACCATATTGGAGCAGGTATTTAAAAGATATACGAGGCTTAAAGGCATACAAGTAAAATGCAGCATGATAAATAACATAAATTATGATAATTAAATCAACATACAATAAATCCTTTATATTTGATAGTATAAAATAGTATTTAGTATGTAGACAGCACTATAATTTAAAAGAATTGTAAGGCAAGAGCTATATATTATGTACAAAAATATACAAATATTTTTTATGGAATATATTATTATATATCTATAAAAAATAGTGAACTATTGATGTAAAAGAGGTGATGAAGAAACGATAATCGGAAAACTGAATATTCAAGTCAGCCTAAACAGGCTTGACGGGATAGTTTTACATCAAATCGAAATCTAAAAGGAGGAAAAGGATGGAAACATTGAGAAGACGATTTCTAGTCACCGTTAGCCTGTTTATGCTAATGGTGGCATTTTTGTTCGTTCCAACAATGACCGGTAGAGCGGAAGAGGCTACACCTACAGAGCCAACAAAGACACCGCCAACGGAATGGACAGAACAGCCAACAATCAATGCAACTGCTCTTGATGCAACACAAGCGAGCTGTAATATTAGTTCAAAAGAAGACCTTTATGGTTTAAATACTTGGATTAAAAATAACAGCAATACAAATCTTACCATTAATCTTAATGCAGATATTGTGGTTAATGATGGTGTAATCAATGCAAGTACAGATGAGTTTGGCGTGTATTTATGGATACCAATTAATGCAGATTGTAACATTACATTCAATGGTAATGGACACACGATAAGTGGTTTGTACTTTAATGATAGTACAAGAAACAATGTAGGATTTTTTGGTGCATGTGAAGGTTCAGTTAAGGTATCAAAGCTTGGAATTATTAATTCATACTTTAATGGAGGCAGTAATGTCGGTGCATTTGCCGGAACATTAGGCAAAGGCTCAGTAATCAAAGAGTGTTACAGTCAAAGTACAGTAAGTGCTAGTAATGCTGAGACATTAGGCGGTATTGCAGCAGTTCTTTTAGAGGATGCTACAATATCAAGCTGTTATAATATTGGCGATGTGAAATGTGCGCCAACTAGCTATAATTCTAACGTAACAAACAGTTGTTATGTAACAGCAGGCGCTTCAGGATTGGCTGCATATGATGGTACAGGAAGTGCAGCGTTAACGGATGCTGAGTTTAAGAGCGGTGCAGCTGCTTACTTGCTTAGCGGTGGCTTAGATGATGTTGATGGTATTGACGAGACAACAGCTTGGGGACAGAAATTGACTCCAGCTTCAGATGGCAGCGGAGCAACAACAAACAAGAGCTATCCAGTATTTAGCGATGACAAAGTGTATTCTGGCAAAGCAAGTTGTACAGCAACAGACGATACATATATTAATGGCGTTGTTGTTAATTTCCATGCAAATGTTGTAAAACATGCAGCAACAGGAGCAACTTGTCAAGCAGACGGCAACGAAGAGTACTATGAGTGTACAGATTGTAATAAGATAGTTGCAGCAAATGAAGATGGTATATTTGCAGAAGTAGAAGGAAAAACGGCTGAAGACTATAAGATAGCAGCAACAGGGCATGAAGACGTTCTTACGAATACAGAGCAGTATACAAAATTTCTTTTCAATTCAAAGACACTTGTCGATGGTGAGTTTACACATACTCATGTGTATCATTTTATTTGTACAAAATGTGGTGAAGTTGTAGCAAATGAAGATGGAGCCGCAGTTACAGATGAAGTAAATGCAAACGATTCTGTTGTTACAACACAAACAGGTGGTGCTTGTCTTGGCATCACAACAACACATTATTGTGCAGATTGTGGTTACGAGCAAGTGATTAAAACAGCAGGTACAGGAACTCATACAGAGGTTGTATATTGTACAGAAGGTTATCACTGGACAATGTGTTCAGAGTGTAAAACAGTTACAAGTGCAAAGGCAGAACATACAATAAAGGTAACTACAGCAGCTTCTGATGCAACTTGTACAGTAGATGGAGCTACAGAAGGTTCAGAGTGTGAGGTTTGCGGCAGAGTTATGGCTGTTTCACAGGTTATTCCAGCAACAGGACATAATTACAGCGAATGGACAACGACTAAAGAAGCAAACTGTACAGACGCAGGTTCAAAAGAACGCACATGTTATACTTGTGGTGAGAAATTCACAGAGGAAATTGCAGCAACAGGACATACAGAATATGATGTTCCTCAAGTAGATGCAACATGTACAGAAAAAGGTACTACAGCAGGTGTTAAGTGTTCAGTGTGTGGTGATGTTATTTATGGCTGTGCAGAAATTCCTGCATTAGGACATCGCGAAGTAGTGGATGCAGCAGTTGACCCAACATGTACAGCAACAGGTCTTACAGAAGGAAAGCATTGTGATGTATGTGGTGAAGTTCTAAAAAAGCAGGACATTGTAGCAGCAAAAGGACATACATCTGTAACACTAGAAGCAGTGCCAGCAACATGTACAACAGATGGTTTGACAGAAGGCTCAAAATGTAGTGTATGTGAAACTATTTTGATTGCACAGCAAGTTGTTCCAGCAGCACATACACCAGAAACATTGCCAGCTCAAGCTCCAACATGTACACAAGAAGGCTGGAGCATATTAGTTCAATGTTCTGTATGTCAGGCAGAGATAAAGAAGGTAGCTATAGCAGCATTGGGACATGATATTGTGGTTGATGAGGCAGTAGCAGCAACATGTACACAGGCAGGACGTGAAGAAGGAAGTCATTGTTCAAGATGTAGTGATGCTACAGTTGTTGGTGACGAAATAGCAGCACTCGGACATGATATAGTGATAGATGCAAGAGTAGAAGCAACATGTACAGAAGTAGGACATGAAGAAGGAAGCCATTGTTCAAGATGTGATGAAGCTACAGTTGTTGGTAACGAAATAGCAGCATTAGGACATGATATGGTAACAGATGAGGCAGTAGCAGCAACATGTACAACAGATGGACGTGCAGAAGGAAGCCATTGTTCAAGATGTGATGAGACAACAGGTGGTGCAGTTATACCAGCAACAGGTCATACTTGGGTATATCATGCAGCAGTAGCAGCAACATGTACAACAGAAGGAAGCAAGGATTATCTTCAGTGTTCAGTATGTAACGCATTCCAAGATGAGAATGACACAGAAGAAAGTGTTAAGATACCAGCTTTAGGTCATGCTTGGGAAGATGTTGCAAGATTAGAACCAACATGTACAACAGATGGACATAAAGCATATCAGCATTGTACACGATGCGGCGAAGATTCTATGACAGAAGAAGAGCGCAAGCTTGAAGCACATCATGTAGAAGAAGAAATCCCAGCAGTAGCACCAACATGTACAAGTACAGGTCTTACTGCGGGCAAGCGCTGTTCAGTTTGCGGAGAGATTATAGAAGCACAGCAAGAAGTGGCTAAGGCTGAGCATGATTTAGAAGAAGTAGCAGAAGTGCCAGCAACATGTACAACACCGGGACATACAGCAGGTCAGGCATGTAAGAATTGCGACCATGTAACATATACAGAAACACCAGCAACAGGACATACCTTTGATGCACAAAATCCAGATATGGGCTGGGCTTATGATGAGACAAACGGAATTACATCAAAAGTTGTTCTTCATTGTTCAAATACGGATTGTGAAGAAACATTTGATAAGATTAATTGTACAGTAACGGTTGCAAAAGGTACTAATACATTAGTAGCAACAGGTAAGTTTACTTATAATGGTACACAAGTAACAAAAGATTTGACATTTAATGTAACAGAAGAGTTAACACAAACCAGTACAGGTTTTGATGTTGTGTATAAATTTACACAAGCTGATGTTGCAGAAGGTGTAGAGGCAATAAGCTTTACAAAGACAAGTGCTGCAACAAGTGCTGTTTCTGACTATAATAATACAATAACATATACAGCAACAACAACTGTAAATGGTGTAACATTTACTACAACACGCGTATTTGATATGGGCAATATTACTTACTCATGGTCAAAGGCAGGCGATGGATATGAGCTTGTTGCTGTTGTAGGTGGTAAGACAGAAGCAAATGGCACATTAAGATTAGTGGCACAAGGCGTTAAGAGTGAAGAACGCGACGAAAATGGTGTTCTTATTAAGACAATCTATACAGCTAAGGTTCAAGTTGGTGATTATGTAATTGCTACAAAGACAAAAGAGATTTCAGAAGACCTTAAATATACAGTAACAGTTGTAAATGGTTCATTTGCAGATGGCACTACATCACAAGAAATCGCTTATGGAACATTGGTTACATTAGAGCATATTGCAGCAGAATATGGTGAGCATTTTGTAGGCTGGTATGTTGGAGACGACTTAGTTAGTCAAAAAGATTCCTATTCATTCCATGTTACAAAGAATGTTACTGTAACGGCTAAATTTGCTAAAGAAGCACCAGAGGCAAAAGCAATAGTAAATGCAACTGTAACAGAACGTGTAGATGATGCCGCTACAGGAAAGCAAAAAGTAACAGTAACGATTGAATGGTCTCTTCCAGAAGGATTTGAATTTATTGAAGCTGGATTTAATAGAATTTATGTAACAGCAGGCAGCGATAGTTCAGGCTTAGGAGAAACTTTAAAGACTGTAAGTGGTGATGTTAAGAATGCTGTAGCAAATCTTCAAACAAAAGAAGGCACATATGAATTTAATTTAACATTGAGTGCTACAACAAAGCTAAAAGACATGTATTTTATAGGCTATATAAAATATAAGGATGCTGATGGTACAGAACAAGTTATGTATACAAATTTAATGTCTAGTTTAGCAAGTAATTTATAAGATAGTTGATAAATGGTAATACTATTTATTGATTAATTTATGATGATGAAAGGGGAGTATATAATTGAAAGAATATTATGAGGAACCATTGGTTGAAGTAATTCATTTTAATACGGAGGATGTGATGACGGAATCAAACGGTCCGGGTTTTGGCAGTGGTGACATAGTCGATTAATGTAATCACATTTTAATGAAAGACCGAGTATGCTACGCATACTCAGTTTTTTATGCTAATTGTATTCATTTTTTTGCAAATCTTTAGGTACATGTTATTATATTTTAATTATACAGAAAAATATTTGCAGGTACAATGAAAAAATTACAATAAAAAAAGTAAAAAAACACTTGCATTTTATATTTTAATATGGTAATATTATCAAGTACTTGGTTGTGGCTAATTGGTCAAGCGGTTAAGACGCCGCCCTCTCACGGCGGAAACAGGGGTTCGATTCCCCTATTAGCTATTGCAATGCAATATGTATCTTGGAAGAGTGGACAGAGATGTCCACTCTTTCGTTTGCATAAGAAAATAACGTTCGCGCTGCTGCGTTTTTTACTATATAAAAGCAGTGCAGAATAGAGGAATTATGAATAGAAGTGAAAAATATGAAGCAAAGACTTCGGAGTTGATTCAACCGCTTATGGATAAAAATCATTTTGAATTGGTTGATGTTGAGTTTGTAAAAGAAGGCAGTGATTGGTACCTTCGTGTTTATATTGACAAAGAAGGGGGAATTACAGTTGATGATTGTGAGCTTGTAAGCAGGGCATTTAATGAGATTCTTGACAAAGAAAATTATATTGATGAACCCTATATTTTTGAAGTTAGTTCACCTGGATTAACAAGACCATTAAAGAAAGAGAAAGACTATGAGCGAAGCGTAGGCAAATTGATTGATATTAAGGTTTTTAAACCAGTGGATAATTGTAAGGAATTTACAGGCATACTTAAGGCATATAATAATAATACTGTGACCATTGAGGTTGATGGTAAAGAAATTTGCTTTGACAGAAAAAATCTGGCACTGATTCGATTAGCATTTTGTTAATGAACCAAATTTATAAATATGATATACGGAGGTAAATGATGAATAAGGAATTAATATTAGCATTAGAGGCACTTGAAAAGGAGAATGGAATCAGCAAAGAGATTATGCTTGATACGATTGAAAAATCCTTGAAAGATGAATTTAAAAACCAGTTTAATACAAATGATAATTGCGAGGTTTCACTTGACAGAATAACTGGTGATTTTCATATCTATGCTAATAGAACAGTTGTAGATACTTTAACCCCAATTGATGAGATAGAAGAAAATAGAAATAAAAATAAAAGAGAGCCTGAAAAACTTGTCTATGGCAAAGAAATTATCCTTTCAGAAGCACGAAAAATAAAGCCAAACTGTGAGATTGGCGATGTGCTGAAAGTGGAAATTAAATCCGAAGAGTTTTCAAGAAGAGCAGCAAAGGCGGCAAAAGGTACAATTGTTCAAAAGATTCGAGAAGAAGAAAAAAATGCAATTTACAATGAATATCATTCTAAAGAGCATGAAATTATTACAGGAATCGTACAAAGAATTGATGAAAATGGAAATATTCTTGTTGATATAGGAAGAACACAGACAACACTTAAGAAAAATGACTGCGTAAAGGGAGAAGTATATCATAGAGGAGACCGAATTAAGCTTTTCGTTTTGGAGGTTTCTAATAAAGAAAAAAATTCAGATAGGTCACAAGAAAACAAAGGAGAGAAAGAAAAGGCGGGCAGACTTGTCATAAGAGTATCAAGAAAAACACCATATCTTGTCAAGCGATTATTTGAGACAGAAGTATCTGAAATTAAGGATGGCATTGTAAAAATTGTCAATATTGCAAGAGAAGAAGGTTCAAGAACAAAAATTGCTGTCAAGGCAGATGACCCAAATGTAGACCCTGTTGGAGCATGTGTTGGTATTAATGGTTCACGTGTGAGAGCGATTGTAAACGAGTTGGGAAATGAACAGATTGATATTATAGAATGGGATGAAAACCCTGCGCAATATATTGTTAATGCGCTCAGTCCTGCAAAAGTTGTTTCGATTTCTGCCTATGAAGATGAAAATAACAAAAAAGCAACCGTTGTTGTTTCAGACCAGCAGTTGTCACTTGCTATTGGCAAGGCAGGACAAAATGTGAGACTTGCAGCAAAGCTTACAGGATATGGAATTGATATCAAGAGTGAATCTGATATAGAAGAAGCCATTGACAGCTCAGAGGAAAGCGATGCAGAAGATGTAGAAATGGATGAAGAATTTTCATTTACTGAACAAGAGTAGTTGTTCTAATAAAAGACTGGAGTGATAATTTTGAGTGAGATAAAAAAGAAACCTCAAAGACAGTGTATTGGATGTCGGCAAATGAAAGATAAAAAAAGTCTGATACGAATAATTAAGTCTGATGAAGGAATGATGATTGATGTGACAGGTAAAAAAAATGGCAGAGGAGCCTATGTATGTCCTAATAGAGAATGTATTGAAAAGGCTGTTAAGACAAAAGGGCTTGATAGGTCATTTGGTCAGTCCGTAGATAAGAATGTTTATGAGAGTTTAATAAGGAGTTTTGAAGAAATTGAATCAAGATAAAACGTTATCTATGTTAGGTCTTGCTCAAAAGGCAGGAAAAATAGCAAGCGGTGAATTTTCAACAGAAAAAGCTATTAAAAGTGGTAAGGCATCAGTTGTAATAGTAGCTGATGATTCTTCTGATAACACCAAAAAGATGTTTAAAAAGATGTGTGATTATTATAAAGTTCCAGTTTATTATTATAGTGATAAAGAGACATTAGGACATGCGATAGGAAAACAATTTAGAGCATCACTTGCAGTTATAGACGAAGGTTTTGGAAAACAGATACAAAAGCATATGAGAATTGGTTTGGAATAATACAAAAAAGTAGAATGAATACTTTTTATTATTCAGAAAAGAGGTAAATGGCGAGTATGAGAGTACATGAATTAGCAAAGGAATTAGGCATAGCTGCCAAAGAGGTTTCAAAAATTTTGGATACGGAAGAAAAGAAGTATAAAACGATGAGTGGCTTAAATGAGGAAGAAATTAATAAAGTTCGTAAATTATTGAATACAACAAATAATAATGCGGCAAAAGTTGAAAATAATGGCACAAGAGCCGATATAAACAAAGAAAAGACTTCTAATATAAAGACCATATCGGCTAATAAAAAAGAAGTGAAAAAAACAGAAGGAGTACAACAAACTCCTAAGACAGAGGTGAAAAAAACGGAAGAGAAAAAGAGTATTGATAAAAAGATGGAAGAAAAGAAACAACAACATGTTTCACAGTTATATTTTCCACAAAATAGTTCAAAAGGTGGACGTGATAAAAATCAAAACGGTGATAAAAACCGTTCTAATGACCGAAATCAAAACAATGATAGAAATCGTTTTGGCGATAAAAACCGCTCGAATGAGAGAGGTCAAAATAATGACCGACATCAAAATCGTGGAAATGATAATAAATTTAATCGTAATAATGAACGCAACAATGAGCATAATGCAAACAGCGCAAACAGAGAAAATGGAAACTATAACAATACAAGAGTAAATCGCAATAATAAAAATGGTTATCAAAATGATAGAAACAATAATCAAAATTATCGCAATGGTGATAAGAAAAATAACTATAGAAATAACCATAATGATAACAATGGCGGCAGCAATAATAATAGCTATCGCAATAATGACCGACGCACCAATAATGGCTCTAATGATAAATTTAACAATAACCGCAATGACCGCGGCAATAACTTTAATCAGAGCGGATTTAAAAACGACCGCAATAATCAGGGCAGAAGAAATGACCGACGTGATGACAGAAGAGATAGTGTAAAAGATGATTTTGTATTTGAGTCAAAACCAGATTCAAGGCGTTCCGATTGGAATAAAGATAAGAAGAATGACCGCAAAAAAGATTTGGAAGTTAAAGAAAATCTTAAATTTGCAAGTGGTCAAACAAAAAAGCCTGTTAAAAAGGAAGATAAAGAAGAAGATACCATTAAACAGCTTGTTCTTCCTGATACGCTTACAATCAAAGAGCTTGCTGATAAGATGAAAATTCAGCCTTCTACAGTGGTAAAGAAGTTGTTTTTACAGGGGAAGGTTGTCACAATCAATCAGGAAATTGACTATGATATAGCAGAAGAGATAGCGTTGGAATTTAACTGTATCTGTGAGCATGAAGTAAAGGTTGATGTCATTGCAGAGCTGTTAAAAGAAGATGAAGACCCAAAAGAATCGCTTATGCCAAGACCTCCTGTTGTATGTGTTATGGGGCATGTTGACCATGGTAAGACGTCCCTTTTGGATGCAATAAGACAAACACATGTAACAGATAAGGAATTTGGTGGAATTACTCAAAAAATTGGTGCTTATACGGTTGATGTTGATGGGCAGTCGATTACATTTCTTGATACGCCGGGACATGAAGCGTTTACTGCTATGAGAATGAGAGGCGCACAGGCAACAGATATTGCTATTCTTGTTGTTGCCGCAGATGATGGCGTTATGCCACAGACGATTGAGGCTATCAATCATGCCAAAGCGGCAGGTGTTGAGATAATTGTTGCAGTGAATAAGATTGATAAGCCAAATGCCAATATTGAGAAGGTAAAGAAAGAACTTACAGCATATGAGTTGATAGCAGAAGATTGGGGCGGCACAACAACATTTTGTCCAGTATCTGCACATACAAAGGAAGGGATTGATGAACTTCTTGAGATGATTTTGCTTACAGCAGAAGTCAATGAATTAAAGGCAAATCCAAACCGCAAGGCAAGAGGAATTGTTATTGAGGCAGAGCTTGACAGAGGCAGAGGTCCTGTTGCAACGATTCTTGTACAAAAAGGAATTTTAAAAGTAGGCGATAATGTTGCCGCTGGAAGCAGCTATGGAAAAATTAGAGCCATGATTGATGATAAGGGCAGACGTGTAAAGGAAGCAGGACCATCAACACCTGTGGAAATACTTGGTTTAAATGATGTGCCAAACGCTGGTGAGATTATTATGGCTATGGACAGTGATAAAGAGGCAAGAAATGTTGCAGAAACCTTTATTAGTGAAGGCAAGAAAAAATTACTTGATGATACAAAGCATAAGGTTTCATTGGACGATATTTTTGAGCAGATTCAGGCTGGTAATGTAAAAGAGCTTGGTATTATTATTAAGGCTGATGTTCAAGGTTCCGTTGAAGCGGTTAAACAAAGTCTTGTAAAGCTTTCTAATGAAGAAGTTGTTGTGAAGGTGATACATGGAGGTGTTGGAAATATTAATGAATCAGATGTTGTGCTTGCATCAGCTTCCAATGCAATTATTATAGGCTTTAATGTCAAACCAGATAATCAGGCAAGAATAGTTGCAGAGCATGAAAAGGTTGATTTAAGGTTATATACAGTTATATATAATGCGATTGAAGATGTAGACTCTGCACTCAAGGGAATGTTAGAGCCAATTTATGAAGAAAAGGTTATAGGAACCGTTGAAGTTCGTCAAATATTTAAGGCTTCTAGTATTGGTAATATTGCAGGATGCCTTGTTACAGAGGGCAGAGTGACAAAAGATTCTAAGGTTCGCGTTTCAAGAGAAGGTAAGCAGATTGCCGATGCACCAGTTGCAACATTGAGACATTTTAAAGATGATGTCAAAGAGGTTAAGGCAGGTACAGAGTGCGGTATCGTTATTGAGAACTTTAATGATGTGGCAGAAGGCGATGTGATGGAAGCTTATATTATGGTGGAAGTGCCACGTTAATAAATTAAGAAATAGAAAAGGCATGGTTAATAAATAATGAGAAAGAATAGTGTTAAAAATACTAGAATTAATGGGGAAGTCTTAAAAGAACTAAGTAACATTATTCGTGGAGAGTTAAAGGACCCACGAGTTGGTCTTATGACATCAGTAGTTTCTGTTGAGGTAGCTCCAGACCTTAAAACATGTAAAGCATATATCAGTGTTTTAGGTGATGAGGAGGTACAAAAAGATACAATAGCAGGACTAAAGAGTGCAGAGGGTTTTATTAGAAGGCAGCTTGCTAAAAATCTAAATTTAAGAAATACGCCTGAGATTAAATTTATATTAGACCAGTCAATCGAGTATGGTGTAAATATGTCGCATTTAATTGATGAAGTGATAGAAAAAGATGATAAAGGTCATAAAGCATTTATAAAAGAGGATGTGGAAATACATGAAACTAACGGATTTGTTGGAAAATAAAAAATGTATTGGAATAACAGGACATATCAGACCAGATGGCGACTGTATAGGCTCCACGTTGGGGCTTTACAATTATCTTACTGAAAATATGCAATCATCAGATATTTTCCTGTTTTTAGAGGAGGTTGGCGAGGAGTTTAAATTTCTTTGTAATGTGGATAAAATACAACATCAGCCTCTCAATTTAAAATTTGATATTTTTTTTGTTCTTGACTGTAGTTCAATCGACAGGATAGAACCCTTTGAAAAATGTTTTATCAATGCCAAAAAGACCGTATGTATCGACCATCATATAAGCAATTTGAATTATGCAGATGTCAGTATTGTGGAGGAGCAGGCAAGTTCAACGTGTGAAGTACTTTATAAACTTTTCGATGAAGAAAAGGTATCAAAGGCTGTTGCAGAATGTATTTATACAGGTATTATCCATGATACAGGCGTGTTTAAATACAGCAGCACTTCTGCTTTGACGATGGAGATAGCAGGCAAGCTTATGGATAAAGGCATTGATTATCCGCAAATTATAGATGAAAGTTTTTACAAAAAGACATATATTCAAAATCAGATACTTGGAAGAGCATTGCTAGAAAGTGTTATATTTTACAATGGAAAATGTATTTTTTCGGCAATATCACAGGAAGTTCTTGACTTTTATGGTGTTACAGGGAAAGAATTAGGTGGTATTGTCGAGCAGCTAAGGCTGACGGAAGGTGTTGATGTTGCCATATTTATGTATCAGACAGGAGAGAGTGAATATAAAGTCAGCCTGCGCTCCAAAAAAGATATTGACGTTGCACAGATAGCAATGTATTTTGGAGGAGGCGGTCATGTGAGGGCTGCCGGATTTACAGGTGTAGGGAAAGTACATCACATTATCAATGCAATTGGAGAATTGATTGAAAAACAAAATAAATGGGGTTCATAACACATGGATGGTGTAATTAATGTATATAAGGAGCATGGATATACATCTCACGATGTGGTTGCTAAATTAAGGGGTATTTTACATATGAAGAAAATAGGTCATACAGGTACGCTTGACCCCGATGCGGTTGGCGTGCTGCCAGTATGCCTTGGGAAAGCAACAAAATTGTGCGATTTACTTACAGATTGGACAAAGACATATGAAGCTGTGCTGCTTCTTGGAAGAGTGACAGACACACAGGATATTAGTGGAAAAATACTAGAAGAACACGAAGTTGACCTCGATGAGTGTCAAATTATGGAGGCAGTGACCTCGTTTGTTGGAGATTATAAGCAGATACCACCTATGTATTCAGCAATAAAGCACAATGGCAAAAAGCTTTATGAGCTTGCAAGGGAAGGTATAGAAATAGAGCGAGAGCCAAGAACGGTACACATTGATGCAATCAAAATTAATGAAATTCATATTTCAGATGAAGAAAAAACAGTGCGAATAACAGTTTCTTGTTCAAAAGGAACCTATATAAGAACATTGTGTCACGATATCGGCAATAAACTTGGCTGTGGGGCGTGTATGATGAAGCTGGTGCGAACTAGAGTAGGTCAATTTATGGTGGATGATAGTTTAACATTCAATCAGATATCAGCACTGATGATAAAAGGGGAGCTTGAAAACAATATTTATCCTATATGGGAACTATTTAATTATCCTAAACTGGTGGCTCCAAAAGATTTGGAAAAGCTGTTGTATAATGGTAATAGCTTTCAATTAGATGGAGAATATGCTGGCAAATACAATGTTTTTGATGCACAGGATAAATTTGTAGGAATTTATGAGTATGTAGAAGGAAGATTCGTTGTTGTAAAAATGTTTTATAACAGCGAGGAAGAAATGAGGTGACGCAAATGAAGTATATTCATAGTGTTGAAGATTTTACACTGGAAAATAATTCAGCTGTGACACTGGGAAAATTTGATGGTATACATTTAGGTCATCAAAAATTAATATCTATTGTAAAAGAGAAAGCAAAGGAATTAGGCTTGCTTGCGGTTACCTTTACATTTGACAGTATACCACTTAGCATATGCCCACAGAAAAATCAACATTTTATCAGTACAAACAGTGAGAGAAGGCAGTTTCTTGAAGAAATGGGGATTGATGTTGAAATTGAGTATCCATTTACAGAAAATTTTATGAATACAGAACCAGAAGATTTTATTAAACATATTATTGTAGAAAAGCTCCATGCAAAGGTTGTTGTTGTTGGACCAGATTTTTGCTTTGGCAAGGGACGTGCTGGCAATGTGGATTTACTTCGTGTACGAGGCAAAAAATATGGATATGAAACGATTATTGTAAAAAAAGAGCGTTTTCAAGACCGTGATATAAGTAGTACATATGTTCGAGAAGAGCTTAGTTTAGGGCATATGGAAACTGCTAATGTTTTACTTGGCAGACCATATTCCGTGACTGGTGTGGTATGTCCTGGCAAACAGTTTGGCAGACAGATGAATATTCCTACGATGAATATCTATCCGCCAATTAGCAAATTGCTGCCGCCAAAAGGTGTTTATGTCTCCATAACAACAATTGATAAAAATAATTATTATGGTGTTACCAATATTGGAACAAAGCCTACAGTAAGTGATGATTTTATGGTGAATGTTGAAACGAATTTATTTGATTATTCAAATGACGCCTATGGCAAAAATATTAAGGTGCAGTTGATACACTTTATTCGACCAGAAATGAAATTTGCATCGGTTGATGCCTTGAAAAAACAGATGGAAAACGATGCACAATTTGCTAAAAGTATGTTTATGTTATAAGTATTATAGTTGTTGAACAAAAGTGTTTATGAGGCATTTAGAGTGTGGCTGAATAATTGCTGTTTTTCAATTTTTAAATTTTTTAACATAGTACTTGTGTATTATTTAACAGTATGATATACTTGTCATGTATTTGAGCCGTCACTCAGTTATAGGACACTCCGACCTAAGCTTAGTGACAGGTGTTTATAATAAGGAGGATTTTATATGATATCGAAAGAAAAAAAATCAGAAATTATTGCTGCTTACAGCAGAAAGCCTGGTGACACAGGTTCTCCAGAAGTTCAGATTGCTATTCTTTCAGAGAGAATTAATGAGTTGACAGAGCATTTAAAGGTCAACAAAAAAGACCATCATTCAAGAAGAGGACTTTTAAAGATGGTTGGTAAAAGAAGAGCTTTACTTGAGTATCTTAAAAAGAACGATATTGAAGGTTACAGAAGCCTTATTGCTCGTTTAGGTATTAGAAAGTAATATTTATGGCGGAGTTTATACTCCGCCTTGTTTCACTTTATAGGAAATATATTTGCAATGTAATTGGAGGATTAGTAAGTATGTATAAGCAATATACAATGGAATTAGCTGGCAGGACTTTAAGAGTTGATGTTGGCAGAGTATGCGCTCAAGCCAATGGCGCGGCACTGCTCCATTATGGAGATACGGTTGTTCTTTCCACAGCAACAGCTTCTAAAGAGCCAAGAGAAGGGATTGATTTTTTCCCTTTGAGTGTTGAGTATGAGGAAAAAATGTATGCTGTTGGAAAAATACCGGGCGGATTTAATAAAAGAGAAGGCAAGGCAAGTGAAAATGCGATTCTTACATCACGTGTTATTGATAGACCAATGCGCCCTTTATTTCCAAAAGATTATCGCAATGATGTAACACTAAATAATATGGTCATGTCGGTCGATACAGAATGTAGACCAGAACTTGTTGCAATGATTGGTGCTGCTTTGGCAACAAGTATTTCAGATATTCCTTTTGACGGACCATGTGCAACAACACAAATTGGTATGATAAAAGGAGAGTTTATTGTCAATCCATCACAAACACAGTGGCAGGAAGGCTCACTTCAGCTAACGGTAGCTTCCACAAAGCAAAAGGTTATTATGATTGAGGCAGGTGCTGATGAAATTCCAGAGGACAAGATGTTAGAAGCAATCTATTTAGCACATGATATCAATCAGACTGTAATTGAGTTTATTGAGAAGATTGTGGCTGAGGTAGGCAAAGAAAAACATGCTTATGTAAGCTGTGCCGTGCCAGATGAGATGTTTGAGGCAATCAAGGAAATTGTGACGCCACAAGAGATGGAAATAGCTGTATTTACAGATGATAAACAGACTAGAGAGAAAAATATTGATGCTATTCTTGAAAAGTTAAGAGAGGCATTTGCTGAAAATGAAGAATGGCTTGCAGTTCTTGATGAAGCTGTTTATCAGTATCAAAAGAAAACCGTAAGAAAGATGATTCTTAAAGACCATAAAAGACCAGATGGGCGTGATATTACACAAATCAGGTCACTTGCCGCAGAGGTTGATATTATACCTAGAGTTCATGGTTCTGCCATGTTTACTAGAGGACAGACACAGATATGTGATGTTGTTACCTTAGCACCATTATCAGAGGCGCAAAAAGTGGATGGATTGGATGATAATGTAACAGAAAAGCGTTATATTCATCATTATAATTTCCCTTCCTATTCAGTTGGTGAGACAAAGCCGTCAAGAGGACCGGGACGTAGAGAGATTGGGCATGGCGCGCTTGCAGAGAAAGCGTTGATGCCAGTGCTTCCTTCAACAGAAGACTTCCCATATGCGATACGTGCGGTATCTGAAACATTTGAATCCAATGGTTCAACGTCGATGGCATCAACATGTGCATCTTGTATGGCACTGATGGCAGCAGGCGTTCCAATAAAGAGAATGGTAGCAGGTATCTCTTGCGGACTTGTCACAGGTGAAACGGACGATGATTATATCGTGCTTACAGATATTCAAGGATTAGAGGATTTCTTTGGCGATATGGATTTTAAGGTGACTGGTACAACAGAAGGTATTACAGCCATTCAGATGGATATTAAAATTCATGGACTGACAAGACCAATTGTAGAGGAAGCTATTTCAAGAACAAGACAGGCAAGAATGTTTATTATGGACACATGTATGAAGCCTGCTATAGACAAGCCTCGCAGCAGTGTTGGACAGTATGCTCCAAAGATTATTCAGACAACAATTGACCCTGCTAAGATTGGTGATGTTGTTGGACAGCGTGGTAAGGTTATCAATGCCATTATAGAAGAATGTAATGTTAAGATTGATATAACAGATGATGGATTTGTGTCAATATGTGGACTTGAACAGGCTGGAATGGACAAAGCCATGAAGTATATTAAGATGATAGTAAACGATTTTGAAGAAGGTCAGATTTATGAGGGTAAAGTTGTTAGTATTCGTGAGTTTGGTGCGTTTATAGAATTTGCACCGGGAAAAGAAGGAATGGTTCATATTTCTAAGGTTGCCAAAGAGCGAATCGACCATGTTGAGGATATCCTTACACTGGGCGATAAAGTACGCTGCAAGTGTATGGGAAAAGATAAGATGGGTAGGATTAGTTTTTCAATTAAAGATTGTTAAGAATGGGCATATGATTGAAAACAATAAAATTCATGCTTTGTGGTGATTCTATTGGTATGAATTAAAGTATTCAATCATAAGGTTTATGTCTGTGCGCTGCTTGACATAAACGGTTGAGATGTTTCGTTCTTTATGTAAAAAGCAGCGCAGAAATGGGGAAAAAATGATAGATAATAATTGTGCTTATTGTGTAGAAGGCGATTTAGTCGCTAAATTTGGTATTAAGATATGTGAGTTGCCTACATCAAAAGTATATCTTTTTAAAGAACAAAGTCATCCCGGAAGATGTATAGTTGCACATAAGAAGCATGTGGGGGATATGAATGAACTCACAGCACAAGAAAGAGCTGCTTATTTTGAAGATGTTGCAAAAGTAGCAAGAGCAATTATGGCGGCATTTAAGCCAGATAAAGTAAATTATGGTGCTTATGGTGATACAGGTCATCATCTGCATTTTCATCTTTGTCCTAAATATAAAGATGAATATGAGTGGGGTGGTGTATTTTTGATGAATCCAGATAAAACATATCTTTCAGATGGAGAATATCAAGAGATGATTGAAAAAATCAAAGCCAATCTGTGATTATAAACTATAATTTATCAGTATAAGGGCGGCTTATAAAGCATGGTCTCTTGTTTGATATAAGGCAATTGCAAGTGCGATAGCCGTTGTTTAGGGCTGCTGCAAAATAGAGCAACGCCCTTATTTTGGTTGGACAAATGATAACAAATAAATACAGTGTGGAGGATTTATGTCAGGACATTCAAAATTTGCTAATATAGCGCATAAAAAGGCAGCAAATGATGCTGCAAAAGGAAAAATATTTACAAGACTTGGTAAAGAAATTATGGTTGCTGTCAAAGAAGGTGGTTCTGATGTCAACAATAACAGTAAATTAAGACAGGTAGTAGCCAAAGCAAAGGCTTCTAATATGCCAAATGACACGATTGAAAGAGCCATTAAAAAGGCTGCTAGTACCGACATGTCAAATTATGAGTCTGTTACATATGAGGGCTATGGACCAAATGGTATAGCAATTATTGTAGAAGCACTCACTGATAATAGAAACAGGGCTGCTTCTAATATTAGAAACGCCTTTACAAAAGGCGGTGGAAATGTTGGTACACCTGGATGTGTATCTTTTATGTTTGATAATAAAGGACAGATAATTATTTCTAAGGAAGAATGTCATAAAGATGCCGATGAATTGATGCTACTTTCGCTTGATTCAGGTGCTGATGATTTTAATGAGGAAGACGACTGTTATGAAGTATTAACTTCACCAGATGATTTCACAGCCGTTCATGATGCGCTGTCAAAAGAAAATGTGACAATGGCTTCAGCAGAAGTAACGATGATACCTCAGACATATGTTGCCCTTACATCAGATGATGATATTAAAAAGATGAATCGAATTTTATCGTTGCTTGATGATGAAGATGATGTACAAAATGTATATCATAATTGGGATGAACCAAATGAGTAGTAAAAGTGGATTTTAACCTCATTAAGAAAGTTCTCCACTTCAATGGCGCAGAGACATAAGTGGTAAGTGGGGACTTGCGTTGCGGTAGCAGATATGAGGGTATGAGCAAGGAACGCAGCGGATTGCGAATATCCGCTTTGACATAATAAGAAAAGTTAGATTGTAGCAATGAAGTGAACAAAAGTTTACAGACGGGGGATATTATAGGTGACGTTTACAGAGGCACAAGCAGGAGACAATCTTATTATACAGATTGTATTTGGAAAACAAAATATGGATTTGCCATCAAAAATTGTTGGCGTTAGAGGAAAAAACTTAATTGTGGATATTATTCATCTCAATAAAAAGATGTTAAATCTTTCAAGTGATAATATCCGAATTAATCTTATGCTTATTAGAGAAGGTAAAGTTCCAATTGTATGGAAAAATGTTGCTTGTAAGGTTATCAAGGAAAATGAACAAGCATTTTATCAGATAACATCATATAGTGAAGGTTATGAGAATAATCGAAGAGAAGCGTTTCGGCTATTTATTGGCAATGATGGAGTGGCACAAGTAGGAATCAATAAAAAAGCGTTAGAAGTTATCGTAAGAGATGTCAGTGAAAATGGTTTTTCATTTGTTACGTCAACAGATGTAAAAATGGCTGTTGGCGAGCCAGTTCGACTGGTCTTTATTGATTTAGATATTACATTTAGTTTAATGGGAATTGTTGTGCGCAAAGTAAATGTAAATGAAAAAGAAGTTTTATATGGATGTAAACTTAGCGTCAAAAATGATAAGCTATTGAAATATATTAATAGTAAGCAAAGACAGACAATATCAGCCAACAAGAATAAGGAATATAAAAAACCTGGGATGGGTACAAAGATTTCCAAAGCAAAGAAGAAAAAAGAGTCTAAGAAAAATCGATATGAGACTACTGCTGAAATAAAAGATTTGTTTATGAAAGCATTAAATGAAGATAGTAATGAAAAATAAATAGCAGTAGTGATAAAGATATTGAAATAACAGAAAAAATAAGCAGCACGAAAAAAATAAGCCGCTTTCATCATAATAATGAAAGCGGCTTGCAAAAATTCACATGTTGGAAGGAGAGTGTAATTGTGGACGATTTAGGCAAAAATATTGAAAAATTAAGCAAAGCGAAAAAAGAAAAGATGTCTTCTGAAATGTATCAGTTAGGTAAGCCTTGCAAGTCTTGTGGCAGTACTATGAAGTATATTTTTGGCGAAATGTTTGAATGTCCTACTTGTGGAAGAAAAGAGGCTACTGATTTTGGAAAAGTTAAGGATTATCTTGATACACATGGACCGACTTCAGCAGCAATTATTTCAGATAAAACAGGTGTTGAATTAGGTGTTATTGAAACATTGTTGAAACAAGGAAGAGTTGAAATTCCAGATGGCTCAGGTATATATATAAAATGTGAAAAGTGTGGTACAGATATAAGATATGGAAGATATTGTCCAGATTGTATCAAAAAATTGTCAAATGATTTGAATAAAGCGATGTGGAATCCCAATGTGGGAGAAAAGCCAACAGTTAAATCAGAAATGACTGGTAAGATGCACATTCAGAGTAAAATAGAACGTAAAAAGAAAAATAATAAAAAGAGTTGAAAATATGCACTCCTTTAGATGGGCAAGTGATAAGGCTTATTATTTAAGATAAAAACACAACGAACAAACTACAAAAAATTTGTTCGTTGTGTTTATTTTAATTTATAGAATCTGTTATTTTATAGTAAACTTATTTTACAGGTCAAAACCAAAATAACGAACGGCATTATTATAAGAAATACCTTCAACAATTTTCTTTAAAGCTTTCTCATCTGCTGGATATTCTCCATTTTCTACCCAACCGCCAATAAGGTCACACATAATTCTTCTGAAATATTCATGTCTTGTGTAAGATAAAAAGCTTCTTGAATCGGTAAGCATTCCAATAAAGTTGCCAAGAAGACTTAAATTAGCCAAACTGGTCATCTGATTAGTCATGCCAACTTTGTGGTCATTAAACCACCAAGCAGAGCCTTGCTGAATCTTGCCAATGGCTTTAGAATCTTGGAAACAGCCAATAACAGTGCCAATAGCAGTGTTGACAGATGGATTGAGAGAGTAAATAATCGTTTTTGGAAGTTCATCTGTGCTGCTAAGAGCATTGAGGAATTGTGCCATTTCTGCTGAACAATCAAATGTGTTGATACAGTCATATCCAGTATCTGGACCTAATTGATTATATCTGAAAACATTGTTGTCACGAATCGTTCCATAGTGAAGCTGCATTACCCAGTTAAGACGATTGTATTCTTTACCAACAAATACCATAAATGCCGTTTTAAATTTGTTCATCTCCTCAACAGTAACGGTTTCACCACCAAATCTCTTGGCAAAAATGCTTTCGATTTCCTCATCTGTGTAAGGCTTGTACATAACATACTCAAGAGCATGGTCAGAAACCGAACAGCCCATAGAAGCAAAGAAATCCATTCTATTTTTTAAGGCTTCTTTTAATGTGGTAAATGAATTGACTGTAATACCACTTACTTCTGATAACTTCTTTATGTAATCAAGGTATTCTGGTTTTTCGATATTCATCGCTTTGTCTGGTCTCCAAGCAGGAAGAACTTGTACATCAAATGATGAATCTTCGGCAATTATTTTATGCCATTCAAGAGAATCAATAGGGTCATCTGTAGTACATATCAATGTTACATTAGACTGTTTGATAAGATTTCTTACAGACATGCCATCTTCGGCAAGTTTAGCGTTGCAGATATTCCAAACTTCTTCAGCAGTATCACCATTGAGAACGCCATTGTAACCAAAGTATCTCTGTAATTCTAAATGACTCCAATGATACAAAGGATTGCCAATAGCCATCTCAAGTGTTTCAGCCCATTTTTGGAATTTTTCTCTGTCACTTGCATCACCTGTAATAAACTTTTCATCAACACCATTCGTTCTCATTTGACGCCATTTATAATGGTCACCGCCAAGCCATACCTGTGTGATGTTATCAAACTTTCTATCCTCTGCAATTTCCTTTGGATTAATATGGCAATGATAGTCAAGAATTGGCATTTTTGCCGCATAATCATGGAATAAATGTTGAGCAGTTGGTGTAGAAAGTAAAAAATCGTTGTCCATAAATTGTTTCATGGTAAATCCTCCTAAAAAATGTTTGTGTGAGATTTTTTTCACACATATCTTGATAATTCGATTATACAATGGTATTATAGTAAAAACAAGTGCGATTTCATTTATGGCGAGTAATTTATAACAGTTTAGCCATACACAAATCACTGTACAATTTGAACGTGGAAGCTCGTTAGAGAGCAGATTGTGTTACTTGCTACTTGTATTTTGTGCCATTTGCTGGCAAAAATAAATAAAAGGAGAATAATGATGCAAAGATTAAACAAGAGTATTACTCATGCAGTTGACAGACCTGTGAAGGTTATGCAGTTTGGGGAAGGCAATTTTCTTAGAGCATTTGTGGATTATATTTTTGATGTCACGAATGAAAAAACCGATTTCAATGGTGGCGTGGTTATTGTAAAACCGATTGAGTTTGGTACATTGGAGCGATTCCATGACCAAGAGTGTCAATATACACTTCAGTTGAGAGGTTTTGAAAATGGACAGCCTAAGGAAATTACACGCCAGATTACATCGGTAGTTGATGCAGTTGCTGCGATTGAGGACTACGATAAATTTATGGAGTATGGAACGTCAGAGACACTTCGATTTATCGTTTCTAATACTACAGAAGCTGGTATTGTTTATGATGAGACAGACGATTTTAATGCCTGTCCTCCAAAAACATATCCGGGCAAATTGACAAAGCTTTTATATGAACGTTATAAAAAGTTTAATGGTGCTGCTGATAAGGGACTTATCATATTGCCATGTGAACTTATTGCAGACAATGGTATTGAATTAAAGAAATGTATTATGAAGTTTATTGAGCTTTGGAAGCTTGAGGAAGGCTTTACAAATTGGGTAAACGAGAACTGTTCATTTTGTCCAACGCTGGTTGATAGAATTGTTCCGGGTTATCCAAGAGATGAAGCAGATAAGCTTTGTGAGGAGTGGGGATATGAAGACCAATTGATTGACCGAGCAGAGACATTTGGACTTTGGGTTGTTGAGAGTGATTCCAACCTTCCATTAGAACAGCTTGAGAAAGAGCTTCCATTTAAGGAAGCAGGGTTGAATGTTGTATTTACAAAAGACCATCACCCATATAAAGAAAGAAAAGTTCGTATTTTAAATGGTTCACATACATCATTTGTATTAGCTTCATATCTTGCTGGCAATGATATTGTTGAACAGTCAATGAAGGATGCAACAATTAGAAAGTATATGGAGGAGACTTTATTTGATGAGGTTATTCCAACACTTTCACTTTCTAAAGAGGATTGTGAGGAATTTGCCAAGTCTGTTATTGACCGATTTTTAAATCCATTTGTAAAGCATCAGCTTCTTGATATCTCGCTTAATTCCGTTTCTAAGTGGGAAGCAAGATGTATGCCTTCATTTCTTGGCTATGTAAAGAAGTTTAACAAACTGCCAAAATACCTTACGTTTTCAATGGCAGCGTTGATGAGTTTTTATACATCACAGACAGAAGTGGAATTTAATGGTGGTATTTGTCTGCAAGGCAGCCGCAATGGTGAAAACACATATAATATTCGTGATGATAAGGCTGTTCTTGACTTTTTTAAAGCAAATTCAGGCAAATCACCAGCAGAATTTACACATGCTTATTTAAGCAATACAAGTTTCTTTGGCGGTGAGGATTTATCAACAATTGATGGTCTTGAAGAAGCTATTACAGGATACATAACAGATATCAGACAAAGAGGTATGAGAGCCGTTGTTGATGACCTTGTAAACGCATAATACCTGACAGTACAAACGACGTAAATAGATAAAAATTATGGGGCTGTCGCATTAAGATTAAATATATAAGATGTAGTGTCCTATTGGGGAAAAGATATCTTGTAGTTATTTTACTTAGTGTGACAGCCTTATATTGTATAGATAATTACCAAATTTCTTATTGGACAGCTATCAATATATAAACAAATGATAGAAAAAGATAGTTTTGTAATTGCCTAAAGTATGAAAGGAGCCAAAATGCAGGATTTTATTAAAATTAATAAAGATGATAATGTTGCTGTTGCATTAAAACCGATAGCAAAAGGAACATTGGTTGATGTTGCAGGAACAAAGGTGACAATGATTGAAGATATCCCACAGGGACATAAATTTGCTATTAAGCCAGTAAAAAAAGGCGATGCAGTTATCAAGTATGGTTTTAGAATAGGCTATGCACAAGATGATGTTGAAGTTGGTGGTTGGATTCACACACATAACTTAAAAACAGCTTTAGGGGAATTGTTGGAATACACATATAACCCAGAGGGGCATAAAGATGTGGAAGCAACAGAAGAAGCCTTTTTTGATGGATTTATGCGTGAGAATGGCAAGGTTGGCATACGTAATGAAGTGTGGATTATTCCAACAGTTGGTTGTGTCAATTCGATTGCAAGGGCAATTGAAGCTACAGCAAGAATGTCAAAACCAGAAGGAGTGGATGAGGTAGTTGCATTTACGCATCCATATGGTTGTTCTCAGACAACACAAGACCAAGAGAACACAAGAATTGTTCTTGCGGATTTAATTAATCACCCAAATGCAGGAGCGGTATTAGTTTTGGGACTTGGCTGTGAAAATAGTCGTATTGAAGTGCTAAAAGAGTATATTGGTGAGGTGAATCCAGACCGAGTTAAGTTTTTGCAGGTTCAAGATGTGGAAGATGAACAGGAAAAAGCTGCTGAATTAATGGAAGAATTGATGAATTATGCTGCTGCTTTCAAGAGAGAAAAGGTTAGTGCAAAAGAGTTAATTATTGGTATGAAATGCGGCGGTTCAGATGGCTTATCTGGTATTACAGCAAATCCAACAGTTGGTCTGTTTTCAGATATGTTGGTGTCAAAAGGTGGTACAACAATTCTTACAGAAGTTCCAGAAATGTTTGGCGCAGAGACGATTCTTATGGATAGATGTGCGGATAAAGAATTGTTTGATAAGACCGTTCATTTAATTAATGATTTTAAAGAATACTTTATTAAAAATGGTCAAGAAATATATGAAAATCCATCACCGGGCAACAAAGATGGTGGTATTACAACGCTTGAGGATAAGTCTTTAGGTTGTACACAAAAGTCGGGTTCTTCTCTTGTAAGGGGCGTTATGGCTTATGGGGAGAAGGTTCAGACGAAGGGATTAAATCTTCTTAGTGCGCCGGGAAATGATTTGGTTGCATCGACAGCTTGTGCTGCGGCAGGCGCTCAGATGGTCTTGTTTACAACAGGACGCGGCACACCATTTGCATCACCAGTACCAACCGTAAAGATTGCAACTAATTCAAAATTGGCAGGCAATAAAGGAAACTGGATTGATTTTAATGCAGGAAGAATTGTGACAGATGATTTATCGTTAGAGGATGCTGCAAAAGAGTTATTCCAGCTTGTGCTTGATGTCGCTTCTGGCAAAAAGGTAAAAGCAGAAGTTGCGGGATTCCATGATTTTGCTATTTTTAAACAGGGTGTAACACTGTAAGAAAATTTTAAAATATTTAGTAACAGTTCAGAGAAATGATTACAAAGTTTGAAGACAAGCTTTGTTGTTATTGACAAAATTTGGGACGGAATCTATAATAATACTATCAATTATAAGTTAAAGGAGAGGTTTTAATGAACAAAGTTGTTGAAGAACTTGGTAAAATTGGTATTGTTCCAGTTATAGCACTTGACGATGCAAAGGATGCTGAGCCATTGGCAAAGGCACTTATTGACGGAGGTCTTCCATGTGCAGAAGTAACCTTTAGAACGGCTGCTGCACAAGAATCTATTAAGATTATGGCAGACAAGTTCCCAGAGTTAATTGTTGGTGCTGGCACAGTACTTACACCAGAACAGGCTGATAAGGCTATGGAAGCTGGTGCAAAGTTCATTGTTAGTCCGGGTCTGAATCCAAAGGTTGTAAAGCATTGCATGGACAAGGGTTATCCAATTGTTCCGGGTACAAGTAATCCTTCCGATGTTGAAGTAGCTATTGAGTTAGGTCTTGATGTTGTTAAGTTTTTCCCTGCTGAGGCAGCAGGCGGTCTTAATATGATTAAGTCTATGGCAGCCCCTTACACATCTATGAAATTTATGCCAACAGGTGGTATTAATGCAAGTAATTTAAAATCATACCTTGATTTTGGTAAGATAGTATGCTGTGGTGGTTCATGGATGGTTAAGAAAGATATGGTTGCCGCTGGTGATTTTGCAGGTATTGAAAAGCTTACTCGTGAAGCTGTTGACACAATGCTTGGCTTTGAAGTAAGACATGTCGGTGTTAATATGGAGAGTGGTGAGGCAGCAGAAGACTTAGCAGATACCCTTCAAAAGATGTTTAGTTTTGAAAAGAAGGTCGGTAATAGTTCTGTATTTGCAGGAACAGGTTTTGAGCTTATGAAAAAGCCAGGACGTGGTGCGAATGGACATATTGCTATTGCAACCAATTATATTGAGAGAGCTGTTTATCATCTTGAAAAAAGAGGTTTTGAATTTGAGCAAGAGTCCGCCGTTGTCAAAGAGGGCAAGTTGAAAGCAATTTATTTTAAGGGTGAATTTGGCGGATTTGCTATGCATCTTGTGCAAAAGTAAAACCATAATTGATTATTTGTGGGATAGCCACAATAAGATAACGATTTAATATTTTTTAAGTCCCATAAGGACAAATATTAAAATAATTAGAATATTAAGAAAGGGGAAGCTACTATTAAGTACATTTTATATATTTTTAGTAGCGAACAAGTAACAAATGGCAAAAGTAGTAACTATGGGTGAGATTATGTTAAGATTATCTACACCAAATAATGAAAAGTTTATCCAAGCAGATGAGTTTGATATTAATTATGGTGGTGGAGAGGCTAATGTTGCAGTTTCTCTTGCAAATTATGGTCATGATGCAGAGTTTGTCACAGCAGTTCCAGATAATGAAATCGGCGAATGTGCAGTTGCAGCATTGAGAAAATACAATGTTAAGACAGACAATATTGCAAGATGCGGTGAAAGACTTGGTATCTATTATCTTGAGACAGGTGCTTCTATGAGACCTTCAAAGGTAGTCTATGACAGAGCTCATTCATCAATTTCTACAGCAACGGCTGCTGATTTTGATTTTGACAAGATTTTTGAGGGCGCTGATTGGTTCCATTTTACAGGTATCACTCCAGCTGTTTCTGATGCAGCAGCAGAGTTGACAGAAGAAGCGCTTAAGGCTGCTAAGGCACATGGTGTAAAGGTTTCTGTTGACTTAAACTTCCGTAAAAAACTTTGGTCTTCAGAGAAGGCTCAAAAGGTTATGAAAAACCTTATGAAGTATGTCGATGTATGTATTGGTAATGAAGAAGATGCAGAGCTTGTACTTGGATATAAGCCGGGCAATACAGACGTAACAAGCGGCGAGCTTGAACTTGCAGGATACAAGTCAATTTTTGAGCAGATGGTTGCTGATTACAATTTTGAGTATTGCATTTCATCACTTCGTGTCAGCCATTCAGCTTCAGACAATGGTTGGTCTGCATGTATCTATTCAAGAGACACAAAGGAATTTTATCATTCAAAGGAATACTCAATTCACCCAATCGTAGACCGTGTTGGTGGTGGTGATTCATTTGCAGGCGGCACAATCTGTGGATTTGTAGATGGAAAGAATTTCAAGGATGCACTTGAGTTTGGTGTGGCTGCTTCAGCACTTAAGCATACGATTCCAGGAGACTTCAATCTTGTTTCACGCAAGGAAGTAGAAGCTCTTGCAGGCGGCGATGGTTCAGGAAGAGTACAAAGATAAGATATAATAATAACGATATGTAAGTTGATGGGGCTGTTGCAAAATAAAGTTCAATACCAGATAGGATAAATCGGATATCAAATTTATCTATATTATGGTACGAATTATTTTGTGATGGTCTCATTTTTTAGGAAAATTTTTAACAAAAAAGCTAATTTTATCTGTTGACCTTGCCGATATGGATATTAGGGTGTATAATAGATACAAGTGTTTATGCAAATTAACCTAAATTAGCATGAAAGTATACATATTTGAAAGGCAGGATTGCTATGGAAAAGATTAAACAGGTGAAAAAATTAAGAAGAGGGTGGAAGGTCTTTGGGGCGGCATTGTTATCCATTGTGCTATTAGGCAGTGCGACATTGTTTGCGACAGCAAGTTCTACAGTCAGGATTGAGTTGTCTCAAAGTAATATTCAAGTTGACCCAACACAAGATATGCCTCTTACAGCTACCTTGTCTGGTAATGATGAGAATACACAAGACCAGCTTCCAGTAAATAATTGGGTGACGTGGACATCAAGTAATACAGATGTTGTGGAAGTTATTGGTACTACTGGTTTAAATCCTACTTTGCGAGGATTTAATGCGGGTAAGAGTGTTATTCGAGGTGATTATACAACAAAGAAGTATGATGAATATGGTAATCTGGTTCCGGGCAGTGAATCGGTTATTGCTACTGCAAGTGTTGTAGCTTATGTGCCTCTTACTATTCAAGACAGTTCATCCGATAATATTGCGATTGATGCATACCATGCACATGCAATGGATACAACGATTGGATTTTATTCCAATGCTTCTAATGGTAATATTGGTATTAAATCAAATAATGGTGTTGGTTCTAATGCACAGGGATTTCTTACCAATAATGGTATTGTTGAAGTACAAAATGTTGCAGGTTCTAATATTGTCAGTCTAAAAGTAGTAGGTGGAGGTAAGACAGAACTCACATTACTTACATTGGACAATGTTGATGAGAAGATAGAGCAGCTTGTTAAACGATATACCGTTGTCGGTGAGGTAAAGTATGATACAAGTGGAAGTACAGATGGTGGTTCTTTTATCACATTACCAAAGCCTTATAATGGCACACAGAATGCCTTTTTATTTAATGATAAGGATTTTGAGACATTAGCTCCATCCATTATTCCATCAAATATTCAGTATCCAGATAAAGCAGGTGTGCGATATAGGTCAACGGATAATGGAATTTGTAGATACAGCAATGGTACAGCTTCACCTATAAAGGCAGGCGTTGTTACATTGACAGCAGGCGTTGAGGCTTCTTATGCAGGAGGTGTTGTTCAAAATATTACAGAAGACCGTGTCAATGTTATTATTCCATTTAAAAAACTTGGCAATCAAGTAACGGATATGAACGTTGGCGACCAGTTGCAGTTACAGACTTCTGGTGACCCTCGTCAGGTTCGTTGGTCTACAGAAGATAACACAATCCTTGATGTAGATAATAATGGTCTTGTCACAGCAAAGAAGGCTGGTAAAGCAAAAGTTGTGGCAACACATTATGAAGATAATCCACTATTTACAGAGTTGGGTTATTCTAACCAATTAGTATATGAAATTACAGTAATTGATGATTTTGGTGTCAGCGCTCAAAAAGTTACAGTAAATATGAAAGAAACGGTTGATATCAGTGCGTTGGTAACAGAGGAAGACCTTGAGAAAAATCCAATTACATTTACGGTAGAAAATCAGCCAAATGAAGATGGAACAATTCCAACAGGTACTGTTATTAGCGTTGTACAAGAAGGCAAAGTATTTCATATAACGGGTGTTAAATCGGGTGTTGCAAGAATTACTATTAGTCAGAATGTCAATGGTGTTATTAAATCGGATTATTGTACGGTTTATGTAACAACGCCAGTAACGGATATGTATATTAATCCGGGACATCTTCAGATTGACAGAGGAAGCAGTGAGACGGTGCAGTTGATATTTGACCCAGCCGACCCTACTAATCGAAATGTCTTGTGGGGAACATCAAATCCAGATGTTGTTACTGTTGAAGGTGACAGTTACACAGCGACAGTAACAGGTGTAAAGGGTGGTTCTGCTATAATTAATGTTATATCAGAAGACGGACTAAAGACTGCTACATGTGAAGTATATGTAAGAGAGCCTGTTACAGGAATTGTATTAAATGAGACAAATGTACACTCTTCAATGGCAGTTGGAAGATTCCAGCTTGTTGCTACAATTAGTCCAGCAGGTGAAGGTGTTAATAGAAATGTAATATGGTCATCATCAGATGAGTCTGTATTAAAGGTTGATGAAAATGGTCTTGTTACCTTTGTAAAACCGGGATATGGAACGATTATATGTAAGACAGAAGATGGGGCATATATTGCAACATGTAATTTCTTTGTCAGTATACCAGTTACAGAGATTAAACTGGATTATACAGACGAGATTATGTCAATTGGTGATAAATTAAGAATTACAGCAGAGGTTCTTCCAGTTGATGCATCGAATAAAAATGTTTATTGGGAATCATCAAATACTAATGTTTGTATGGTAGATTCAAACGGACTTGTTGAGGCTGTAGGAAATGGTCATTGTACGATTCTTTGTAAATCGGCTGATGGTGGATATACAGCAATGTGTAATATCTATGTTAAACAGCCAGTAACACAAGTTATTCTGAACACCAGTGAGATGACCGTTAGAAAAGGTCAGGTATTTTGGTTAAATGCTACATGTTTGCCAGAAAATGCAGATAATAAGATTATTGAGTGGTCTTCAAGAGATGAAGAAGTATGTACAGTTGATAAAGACGGAAAAGTAACAGCAGTTGGTACAGGAACAACCTCTATTATTGCTTTAAATCCAGATTCTGGATTGACAGCATTCTGTGTTGTAACCGTATTGCAGCCTGTATCAGGAATTACATTAAATTCTACATATCAGGAGATGTGGGTTGGCTCTAAATATGCGATTATTGCAACCGTAGAACCAATTGATGCAGTAAATAAAAATGTTACATATATGTCGAGCGACCCAGATGTAGCTACGGTTGATGAATATGGTGTTGTTACAGCTTTAAAGGGCGGTACGACGATTATTGAAGTTATAACAGAAGAAGCACATTTGATTGCAACCTGTACAATTGTTGTAAAGGAATATGTATCAAGTTTAGAGCTTAGTGAACATAATAAGTTTATGAATATTGGTTCTTCAGGAACCCTTACAGTTGCTGTTGGAAGCAGTACAGCGACCAACAAAAATGTAATATGGTCATCATCCGATAATAGTATCTGTTCAGTTGACCAAGAAGGAAATTTGATTGCTAATTTCCCGGGTACAGCAGTTATTACAGTCACAGCCGCAGATGGAAGCGGATTGTCAGATACTTGTATTGTAAGAGTGGTAAATCCAGTAACTGGTATTCGAGTTGAGCCTGACACGGTTCGAATGTTAGTAGGCGATTCTTATATTGTGAATGCAGTTATTACTCCAGAAGATGCTTCTGTAAAAGAAGTGGATTGGAGTTCATCAAATGAGGCGGTTGCTGTTGTTGATGAGGCAGGAGAAATCTTTGCGGTTGGTGTTGGTAAATGTAAGGTAACAGCAACATCAAAAGATGGAAATGAAATAAAAGGCAACTGTTGGGTATATGTTACACCAGTCATTGATATTACATCTGTAAAGATTAATTCAAGTGAAATCTGGATGCTGACAGGAAAATCAAGACAATTGAGTGTTCGAGTAAGACCAGCAGTGAATACAGATTCGTATGAGTGGTATTCAACAGATACAGGTATTGTAACAGTTGATGACCGTGGTTTAATTACAACGGTAGGACCGGGTACAGCAGATGTTGTTGTAGAAAGTAATGCAGGTGGTGCTTTATCAACCTGTAAAGTACATTCGCTTGGCATGAGTCGCTCTAGTATAAGGCTAGAACAATATGATTCATATTGGCTTGACTTGTTAGGTGCTGAAGATAATGATAAAATTGTGTGGAGAAGTAATAATCCTCGAGTTGCAACCGTTACACAGTCTGGTCAGGTTATTGGCAGAATGGCAGGAACAACTACAATTACTGCATTTACGCACAATAAGACATTGTCTTGTACAGTTACAGTAACTACAGTTAAAAAATATAATTAGTTTTAAGTAATTAAGATAGGCAAAGTTGGTAAGTACTTGTGTCTGTAAGATAAAAACTGATATTAGTTTATAAGAACTAATATCAGTTTTTTTATGCACAGGTTATGTAAGGGAATCAGACAAATGTAAGGTAAAGGGTAAATATCTATTTTGGATTAATGGGATATGGTAATATCCATTTTAAGTAGAAAAATATGGAAAACGAAAACATGTTTTGACAATAATATAGCAATATGCTATTATAAAATAGCTTATATAATCATATTAAAGAGGTGGCTGTAGTGGAAGAAAAGGATAACTTAGATATAGATGAAGAAATGGCGAAATCACTACAACGTCTTGTAGAAGAAGAAACAAATGTTGCGAAGGCTTCTGTTGGTAATAATTTAGAAAAAAATAATACACCGTATAATGAGCTTGGCAATACAACAGAAATTGATATTAATTTAGGAGCTACCCGTTTTATTGATACAGATTTAATTCATGCTAAAATTATATCAACAGCAAACCACAATGATGATATAAATAATAGTAATAACATTATAAGTAATAATAGTGCAAATGGCAATATCATAAATACAAATACAGAAAATTATAGCAATAAAAATAATATTAATAATAAAGACAAGAAACAAAGTATATATCAAGATATCCATGAGCATACGCCTAAATCACATGGTACGAAAAATGATAACAATCATGCAGAGGGATTAAGTAAGCGCAATAAAATTATAATAGCATCCGTAGGTGGTATTGTTGCAGCTGCATTGATTATTGGCATTGTTATTGCTGTTGTTATACATAATAATAAAAAGAGTAGTTATCATTATAATTATGAGATGGGAATGACCTTATATAAAGAAAATAATTATATAGATGCTATTAAATATCTTGAAATTGCTTTTGATTCTACAGAGGGTAAGAAAAATTTAAATATGATGTATGTTTTATCAGAAGCATATAAGAACACAGGAAATATAGATAAGGCTGTTGAAATATTAGAGACTGCTTTAGCATACAATAAATTGAATGAAAGTACACTATCATCACTTCTTAAATTGTGTTATGATAATAAGAAGGGTGAAAAAATTAACGAAATTATAGAGGAATATAAGGACTCTAAGATAAAAGATGTATTAAGTGAATATATTGTAGCAGTTCCTACAACATCAGAAAAGCCAGGTGATTTTGAGGAGGCAGTTGAATTGATGCTTCTTGCACAAGATGACTGTATCATTTATTATACGATTGATGGAAGTACACCAACCAATAATAGCATTCAGTTTACAGATTCTATTAAAATTGAAAAAGATACAGTTACAGTAAAGGCAATTGCTGTCAATGAGATTGGTGTGAAATCTGAAGTAGGGGAGTTTAAGTTTACAATTGATTTAAAAGCTCCTGAAGCACCTGTTTTAAATATAGAAGATACCAATATTGAATTAGGAACAAAGATTAAAATTAATAACCTTTTAGAAGGCGATAAAGCATATTATACAATTGATGGAACAACACCATCTACTTATTCTTTGCCATATAATGATGGCATTGAGTTGGAAGAAGGAAAATATGTATTATCCGTTATAGTGATTAATAAACATAATCTGTCAAGTACTGTAACAAGAAAGAATATAACAGTCCAAGATAAGACAGAGTATACATATAATGAAGCATTAAGCTTTTTAAAGAAGCGAATGCAAGAACTTAATATTATTGGAAGTAATGGTAAGTTTTCAGTCGGTGGGGAGATGGCTGATTTTGTGTATCAGACAAAAAAGGAAATTAGTGGTATACAGATGTATTATATAAGACTGGATAAAAAGAGTGCAAATGGCTCAAAAGTAGAGGGATATTACGGTGTTGGAGTAAGCAATGGACAGTGTTATAAAGTAACTGATTCCGAAGGCTTGCTGTTAGCCGTTGTATATTAATTATTTCATTAATATGAAAGGGGTATAGTAAATGTACAAGATTTTAAAATCTGAGAAATTAGCTGATAAGATTTATCTAATGGATGTGGAAGCACCTAGAGTGGCAAGACATTGTCAGCCGGGACAATTCATCATTGTTAAGATGGACGAAAAGGGGGAGAGGATTCCTCTTACAATTTGTGATTATGACAGAGAAAAAGGCATTGTGACTATTGTATTTCAGATTGTAGGCGTATCTACAGCAAGAATGGCTGAATTAAAAACAGGAGATGCGTTTTCAGACTTTGTTGGTCCATTAGGCTGTGCTTCCGAGCTTATCTCAGAGAGTGTTGAGGAACTGAAGAAAAAAAGCATTGTATTTGTTGCAGGCGGCGTTGGTACAGCACCTGTATATCCACAAGTTAAGTGGCTCCATGAGCAGGGCGTTGATGTTGATGTTATTGTTGGCGCAAAGACAAAAGATATGCTTATCCTTGAGGAAGAAATGCGTAAAGTAGCAGGCAATCTCTATATTACTACAGATGATGGAAGCTATGTACGCAAAGGTATGGGTACGGACGTATTAAAAGACCTTGTTAATAATGAAGGTAAAAAATATGATTTGTGTATTGCGATTGGTCCATTGATTATGATGAAATTTGTATCGTTACTTACAAAGGAGTTAGGGATTCCTACTGTTGTCAGCATGAATCCTATTATGGTTGATGGCACTGGAATGTGTGGCGCTTGCAGACTTCAAGTTGGAGATGAAATTAAATTTGCATGTGTAGATGGTCCAGAGTTTGATGGACATAAGGTTGATTTTGACCAAGCAATGAAGCGTCAACAGATGTATAAGACAGAAGAAGGAAGGGCAATGCTGAAACTTACTGAAGGTGATACACATCATGGTGGTTGCGGTAATTGCAATTAAAATAGGAGGATAGTACATAAAATGGATGTTTTGAAGAAGGTTCCAGTCAGAGAGCAGGCTCCTGACGTAAGAAATAAAAATTTTGAAGAAGTTTGTCTAGGATATAATATGGAAGAAGCACAGGAAGAAGCTGCAAGATGCATTAATTGTAAAAATGCACAATGTATTCTTGGCTGTCCTGTTGCTATTGATATTCCTGCATTTATTCATCAAGTAAAAGAAGGCGATATTAAGGAAGCTTATAAAATTATAAGCCAATCTTCAGCACTACCTGCTGTATGCGGTCGTGTCTGTCCACAGGAAAGTCAGTGTGAAGGAAAATGTATACGAGGATTTAAGGGTGAGCCTATCTCAATTGGTAAGCTTGAGCGATTTGTAGCCGATTATGCAAGAGAACATGAATTGAAGCCAGAAGTAGCCGCTGAAAAGAAAGGCAAAAAAGTGGCTGTTATCGGTTCTGGTCCTTCTGGACTTACATGTGCAGGTGATTTGGCAAAGATGGGATATGATGTTACTATTTTTGAGGCACTTCATGAGGCAGGCGGCGTTTTGGTATATGGTATTCCAGAATTTCGTCTTCCTAAAAAGACCGTCGTATCCAGTGAAATTGAAAATGTTAAAAGTCTTGGCGTTAAGATTGAGACAAACGTTGTTATTGGTAAGTCTATGACAATTGACCATCTTCTTGAAGAAGAAGGTTTTGATGCCGTATTTATCGGTTCTGGTGCAGGATTGCCAAAATTTATGGGCATTCCGGGTGAAAATGCCAATGGTGTATTTTCTGCCAATGAATACCTTACAAGAAGCAATTTAATGAAGGCATTTGATGATGAATACGATACGCCAATTACAAGATGCAAGAAAGTTGCCATTGTCGGCGGCGGTAATGTGGCAATGGATGCTGCAAGAACAGCTTTAAGACTTGGCGCAGAAGTTCATGTTGTATACAGAAGAAGTGAGGCAGAGCTTCCAGCCAGAGTAGAGGAAGTGCATCATGCAAAAGAAGAGGGAATTATTTTTGACCTTCTCACCAATCCTTTAGAAATTCTTACAGATGATAACGGCTGGGTTAAGGGTATGAAATGTATTCGTATGGAGCTTGGCGAGCCAGATGCTTCAGGAAGAAGACGTCCTGTTGAAATTGCAGGTTCAGAGTTTGTAATAGAGTTGGATGCTGTTATTATGTCGCTTGGAACATCACCAAATCCGCTTATCAGCTCAACAACAAAAGGGCTTGACATTAATAAATGGAAGTGTATTGTTGCAGAGGAATCAAACGGAAAGACAACAAAAGAGGCTGTGTATGCAGGCGGTGATGCCGTTACAGGAGCCGCTACAGTTATTCTTGCTATGGGAGCTGGTAAATCTGCTGCAAAGGGTATTGATGAATTTTTAAGTGCAAATTAAAACATTTCGATTAGCAAATAGTCAAGCAGGTTATAAATATCTGCTTGACTATCATATAAAGATTAATTATAATATGTGAAATTTTGATATAGTATATAAAATTTTACTATGATATACAAAAAAGGGTATGTTATAAAATTGCTGTGAGTGGCAGTTTTAGAGCATACTCTTTTTTATCATAGTATACAGTGGATTATTGCGGCGGTGCTGTTAATTTTATAATTTCCTGTGGTGTTTCTTTCATTCCTTGACGCAGCCATTCATCAACCCAGCCATAAATACTGCCAGCAACGAGAGACTTTGAATAGCGTTCCACATTATTTGAGGATTCATCTATTTTACATGCACAGCGCAGATTGTCATAAATTAAATTAGACAGTCCTTGATTGTGTAACAGCAAATAAAAATCTTTATATTTATAATAGTGGTTCAGCAGACTTTCAGAAAAATATTCCATTTTTCCATGTTCTTCAAAATCTTTTCCCCATTCTTGGATAAGTACAATAAGATGTCGTTCTAGTATGTCTTGTTTGCTTTTGAAATTTCTATAAAAAGAAACCCTACTGACTCCTGCCACTTTTACTAACTCCGTAATTGTAATTTCATGGAACGGTTTTATTTTCATTTGTTTGATTAGTGCATCTGTAATACATTCTTTGATAAACATATTTAATTCTTGCTTTTTATTCATCGTTATTTACTGCAAAATTGATTTTTAACAGTGCAGTATGCTCCTTTCTTTTTTATGTGATACAATTCGTTTCTTTTGTTTCTTAATACCCAAGTTCTATTGATTAATTTGAGATGATATGATACATTTGTTTCACTTAATATGATACACGTGTTTCTCATAAATAGCAAGTTTATAATTTTTTTTAATTGTCGGATTTGTGTTTGCGCGTTGCCTGCCACAAATCTGTAAGAACTTTTTATTCTTTATTTAAAAGCAGCGCAGAAATGAGGATAAATATGAATTATATCATTGAAACAAAAGAACTCTATAAACATTATGGAGATAAAATTGCAGTCAATAAAATGTCTCTACATATTAAAAAAGGAGATATTTATGGATTAATTGGCAAAAATGGCGCAGGTAAAACGAGTTTAATGAAGTTGTTACTTGGTCTTACATCGCCAAATTCAGGGCAGATTCGATTGTTTGACAATGATAATCTAAATGAGGGCAGACAAAAAATAGGTTCTTTGATAGAAGCACCTGCTCTGTATAAAAATGAAACCGCTTTTGAGAATATGAAACGGTTTTCAATTTTAGCTGGTTCAAATCATAATCAAGAAATCAATCATATTTTGCAGTTGGTGGGGTTAGGAGATACTGGAAAGAAAAAGTGCGGCTCTTTTTCACTTGGAATGAGGCAGCGATTGGGAATTGCCATTGCGTTGCTAGGCAATCCAGAAATATTGATTTTAGATGAACCAATTAATGGGTTAGACCCTGCTGGAATTAAAGAAATCAGGGATATTATTGTGCAGTTAAATAAACAAGGTGTAACGTTTCTAATATCAAGTCATTTGCTGGATGAGCTTGGAAAGATTGCCACCAATTATGGAATTGTAAATAATGGGCAGTTGGTTGAAGAAATTACGGCACAGGAGCTTCAAACAAAATGTAGAAGCTCTTTGGTTATTGCAACGGATGATGCAAAAAAAGCAGAGATGATTTTAAAAACAGCAGACTCATCAATACAGATAGAAAGTACAGACCAATGGGTTATGATTTCATCAACAGTGACGGATTCTTCGGAATTAAATCGTATATTGGTACATTCAGGTGTTCGTGTATATGAAATGAAAAATGAAAGTATTGGTTTTGAGGACTTTTTTATTGAAAGGATAGGAAAATAAATTAGCGTTTTGCGTTGCCCGTCGCATAAGCACTCTGGAATTGAAATGGAGGATTAATATGAAAAAACTTTTAAAATTAGAATTTAGAAAATTGAGAAAACAAAAAAGCTTTTATATTTGTACTATAGTTATGATTATTTTATTATTTTTGTCAACAATGACTTCAAAAGCACTATGTAATGCCAGTGCAGAGTTTGCGGCACAATACAATGGTTCAGGAATAACTGCTGTGATTGGAGCAATATCTAATTGTTCGTTTCTTTTAATTGCAGGAATTTTTGTTGCACTTTTTGTCTGTGATGATTATGAGCAGCAAACCATTAAAAATATTTATTCAAAAGGATATTCACGCTGTCAAGTATATGGCTCAACGTTTATTTCTAGTATGATTGCTGTAACCATAATGTTTATTGTTGTTGTGTGCAGTGCATTTTTATTTGGAACGATATACTTTGGCTTAGGTGAAAGCAAAGAAATGAATATTTTTGGTATTCTTGCAGTACAGTATGTAAACTGTATGGCAAATATTAGTTTGTATTTTGCAATAAGCTGTGTTCTTCGCAAAACAGGTTTATCGGTTGCGGAGGTTTTTGTTGCTCCATTGCTAGTCAATATGGTTTTAGGATTGGCAGATTCTTTTTTGAATTTAGAAAAAGTAACGCTTGCAAGTTTATGGGTTTCCTCTTTTATAAATGAACTTTCTGTTTTAACGATAGAACATAACCGTTTTATGACAGCTCTTTTTATGTCGTTTATCTATATTCCAGTATTTGTTATAGCAGGATTACATTTTCATAAAAAAATGGAAATGTAAATTTATTTGTTTCATCTTATCAAGAAATCCCCCACGTATGCCTCTATGACATTGAAGTGGGGGATTTGTATTGCTATGACAGCTAAATGGTTCAAGCAAGTAGCACAGCACATTGCTTATGTAGGTGTGGCATAGTGTGTGCAAATAACAATCCATTTTGTTTTTATTATTTTCTTTTACTAAATAAATTAGTAATCATAGCAAGGGCAGGAAATACTACACCTGCAATCACCCAAATAATCCAACTATATCCCCAATTGTTTGTGGAAAGACTATATCCTAAGTATATTGCGGTGATAATTAGCCAATATGCAGCAGAGATGGCAGTTGTAGTAGATTTCGTTTCTTTTTTTACTTTGGAATAATCCCCCTCTTGTAAGAGTTTTTCATAACTTGCCCATATGATACCACTGCTGACAAAGAAAACTACACCAATACCTGCAACAACAAAAGAAACGCAAAGCATAATTATTAGCAGGAGTTCATTTTCATCATTAAAACTGGCTCCTCCAAAAAGAGGAATTAGTGCCATAATACAAAGACTAGCTCCAATAATATTGTTTCTTGTATATGTTCCATTATATTGTGCTTTTCGTTCTGCAACCATTCCACTAACACCATATTCTGTTTCAAATACTTCTTTTTCTAAATAGTCAAATTCTGCTGTTTTTCTGCCAGTTGAAATGAATATAGCAACCGCTATTGTGACGAAGATAAGCAAAATAATTATTCCAATTCCTCCAGCTACATTATCTGTTAAGTTATATTCTGGAACTTCGCTGACCGCTCCTAATATAAATAGACATATAGGTGATAAAATGCACAAAAAAGTAGCCAATGCTATCGGTTTTGACGACATGGCTTTTACAGAAAGAAAGGCATTAGCTTCTTCCATAGATACACGCCTTAATGTAGATGCTTCATCAGATGGAATACTATATTCTACATCTTCCATTTCATCTTTAAGTAAATAATCTGTACTTACGCCAAACAATGCTGAAAGGTGAATGATTTTCTTGAGGTCTGGAACCGATTGGGCACCTTCCCATTTTGAAACCGATTGTCTTGTGACGTTCATTTGTTCAGCTAATTCTTCTTGTGACCAACCTGCTTTTTTGCGAAGTTGTATCAGTTTGTCTGCAAAAATCATTATTATATCCTCCTTGTATAATTGTTATGCGTGGATTTTATCATTTTATCAGGTTGCATACTACCAATTGGCACCATTCAATGTGTCAATTGCCAGTTGCCTCCAGCGTATTTATAGGTTTATAGGGATTTTTATTTAGTTGCAACTTGTTTTAAATCCTCTCTTTATTACAGTCATTTAAGTATCTTACATAACAATATATCTGTATAAAGGCGGCACAGAGTTTCCTCTTGCCGCCTATCAATCTATACAAAAATAATTTTTTGCCCTTTTTTATCTATCTTGTGCGTTTTTTACCGACTCTGTAATATCGGCAAGAAATATTATCATGCCTTAAAATTCAAAGGATTATTTATATAAAAGCTGTATGTATTCATCAGCAATAGATTGGACAATATCCTCGTTTAATTCTGGATATTGTTTTTTGATAGCAGCAACAATGGTGTTGTTTCTATCAAAATATTTCATCTCTTCAGACATGTCTTCACCATCAAAAGAAGAGTCAATATGTTCTTTTGTAAGGTTTTCCTTTAACCATAATGAAACTTCATCATTAGTTTTTTGCTCCGATTCAATCTGCGACTTTGCCTTAGAAGCGCTTTTATATGTAATATAACCAATTACAAGAAAAGCTATAAAAAGCGCACTTAATACAATACAGATAAGGATTCCAGAAGGGGTTTTAATGGAAAAAAAGTGTAAAATATCTACAATATTAAGAAAAATTACAATTAAGCCAGCAACACCACATACAAAAAATGTGATGGAAGAGGACAGGTTGTCCTGATACTTGGCAGATGAGGTTTGGTAGTTATTTCCAGTTGTTAAGTCGTGGATAATAGCTTTATCATCTTCCAAGTCTTTTATATGTTGTGTTTGATTTGTATCGTTCATAAAAACCCTCATTTCTACGCTGCTTTTGATAAAACAATAAATGTTTGCTCTGCATGTTTTTTTATTAAAAGAATAGGATGTCTGGCAACGCACAGACATAGATAGTATTATAAATGATAAATATAAAAAAATAAAGTAAATGTTGTCTACAAATTAATGAATCCAGTTATTATTACCATAATGTTGATAGAGTTCTTTTAAGCGGTTGATATCATATTGATATTGAACATTTAAATCAATACATATATCAGCAATGTATTTTATAAAATGGTCTGAGCCAACGGGCAGCAATACGATAGCTCCGCTGTTTGTCAGTTCTTTTAAAGCTTTTAAAAGACCAGATTGACACATTTGATAATAAAAAGAACTCGTTTGATAGGGGGCATAAAATATACGTTTGCCTTTAGCATATCCTAGTGCTGCACAAGCTCTCCAACGTTCTGTGCTTAATTGAAAAAATTTTCTGTCAAATCGTTGTGGTGTAAGGATAAATTTTTCGGCAATATCTTTAAAATTTTCTTCGCTGTTGTTTTTTTTAAGCGCATTTTCAATGGATTTTTTTACTTTAGCTTTTCTATAAGTTTCTTTACTTGGCTCTAGGTTCCAACTGTGATAGGCTAAATCATTTCTTGAGAGTTCTATTCCATTACCATATATTTTTAAATTGCCAAAGTCAATTTTTCCACCCAGTAAATAGGATAAATACATGCAGCCTTGTTGATACTCGCTAACTAAACCATAAATTTTGCCGCTTTCAAATTGTTGGTCGTTAAATCGCCAACAATCATATACAGAGTTATCTAAATAGGCAATACCTTCAAGCATAGAAGTACAATTTTTAGAATCGATTTTTATAGGAAATATTTTATTTTTTATATTTATTCTCCATTCTTGTTTAAGTTGTGTGTTTGAATATCAATTTAAACATGTTATTTTTGTAAAAATTATTATCTAAATTACTAGTACATTTTAATTATATAAAAAATGACCATTGTTTACAATAAAATTTCTGTGAAATGTCTGTAATGATATTGATATATAAAATTATTGCTTGCTTTTTTAAGTAGCAAAGTCCATAATGATATAGATTATTGTAAAATTTATTCTTAAAAAAGAAAATTGATTATTTGGATAAAGTTGGCTTGATACAGTAAAGAATAGAACGAAGAAAACTTCCAATAATCAAGAGTTATATTAAAAATGAGGACAAATATATGAATAAAGTGTATAGAATTTTAATCGTTGCAGGCGGTTATCTTGACTGTGAATGGGCAGCACAATGGTTAAAAAAACTAGATATATCCTATTGTATTGCAGCAGACAAAGGTCTTATGTATGTAGATAAATTAGGAATACATGTTAATTGCATACTTGGAGATTATGATTCTGTGGATAAGAACGCATTAGATAAATATAAAAACAAGAAGGATTATTATTCACAAGAAGGTTTTTTGTCAAATGATATCAATATCATTACATTTCCAACAGAGAAAGATTACACAGATACCCATCTTGCTATTAAAAAAGCAATGAATGTAATAAAAGAAAAAAAGGAGTTTAACAATAAAGCACCTTTAAATCAGAGTGGGATAAAAGAGGAAACTTTTGAAGTTTATATTTTAGGGGGAATTGGCACACGTCTTGACCATACAATGACCAATATTTATTGTATGAATGAGGCATATGAAGCAGGAATAGACTGTTATATGATTGATAAATACAATAAAATATATATTTGTGATAAAGAACAAAGGATTGTAAAACAAGAACAGCATGGTGCATTTATATCTATTTTGCCAGTGACACAAGAGGTGATTTTGACATTGAAGGGAATGAAATATAATCTTAATCATTTTTGTTTAAAACAGGGCGTTAGTATATGTCAAAGCAATGAGATAGCAGAAGATACAGCACAAATAATCGTTGAAAAAGGAAAAATTATTATATATGAAACCAAAGATTAAAATGATTATTTCATATTTAATTGATTTCGGATGGTTTTGTCTTTAATAGGGTATATTTTTTCAGTTGGTAAATGTTTATTATCTAATTTTCCATTTTTTCTTTGTAAGTTTAATTTTCGTACAAGTGGAGTTAAATCTTGTATTCGGCAAATACTGGTATCTAAAAAGGCGCGCAGTGTGCTTCCTTTTAATCCAATTTGGATTGCCGCACGATTGATAGCATTTCCGTTGATATTTCTATCTGGGTCCCATTGACAATATACAGTAGTTTCATCGAAAGCTTTTTCCCATTGTGAACCAGTGTAACTTGTGGAATCTGGTGAAGTTAAAACAGCTTTTTTCAATAACTCATTAAATGCTGTCTGATATATGTCTAATGCTAAGATATATTCTTGATTTTTTTTGGTTCCCCAATTGGAGCGGTACATCATCCAAAGAAAGGAGGGTTTTATCCAAGTCATACGATGAATGTTGAAGTTTTCACCAAATGTTTGAAGTGCAATCGCTTCTTTGGCAATGGTGGGATTGTATGCTTGATAAACTCGAATACATTGCCTATCATATTGCGCAAATACTTCTTTTACATATTCCATATAAATAATCCTGCCTTTCTATTAACTTGCGAATTTAATATTTTAATTTTAGCATAGATATTTATTAAACTCAATTTATTTTAGTCAAAGTGGATATTTACAAATCATTCTCTTACAAAAATGCGACTAACAACCAAAAACATCAAATACCCACAAACAATTCCTATCATATTAAGAATTATATCATCGACATCAAAACTACCAAGTTTAGTAAAGAATTGAAAAATCTCTATTAACAGTATTGAAGCTAAACCAGTAAAGAAAACACTTATCATTGAACTAAATTTTTTATATGTAATAGGCAAAAGGAGACCAAACGGGATAAATGGAATTATATTTCCCAACAAGTTTTTCAATGCCCACCACTGGGTAATGTATTTGAACTGAGTGGATATACTTCTGAACGGAATAAAATTATAGTTTATTGAGCCTTGCATTGAATAGGAATTAATCCTATTACTTAATTCATAAAACGAACCTTTGAACTTAACAACTACAAAGACAAACAATAAAGCTATATACACCCACCAAAGTATTTTTAATATTTTACCTTGTTTTCTCATTTTGAACCTCCTTGTTGACTTCCAGTTTAGTTAACTAAAATTTTACCATAATCACATTGATATTGCTATCAAATTTTGCTTACTCCTAATGAGGTAGAAAACATGTATTGAGAACAGCACTAAAATACTATTCTAAGAATAATTTTACAAAAATGTGTCTACTCTATATCTTCGATAAGCCTTTTCCAGTTCGGGAGCAAGCGGGTGGCGATACTGCCTGCGGCAGTCGTGCGTTCTTCAAGGGTGACAGCCAGATGCGCGTCCAACTTTATGGCGAGGTTGCGGACACACCGTTTCTCTTTTGTTGGGCAAGTCTAAAACTGCAGTTTCGAGTCTTTATGGGAACAAAGACATTGCTTGCAAAGTATGTGAAAGCCCTACAATGGGAGTTAAACGCTAGTTGGCTCTATGTTATACTTTAAAAGGAGGTCAAATGATGGAACTCATATATAAAAATGTTGCACTTGGAAAGATAGTGGTTACAAATCGTGAAACTTTTTGGGTTTCTGGTGATTTTTATCCATACCCCAGCGCATCAGAATTTAAAGATTTTTTTGATGCGTTAGTATGTGAAGATGGATTTGATGAAGCAAGGTTTGATGAAGATTTATTAAAGGAAGATCATTGGTTTGTATCTGAAAATGGGAGTTCCAAAGGAATCTCATGTCCAGCAGTATACGAAAATCGTGAAATTGCATTCAGATACAGATAATATACATTTGAAATAGAGCTGCAAATTCCAGTTTGTCAGGGGATTTCATCTTTTGGGTGAAATCTCCTTAATAAATCCCATCTTGGTTTGTGATGCTGTTGCTTTCTTTGCTATGTTTGTCGTCCTTTGACAATTTTTTGTAGAGTGCGGTAATCGTTAAGCTGGATTTGTTCCTCATTTTATCCTGCGCCTTTCTTTCAGGGCATTATCCACGCCCCACACAAACAGCTTATAACTTCCTTAATGAGGTTAGATGGTGAATGTTCTATGAAATCAGCTTTTTTCTTAAAAAGAATACTATTTATACGAAAATATTATCAAATCTTTTCTTTATTCTTGTATTTTGTGACAATTTATTATAAAATAGATGATAATATGCAGTGACTTTTTGCTGCTATAATTTACCAGGAGGTCTAGGATATGAGTAACACAACATCTGTGTCAGCAAGAATGAGAATTGAAACTATTCTTGACGACAACAGTTTTGTTGAAATTGGTGCTGCTGTAAAAGCAAGAGCTACTAATTTTAACATTGCAGAAAAAGCGGCTCCATCAGATGGTGTAATTACCGGTTATGGAGTTATCAATGGCAATCTTGTATACATATATAGTCAGGATGCCACTATTATGAATGGTACAATCGGTGAGATGCATGCAAAAAAGATAGCAGGTATCTACGATATGGCTATGAAGATGGGAGCACCTGTATTAGGTCTGATTGATTGTGCAGGAATAAGGCTTCAGGAGGCCACAGATGCTTTAGACGGATTTGGCAAGATTTATAAGATGATGTCTGATGCTTCTGGTGTAATTCCACAGATAACAGCAGTTTATGGAACTTGTGGAGGTGGACTTGCAGTGCTTGCAGGTTTATCTGATTTCACATTTATGGAAGAAAAAAATGCAACGTTTTTTGTAAATAGTCCAAATGCACTGGAGGGCAACTATACAGAAAAGCTTGATACATCAAGTGCTAAGTTCCAAGCAGAGTCAGGGGTTGTTGATTTTGTTGGAGATGAGGAGACCATTGCAAATGGCATCAGACAGCTTGTTTCAATTCTTCCAGCAAATAATAAAACAGATAATAGTACAGATACACAAGATGATTTAAACCGCGTTTGTCCTGATATGTCGGCAGAGATTGCTGACCCAGCTTTGGCACTTGCCGATATTTCAGATGATAATTTATTTATTGAAGTAAAGGCAGCATATGCTAAAGAGATGGTTACTGGATTTATTCAGATTGATGGTATGACTGTTGGTGCAGTTGCAAACAGAACAGCACTGTTTGATGATGAAGGTAATAAAGCGACCGAATTTGAAGCCGTCCTCTCAACAGATGGCGCATATAAAGCGGCTGATTTTGTGACATTTTGTAATGCGTTTGAGATTCCAGTAGTGACACTTACCAATGTAAAGGGATTTGAAGCAACTGTAAGAAGTGAGAAAACAATTGCGAAGGCACTTGCCAAACTTACATATGCGTTTGCAAATGCGGATGTTCCAAAAGTAAATATTATAACAGGTGAAGCTTATGGCAGCGCTTATGTTTCAATGAATTCAAAGTCCATTGGTGCAGATATGACCTATGCGTGGAGTAATGCAAGCATAGGAATGATGGATGCTTCATTGGCAGCTAAAATTATGTATGCAGATGAAATTGCCGCATCAAAAGATGTATCTGCAACGATTTCTAAGAAGGCTTCAGAATATGCTGCTTTACAGACAGGCGTTGAGTCGGCAGCCGCAAGAGGTTATGTTGATGCTATTATTGAACCTGAAGATACAAGAAAATATATTGCAGCAGCTCTTGAGATGCTTTATTCAAAGAGTGAATTGCGTATAGAAAAAAAGCATGGCACAGTTTAATAGTAGGAGATAGACAATATGAAAAATAAGAGTATTAAGAAATTCTTATTGTTGCTTTGCACGATTGTCTGTGCGTTTTCATTGACAGCTTGTTCAGACCAGATTTCTTCAAGTAAGACAAAGGAATCGGTAAAAGAGAGTAATCTTAGTATCGTTTCAGATAATATTACTGCATGGGCAGTAGGTGTTATCAGCTATCTTAACGATGCTTCTGATGATGAAATTAAAGCAGATGCGGAAAGTGCCAAAGGATTAGGCGATATTGATGGCAATCGTTATATCGTGAATATGTCTGGCATGAATGTTGCAACAGTAGAATTTTATAATGGATGGGTGAAAACCCGTGAAGATTTAGGAAAATTAGTTTCTATAGATGATGCAAAGGTAGAAATTAGCAAAGAAACTGGTACATTGTGTACAATCGTGATTAATGCTACATATGAAAAAAGAAAATGTGATTTTGAGTTAGTTATTGACGAGGAATATAGCCTCTCAAGTGGAGCTATTAATCCAACATACACAACAGGTGAGAAGATGCAAAAGGCTGCTTTGAATACAGTAATTGGTATCTCAACAGTCTTTATTGTACTAATATTTATTTCATTTATTATTTATCTTCTTAAGTATGTTAATGTTATTGGAAAGAAAGAAGATAAAACACAAGAACCAGCTAAAGACAACAGCACAAATAATGTGACCAATCCAGTTGTTGTGGAAGAGGAGAGCGAAGAGGACGATTTGGAATTGATTGCTGTTATTGCAGCAGCGATTGCAGAAGCGGAAGGTACATCACCTGAAGGTCTTGTTGTGCGTTCTATCCGAAGAAGATAGTCTCTTGAAGAAGTTAGGATATAAGGATTTAGCATAAAGAGATGAAACAAATTTTAAACATTTAAAGAAAGGGGAGTCTACTAGAAATATATTAAGATATGTTAATAATATATTTTTAGCAGCAGGATAATAGATATGAAAAACTATACAATTACTGTTAATGGTAATGTTTATGATGTTACTGTAGAAGAGGGACAGACAAGTGGAGCCGTTGCAAGCGCTCCAGCAGCAAAAAAAGCAGCACCAAAGGCAGCGCCTAAAGCAGCAGTGCAGGCAGGTGCGCAGGGTGCCGTTAAGGTTGCAGCACCAATGCAGGGCAAGATTCTTAAGATTGCAGTAGCACCGGGCAGCGCAGTTAAGAAAGGTGATGTATTGCTTATTCTTGAGGCTATGAAGATGGAAAATGAGATTAGCGCGCCACAAGATGGTACAGTAGCAACCGTTGAATGTGCAGTTGGTGATTCAGTGGAAACAGGTAAAGTTTTAGTTTCTATGAACTAACATTTGCTGTGAAAGATTTAAATGTTCGTTGATAACTGGAGGTTAAAAGATGAGTTATATTATAACAACATTGGGAAACCTTGTTCAGCAATCAGCCTTTTTTGGACTTACATGGGGCAATTTTTTGATGATTGGTGTTGCATTGTTTTTCTTGTTTTTGGCAATTAAAAAAGGATACGAACCTCTGCTTTTAGTACCTATTTCATTTGGTATGCTGCTTGTTAATATGTATCCGGATATTATGTTGACGATTGAAGACTCAAATAGTGGAGTAGGTGGTTTATTACATTATTTCTATTTGTTAGATGAATGGAGCATATTGCCATCACTTATTTTCTTGGGTGTTGGTGCTATGACCGACTTTGGTCCATTGATTGCCAATCCAAAGAGTTTTCTACTGGGCGCTGCCGCTCAGTTTGGTATATTTGCAGCTTATATTATGGCAATCTTTATGGGATTTCCTGATAAAGCAGCTGCAGCAATTTCTATTATTGGTGGTGCAGATGGTCCTACATCCATTTTCCTTGCTGGAAAGCTTGGTCAGACAAAGTATATGGGTCCAATTGCGGTTGCGGCATATTCATATATGTCACTTGTTCCAATTATTCAGCCACCAATTATGAAGCTTCTTACAACAGAGAAAGAACGAAAAATTAAAATGGAACAGTTAAGACCTGTTTCTAAGCTTGAAAAGATTTTGTTCCCTATCATTGTTACAGTGGTTGTTGTATTGATATTACCAACAACAGCTCCACTTGTAGGTATGCTTATGCTTGGTAATTTATTTAAGGAAAGTGGCGTTGTAAAACAGCTTACAGAAACTGCTTCTAATGCACTGATGTATATTGTTGTTATTATACTTGGTACATCAGTTGGCGCTACAACAAGTGCAGAGGCATTTTTGAATTGGGATACATTAAAGATTGTTGCACTTGGATTGATTGCATTTGCTTTTGGTACAGCGGCTGGTGTCTTATTCGGTAAGTTGATGTGCAAAATTACAAATGGCAAGGTAAATCCACTGATTGGTTCAGCAGGTGTGTCAGCAGTGCCAATGGCAGCGCGTGTGTCTCAAAAGGTTGGTCAGGAAGCAGACCCTTCAAACTTCTTGCTGATGCATGCGATGGGACCGAATGTTGCAGGCGTTATTGGTACAGCGGTTGCCGCAGGTACATTTATGGCGATGTTTGGAGTCATGTAATAATTTATAGATTTTATGGAGGAGATTAAAATGGCAGAACAGGTTAAAAAACCATTAAAGATAACGGAAACGGTATTAAGAGATGCACATCAATCACTTATTGCTACAAGAATGACAACCGAACAGATGTTGCCAATTATTGATAAGATGGATAAAGTTGGCTATCATTCCGTAGAATGTTGGGGTGGTGCAACATTTGATGCTTCTCTTCGTTTCTTAAAAGAAGACCCATGGGAACGCCTTAGAAAATTAAAAGATGGTTTTAAAAATACAAAGCTTCAAATGCTTTTTAGAGGTCAAAATATTTTAGGATATAACCATTATTCAGATGATGTTGTTGAATATTTTGTACAAAAATCCATTGCAAATGGTATTAATATTATTCGTATTTTTGACTGCTTTAACGATTTAAGAAACTTAAAAACGGCTGTCAGTGCAGCTAAAAAAGAAAAAGGTCACGCTCAAATTGCTCTTTCTTATACATTAGGTGATGCCTATACATTGGACTATTGGAAAGAAACAGCAAAGAAAATTGAAGATATGGGCGCTGATTCAATCTGTATAAAGGATATGGCAGGTCTTTTAGTTCCTTATAAAGCGACAGAGCTTGTACAGGCATTAAAAGATGGTTCATCATTGCCTATTCAGATGCATACACATTATACATCAGGTGTGGCTTCAATGACCTATTTAAAGGCTGTTGAGGCAGGCGCTGATGTTATTGATACAGCAATGTCACCATTCTCAATGGGAACATCACAGCCAGCTACCGAAGTTATGGTAGAAACATTTAAGGGTACTTGTTATGATACTGGTCTTGACCAGAATCTTTTGGCTGAAATTGCTAATTACTTCCAGCCAATGCGTGAGGAAGCCCTTAAGAGTGGTCTTATGAATACAAAGGTACTTGGTGTTAATATTAAGACACTTCTTTACCAAGTTCCGGGTGGTATGCTTTCTAATCTTGTTTCACAGTTAAAAGAGGCAGGTGCAGAAGATAAGTATCAAGCAGTGCTTGAGGAAATTCCAAGAGTGCGTAAGGACTATGGTGAGCCACCACTTGTTACACCTTCATCACAAATTGTTGGTACACAGGCTGTATTAAATGTATTGCAGGGTGAGCGATATAAGATGATTACAAAAGAATCAAAGAAGGTTCTTGCAGGTGAATTTGGTCAGACTGTAAAACCATTTAATAAAGAAGTTCAGAAAAAGGCAATTGGCGATACCAAACCAATTACATGTCGTCCAGCCGACAATATCAAGCCACAGCTTGAAAACTTTAAGAAAGACCCAGTTGTTCAGCAATATGCAAAACAGGAAGAAGATGTGCTTTCTTATGCGTTGTTCCCAGCAGTAGCAACAGAGTTTTTTAAATATAGAGAAGCACAGACAACAAAAGTTGACCCAAAAGTGGCTGATACACAAAATAAGGCATATCCAGTGTAAAATCGCATAAAGGATAATGGATATTATAATATAAATGTAATTAATTATTAATAAATGAAATAAGATACATGATGGGCTGTCGAGTAAAAACGATAGCCCTTAATTTATATGATAAAGTTTATGTATAAGCAGTAAAGAGGATTATGAATATTTGTTTGACATTTTTTTATAGAATATGAGATTATAATTTGAAACGACTAAAGTAGACAGGAAAAATCAATTTATAAATATGTGTTGTGGGCAGCAGATAAATATTTTATAATCAAATATATAAATTGGAGTTTGCGGAGGGAAAGTATGATACTTGAAACAGAAAGATTGTATTTTAGGGAGATGAATCAAGCAGATTTCAATTCTTTGTGTGAAATTTTACAGGATGAAGATACAATGTATGCGTATGAGGGTGCTTTCAACGATAATGAAGTACAAGAATGGTTTGACAGGCAGATTTCTCGTTATCAAAAATGGAATTTTGGTTTATGGTCAGTAGTACTGAAAGAGACGGATAAAATGATTGGTCAGTGTGGGCTTACAATGCAGATATGGAAAGATATAGAAGTGTTGGAGATAGGTTATCTTTTTAATCGGTTATATTGGCATAAAGGTTATGCAACAGAAGCAGCAAAGGCATGTAAAAAATATGCTTTTGAAACGTTAAAGGCAGATGAAGTTTGTTCTATCATTAGAGATATAAATATTGCCTCTCAAAATGTCGCTATTAGAAACGGTATGACAATAACAGATGCTTGGACAAAACATTATCGTGGTGTAGATATGCCACATTATCTCTATGTTGTACAACATTAATCATTTTAGTTTGCAGAATAGTCAAGTGAATTAAAGTTAGTAGGTATAAATCATTATAGAGCAGAAAGGAGAAATATGTATAACGAATTAACAAAAAGCGATATAAAAAAGATGGAAGAAGAAATAGAGTATAGAATCCATGTTGTAAGAAAAGAGGCATTGGAAGATGTAAAGACAGCTAGGGCGCATGGGGATTTAAGTGAAAATTTTGAATATCATGCTGCAAAACGAGAAAAAAATAGAAATGAAAGCAGAATACGATATCTGCAAAAAATGATAAAAACAGCAACGGTTATATCCGATGATTCGGCAGCAGATGAAGTGGGGATTAATAATACAGTCGATTTATATTTTGAAGATGATGATTGTATAGAAACATATAAAATTGTTACAACGATAAGGAGTGATTCTCTTGAGGGCTATGTTAGTATTGAGTCTCCATTAGGTAAGGCAATACTTGGACATAAAGTTGGCGACAGAGTGCTTGTTGAGGTTAATTCTAATGTGCAGTATTATGTAGAAATTAAGTCTATTGTCAATTCAGATGATTCAGAGGATAAAATTCAATCCTATTAATATAAGAGCAAATTTTTAATAATATACGTTTGATAAAAAAATATATATTTTAGTATATAAAGAATGATAGTCATAGTATAAGTTCACAACTAGAAATCTATCAAAGTAGGAAGGAAGACATATGTTGGCAATTCTTATGATTGAAATGGAATGGTATAAAAAAGACCGCACGCCAACGGGGGCAGTTTTAAGACAAAAATATTATATACCAAGAAAAATTAGTGAACATGTAAATCTTTCTGGAACTGGTATTTTTTATAAACAATGTCGTTATTGTCAAAATGGAGAAATTATTTTATCTAATGAAGATGTTGAGCAGAAGTTAGCATATAAAAAACATAAAGGAAAGGCATTTACAGGCTCAGAAGAAAAGCAGATGCGTTTGGCAATGTTAGGGTCAAAAAGAAGACAAAAAGAGCAAGGGTTTTTTTATATGCTTGACCAGTTAAATATTCCATGTCTTACAATAAGTGAGGAGAGCAAAAACAGCTATCGTGTAAAATGGTATGATGATATGCAGGGAAAGCCTAGACGCAAAGGCGGAAATGAAGATTTTGGCAAAAAAGGAACACGATTTGCAGGACAACCAAATTTATTAAATGAAACAGCATTTATTTTAAATACAGGGCAATCAGGAATATTAAAATACAATTATCGTTGTACCTATTATGAAGGACAATGGTATAAATGTTATTATGTTTATATGGTAAATGAAAAGGAATTAACATATGATGTATTTTTAAGAAATTATGATTATGAATATAACCAGTTAGCAGATTTATTTTAAAAAAGTTTATTTATTATCATTTTTTTGTTGACATATATTAAGATAGTGATATAATATACTTAAACATATGAATAATTATTCATATGTTTAAGTATATTATTTGTTGTCTATAAGGTGACATCAACGTTTTGTACAATTATATTATTAAATACAGATAATTCCTAAAGCATAATCTGTATTATTTACCATATCAAGAAAGTTTCCCACTTAAGAAACAGAAGTTAAACTTACTTGTTTTGGTAGATGTTTAAGTTCCTGATAAAATGCCACAAAGTAGCAATCAGGTTATAAGCAAGTAGAGAAGTGGATTGTGAATATCTGTTTGATTATCAATAGTTTACAAAAATTTATGTTACATAAGGATAACTTGTAAGATTATATTTTATCAATCAATTAATGTATGCGTTTAGCAAGAATGGAGGATTATTATGAAAAAAACTTATAAGATTGAGGTGGATTGTGCGAATTGTGCAAACAAGATGGAGGAAGCAGCAAAGAAAACACCCGGTGTTCAAGATGCAGTGGTTAATTTTATGACATTGAAAATGTCTGTTGAATTTGAAGAAGGAGCAGACATAAAAGAAGTTATGAAAGAAGTGGTTAAAAATTGTAAGATAGTAGAAGATGATTGTGAGATTTATTTATGAGTAAAAAACAAAAAAAGGTACTTATCCGAATTATTATTTCAACAATATTAATCATTATATTATCATTGCTTTCAATAGAAGGATATGTGCGATTTGGATTGTTTATGGTTCCATATCTTATTATTGGGTATGACATATTAAAAAAGGCAATTAAAGGAATTTTAAAAAGGCAGGTATTTGATGAAAATTTTTTGATGGCGGTTGCAACAGTAGGTGCAATTATTTTGGGCGACTATACAGAAGGTGTTGCCGTTATGTTGTTTTATCAAATTGGAGAGCTTTTTCAAAGCTATGCTGTTGGCAAAAGCAGGAGAAATATTAGTGAATTAATGGATATAAGACCTGACTATGCCAATGTGGAAGTAAATGGAAAGCTGGAAAAAATAGACCCTGATGAGGTAGAAATAGGTTCTATTATTGTTGTAAAACCGGGCGAGAAACTTCCTATTGATGGAGTTGTTGTTGATGGAAATGCTGCATTAAATACAAGTGCGCTTACTGGAGAGAGTATGCCAAGAGAGGTGACAGTAGGCGATGAAGTTATTAGTGGCTGTATTAATATGAATGGCGTACTGAAGGTTCAGACAACAAAAGAATTTGGAGAATCCACTGTTTCAAAGATACTTGACCTTGTGGAGAATGCAAGTTCTAAAAAGTCTAAATCCGAAAATTTTATTACAAAATTTGCACGAATATATACGCCGCTTGTTTGTTATGCAGCATTAGCACTTGCCATTTTACCGCCGTTGTTTTCAATGTTGATATTAAAAGCCGATGCAAATTGGCAAGTATGGGTATATCGAGCATTGACATTTTTGGTAATAAGCTGTCCTTGTGCGCTTGTTATCAGCATTCCGCTTAGTTTCTTTGCAGGAATAGGAGGAGCAAGCAAAAAAGGTATACTTGTAAAAGGTTCTAATTATTTAGAGATTCTTGCAGATACAAAATATGTTGTGTTTGATAAAACAGGAACAATGACACAGGGGGTATTTGAAGTAAGTGGAATCCATCACAATCATATAGCCGATGAAAAGCTGCTAGAATATGCAGCGTTGGCTGAAAGTTATTCATCACACCCTATTAGTCTTAGTATAAAGCGTGCTTATGGAAAAGATATTGACCCAAGCAGGGTAGGTAATATAGAAGAAATAAGTGGGCATGGTGTTGTAGCTGAAATTGATGGTGTGGTTGTGGCAGCAGGTAATGCTAAACTGATGAATCGGCTTGGAATAGAATGTATAGATTGCCATCATATAGGCACAGTTATTCATATGGCTGTAAATGGAACGTATGAAGGTCATATTTTAATATCGGATATATTAAAGCCAACAGCAAAAGAAGCCGTAAGAAAATTAAAGAAAACAGGTGTTACAAAAACGGTGATGCTTACAGGTGATTCAAAAGCAGTGGCAGATACAATAGCAAAAGAATTACAGATTGAGGAAGTATATTCAGAGTTGCTTCCAGCAGACAAGGTAACAAAAGTTGAGGAACTTCTTTCACAAAAACGAAATAAAGAAAAACTTGCCTTTGTCGGTGATGGAATAAACGATGCACCCGTGCTATCTCGTGCAGATATTGGTATTGCGATGGGTGCGTTGGGTTCTGATGCAGCAATAGAAGCAGCCGATATTGTCTTGATGGACGATGACCCTGTAAAAATTGCAACAGCTATACAGATTTCTAAAAAATGTTTAAGAATTGTATATGAAAACATTTATTTTGCTATAGGGATAAAATTATTTTGTCTGTTACTTGGCGCAGTTGGCATAGCCAATATGTGGGCAGCAATTTTTGCTGATGTAGGTGTAATGGTTATTGCAGTTCTTAATGCAATTCGTGTATTATATATTCGTAATAGTTAAATTATATAGGATTGATTTATAATTTATATGTGAGAAATTCTTTGATATAGTTAAAGTGAATAATTAATTATATATATTTAACCCTAATAAGCTAATTAGATAGTAAGAAAATATAAGATAAAAAAATGAAAAATAGGAAATATTTTGTAAAAATAAGTTAGGATTTCATTTAATCTCATCAAGGAAGTCTTCACTTCAATGCCACAGAGGCATAAGAGGGGGAAGATTTGCGCTGCGATAGTAGCTATGAGATTATGAGTTAGTAGTCAAGCGGATATTCACAATTCGCTTGACTTTACAATTAGAAAAATCTGTATTAATATGGATTCTAGTGATTTAAAATATTATAGCATATATGTTAATAATGAAATTGATTATTCACAAAACGATTGGAGGGTATTTTGGAAAAGGGATTAGAAGGGTGTTGTGAAACAAAACATGTGCATAAGGATTTATTAAAGATTGTTAATGAAAAGATGCCAGAAGAAACAAAATTGTATGATTTGGCGGAGTTATTTAAGGTGTTTGGTGATTCGACTAGAATACGAATTTTGTATGTTTTATTTGAAGTTGAGGTGTGTGTATGCGATTTAGCAGAGGCATTAAATATGACACAATCGGCTATTTCGCATCAACTTAAAATCTTAAAGCAAAGTCGACTTGTAAAAAGCAGAAGAGAGGGGAAGTCAATATTTTATTCTCTGGCAGATGACCATGTAAGAACCATTATTGCACAGGGATGTGAACATATAGAGGAACAGTAAAGGTAATCAATAAATAACTCTCATTTCGGAATTGTGTATTTGTGGGGCATAGTTAGATGGATAATAACCATAGAAAACGGATAAAATCAGTATATAATTTTCTGCTTGCCAGATTGCCAAACAAGAAATCAATATGCTAGCTGTGAGAAGGAGAAGTCAGGATGCACAAAAAGATGAGATTGTTATCATAAGCTTTTTGCCCCACATTGTACAGAAAAATTCCTCAAACGGCGAATAGACTATTGTCAATCCTTGAATCAACCAAATTTCCAGTTAATGCAATTATATTGGTTATTTTAAAGTGTAAATTTGAAGATTTTATAAAGATTTTTTAAAAAGACAAGCGAAGTCAAAGTATCACTTGTTCAATTCTAATATGGAATTTTTATAGTGACCTTTGCGCCGCCTGTTTTTTCTGAATTTTCTAAAAAAAGTTGTCCATTATGTTGTTTTGTAACCAAATCGGTTATATACAATCCAAGACCAAAATGTGCATCTGAATTACGGCTCTGATTACTCATGTAAAATTGTTCAGTAGCATGTTTTAATGCTTCCGCAGAAAAACCATTTCCCGTATCATGGATTACAAAAACAAAATATCCCTCATTTTCAGTTACTTCAAGATAAACGATACCATTTGCCAGAGTATGTTCTACAGCATTAGAAATTACATTAAGAACAGCTCTCATAAACAAATCATGGTCAATATGGATATGTTGTATTTGATATTTAAAACTGACTTGTAACTGTATTCCCTGTGTAGAACACAATCCTTTTGTCTGATTTTGAAGCTCTTGCAAAAAATCAGACATACAAAATTCTTGCATATGTGGACAAAAACTATCTATTGATTTAGTAATGTCAATAAGCGTTTGAATATAATTCTGCATTTGAATAGAGCTGTTTTTAATGTAATCGGCACACTCTCTTTGCTCATCAGTAAGCATTGTATCATAAAGTAATTCTACATTACCTCTTACAATCGTCAATGGCGTTTTTAGGTCATGAGCTAACGCTGCCACTTGGTCTTGCCGCATTTTCTCCATTTTCCATTGTTCGGTAAGTGATTGTTTCAATGCTTGTTTCATATGTTCAAGCCCATTAAGCACCTTGTTAATTTCAAATATGTCACTACTCCCCATGGTAAAATCTAAGTCTTGCTGTTCAATTTTTTGTGTAGCAATCAATAATTTATCTATCTTCTTTTCAACATATTTCCCAAACCAATAAGAAATGGTGAACATCAATATTAATATTTCAATTAAAATTATTCCAACCAAAACCCAATCAGCAACCGGAAATAATTTGCGGAGTAGTGCATTAGAAAATTGTGCTGTCATTCGATACTGCAAAATCAACACTTCATTATCCCTTTGTACTGCAGTATAAAGATATGGGCTTGCGCTTGTTATGTTGTTTTCAATGCAGCTTATCCACACTCCTCTTGCCGTTTCAGGACTAAGAGAACCACTTATATATTCGCCTGTGTTTGTAAATAAGGCATACTCACAAAGAAGTGGTATATCTTTATTGGTAATTGTATGCACTGTTTTTAAATGTTCTTTTGCATTTTCAATTTCTGTACTAACCCTGTTCAAGGGATAAATAATTTCATTTTCTACCCCTATTAGGTAAAATCCAAAATTAACCAAAATAGTACATAATAAGCTGAACACAAGAATAAGAATATAGCGCATAAAAACGGAGCGAAATTTTTTCATACCCATTTATATCCAACCCCCCAAATTGTTTGAATTGACGTTATGTTAAATTCTGATAATTTATTTCGTATATTTTTAATATGCGTTGAAATAACAGAACTGTCACTTTCACCGTTAAAACCAAAAACAGCTTCATAAATCTGTTCTCTTGTGAATGTCTGCCCATGATGTAGAGCAAGGTATTCACATATTTCATATTCGCTTTTGGTAAAAGGAATTTTCCCCGTCTGTACCTCAGCTTCTTTTGCATTTAGATTAAAAATTACACCAGAAATGGAAAAAGAATTTTTTCTTTCTCGTAAATCTCTGCGTAAATGTGCAGTTACTCGCGCACGAAGTTCACCTGTTCCAAAAGGTTTCGTAATATAGTCATCTGCGCCTAATCCCAACCCACGTATAATGTCAGTTTCTTGTGTTTTGGCAGTTAAAAATATAATAGGACAATCCACTCTGTTACGAATTTGACTGCATACTTCATAACCGTTCAGTCCCGGCATCATAATATCAAGCAAAATTAAATCATATCTAGAAAAATTCATGTTAAGCATGGTTTGTGTATTTGAGTGAATCGTAACTAAATGTGAATCTTTTTCAAGAACCCGCTTTATTAACTGCAACATTGCAACATCATCATCTATCGCTAATATATGCGCCATTATATCACCTCTCCATCATATTTCCAAAAAACATAGATACCGATTTAATCCGATATACGGTTTCCATCATATCTTGAAAACCAAAAAATTATTACTCCCATTATAACACTTGTTGCTATAATGCAAAACATAACACCTATTTTTATTTCCAAGTCTATATCAACTGCTAAACTTAAAACTCTTTTTAACGCAAATTCCGAAAATCGAATCCCAAGACCATAGGGGATAATAAACCATATGCCTGTTCCTAATCCTGTTTGAAGAAGCACAGATAACAGACTGCCCACTACTCCAACAGCTATACAAAAATTTCCACCGAAACGCAAAGCTATCATATATTGGAAAATATAAATTAATATGTTGCTCCCCCATATTACAGTTGGTATCAATATAATGATTTCAAAGGAAAGAGCAAGTGTTGAACCTGTCAATGAAAAAAATACCCCAAATAAAGCTGTACTTAAAATTGCAGACAACAAACCAAAGAGCAGCAAAATGGACAGTTTTGATATAATGCTTTTTGTCTTGTGCGGAAGTGTCAATATATTCTGAAAATTTCCCGCCTTTGCTTCCTGCTCTGCAACAACCTGACATACAATCCCTATGGCAAATGGAAATGCGATTGCTAATATCTGAAAGAATGCTGCCAATTTGTTTATTTCATTACTTTTAGAAAACAAAGTATAAATTATCATAATTCCGACACCACATATAGAAAACCCCAAATGAAGCATAATAAATGATGAGTGCCTTAGTTTATAAAAATCACTTTTTATATATCGAAATTGTTCACTCATGATAATTACTCCTTTTAGAAAATAGTATTGTGCTGATAACTAAAATAAGTATTGCTAAGATTAAGCTAATAATAACAGCGGGAAGAATACAATCTGTATTCCATAAGGGACTGTCATTTTCAAGCAGCAATCCATTAGGATAGATACCAAAAAACGGACACACTATACGAGCAGGAATAGCATATGGATTGATAAAAAACACATTTTCCCTACATCCAATGCTAAATAAAAGTATATTTCCGGCAAGTGACAGCAATATTGCAGATAAATAACCTATTTTATCAGAAATAAATATGATAAATGGAACTTGCCAAATACAAGTCAGAAAAAGAAGCATGAACCCTGCTATACCGTTTAGCGGCGTAATATTCATTGTTGTAAAATAACCAAATACAGTGCAGCCTATCCACATGAAAAAGTTTGTAACAAATAGAAATATGATAACAGCCAAATTTTTACCTATCCATATTTTCCATAAATGCGTTGATAAACATAAAATGTTTTGAAACTTGGTATTCTTTTCTTTCTTAATAATGTCTGCACACCATATGGAAATGGTCATAGGAAAAATTATTGTATACCACCAATTACATGCTGCATATTGAACAGAACTTCCACTCAAAAAGTATCCTAACAATAGTGTGGCAAATGGCGCAATAAAAATCAGCTTCATAGAAAAAGTATGCTTAACCTTTAAAATTTCGGATTGAACTATTCCAAACATCATTTAAGACCTCCCTGTATTTATTTTTGCTACTTTCATAAATATGTTTTCTAAATCTACACCTTTATGAATTTCGTTTTCATATTCCAGTTTTCCATTTGCAATAATTCCAATATGGTCAGCTATTTGTTCGACTTCGGAAAGTATATGACTTGATAAAATCACTGTAATACCTTGTGTCGGAAAAGAGCAGATTAGCTCACGAAGTTCGCTTATACCAACAGGATCTAAACCATTAGTTGGCTCATCAAGGATTAGTAATTCTGGCTGCGCCAATAGTGCAAGGGCAATTCCAAGGCGCTGCTTCATTCCTAATGAGAAATGTCCTGTTTTTTTCTTGCCCGTATTATGAAGCCTTACAATCTCCAAGACATCTTTTATGCGCTTTTCGGGCAAACCAAGTGCTAACGTCCGAGTTTTTAGGTTTTCATATGCACTCAGGTTTTCATAAAGTGGTGGTGTTTCAATTAGAGCGCCTATGCTATTTAAATCATTTCTGTTCCATATGTGATCATTAAACTCTATGTTGCCAGAAGTGGGGTGATAGATACCAGTAATCATTTTTAAAATGGTAGATTTTCCAGCTCCATTGGCTCCTAATAGTCCATAAATAGAATTTCTTTTAATGTTCAATGATATGTTGTTTACTATCAGTTGTCCTTTAATAGACTTGCAAAGTTTGTTTGTTTTTAAAATCGTGTCCATAATTATCAATATCCTTTCTTAAGATTGTACGAACAGGATATCAGTAAAATTTGAAGATTTCATAGAGAAAATAATTTTTTTAATTTTTTATCTTTCGTAGCAAGAAGATCCCAAAAGCAGTTATAAAGGTTTGTTGGATTGATAAAAATTAAGGTTTAAATGGCATAATATGTCTTACTTTTTAAATAATTTAAACATTTATAGAAAAATATATATACTTATTATAAATAATGAAAATTTTAAATATTGACAAAATTATATATATATAATATACTTTTAATATATAAAAAGGGGAAATTATAATATGACATTAGACCAAGTACAAGATAAAGCCGCTAGACATGTCAGTGGTCCCGCAATGATTTTAGCAGGACCAGGAAGCGGTAAAACAACCGTAATCACACATAGAATATGGAATCTTATCAAAGAAAATCATATTGATGAAAAGAAAATTCTTGTTATCACATTTACAAAGATGGCAGCAAAGCAGATGAAAGAACGGTTTTTAAAGCTTTGCAATAAAAGTTGGAGCGAAGTAGTTTTTGGCACATTTCATGCAATTTTTTTTATGATTTTAAAAGATGTTTTTCATTATTGTTCAAATGATATTATAAAAGAAAAAGAACAGTGGCAATTTATTAAAAATCAGTTGTCTTTTCATATGGTGTCTGTTCAAGATGAAAATAGCCTTGCAACAGATATTTTATCCGAAATATCAAAAGCAAAATCTCAAAAAATAGATATTCAAACATATATTTCGTTCAGTTGTGATCAAAATCTATTTCGTCGTCTTTATAAAGAGTATCAAGATATGTTGAGGCAAGAACATAAAATTGATTTTGAAGATATGATGATAATAACATTAGAGATTCTTGAAAATAGAAAAGATATTTTAAGCGATTGGCAAAATAAATATGAGTATATTTTGGTAGATGAATTTCAAGATGCCGCACCTGTGCAATTACAGATTATTTGTTTATTATGTAAAATTCATAAAAATATATTTATTGTTGGAGATGACGACCAGAGTATTTATGGATTTCGAGGTGCAGCACCAAGTGTTATGAAAGATTTTATAAAAGTATATCCAGAAGCTTCTATATATAAGTTAAATATAAATTATCGCTCTAATAGATATATTGTAGAGATGGCAACCCATTTAATTAATTATAATCAAGACCGTTTTTATAAAAATTTACAGGCGTTTCATTCATATGGTGATAAAGTAGATATTAGACAATTTGAAAATATAGCAGAGCAAAATCAATATATTATTAACCTTATTCATCAATGGAAAGAACTTGTAATACTTACTAGAACAAATAGTTGTGCAACTCATGTTATAAAAATGCTTGAACAACAAGGCATTGAAGCCAAATCATCAGTTCGTCAAGATGATTTGTCAAGGCACTGGATTACACTAGATATAGCTGCCTATATTAAAATTGCCAGTGGCAGCAGGGAGCGTTCTGATTATTTAAGAATTATAAATAAACCTTGTCGATATATTAGTCGTGATTACTTTACAAAGGATATTGTTCATCTTGAAAGCGTAAAAATAGATATGAAGCAAAAAAGACATGATGATAAATTAAAAGAACTATGTCAATTAGAAGAACATATAGAATTTATACGAAATATGACGACATATGCAAAAATCAACTATATCCGAAAAGGAATTAATTATGAAGAATACATTAAAAATTATTGCAAGGAACGCTGCATTGACAGTAAGCCTTTTATTAATATTTTAGACTATATACAAGAGTGTGCTAAAGAAATTTCTTCATATGATGAATGGATGCAATGTATTTCAAAAAATAAAAGAAATGAAAAAAAGACATTATATGATACAATGTGTCATAAGACATTGTATCATGTTCAAGTATGTACTATGCACAGTTGCAAAGGACTAGAATTTGATAATGTATTATTAATTGATGTCAATGAGGGAATGATACCTTATAATAAAGCGGATACAAAAGAAGGACTTGAGGAAGAAAGAAGATTATTTTATGTAGCGGTTACAAGGGCAAAGCAAAGACTTTTTATCAGTTATCTAAAAAAAAGATATGACCGAACCTTGCAACCGTCAAAATTTATAGGAGAATTGAACAATTCGTTGTAGGAATAAGACATTAATTATCAGAATCATAGTCGTCGTCTTCACCATATAATTCTTCATATTCCATTGCATCAAGTTCTTCTTCAAAGGCTTCTGTAACAAGTTCATATTCTTCGTCAGAATCAATAGGTTCAAGGGTAGGTTCGGGGTCTGTTTCTATATAACGATATAAATATACCTCATCATTTTCTGCGGCTTCGCCTTCAAGCGGAAGAAGGGCAACATAATCATTATCACCAGCAGGAAAGATTCTTACAATAGCACATTCACACGGTCCGTCATCTAAAAAGAGAATGACTGTATCATATTCATTATTATTCATTAAATAAACCTCCATATATGTTAAATTTACTTTAAGTTTATATGAAAAATTGTAATATTACAATAAGTTTATTCATAAATCTTTGTATAAAATTGAAATTAAAGTAACAACATTTTGTAAACATGGAACAATATGTTAAAGTAGTCAAAAGAAGAAATTTATGTTACAATAAATAAATTAATTATGATTAAGAATTTTTAGTTCTTTGTACAGAAATGAGGAAAATATGGATAAAATTGATAAGAAATTAATTACATTATTGCAAGAAAATGCTAGAATGCCTTTAAAGGCATTGGCAGAAAATGTTTTTCTTTCTTCTCCAGCAGTGTCGGCAAGAATAGAAAGGTTAGAAAAAGAACAGATTATACAAGGATATGAAGTAAAAGTAAATCAATTAAAATTAGGATATCATATTACAGCTTTTATCAATTTGGAAGTAGCACCTGTTCAAAAACCAGAATTTTATCCTTTTATTACCTCCTGTCCGAATGTCGTGGAGTGTAATTGTGTTACAGGGACATATTCAATGTTATTAAAAGTTGTATTTCCAAGCACATTGGAACTTGATTTATTTATTGGAAAACTCCAAAAATTTGGCAGAACCAGTACACAAATTGTATTTTCAACACCAGTTGCACCAAGAGGAATTGATGTCAATATTGATGTGCCGAAAGAGGATTAGTAAGCAATGAAAGGATTAAAGAAGTATGGCAGATAAAGAAATGATACAAAAAAAAGCAACGCTGATAAGTGATAATATTAAAAATGTTATTGTTGGTAAATTAGATGTAAGCGATATGATACTTACTGCGTTGATAGCGGGAGGACATGTCTTGCTTGAAGATGTACCGGGAACAGGAAAAACAATGATAGCAAAATCATTTGCAAAATCAATTGATGCGGCATTTAGCAGAATACAATTTACACCAGATTTGCTCCCATCGGATATTACAGGAATTAATTATTACAATCAAAAGACAGGAGATTTTACATTTAGAAAAGGTCCTATATTTTCTAATATTATTCTTGCTGATGAGATTAATAGAGCAACACCAAGAACACAGTCTGCATTGTTAGAGTGTATGGAAGAGCGGCAAGTGACAGTTGATGGAGAAAGTTATCCATTGAATATGCCATTTATTGTAATAGCAACACAAAATCCAATTGAAACGGCGGGAACATATCAGCTGCCAGAAGCACAACTTGACCGGTTTTTATTGAAAATATCAATGGGGTATCCTGATAAACAGGAGGAATTAGCAATATTAAATCGATTTAAAGGCTCCAATCCATTTGATACTTTAAAAAATGTGTGTGGTGGACAAGATATACAAGATATGTGTGCAGAGGCAAAGAATGTTTTTGTGCATGAATCCATTATGAATTATATTATTGATATTGTTGTTAAAACTAGAGAACATGAAAATATAGCGATTGGGGTTAGTCCAAGAGGTACATTAAATATGGTAAATGCAGTAAGGGCATATGCTTATATTAAAGGTCGTCAATATGTAACGCCAGAAGATGTTAAAAAACTAGCAGTCAATGTATTTGCTCATAGACTGGTCTTAAAGCATGGAATGACAAGACAGGATAACAGACAGACCATTATTAAGAATATTCTTGACACGGTTGCGGTGCCAACAGAGGATTGGGTGAAATGATAATAATAGTAATGTTTATTGGTGCTTATGCTATGTATATGTTACTGCGAATTTTATATGCAAAAAGATGGAATAAAAATCTTACTGCCAATGTCAAGTTTTCTGTAGACCATGTTGTACAGGGCGAAACATTAGAGTTAGTGGAGATTGTAACCAATAGAAAAAAATTGCCACTTGCATATATCAATTTAAAATTTGCAGTAGATAAAAGCATTTATTTTTCAGATGGCAGTGATAATTGGTGTATTACCGACAAATCGTATCGCAATGATATTTTTTCGTTGATGATGTATCAAAAAGTAACTAGAAGCATACCCATAAAGTGCAGTAAAAGAGGCGTATATATTATTGATAAATTAGAACTGGTTTCTAATGGATTATTTATGAATGATGTATGTGTAATGGGAGTTGAACAATATACAGAAGTTACAGTATATCCAAATGCTTCTGATGTCAAGGAAATTGAAGTGTTATATGCTAAAGTAATGGGGAGTGTTGAACGAAATAGACAATTCAATCCAGACCCATTTGCTTTTAGACAGATACGTGAATATGACACATTCGACCCTATGAATTTAATTAATTGGAAAGCATCGGCAAAAACAGGACAACTGATGGTGAATCAGTATAACGAAACAACAAGTCAGTCCGTCTGTATTTTATTGAATCTTGAGTCTGAAGGAATGTTGAGATATGATGGGATAAGTGAGCAGTCTATTTCTATAGCTGCTGGTTTGGCACAAATGTTATTAGAACAAGGTATTCATGTATCCATGTTGTGTAATGCCAGAGGATATGGTGATAAAGAGATTACAAAAGTAGAACCTAGTGTAGGATTTGCTCATTTGAATGTAATTAATACAGCGTTAGCAAGAATTAGTCTGGATAGTGAAATAACGGATTTTTGTACGCTTCTTGACGATTACAGCAACCATTTTACAAGATCTATTTTTCTTGGCAGCGATATTGAAAGCACATTATATATTATGATTTCACAAAACAGCAGACAAAATCTTCAACAATGTTTTGATAAGCTGTCAGGAAGAAACACGTTATCAATGTGGATATTGCCATATTTTAAAGGAATGGAAGCAAAATTATCATACACAGAGGCAGAATGTATTATGTGGGAGGTGGCATATGGTGCAGAAGGATAAATCAAGAGCATGGTTGTCTTTTATTGAAATGCTTGAACAGTGCATTGTATTTCTGGCAGCAATTTATACATTCTACTTTGGGTTATTTAAGATGGATAATACTGCTATACTCTATGGTTTGTGGGTTCCGGCAGTTACAATATTGGCGTTTGCCGCAAGAAAATGGGTGCAAAAAATTCAACTGTTTATTTTTTCTAATATATTTATATTTATTATAGCATATATTTTTTCAATAAGTGATGAAATGATATTAAGCAATATGATTATGGCATTGGTTATAAGTTTGTATTCAATAAAGTTGAAAAATCATAAAATAAGCCTTATCACAGACCAAGAGATGCCTATTAGAGATGGTTATACAGCTTCACAAGCGAAAGAAAAAGCATTAAAGTCAATGCTTATCAGTGAGGCTGTTCCTATCTATGCTGTCGCTATCATAATAATAGGTTATATAGTTGGCTCCATTCAAAATATGGAAGTGTTGATGATGGTAGAAGCCCTTTTAAGTATTGTATTTGTGTTGCTGGCATTGATTCATAATAATGCCAATTATATGTATCGAATATTTCAACTGAATAAAGATAAAGCAGATTTTCCTGCTGGACAATTAAAATATGTGAATAAATATGTGAATATTATTTCTATTGTATTAATTATGCTTAGTATGTTGGCTTTTTACAATGGTAAATATGGCAATATGTTTTCTTTGGTACAGTCTGGAGCATATCAAATAATAAGACTGCTTATTAGCGCTTTTTTATTTCTTTTAGGTCTTAGTGGTGGTGACAGTGAAGTAAAGGAGCCAATAAAAGAAAATAAAGACCCACAAGACTATATTGATGATACAGAGTTGGAATATACAGACTCACCAATACTAGAAGCAATAGCAGAAGCCGTAGGATTTCTTTTGATATTAGCAATATTTGCAGGAATCATTTATATATTGGTTCATTATATAAAAAATTTTAATCGGACAAAAAAACAAGGTTTTGATATCGTTGAATTTGTTAAGCCAAAAGAAGAAAAAGAATATGTAAAAAAGGCTTACACAAAAAATCATTACAAAGAATCCAAATCCGTGAAATCGGTACGAAAAATATATAAAATGGCGATTTTAAAAGGCACAAAAGGGGATGTCCCTGATTGTTCAAGTTTGCCTTCTAAGTTGACAAAAGATAATATAACAGAAGATGAAATTAAAGCGGCAGCAATAACACAAATCTACGAAAAAGCGCGATATTCAGAAGAAAAGATAACAGAAGAAGAAACAGATTTGATAAAAAATTATATAAATAATGCTTTTAAATAAAACTTTTTGAAGGTTAATACGTATACAATAATATATGCTTCTTGCTAAATTTTGGAAGGATATAGAATGATAAAAAATGTGATTGATACTTTCGTATTAACACAGAAAAGAGGTACTATGGAAAGCTTAAAAAAATTAAAAAAAGAAATTGCGATATTAACCATTTTTATATTAATTATAGGAACAATCATTCTATTTTTTTTATATCAAAAAAATGTTGAAGGTAGTATATTTAGTGAAAAAGTGCAAAAAGAAACAGAAAATAATATGATATCCGATGATAGTCAAGATAAGGGTAGAGAACATCTTGATATGAATAATGAAGATGAGATTGATATAAGTGTAGATACAAAAAATGGTAATAACACAGAAGCTTATATTGAAGAAACACGTCTTGAGGATATGAAAGAGTTTAGTGATACACCCAATAATATGGTTATTAATGATAATAGTAGTGATGGGGAAGAGGAAGTTATTGAGGGAAGTTGGCTAAGTAAGTATACAGTAACGCCAGAGATTTTAAAAGAATATTCAATTTTATGGGAGTCTGGAAGTATAAAAAAGAAATTAAATGTAACAGAATTGTTGCAAAGTCCAGAATTGCCATCTGGCTGTGAAGTTACATCGCTTACAGCCTCTTTAAATTATCTTGATTATGATATTGATAAAATAACAATGACAAATAACTATTTAGATATGGGTGCAATAGGTGAAACAAATCCCTATAAGGCATTTATAGGAACACCAGATGATAATGGGGCATATGGTTGTTTTGCTCCTGTAATTATAAATTGTGCGAATAAATTTTTAAATGATATCAATGCAGAACATATGGCATATGATTATAGTAATAATGATTTACAATCTTTATTTAAACAGATTGATTTGGGGTATCCAGTTATTATATGGGCAACAATTGATATGTTAGATACTTACACTAGTGCGGTATGGAATATTGATGGTGAAGAAATACGTTTTCCAGCAAATGAACATTGTCTTTTGCTTACAGGATATGATTATGAACACTCTGTTGTTCATATTATGGACCCAATGAAAGGAAATGTTACATATGATATGGCACTGTTTAACTATCGCTTTAATCAGATAGGAAATCAGGCAGTTGTAATAAAATAAGGAACCGTTCGGTATGGTTCGTTTATATAAGCAAGGTTTGCTGTGAAATAATGAAAAAATAATGTAGGAATCGTTGCAAATGGTGTAATGAAATGTTACAAAATAGATAATATGAAAAAAGTTATTGAAAAAAAGTACAAAAAGATATCTTGACAATAGAACTATTTTTTTGTATAGTAAGAAAAGTAATATAAAAAAGGCTATGAAGAGAAATAGTAGATGTTGACTGGTTTCAGAGAGTTGTCGGGTGGTGCGAGACAATAGAAGGAAGACATTGAACTCGTCTTGGAGCTGCTATCTGAAATTAATTGTATGCTATTTATACATTAAGATTAGGCATAGACGGATGCCAACCGTTATCATGGACAGAATATAAGACAGGTAGTCTTAAGACAAAATTGCCTAAGACAGTATTGTCCGTATTCAGTGAGGGCGCGATTAAATTATCGTGAATAAGAGTGGTACCGCGTGAGACTTTTCGTCTTTCGTCTCTTGACATACGCATGTCAGGGGCGGAAGACTTTTTTGTATCATAGGAATTTTATTCTTATGGGATATTACTTTTGACAAGCAATAAGTCAAATGATATGTTTGCATGAATCTCTGACAGGCAAATTTCAATTTTATTTTTTGGAGGTAAAAAAGATGTTTGATTACAGACAGTACAAGAGAGGCTATTTTATGCCACCAGTTCCAAGTTATGACTGGGTAAAAAAAGAGTATATTGATAAAGCGCCTATTTGGTGTTCAGTAGATTTAAGAGATGGCAATCAGGCTCTTATAGAGCCAATGAGCCTTGAGGAAAAATTGGAATTTTTTAATATGCTTATTGAAGTGGGATTTAAGGAAATTGAAGTAGGATTTCCTGCTGCCTCTGAAACCGAATACACATTTTTAAGAACCTTAATTGAAAAAAATATGATTCCTGATGATGTGACCATTCAAGTGCTTACACAGGCAAGAGAACATATTATTAAAAGGACATTTGAGGCTGTAAAGGGTGCACCAAAAGTTATTGTTCATCTGTATAATTCAACGTCATTAGCACAAAGAGAGCAAGTGTTTGCCATGTCTAAAGATGAAATTAAACAGCTTGCAGTTGATGGAGCCATTATGTTAAAAGAATTAGCTCAAAAAGATGGCGGTAATTTTGCGTTTGAATACAGTCCAGAAAGTTTTACAGGCACAGAAGTAGAGTACGCATTGGAAGTATGTAATGCAGTTATTGATATCTGGGAGCCAACAAGTGAAAAGAAATGTATTATTAATCTTCCAGCTACAGTAGAAATGTCACTTCCTCATATTTTTGCAAGTCAAATTGAGTATATGAGTAAAAATATGCACAGTCGTGAAAATGTTATATTATCACTTCACCCACATAATGACAGAAGTACAGGTGTTGCCGATGCAGAACTTGGCATTTTAGCAGGGGCAGACCGTATTGAGGGGACATTGTTTGGCAATGGTGAAAGAACAGGTAATGTTGATATTATAGCACTTGGCATGAATATGTACTCGCATGGAGTTGACCCAAAATTAGATTTTTCGGATATGCCAAAATTGGCAGAAACCTACGAGCGATTAACACAAATGACGATTGGCGACAGGCATCCATATTGTGGAAAACTGGTGTTTGCAGCATTTTCTGGCTCACATCAAGATGCGATATCAAAGGGAATGCACTATCGAGTGGAACATGACCAAGACCATTGGACAGTACCATATCTTCCAATTAATCCAGAAGATGTTGGACGCACATATGATTCAGATGTTATCCGAATTAACAGTCTGTCAGGCAAGGGCGGCGTTGCCTATGTTTTAGAGCATAATTATGGAATGATTATTCCTAAAAAGATGAGAGAAGATTTAGGATATGCGGTAAAAGATGTCTCTGATGTCAAGCATAAAGAACTTTCTCCAGATGAAGTACTTGCTATATTTGAAAGCCGATATAAAAAATATACGCCAGAATTTAAGATTGTAGAAGTTCATTTTAAGCAGATTAATGGAATACAAACTACTGTTACAATAGAAAAAGATGGCGAGCGAACCAATATAGAGGCAGGCGGCAATGGACGTCTTAATGCAGTGAGCAACGCATTGGCACAATATTTTAATGCACCATGCAATATATGCTGCTATGAGGAACATACACTAAATAATAAAGGCTCAGAATCCAGTGCGATTGCTTATGTGGGTATAACAGGCAGTGACAATAAAAATTATTTTGGTATTGGTATAGACCATGATATTATCAGAGCTTCTATTGATGCCTTAGAATCTGCTATGAATCGTAGTCTTGAAGGGAATAAAAATTAGATAATTATTTAACCTCATCAAAGAAGAATTAGACTTGCCTGTTTAAAAAATGCTATAAAGTGGTAATGAGGTTATGAGCAAGGAGCAAAGCAGATTGCCAATATCCACTTGACTTTATATTATTTGTATACTATTTGCTGCAAAAATTATGTACAGAAAATAGTGCAGAAGTGAGGATTTACATGAAAAATATTATTCTTGCATCAGGTTCGCCAAGAAGAAGAAAACTGTTAGAACAAATTGGCATTTCATTTACAGTTATTACGAGTAATGCTGATGAGATTACGACAAAAGAAGCACCAGAAGATATTGTTATGGAACTTTCTTCATTGAAAGCTAAGGCTGTGTATAACAGCCTTAGTGAAGATGAAAAACAAAATAGTATTGTCATTGGTGCAGATACGATTGTCTATCACAATAAAAGTGTGCTTGGGAAACCACAATCTAAGGAAGAAGCTAAAGCAATGATAAAAAGTATTAGCGGTTGTGAACACAGTGTATATACAGGAGTGACTTTTATTGGAAATGGTATCTATCAATCCTTTTATGAGAAGACCAATGTCATTTGTTATGATATGTCAGATAATGAGATTGAAAGGTATGTTGCAACAGGTGATTGTATGGATAAAGCAGGCGGCTATGGTATTCAGGGAGCGTTTGCAGCATATGTTAAAGGGATTGTAGGAGATTACAATAATGTTGTAGGACTTCCTGCTGCCAGATTATATCAGGAGATAAAAGAATTTTTATGATGAAATTAATTGCAAGTGACCTTGATGGAACGCTGCTTCTAAATGGGGCGCAGCGTGTTGATAAGTCCATGTTTGCCACGATTAAAGAACTAACTAAAAAAGGATATATTTTTGCAGCGGCAAGTGGAAGACATATTGTAAGTTTGTACAGGCTGTTTGAGCCTGTTTGTGAAGATATTGCATATATATCTGAAAATGGTGGTTTAGTAAAATATAAGGGAATAACAATAAGCAAAACCATTATGGATTATAACCTTGTTATGGATATTATTGGAGATGTATATCAAATACCAAACTGTGAATTGCTCGTTTCTGGTGAAAATAGTGCATATATTAAGCCAAAAACAGAAACATATCTTAACCGAATGACAAAGATTGTCAATTATAAAACAACGATTGTAGACAATTTTCGTGACATTCCAGAAGAAATTGTAAAAGTTTCTGTATGTGATTTAAGTGGAATTGAACATTCAAAAGATTATTTGATAAAACAATGGGGTGATAAATGTGCTGCTACTGTTTCAGGTGCATTGTATTTAGATTTTATGGCAAAAGGTGTCAGCAAAGGCACAGGGATAGAAAGTTTACAACATTACTTTAATATATCACCCAAAGATTGTATTGCGTTTGGGGATAATTATAATGATATCCCAATGCTTGATAAGGTATATTATTCATATGTGATGGAACAAGCAGACGATAAAGTAAAAGAACATGGAAAATATATATGCAGTCATGTGGAAGAGATGATAAAAAGGAAGTTTTTATAAAAAATCATTATTTATAAAAAATTAATTCTATATAAAAAAAAGTCTTTATAAAGAAATTAGTTTCATAATAGAAAATATTGTAGTAATTAATGGAGAATATTATGGAAAAATATACAAATCAATGTGCCAAAGCATTTTTAACTCAACAGAGCAAATTGTTTGATGAGCCTGTAGCTTATACAGTTGAGGAAGCAAAAGAATTTTTAGAGGAATGTTATGCACAAGTGTTTGATACAATAGAAGAAGTAAGACAATATCTAAAAGAGGAAGGAATGGACGTAGAAACACTTACAGATGAAGAGCTTGAAGAAGAATTAGAAGTATTTAAAGTTGAAGATGGACAATACCTTGTTGTAAATGGTTAGATTTTTTTATTTTATATGAATTGCAGGTGTTACTAAAAAGTCAAAGAGGTATAACAGTAAAAAGAAGTATGAATATTAAAATTGTATGTGTTGGAAAAATTAAAGAAAAATTTTATAATCAAGCTATTGAAGAGTATGTAAAAAGACTTTCAAGATACTGTAAACTTAAAATTGCTGAAGTTATAGATGAAAAGACACCAGACAATGCAAGTGCTGCGACAAATGATGGAATTAAGTCAAAAGAGGGACAACGAATACTGTCATTGATTGAGCCTAATGAATATGTGATTGCTTTGTGCATTGAAGGAAAACAGCTTGATTCTATTGAATTGTCAAATCGAATCAATCAATTAGGAATTGAAGGAAAAAGCAATATTGCATTTGTGATAGGTGGTTCTTTAGGATTGGCACAAATCGTTATTGAGAGAGCAAATTTTTGCCTGAGTTTTTCTAAAATGACCTTTCCACATCAATTAATGAGGGTGATTTTATTGGAACAAATTTATCGTGCATATAAAATTATACAAAAAGAACCATATCACAAATAAATGAAAATCTTATGATGAACTCCTATTAGGAAAACACACTTTGATATGATTTTGAGATGGAAAGAAAAAGTGTATGGAAGAAAATCACAATACCATCATCAAGCAGACGGTTCGGGCAGTGCTGAAGCCCAAGGGGATGTTCCAGAAAGGTTCTTCGCGGATATGGGTAGATGATAATGGCTAGTTTTTCACAGTTTTGGAATTTCAGGGAAGACAATACCACTTATAAACAGTGGAATTGCCCCTTTCTGGTCAGCGTGGAATCAGTTTATGACTGCCGCGCTGGCAGGGGACATTGCTTTGTGTCTTGAACTTGAGTCAAAAGTCCGTCGGACACTGGATAATATTCCGATAGATGGGGCAGAAAAAATGTTGATGCAAATTCTGTTTCTTTTGGAGGAGCCTCAAAAACTTTATGCGTATATTGTGGACAAGATTGCTGTGCAACGAGCATATTGGCGGAGTAAGCCGGGATTGAAACGTTTATCCGTTCATCCAGAATTTGGTTAATATTGCCAATGTGATTTTGTACCATAACTTTCAGTTTGTAGAATCGTAGTCATATAAAAATGGAATAACCGTTATACATACAGAATGACCCATTGAAACAGAAAATTTTGCGGCTTGCGCCACAGATAAATTATATTTTTCATTCACACGAAAAGTGGTTGCAAAATATAGCAAAAAATATGATTAGTGAAAAGAGGTTTACGCTCATAAAAAGATACAATATTAGAGTATTTGCTATACAAAATTAACGAGCTGATATATGAAAGAAAATGAACAAACAATTCTTGATTTATTTGATGAGCAAGTCAATAACAGTTTTAAAATTCAAGATAATATCACTACAATGATACGTTCCATTTCCTACAATGGATTTTTCACGCCCTTTTACCTTTCGTGTTGATGGAGCTGGGCACTGGTGATTTCACCTATAGCAGGTTGAACTGAAACATTGGCTGTGATATAATCCGAGCGACAAATCGGAATTTGCAGATGAATTTCTTGAACTTTCCTTATTTTTCAAGGCTTTTAGAGCCTTATATAGTGAATTGATATGTATTTTCCCTTGTTTTTGCCCTTATGGGTATTTTACAAGGGAAAGTTTTTGTGAAATGTACTTAATCGTTGCCTGCCACTTTATCTAAGAGCCTTGCGGAAGTCCGCTTTGCTTCCCTTGTGGCATGGGCATACACATTCATTGTGGTACTTACGTCAGAGTGTCCCAAGAGTTCCTGCACGTCCTTCGGCGCTGCGCCGTTTGACAGCAGATTGCTTGTATAAGTATGGCGGAGCTGGTGGAAGTGAAAGCCCTCAAACCCGTCCAGTTTCTTTGCCAGTGTCCGGCAGACGATACTCAATGTACTCGGCGTTTCAAGGCAGCCGTCCGGTCTTAAACATACAAATGAGATTTCGTTGTAATCCGCCGGAATATCCTGCGTGTTTTCCAAGTTGTAATACTCATAGTAAACCCTGTTTTTATCCTGCACTTCCTTGTAGTAGTTGCGGTGGTACAGTTCCCCGTACTGCATCAGATTTTTAAGCTGTTCTTTCCTTGCTTTTCTCAGTATGGCGGTAAGTGTGTCCCCAAAATCTACCGTCCGCACTTTCTTACGTTTAGTCGGTCCGATAATCGTTTTGTGCTTTGCGCCGTCATAGCGGACGCTCCGCTTTACCGTAAGATACTGTTC